>JACKGG010000001.1 GCA_020632035.1 Candidatus Nomurabacteria bacterium
TAATCACACTATCTAATAAAGGTTGGATGAGTGTTTAGATACAAGGTGAGAAAGTCTAGTAGACTTTCTCAAGACCTTGCCTGCTTTTTGAAGCTTGCAAAAAAATAGTGGCAAGGTATACAGCTTCTGTAAGAAGGGCAAGAAAAAAGACCCGAGTGGTACAGGTGTCCAGCAAGGGTCTTTTTTCGTAGTACAACGAGTAGCTGAATACTTAGGCGACCTTGAGAACCTTGTACTTCTGCTTTCCGACTGGAGTCTCAAACTCAAACTCATCACCCTTCTTCTTCCCCATTAGTGACTCGCCTAAAGGTGACAGATACGAAAGTTTACGCTCGTGGATATTTGCTTCGTCAGAACCCACAATAGTGTATTCTTTTTTATCTTTGTCGCCATTCTTTTGAATAGTAACAATTGAACCTAGACCAACCACATCACCGTGTTTATCATGAGAAACAATCTTAGCTTCCTTGATAGTCTTTTCCAGATAACCAATCCTTTCTTCAATAGCAGCCTGCATATCGCGAGCTTCTTGATATTCAGCGTTTTCAGAAAGGTCTCCAAGACTTCGAGCATACTCGAGCGACTCAGCGATTTCCTTACGTCGGACAGTCTTGAGTTGGTCTAATTCTTTTTTTAATTCATCAAACTTCTCTGAAGTTAAAAAGGCTTGTGTGTCATTCATAATGTAAAAATTTCTCTCATTATACTTAGTACTGCGCCGGGGTCAACTTGTGGACTATTCTTCAACATTTTCTTCCACTTCAATTCCTAAATATTCAGGACGATTCTTACTCATCCACTCGACCACGTCACCCATGATTCTGGTAGCACCAAGCGCATTCGAACGAGGTGCTTTATCCATCATCAGTATGAAGGCGTACTGAGGGTCTTCATAAGGCCAAAAACCAGCCGCCCAGGAGTTTACATAAGCATTCCCGACCCCAACCTCAGCTGTTCCAGATTTGGCTGCTATGGCGACATCTTTACGTTCCAGCGGTCTAGCTGTCCCTCCATTTAGAATTACTGTTTTTCTCATTCCTTCGTGAATGATTTGGAGCTTGTCTTGATCTAGGTCTAATTCTGTTTTCTCTCCCACCCTACCTTTAATCACGTGTGGCTCAACTAACGTTCCACCATTAGCTAGCGCAGCGTAGGCTCTCAGCATTTGAATTGGAGTAGTGAGAAAACCAAACTGTCCGATTGCAGTGAAGTAAGTATCTCCCAAGCGCCAGTCGTCATCGAAAACTTCCTTCTTCCAGGTTGGGTCTGGTACTACTCCCGCTTGCTCTTGGGCGATGTTGATCCCGGTCAAAGAACCCATGCCAAAGCGCCGATAATCTTCTGCCATCTTAGTAATACCAAGTCCAGTCAAAGGTGCACTCAAGCCGGCTTGTGGTACGGCAATCTCTGGCAAGCCACCACCAATTATGTAAAAGTAGACGTTTGAAGAAAAGGCAATTCCTTCTCGCATAGTCATACTTCCTTGCGCTCTCCAGTCGCGAAAAATAGAAGGGTTACTAGGGTTGTACGGATTTGGGATAGTGATTTGGCCGTTACTATAAATTACCGTATTCGGTGAAATTATATTATTCTCAAGCGCAGAGTAAGCCACAAATGGCTTAACAATCGAGCCAGGAGTATAAGCCCCGCTTACGACTTTATTCAAGAAAGGTAGTCTGGTGTCTTCATTGTACTCTTTAATAAGTTCAATATCGTCACCATCGGCCATAACTTCTGGATCAAAAGACGGGAAACTAGTTAGAGCCAGAATCTCACCGGTATGAATGTCCATAATCGCTCCAGCTCCACTACGGAAACTGGCTTTCTCGGTTGAAGTAGAAATAATGTCATACATAACCTCAGATAATTCAGCATCGATCGAGAGTTCAATCGGGCCACCCTCAGCCGGTGCGTTGATGGAAAATTCACTGATAGTCTCCCCTAGCGCATCAACTTCGATAATCTTACTTCCGTTTGCACCTTTTAGAGTTTCATCAAAAGCCAATTCTACCCCACTGCGTCCCAGGTAATCAGTTCGAAAAAAGTATCCTCTATTATCCTTCTTCGGATAACTAACATAGCCAAGCACTTGTCCCAGACCAGCCCGATCGGTATAAGCTCTAATCGGAAAGTCATACTCTCCAGAATCATCGACTTCGTTCCAAGCTAGCATTTCTCCACGCCGGTCATAAACCACGCCGCGCTCAGCAATAATGAGCGCCTGATCGATACTATTATTTTCAGCAATCTCACTGTAGTACTCTCCCTTGACTACCTGCAGTAAAAAAATCTTCCCGAAGAAAGCGACTGCCACTAATGAGAACAAGATTCCGATCGTGTAGACACTCATAGTACTTATTGGCAACTCTCGCTTTCCCTCTAAACGAGCACGATTAAACTCTGGGATGTTTGAGGCATCAAGCAGTACTTCTTCTACATCAACGTGGTTAGAATATCGGTCTCGAAGTTTTGACATACTAAACAAACTTCAAGTTAACGACTTTCGGTTTTAGGTACACGACAATCAGATACCAAAGTACGGACAGTAGACTTAAGTAAGGTACAGTATAAAAATTTCCAAAATAACCGTCGACTGCCACTGCTAGAAAAATAAGTGGTACTACGTGGTATCTAAAACTAAAGTACAAGACCAATAACCCACTGACTATCAGCCAATTTTGCAGTAGCGAAACTGCTATAACAATGAATATAAAAATGGGTAAAAAGTACTTCATACTATTCATTCGGATTAAGCGCTTCAGACGAACTTGCAGTGCTACTAGCTAAATCAATAGATATGTCTTTGTTCAACAATGCGGTTTTCGTGTAATATAGAATCTGTTCGTTTATATCTTCTGGCGATTGTGAAATTTGAGACAACCCACCAACTGAGACCCTGTACAAACTAGACAGAGATATCTCAGGAGTGATGTAGCCATATTGTTCTGGCTGAGTAGGACGGTTCTCAACGTAGGATATGCGACCAAACACTCCCGGCTCCACACTAGGTAGATATACCAGGTTACCAATAGTCAATGGCACACCTTGTGGCACCCTTACCCGTGCCACTCCACCGCCCACTCCTTCCATTGTTACAACGACATTTGGCCCAGCAATAAAAGCCGTGGCTTGGAAACCAGGAGTAGTGACCAGCTCAACAAAGGAATACTCGGGTGCAGTGTGCACCACGAGACCAATTACAATGTCTTGACCAATAAACACTGGCGCTCCTACCTCTATTCCATGATTTGTACCTCTGTCTATTTGCAACAAGTCATAAGGTAATTCTCCCGGCCGGGCAATAATGGCGGCGGCTGTTCTTGCTTCTTCATTAATTCCTAGTAGTTGCCTAAGATTATTATTCTCTTCCATTAGCCGACTCTGGGTGAGGTTACTCCTTTTTTCTATAGCCAGATTATTTTCCAAATCTTCTATCTTATCTTGAAGGGCTTCCCTATCTCTAATGAATGTGGGTACTAAGCTGGAGGATTCGTTGAGCCAGACACTTGTAGCGTGTATCGGAGTCATCACCCAAGCGGCTACCGCAGAAAGCACCATCGGTAGCATGTACCCGAAACCTATTATTAACAAAGATAAAACGACTACCTGAAGTACTCGTTTATTTTTAGAATTGTGTCGCGACCGAACCTTCATGATCAATCAAAATTTCTTTATAATCCTCTAGGTTTTCGATCACGATTCCGGCCCCTCTGATAACTGCTCGGAGTGGATCTGGTACGACAATGACTGGCACTTGGAGTTCGTGTTCAAGAAGAGGCGCGAGGCCAGGAATAAGAGCACCACCACCAGACAAATGAACTCCTCTTTGCATGATGTCTGCCAAAACTTCTGGTGGAGTTATTTCGAGCACGTTACGTACTGCATCTACAATAGTATCGACCTGGTTTGATACTGCGTCGCGCACATCAGCATCGGTAATAACTACCTCTCGTGGCAATCCAGTCACCACATCTCTACCTCTGGCGACCAGTTCTTTACCCGCTTCTGAGTGTGCAATCGAGGCCAGGGCGATCTTGGCGTCTTCGGCGGTCTTTTCACCAACATAAACCTTAAACTGATCGCGGATATAAGAAACTATAGAAGCATTGAGGTGGTCGCCAGCTACCCGCAAATTTCTAGACACAACTAGTCCGTTAAGAGAAATTACTGCAATATCAGTAGTGCCTCCACCAATATCTATAATCATATTTCCGATCGCTTTACTAATCGGAAGTTTTGCACCAATTGCAGCTGCGACCGGTTCTTCTATAAGGAATACATCACGGGCTCCAGCATTTTTAGCTGCGTCTTGAGCAGCTCGCATTTCCACGTTGGTGATACCCGAAGGCACACCAATCAGCATTCTAGGAGCGATAATAGAACGCATATCACTACGAACTTTACCGATTAGATAAGCAAGCATTTCTTCAGCCACCTCAAAGTCAGAAATCACTCCATCTACTAATGGGCGCACTACATCTATATGCTGAGGAGTACGACCCTGCATAGTCTTAGCTTCATTTCCAACCGCTACAAGCTGGCCAGTTTTTTTGTTGATAGCAACTATAGTTGGCTCATTGAGAACTATCCCCTTTCCTTTCACGTACACCAGAGTATTGGCGGTACCTAAATCAATCGCTATATCGGTAGACATAGCTGAAAGAAGCGCATTAAATTGTCGCGTAAACACGTTCATTTGTGGCTATTGTACTATGTATTTGATTACTTAACAAAATACGGCCGGAAGCAAAGCTTCCGGCCGTATTTAGCACCCCTAATCTAAGCAAAATCAGCAAATAATTCTTCTTCGGTCAGACTTCGTACTTCACCTGTCGCTCGTGTAACCACTTCAAACTTTCCTTCTTCTCTACCTCGTTTACTAGCAACGACTCTATAAGGTAGACCTAGCAAATCACTATCGGCAAACTTTTCACCCGGTCTTGTGTCTCGGTCATCAAACAAAACCTCAACACCTCTTTCAACTAGAGCGTTATAAACTCCTTCTGCCCAATCAGCGATTTCTTTATCCTCGAGATTGAGTCCAACTAAGTGAACTTTGTACGGAGCGATATTCTCCGGCCAGACCAGCCCTTTGTCATCAGCAAATTTCTCTACCACCACGCCCATAGCCCTCGTAACACCAATACCGTATGAACCCATCCAAACTGGTATCTTGTCTCCATTTTCATCCTTGAAGAATAATCCGACTTCTTTGGCCTTCTCACGACCAAAATTGAAGATATTTCCCACCTCAGCAGTTTTCACTTTTTCTAACTGATCCTTTGTTATGCCGAGTTCAGCAAGATCAGTTTTTTCTAAAATCTCTTCGTTAATGGCAATTCCCTTTTCTTTATTTATATATGTAATATCCTCGCCAGCTTCACAGATAGTCTGAAATTCATGACTAAATTCTGTAAATGCTCCTCCAGCAGCAAAAGTGACGTAAGTATCATCGCCAAGACCCAATCTTTCAAAGACTCTTGTGTAAGCTTGTTTGCTGGCTTCATACATTTCGTTATGTTGTTCCTCAGTCGCAGCAAATGAGTAGCTGTCCTTCATAACAAACTCTCTTCCTCGCATAACCCCACTTTTGGCACGAAGTTCGTTTCGTAATTTATTCTGAAATTGATAAATCATCGTAGGTAGATCCTTGTAACTAGAAATGTGGTTAATCATCATGTCTGCCAATGGCTCCTCGTGACTCCAACCAAAACCGACTTCCCCACCAGCTTTTAATTCACTCTTAAACCAAACATCGACAACCTCGTCGTCCCAGCGACTGGTTCTCTCCCACAAATCTTTTCGTTGCAAAGAAGTAGCAATCATTTCTTGTCCGCCAATACTATTTATTTCTTCGCGAACAATCTGCTTTATTTTTTCCACGACACGAAAACCAAGCGGAAGAAGCTGATACACGCCAGCCATTTCCTTGTGGATGTAACCAGCACGAATAAGCAACTGAGCATTTAAGGCCTGTTCATCACCCGGAACTTCTTTCTGGGTTTTTGTAAAAAGTTTTGATTGTCGCATATGTTGATTGTATAAAGATTTTGTTTTTTGTCTACTTTCTTACTTAGACTCATAGAATTGCTGCAGGTGCGAGGCGCAAGTGAATAATTTTGTGAGCCGTACTTATTGTACGGTGAACAAAATTTTTCGCGTAGCAACAAAGCAAATGTAGTGATTATAGGAGTCGCACTATGTCGTTGTAGGTAACGGCTATCATAAGTAGCATCAGAATCGCAAACCCAACTAGATTTACCCTTCCTGCCCATTCAGGTGGAATCCTTTTGCCGGTAATAGTTTCAATAATTACAAAGACTAATCGACCACCATCAAGTGCTGGAAATGGTAAAAGATTAATAACTGCTAAGTTAAGAGAAATGATGGCAGTGAAGGTAAGTAAGGTGGTAAAGCCAAAAGATGCGGCATCCCCCACCATCCCAACAATCCCTACTGGCCCTGCCACTTGGGTGAAGTCGGCTTCGCCGACCAGCGCTTCTTTTATTAGATTAAACAAACCGGAAGCAATTGCTACTAGGCCCTCCAAGGTAGAAGTGAATCCATCTCCAATAGCGGTAAAGAAAGGTTTTTTAACCACATCTACCATAGACAGTGAGGTACCAACAATAAATTTGTCAGGATCAGTTTCGATCAAACCTTGTACCGGAGTAATTCCTACACTAGTTTCATCTCCAGCGTATTCATAGGTTAATGTGACTTGTTTGTCGCCTGCCTCAGTAATCAAATTACTGAATTCACTAGCATCTGGTCCAACAATTTTTCTGTCTTCATACTCGACTGCTGTTATTCTTGAACCCGGAGGAAGCTTAGCAGCTGGACTATCTGGCAGCACACCAGTTATGTAAAGTTCGGCAGATTCGCTAGCCTGAGACTCATCAACTGGTGTCTGCACACCAATCATGTAGGTCAAGCTAAACAAAAACCAGGCAAACAAAATATTCATGGTCACCCCAGCAACCAAAACTAGAGCTTGAGCCCATTTCGGGCGAGAACTGAATCCACGAGAATCTTCTTCACTAGCAGGACCAACATCTTCATAGTTTTCCCCAAAAATTTTGACAAAGCCGCCGATTGGCAAAGCGTTGAATGTATATTCAGTTTCACCTTTTTTCACTCCAAATAGCTTTGGCGGGAAACCAATTCCAAACTCGTCAACCCTCATGCCAGTTTTCTTCGCCACTATAAAATGACCCCACTCATGAACCAAAACTAAAATAAATAGTACAAAAAGAAAAATTATAATTGACATATTATTTATTAAGCTCTGATTCCTTACTATCAAAAAGTTGCTCTAGTTCTTTATTAGTTTTATCTATACTGGCCTGGACTGCTTCTTTTTGGGAAAACATTTCATCTTCACTAATGTCGCCGGCTTTGGAAGATTTTTCGATTTGCTTCATTGCCTCGTCTCGAGTAGAGCGAACAGCAATCCGAGACTCTTCTAGCTTATTCTTCGCCAACTTAAGTAATTGGACCCTTCTTTCAGAAGTGAGTTCTGGAAAAATTACTCGCAGTCCAGAAGAGTCAGTCACTAGTGACACACCTAAGTCTGCCTCACGAATAGATTGCTCTACCCCAGCAAGTTGGGAAGTGTCCCAAATAGATATCCTAAGTGTCCTGGCATCTTCCACTCCGACCGTACCGACCTGGTTGAGGGGTACATGTGACCCGTAGCTTTCTACTTTCACGTTATCAAGGAGAGCTGGACTAGCCTGCCCTGTTCTAATGCCGACATATTCTTTCCGTAGCCACTCTTTTGTTTCTTGCAATTTGTTTTGTAAATCAGTATCCATAACACTTATTATAATTCATTAGTTCTGTCAGTGTAACATTATATCAGGCCTTGAACGAGCCTATATTATCAAGGCTGCATGCTCTAACAGCATTTTGTTAGAAGCTCCTCTAGTTAACAGAGTTCTAGTTACAAATTCTAGACTTTCTAAAGCCTTATCTTTCTTATGACTATTTTTTAGTTGATATATCAGGCCCTTTTTTATCTGTCTTTGCCAGTTTATATCTTTATTTTTTAAAGCTTTTTCGACTGCATTAAGTCTCTCTTGGTAGGTTAAATTAACAAATTGCTCAAATACTTGGGTGGACTCAAGATCCTCTTCCAAGATATCAAACTTGCTTTCATTCAGTCGAGACTTCAATGTAGGTAAAAAGTGGAAATCTACCGGGACTACAAAAACAAATTTTGTAGATATCGGCGGCTCCTCGAGAACTTTCAGTAGAGCATTTTGCGCTTCGTGAGTAATAAACTCAGTTCTAATGACCAGAGTTTGTTCTTTTGTCTGCACTGGACGATTATGTGCAAGGCGGACTAACTCTCTAGCATCATCTATTCCAAATTTTTCTGATGACATCTCTGACACCTCTGAACCAACGTGTACACAGCTAAGTAAACAGGTTTTCACAGAATTAGAACGCACTAACTCTGCATGATGGGTAGAATTCATACACACATTATGCCGACCGCTAATTATTTTTGCAAATCTATGATATGACGAATGACTCGCCGTAGATAGTGTTCGAAGGCTTCTCCATGCTCGTAGATGATACCTTGTTCATAGCGCCAACCATTCATATAATCAGTAACACTTTGTTTGATTTCTTGAGTCGCTCCTTCAAATCGTCCGGCTAATAGTAACGGTATCTGGAGTCCAGAAATTTTTATAAAAAGTGGATGTTCGCGACCTTTCGGACCAGTACCAAACAGACCGCTTTTTTTGAAGATTGGCCACTCTTCCAAGAGTTGCTGTAGACCTTGATCAATCTCATCGGTATACAATGGATCACCAGCAATTGAAGAGGTTTCAAGGGAAGAAGCTAGAGGTAAATCGCTGGGTGTTTTTAGCTTAACTTTTGACTCTGCCAAAGAATGTGCCTCTAAATTATTTGTCGGAACTTCTCCCACAGCTCCTTCCCAATCTGATTTTACAGGGGTTAAGGGCTGTTCAATTGGAGCTGAAGGAATTGGAGAAGCAGGTTTTGGTATAGGTTTGGGTGCTTCGGGAACCATCGCCATTTCAACAGAGCGGTCGACCCAAGGATCTGATTCAGGCTCTGGAGCCAGATTTGAAGCAGATTCCGTTTTTTTTACTTCTTCAATAGGATTTGGCTGAGGACTTGCGCTAACAACTGACTCAACACCCTCAGCTTCTACCGGCGAAGACATCGATTCTGTTTGCCTGTCGTGCTCAGCCAGAGTTTTTTGCACCACTGCAAAAGCGTCTTCCAAGCGCTTCATGGCCGAAACAGCTGAGCTTCCTGTGTTCAGCTTTTTCATAGCATCAAGCATTGCACTCATGTATTCACGCCCAACTTCATTATTTATGTCTACAAGATTAACGGGATTACCAATCTTTTCGTTGACTTGAGATTTTATTTCTCTGATTCTTTGTAGACCTTGACTAGGGTCAGCCGCTGGCTCTACTTCTTGATTTTTAGAATAACTTACTGGTACTGGTGTAGGCTGCTCTGTTGGCACTGGAACATTCTCGGCTACAGGTGCCTGGGCTGGCGGCGGGCTAACAGGTTCCGGAGCTGGAATCTTTTTTTCTGGTTCCGATTTTGGTGGAGACGGAGGAACTTCAACTACTGGCTTAGCCGGTGCTGGTGGAGGTGGATTAACAGGAGCTGGCGGAGGTACTGGTGGAGTCACTGGCTTTGGAGCGGCTTGGGGTACGCTGCTGACAGCAAAACTAGGTGATGGCCTAGAAGTACCAAATTGATATATAGGAGCTGGACTAGCTTCTAGTTTCTCAACAATATTTTTTTGAACTGACTTAGTTGGAACAATTCCGGAACTGTTTACTTTTTGCTCTAAAGAAATGCGAGCACTTGGATCTTTACCACTATTTGTATATTGAAAAATTAAATCTCGAAGCTCATTTTTTTGTTCAACAGAAATCGCGCTCGCTCTGACCGAAGCCAAGAGAACAGCCACTCCCTTTTGAGAATCAAGATCAAATACAATTGGGTTCACAGCGCCCCCCAAAGAACTATCGTTCGCCATATATAAAGATGATAACATTATTTTTTAAAACAAGTGTCCACAAGTATCAACTAACCTGTGAATTATACTTTTAGATAAGCTAATTTGTCATTTCTGATTCAATTATCCAACGAGCAAATAATTCTCCCAGAGTCAATTGTGGGTTACTACCAATTATTTCCTGCATCTTTGGAATCAAATCTATCCAAATTACAAACGCTTCATACTTAATCTTCTCAGTAGCCAAAATATTTCTGGTGTCCTTTCGGCTAGCTAGCTCTATCACTTCCGCTATGGTCATATCTTTTAAAAAAGCAAAAGGGCTCTCGAACCGCTCACCCAACCATCTCTCGAACGCATCCATGGCATATGCTTCTATTTGCACGACTGTTGTACTTAATTTTTTATCGTAGGAAGAAAGAGAACCGTAGTTTGACTTTAGATACCAACGATACTTTTCATCTCGAAGATATTTACTAGCTAACGAATTTCTTTGAATTTCTTGTTTAGTTTCTGTTTGAGGAGAGACGTTTTGTTCTACAGCCTCATTGATTGGGTCAGTCCGCTCAACCTTAGCTACCACCGAACGCTCAGCCGTGTTTATATCGTCTCTTACGAACGAGTGACTGGTAGATTTTTTTTGCTTTTCTTCTATCTCTTCGCTAGCTTCTTTGGCCACAAAAATAGCAATCTCTCCTTCGGTATCATCTGGGATTATTTCCATGGTTTTTCTTTTAAGCCTTGGAATTAATTCTTCTTCAGGGAGTGGTTTAGCTTCTTCACCACCTTCTTCTGTTTGATGAATCTTAGAGAACCTTTCCAGTGCTTCAAAGGCAATTTGCAAATCTTTCTTATCGCCAGCAAAATTCATCTCCGCTTCCTTCACAGCTTCATACAAATCCATGGCCTTAAGTAAAACAATGCCAGGCGTATCTGGTGGTGCTGAGATCTGCTCAATGATATCTGTTGCTTTTTGTACGATATCACTTATTTCGCTGACGTCAGTCTTCTTCTCATCTTTTACTTCTATGCGCAACGATAGTTTTGGGCTGGATTCGACAGTCTCTTCCTCCCAGTTTTCATAGCTATTGATTATCAAGTCTCTCAATAGAATCATGTCGTTGTATGAAGACTGCAATTCTGTGACCAAATTGTCAGGAATTTCCCTTTCTTTTAAAATGAACTCTTCTAGACACTTTTTTATAAAATCTTGTATCAGTTGATATTTATCTTCGAATGTTTGAAACACCTCCTTACCAGAAATGTCATCAAGGTTTAAGCTTTCGTAGCTTTCTTTTTGAGCAATTGGTAAATACTGGACCGCCTCATCATACACATCATTTACGCTGTTAAGAAAAAATTCAAGACCTTCTGTCTGTGAGAGATCAAGTTCTTGATACTTTTTTTTTGATATTTGAGAATCCATAGCAAAGTTATCTTAAGTGCGGAGCTGGTGGCACAGGAGGAGTCGGCTTTTTATAGCGCTGTTGTATATCTGCCTCAGTCTCTTCTCTTGGCTTGCCATACTTTAAGTAGCTTTGTTCAATCAACATAGCCACGCGAGCATGATCAGTTTCAGCTGGAGGCATGGCAGCAATGCTAAATGGGGGTGTTGGCTTTCCGTTTGCTAGCACTCTCATGCAGGCGTTCCAGTTAGGAATGTTCATGAGGTCACTAGCTGAAAAAGTCGGGCCAAATTGTTGCTCTAAAAATTGACCATCTTCTGGACCAACTCTAAAGGAAGCCAGCGAGCCTACGTTGCCAAAGACAGCGTCTTTAATAACCGGGTCTAACTGAGCAATAAATTGGTGAGCGACAGATAGTCCCAACTTATATTTTCTTGCTTCAGAGAGAATCGAAGCAATAGCTGGAGTCGAGACGTTTTGAAATTCATCTATATGTAAGAAAAACGGAGGGAAACTCATAGTTGGGTCATCAACCCGAGAAAGGGCCGCCATCAAGATCTTACCAACAAAAATCATACCGATCAGATTGGCGTTTATTTCTCCCAGTCTTCCTTTAGACAAGTTTACTAAGAGAATCTTCCTGTCGTCCATGATTTTTCTAAAGTTGAACGCGCTTTTTTGCTGACCAATAATTGGTCGTATGTAGTCGTTGGCCGTTAGCGGGTCAATCTTCGAAACAATGTAAGGGACGATATTTTCAAGCGAAGCCTCTCCCCCCGCCTTTCCAGCAATCTCGCGCCAGAACTGCACCACCACCGGGTTGGTAGCTTTCTCCAATTTCATTCTGCGAAATTGGGCATCGGCCATTACTCGACCAATGTCCATCAGGGTATTGCCACTATCTGGATCTTCCATTACAAGCATAGTCGAGTTGCGGAAGTACTGCTCAAACATTGGACCAAGCGCCTCTGGGTTTGCTCCATAGAGTTTCTGGAAAATTGAAAGCATTTCATTCACCACGAAGGTCTTCTGCTCTGGATGAGCTGGGTCGAACTCAAGCATATTGAGACCAATAGTACGGTCTAGTCTTGATGGGTCGAAGTAGATTACATCTTGTTCTCTTTCTGGCGGAACTGCGCCAAGCACATCTTCTATATCAGTACCGTGCGGATCGATCATACACACCCCATGGCCAGCTTGAATATCCTGAACGATTAGATTCTTCAAGAAAACTGACTTACCAGTACCAGTTTGTCCAATGACGTAAAAGTGCCGCATTCGGTCTAATTCGGTGACATAGATTTTCTTCTCTACCCCCCGGTGTTTATTAATACCCAAAAGTGTACCCTCGGCAGGCATATCGGTCGGTGCGGCGGCTGTCTTACTATTTGACTGTTTAAACTGTGGAGTCGCCATCATTCCCTCACCTTCAAAGTGAATCAGAGTTGCTAGTTCGGTTAGAGATAGTGGCAAGACTGTCTTTGGAGAAAATTCACGAAACGAAAAAGCTTTTTGGGCGTGTCGTAAATTTATACCTTTGTGTGTTTTAAAAATTATTTGATTGCTATCAGTGGTGTCAAACTGGTTAAAGGTTGATTTAAGCTCGGTCAAAATATGCTCAGCCAGGTTAAGGTCTCGGGCAGAAACTGCAATACGAATATTGACCTCCAGGATTTCGGTAGCGATTTTTTTTCGAAATAATTCTATCGCAGAAGAGTCAATCTCCTTGGGCTTCTCAGGCTCATCGGCATTTTTGGTCGCAGTTGAAAAAATTTCACCAATTGAAGCAAAGATTTCTCCTCCGATCGAGCTTCGCGAAATAGCATCTCCCACCTTCATTCCTTTTTCTATATCTTTAATTATCCTCTCATATTTTTTGTAGTAAGGCTTGTCTGAGTGCCTTACGACAAACTGCACCGCAGCTCCCCCACCTTCTTTCTCTATTTTAGAGAAAGCATTAAGAATCACTGCCAATGGATCGGTCGAAAAAGCATCGTGAGTTTTTATTGGGTAAACTGGGTGCTTTTTTAGTGTGACGTCTGCCACCAAAGTGTGCCCTCTATCTATGTATATATTGTAGTCGTGAGCTTGTTCGGTCAGAACTGCTTCTGGGAATAAGGACAATGCTTGTTTTTCAAATAATATTTTTGATTCGTTTGGCACTGCCACATAAAAAATAATGTCATCACTGTTGTTCGCTACGGCAATCTCAAAAACAAATTGAGTCTTATCTTTAGCCGAACCGACTCCTCTAAGACCAACCAAAAGTTGCTCCATGGTGCCAGCAAGTTCGGTCAGTGGTTTTTCTTCGTTCTCACCTCCGGATTTAGAAGGCATCGTCACTTCGTAGAGAGTCATGTGCAAAACGTGCCAAGGCGGTACCCCCTCCTTAAGGTCGGTCAGCTGTACTCCGCTCTTAATATGCTCAACCAACCTTCTGTGTACTTCATCAATAACAAAAGCGTTATTGGTTTTCTCTAAGACGGTTAGAGTGTTACGAATACCTTTTTCTAGAGCGAGCTGGACAAGCTCTTCAATCGGATCATAGGCTGTAGACACAGACTCTACCGACTGCGCTAAGTCTTCACCCTTTAGCTCATACTCTGGGTGCAAAACCATTTTAGGGGTAAAGCTCGAGTACTCTTTGATCTCATTTTTAGCTACAGTCTCGACGTCGACCTGATCTACTTCTCGAGTACGACCAAACAACTCACGCTCACGATCTGCGATTTGTTTACGAAGAAAAGCAATCTCCTCTTCTGGCGTAGAGAACTTATCAGGAACACCTTCATTCATTACTTACTATAGTAACGCACATTGTAAAAAAAAGAGAACCTAATCCCCTTTTGTTTCTATAACTTTAAGATCAATAAAAACTGCCACACAGAAAGGATGACCTAGTGAGCGTAAGCAGAACTAATTTCTTTGCCAACCCTTTTGTCCAGCACCAAATTTTGTCCAGCACCGAGTGCTGGACAGTGCTGGACAAAAGTTAGATAAATTAATTTTATGATCACCTATATCAAAATTTAGTGCTCTGTTCTATTGATATCCCTCTTGCTCAGGTCGAATAGGGTACAGAATTCTCAATATACCCTTTGGGCATCTGCTTACTTCTTAGCCAGCACTGCTCTCTTGTATACATCTAGGTGTTCGAGAGCGATACCAGTACCTTTGGCCACACAGAAAAGGGCTTGATCGGCGACTTGAGCTTTTACCCCAGTACGGCGGCGTATGAGCTCGGGGAAATTACGGAGTTGTGAGGTACCACCAGTCATAATTACCCCCCCATCAATGATATCCGCCGCCAGCTCTGGTGGTGTATTCTGAAAAACATCTTTAATAGCCTTAACCATTTCTCGAAGCTCCTTACTGATTGCCCGCACCACTTCATTACTTTTTATTTCGGTAGTTCTTGGTAAGCCAGAGAGCATGTCTCGACCCTTTATTTCCATCGTCAGCTCTTCTTCAAGCGGTAGAGCCGAACCAATGGTTATTTTTATTTCCTCTGCTGTCTTTTCTCCAATCGAAAGATTTCGACTTTTTTTCACATAATCAATAATAGCAGCATCTATTCGATTACCAGCACATTTAACGGAGTTGGCAGACACAATTCCGCCAAGCGAAATTACTGCCGCGTCAATCGTTCCGCCACCAATATCAACAATCATGTGTCCTTGAGGCTCATATATAGGCACACCAGCTCCGATAGCAGCCAAAATTGGCTCCTTCACCACAAAGGCATTTCGGGCACCGGCCTTCATAGTGGCTTCTACTACCGCTCGACGCTCAGTTGAAGTTACACCAGCCGGTACCGACACCATCACATCAGGCCTGAGTAAGTGGTACTTGCTCATAGACTTTTTCAAAAAGTATCTAAGCATAGCTTCGGTCACTCGATAATCGGCAATCACACCATCTTTCATTGGCCGGTAAGCACGAATGTTTTCCGGAGTACGGCCGATCATGAGCTTGGCTTCTGAGCCAACGGCCAAAACTTTCCCTTCGTTAGAAACAGCCACCACCGACGGCTCATTTAATACTATCCCTTGCCCAGGAACAAAAACTAGAATATTAGTGGTACCAAGATCAATACCAACTTTGGGAGTAAAATTACCAAACATGTAGGACAATAGTACTAGCTTTCAGTAATTGCACAACTTGTTAAGAATTAGGTAACTTGTGCTATTTTACACAGGGATATTTATATTATATAGCATATATGCTATAGTCTATTATATGCAACACATCGGAACCAACATCGCCGACATCAGAGAAACGATCGGCATGACCCAAGCGGCTTTAGCCAAAAAAATTAATACTACCCAAAGTGCTATTGCCCGGCTGGAATCTGGCCGACAAAATGTCAGTGCCGATATGCTTAAGAAGATTGGCAAGGCTCTGGGAAAAAACCTTATCACTCTCTCGCCCGGTACTGTTAATGTCACTATCAAAGGCGGAAAGAAACTGACTGGCTCAATTGTAACAAACACTTCTAAAAACGGAGCTGTCGCTCTGCTTTGCGCCTCACTTCTAAATAAAGGTACCACTACCCTACACAAAATGCCTCGGATTGAAGAAGTGCACAGAATTATCGAAGTGCTGGAAAGTATTGGAGTAAGGGTTGATTGGCAAGGATCTACAGTAGTAATCACTCCACCTAAAAAATTCTCTCTAAATAAAATAGACCGTGTTGCCGCTGAAAAAACTCGTAGTATCGTGATGTTTATTGGGCCTCTTATGCACACCCTTAAATCTTTCTCCCTTCCTCAGTCGGGTGGTTGTAAGCTGGGGAGCCGGACTGTACGCCCTCACTTCTACGCCCTAGAAAACTTCGGGGTAAATATAAAAGCTACCGAAAAAGCATTTGAAGTAAAGGTAGAGACAAAGTATCCAAAAGAAATTATTCTTTATGAATCTGGTGACACCGTAACCGAGAATGCAATTTTTGCAGCTGCCGGACGAACAAAAACAACCACTATAAAATACGCTACCGCAAATTATATGGTGCAAGAAGTCTGCACATTTTTAAAACTATTTGGTGTTCAAATAGATGGTTTTGGAACCACCACTTTAAATATCACTGGAGTAGACAATATTAATCAAGACGTGGAATACACATTGTCTGAAGACCCAACCGACAGTATGTTTTTCTTAGCCACTGCCATTGTCACAAATTCAAGTATCACCATAACTCGCTGTCCAATTGAGTTTCTGGAAATAGAGCTCCTTAAACTAGAAAAAATGGGCTTCAAATATTCAAAATCAAAAACCTACTTTAGTCACAATGGTGTTACGAAACTAGTAGACATCACCACTAAGCCATCAAAACTAGTGGCACTACATGAAAAAATCCATCCTTCGGTTTATCCGGGTCTAAACATAGACAACCTACCCTTCTTTGCTGTCATTGCGACTCAAGCAATGGGACAGACCCTGATCCATGACTGGGTTTACGAAAAACGAGCTATCTACTTTACCGAGCTTGATAAACTAGGTGCCGACACTGTCTTAGCTGACCCACACCGGATATACATAAACGGACAAACAAAACTTAGAGCAACCGAGCTTATCTGCCCGCCAGCCCTTCGCCCGGCCACAATTCTTCTAATTGGTATGCTCGGGGCCTCGGGCGAATCTGTCCTTAGAAATATCTACAGTATCAATCGAGGTTATGAGAAACTAGTTGAACGACTATCTGGCCTCGGAGCAGACATTGCTTACTTGGACGAATTTTAGAATTGGAGTAAAGTTACTAGTGGTGACCACGGAATCAAGGGTGAAAATATGATCTACAATGTAATAGGCGGGACCGCGTTTGTAACCATCCTATACACATTGGAGGTTACCACATTGATTATCTGCACAATAGAAAGACTGTGTGAGACAATTAGACCATTTTCACTAGCTTAAGGAGACAACATGAATGATCTAGTTTTAATTTTGGGTTTAATGTGCATCCTGGTGCACATACTGGCCGAAAGCAGAAAAAACTCAGACTCTGGCGAGAACAAGGATTGAAGCTCTTAAAGCCTGACCACCCCGCATCGAAATTTGGTGCGGGGATCGTTTTATTTATACAAAGCGACAAAGCCGTCCGGTTGGCAAGCCTGCCAACCGGACGGCTTTGTTATAATACTGTTACTTATGTTTGTTATTCAAGTCACTCCTCTCATTCGCGGCACTAAACTTGAATCACTATCTTATTTTTCTAGCGTAGAGTACCCAATCGGAAGTTTTCTCGAGGTCCCAATTCGTGGCAAAACCCAAAACGCTATTGTGACAGAGATCAGACCAGTGAGTACTACCAAAACAGCGCTGAAGGCAGCCACTTTTTCACTCCGAAAACTCCCACAACAACCAGACCCAGTGGTGTTACCAGAAACAATTAGAGAGACAGTAGCTAGGCTAGCTAAAATATATCCGTCCTCAGTTGGCTCTCTTTTGTTTCAACTCTTGCCGCCAGACATAAGAAACGGCACCAGACTTTATCCTAGGACTGACATAACAAAACACAATGAAGAGACCACCCCTCAAATACTGACAGCCCGGGTAGACGAACGTTATGTCGCCTACCAAAGTTTCATCAGGACAACTTTTGCTCACCACGGATCAATTATGATTGTAGTTCCAACCGCGATGGATATAGACTACGCTGTGAGGGAGTTAGAACAAGGAATAAAAGACCGCTTAGTAGTATTCTCTCCCAATCAAACAAAGAAACAACGTGAGAACTCTTACCAAAAACTTGCCGACTCAACCGTTGCCAAACTTATCATCACTACTCCTTCTCATGCTTACTTAGAGCGCGGAGACCTAATGGCTATAGTAGTCGAACAATCTTCTAGTGGGCACTATGTAATGCGTCAGAGACCCTACCTGGACCACTGCACTGCTTTAATAAAGTACGCTGAGTCTTCAGGCCGAGCGATTTTACTTGGTGACATCCTTCCCCGAACTGAAGACGAAGTAAAACGTAGGAGCGAACAATACATAACCTACGGCGAAGACGCTAAGAGGATTGCCTTTACTGCTCCACTGACAATAATCACCCAAAAAGACAAACCTAAACCAGATCTACCTTTCCAATTGTTTTCTAAAGAATTAGTTACTAGTGTGGAGAGGACTTTGGAGGCGCGAGGCCACGTCTTTTTCTATGCAGCCAGACGTGGCCTTGCGCCAGTGGTCGCTTGTGTCGACTGTGGTTATATTTTCCGTTGCCCCGACTCCAATACTCCCTACTCACTTATTCGCACTAATAAAAATGGTGAGGAGGAACGATGGTTTGTCTCGAGTACTTCAGGCAAAAAAATCAAAGCCGCCGACGTCTGTACACAGTGTGGCTCTTGGCGACTGCGCGAAAGAGGGATCGGCATCCAATCGGTCTACGACGAATGGACAGCCAAAATGCCTAACTCAGATGTCACCATAATGGACAGTACTACCATAACCTCCCCTAAACAAGCGATTAAAACTGCCAATGATTTCTTTGAAAAACGTTCTGGCGTTCTAATCGGCACTCAAATTGCACTACCCTTTCTCAGTCGGGGTGTTGATGTTAGTGCGGTCATTTCGCTTGATGCTGCTCGAGCCATACCGACCTGGCGAGCCGACGAGTCTCTTTTTAGATTGTTACTACGGCTTCGCGAATGTACCTCGAAAGAGGTTTTGGTGCAGTCTAGGTCAGAAGCAGACAATCTACTCATTCATGCTACTCGCGGGGCGGTAGAGAGATTTTATGATGATGAAATAGCGCTGCGAGAAATGCTTAAGTACCCTCCTTTTAGCACCTTTATTTTACTAACTTGGGTCGGTAATAATAAGTCTGTGTTGGATCTGGAGAAACCAGTTGCAAATGGCCTTGGTGAATTTAAAGCACAGTACTATAACAGCCCTGGTGGAGGACCAGAAAAAGTAGAAAGACATGGACTTATTAGGATAAAAAGTACTGCCAGTGAAGAATACACTTCCTTGTTGGCTAAATTAAAGGGCCTACCTCCATATGTAAAAATTGAAATAAATCCAGAAAGAATCGTCTAACACCCCTTATTTTGCTTGAGAAAACGAGCGCAAAAGCGCGACTATTTGCGCTCCAATTTTCAGGAATGGTAGTGACTGAGAAAATGGAAGTACTATTTGGGTGAAAGTATACAGGCCTTAGCATACTTCGACCTCCGGGGGAGAAATAGGCTGAGCGACATGAAAGTAAATTCGCAGATTCCTGAAAAATACTGAGTTCCGAATATTCTTCTTTATACAGGACTAAGATACTAAAGAGTAATCTGGTGGTAGAGGCTGAAGAGTATTACCTTAAATTCTATATTCTTAGTTTCAATTGTATATTGAAACTAAGAATATAGAAAAGGTTGTGTAGGCCTTTTCTTTTTGCCAACATACGATATAGTAAAAAACAAAATATGGCTAAGTTAGTCCCAGAAAATCACCCAGCTTTACATACTATCTCTGAAGAAATAACTCCAGAGGAATTTTCTGATGGAACAGTGGAAAAAATCCTTAAGGGTCTACGTCAAGCTATCAAAACCTACGATGTAGACGGGTATGCGGCTGTAGCTATTGCTGCTCCACAAATTGGTGTAGCCAAAAGAATGTTCCTGGTAGAAGACCAAAACAGTGAACGTGAAGATACTATCCCTACCATAGTAGCCATCAATCCCAGAATAATAAAATTCTCAAAGAAGACTCATGAAGTGGGTGAAGGTTGTTTGTCGGTGGTAGAAAAGTACGGAGTTGTGGTTAGACACAAAAATGTCACTTTCGAAGCCCTGGATGAAAACGGTAAGTCTTTTACACGAGGAGCCGGTGGTCTTTTGGCACAGATTATCCAGCACGAGTGCGACCATTTAGACGGTACCTTATTTGTAGACAGAGCTGAAAGATTTTGGGTTAAGGGCGAAGAACCACTTGCTTAATATTATGAATTTTGTCTTTTTTGGTGGAGAGCCACTAGCCGTTCCAGTGCTAAATAAATTAAAGGAAAATAATTTAATTCCTTCCCTTATTGTCTGCAACCCAGACCGCAGAAGTGGGCGCGGCCAAAAACTTACTTCTCCCCCAGCTAAAATATGGGCCGAGGCTGAAGGAATAGAAGTGTTTCAACCCACATCATACAAGGACGATAGTGTTAAAGAAAAACTTTCAGAAACTGATTGGGAACTGTTCGTAGTAGTGGCATACAACTTTATTCTTCCGGCCTGGCTTCTTGAAATACCTCAAAAAGGTGTACTTAACGTACACCCTTCTCTGCTGCCCAAACTTCGGGGCGCTAGCCCAATCCGTACCGCCATCCTTAATAATCTTCCAGACGATGTCGGAGTGACGATAATGCTCATGGATAAAGAAATGGACCATGGTCCAATCTTAGAGCAAGAACAATTAATTTTACATGAAAAAAACTGGCCATTAGCTGGTGATGAACTAGATAAAATTCTAGCTGACCTAGGAGGCGAACTACTCTCAGAAGTAATTCAAGCCTGGGTGCACGATGAACTTTCGCAACAAGAACAAGACCACAGTATGGCCACCTACTGCTCAAAACTAGACAAAGCTCAAGCTGAGTTAAACATTAATCCGCAGAAGCTTCCCTCCGGTAGAGAAGCTACTAAAATCCTTCACACCGTATACGCTTTCTCTGGCATTGGTGACACATACTTTATCCATAACGGTAAACGAGTAAAGATTAAAAAAGCCAGCTTAACTGAAGGGGGTTCTCTCCTGCTCCAAAGAGTTGTTCCTGAGGGTAAAAAAGAAATTGATTTTACTGATTATCTAAAAACATATGGCTCAGCAAAATGAGTGGGACCAGGAGTACAAAAGTAATCTTCTTGTTACCGGATCGACCGAGCCACAAAATGACTTTAAGCGTTTTCTTAAGTATTTAAAAAAGCAGTGCAAGGTAGAGGTAGAAACGCTTCGAGTACTAGACCTAGGTTCAGGAACTGGTAAAAACAGCATTTTCCTAGCTAAAAGAGGAGCTGTCTGCACCGGCTTCGAGCTATCGACAACGGCCATAAAAATAGCTAGAAAGCGCAGTCTAGAAAGTGACACTAATTCTACTTTTATTCAAAGAAGTTTTGGTGAGGAATTCCATTTTCCTGATAATTCATTTAATTTGGTTCTAGATATAATGTCTTCAAATTCTCTGACTGAACCTGAAAGGAAGATCTATCTACAAGAGGTTAGTCGGGTTCTTAGGCCAGGTGGGCACTTCTTTGTTAGACTGCTGGCCCTAGATGGAGACAAGCACGCCGAGACATTACTCAAAACTAGACCGGGAACAGAACTAGGCACCTACCAACTACCAGACGTCGAAATAACCGAAAGGGTTTTAACCGAAAAAGAATTTAGACATTACTACGAGCCGTTTTTTGACATCATTAAACTAGAGAGAAAAAGTGGCTACGCTAGAGTTAGTGGGCGTATCTTTAAGCGGCAGTACTGGATTGGGTACCTCAAGAATAAAGTTTAAAGTACTTCGTTAGAGCACTTAGTTGCAAAAGCCGGCGAGCTAAGCTCGCCGGCTTTTGCAAACCTTACATATCATTTAACATCATCTCTTTTGCTTCTCGGCCTGACTGTTTGTCCATAGTGACTTGTTTGTCTTTAGCACGACGTAATTCTTTGTCTAGTTCATCTCGTACTTCGTCGATTGCTTTTTCAAAACTCTCTTCAGTCGCTTCTGCCCTGTACAAAGTACCTTCAACCAAAAGGTTTACGCCCACCTGGTGAACCTTGCCACTAAGTTGTGGAGATACCTTACTAAACTCAACATCACAAGTACCAGAGTTACCTCTGTGCAGATATTTCTCAAGAGAAGTGAACTTTTGTTCAATCAGATCTGTTAACGCTTGAGCTTCATCCAAATCATTAAACTTATAATTAATAGTTGGAAATGTCATATCATAAAATTTAGACTATTAACTTTTACCCTTCGCAGGACTCACAAACCGAACCTCCTACATGAATCTTTGGTTTCATACTAGCTGGCGAAGCGATCGCCCCTTTTGAGTAGTTTTCCCTCATGTACTCGATAATATCACTCGACTCGTCGATAGCTACCTCCTTTTCAGTGTCAAACATATATGGAACTTCACCATGACCTTGCTTTTCAATAAGCTCTACCAATTGTGACTCGTCAGAAGCTACGTCTCTTAGATCTAATTCAACCTTAAGGTTTTCAGCCATTTGGAGAACTCGTTGACAAAATGGGCAAGATTCTTTGTAGTAAAGCGTTAGCATGATTGGTTAATTTATTATCGATTTGGTAACTTCCTCTACATTATACTACGCATACAAGCAGTGAGCCATTCACAGTTAATGGCCATGGTAAATTTCGCTACTATTGTCAAACTTTTAAATAATTTTTAAATATAATGAGACCCTACACGAAATACGTGCAGGGTCTAAGTGAAAGGTACCCCTTTCTTAAGACAACAATTCTAAGTATTATTCACTAACTAATACAAGGAATTATGGCAAAGAAAGGTTATCGCATCGCGAAAGAAATCAAAGGCGAGATACTAGCCAAGATCAAAAACGAAGGTCTTAGTGTAGCTGATGCAGCTACCAACTACGGTATCCATACAGGTACTATATACAACTGGCTTGGCGCCAAAGCCAGTGGCACGGTGAGCGTCTTAGAACACAACAAACTCAAAAAAGAAAACGAGCAGCTGAAACAGATCATTGGTGACCTCACCATCAAGATGTCGGTGGAGGCTAAAAAGGGGCTCTCCAAGGGGTGGTGATTGGTTATTCACGTACTCACCACTATTACCGACATAAGCAGCCACAAAAAGATTGGCACACCAAGCAATTGATCGAAGCCGCGCTTCGTGAACATCCCAGTTACGGCCACAAACGCTTAGCGCTCCATCTCGACATTAACAGGAAACGCGTCCTCAGGGTGATGAAGCTGTTTGGTATCAAACCATACCGTCGTACTACTCCCAAGGTGTATAGAAAGCCCAAAGACAGTGTATTTCCTAACTATCTTATGGCTGAAGAACCACGTGGACCAGGTGACATCTATGCTTCAGACTTTACGTACCTAAGGTACCGAGGCAAGTGGTTGTATGTGGCGACAGTGATTGATGTATTCACCAGAGAGATAGTTGGTGTGTCTGCTCTTAACACTCACGCTGCCCAACTAGTGATGAACGCACTCGGTTCGGCTGTGCTCCATCGTCCACCACCACGCATTATTCACTCGGATCAAGGGAGTGAGTATTGCTCTAAAGACTACACAATCCTAGTTCAGAAGCTGAAGATTAAACAATCCATGAGTGCTCCAGGGTGTCCTTGGGAGAACGGGTATCAAGAATCCTTCTACAAAAGTTTTAAACTTGATCTCGGCGACCCTAATCGCTTCGGTACGCTTGGTGAGCTGGTGGCTGCAATTTACCAGAACATTGACTACTACAACCAAAGACGGATTCATTCGTCCCTGAAAGTACCACCTCGGTTGTTTAAAAAACAGCATGAGGTATCATAAAAAGACTTAGAAAAGGTGTCTTAATTTTGGGGTACCTTCCAAGTATCTTTTTTATACTGCTCGGAGGGACACCTTCTTTTACCTGTTCGCTGACATAATCAAGTAGTCGTTGATTCAGATTATCCATAAATTTATTATTTCACTTATACAAATTCTCACACCAGTCTCAAGGCTGTGTAATACTAAAGTCTAACATGTTTTTTACTATATAAACCATTAAAACAACTATTTTAAAACTATGTGTCTTTCTTTCACGTTTGGATGACGTGCGAAATATCGTATGTGGTGAACGATGTAACATGTAAGCAACACATTAAGCGTATCCGAGTAGCTATGAGGGATTTCTTTGCCCCGAAACAAATATGTAAAACCACTATACTTAGTATTGAAGTTAGATAAAAATTAAAGTAACTTTGATGTTTTGTATATATCAGGCTTATATGAATTGAGTCTTGTTACTTTTGTAGAAAGTCCAATTTTCTTGAGGTCTTGGGTCAAACTTTTAACATACTCCCCTTCTTGATCATAGCCAAGCGCTATGATGTCAGGAGCAAATTTAAAAATGTGATCCATATATCCTTCTTTGTCCCCTAAGACTACTTCATCGACTAGTTTACTCTCTTCGACAATGGCTTTGCGCTCTTCTTCAGTATGCCTGGATGATCTGCCCTTTACCCTTAAAACTGATGAAGTCCGCGCGATTGATACTATGAGATAAGGGTCTGGAGCAAGTGAGCGAGCTTGTCTAAAAAAATTAATATGCCCCTTATGGAGCATATCAAAAGTACCAAACACCATGATTCGTGTCATAGATGTTATAAAAGCGCCGCTTGAAGTGCTGCAACAGCCGCCTTATCTCCGTGATTAGTGTCACCACTTGAGCGTACTTGCGCCTGCTCCAAATTATTAGTAGTCAAGATACCTAGTGAGATAGGAGTACTGTGCTTAATAGTGAGATCAATGATTCCTCTAGTAACTGCTGAGGCGATGTATGAGTCGTGATCCGTATCTCCTTTAATGATACAACCAAGTGCTATAACTGCTTGAGGATTATACTTCTTTATCATTAGATCACATGCGTAAGCAAGATCGAACGCACCGTAGACTCTATATACCTCAATATTCTCTTCTTCCACCTTCCACTCTTTGAGGGTTTTAATAGCCCCTTCAAACATACTCTCTGTTATGTCAGCATTGAATTCAGACAATACAATACCTACCTTTAGTGCAGATGCGTCCTTAGTGGGTATTTTTTTAAGAAATTCTTTACGTAGCATAAGTGTAGGCTATCACTTTTTCTGGTTAGGGGCTAGTGGTTGAATAAACGTATCAAATTCAACATTGACTTCATCACCAATCTTCAAACCACCAAGGTTTGTGTGCTGGAGTGTATGAGGAATCAAAGCTACTGTTAAAACATCCTTGTCTATCCTTGCAATAGTGAGCGAAACACCATTGATAGCCACTGACCTTTTTTCGATCACGTACTTTTTGTATTTTTCAGGAAAGGAAAATTTTATTTCACAAGATGATTCTTTTCGATTTATATCAATTACTTTTATTCTGGTGTCCACATGACCTTGTACGATGTGTCCGCCTATCTCATCACCCATGCGAAGCGGACGCTCAATATTGACCGTTCTTCCGTTATTAAAGTACTTCAGAGTAGTACGTTCAATCGTCTCAGGTAAAACGTCAGCAGTAAAAGAGTTAGTTGTTTGTTCTATCACAGTTAGACAGACACCATCTACGGCAATGCTACCCCCTACCTTAAACTCCCAAAGCTCTGGTTTATCTATGATTAGTCTAGGCACCATACCTTCCGTCATAGAAATTACCACCCCTTGTCTTTCAATTATTCCAGTAAACATAGATCTAATTTGTAAAATGTTTCCTTACTTTTGTAATATCCTGCTCTATAGCAACCTTAAGCTCATCATCATTAGGAAATTGGTCAGGATCACGAATTTTTCCAAGCAACTCTATAATGGCATTACGCCCGTATAAATCGTCTTGGAAATCTAAAAGATGGGCCTCAATAATTTTGCGAGTTTGATCTGCAAATACTGCCGCTTTATGTGGCGTTTCATTTCCCAAGTATACTAATCCCCAATAAACACCTGAGACTGTATGATCTTCTAGTTTAAGGTTAATGGTTGGATATCCAAGTACCTTTCCACGACCCAATCCTCTTTGCACTTCACCACGAATTACCTGCATTACCTCATTATACCAGTTTTTATGCATTTACTCTAAAATATAATCGCTGGATATGACGTGTTCAAACCACTGTTATATAAAAAGAAAAACCGCCGCTCCGTCGTGAGACGAAGCATGGCACCACCACCCTTGTAGCATTCCAGATTGTGATGCCAACTTCGACAGCGTTCAAGAAGCTGCTCGGCATCATCATTCGGATGGATCGGAACTGGCAAATTGCCACTCCGGAAGAATGCTGCCCGCCCATTGAGGTTGGCACAGGCATTTTCTGCGTCTTTTTTAGTACCCACACTTCCGCAACGATAGTTCCAGAAACCGAACTTGTCCTGGGAGAACGAACCCATTTCTTGCGTCGTCTCTACTGTACTAGTGCCCATATGAATGACTCCTGTATGATCAAAATTACTCATGAATGAATCATGAGAGCTGATTAGTTTATATCACACGTTTCTTCTTTTGTCTAGCTCCGACGGCAGGATTCGAACCTGCGACCAATTGATTAACAGTCAACTGCTCTACCGCTGAGCTACGTCGGAATATTATTTAATTTTGGCACAATGTCCTGTATTTAACGTCTCGGATTAGGTGATATAAGACGCGGTAGAGTAAATTCTCTCCCTTTGCTCTTTTCATATCCATTCACAACGAGCGATCACTCCGTGACCGGATGAAAAGCAAAACTATTTGCTTTTCATTGCCTCGCTACGTCGGGATGAAGAGGATAATGAAAGTTAACTTTCATTAGTTCTCTGAATGATCGACGAAAGATTTCTCTTACGTCGGAATATTTAGTTTTTACCTACTTTCGTAAGTGGGACTATCTTACAGGTTTTTATGCTAGTTTTCAACTATACTAAATAGAGATAGATAGGGATAGGCATTATTTATTTTTACCCATAACTCTTTCATAAACCTTAACAAAATCCACATGATCTGCGATGAGTTCCCCAATAATCGCGAATGGAATAGCTAGGAGGATTACAATACCAACCATCGTCCAGGTAATAGTTTCTCCAGTAGTTAAATGAACTGCTATCAAGTCCTCGGTCACTCCAATGACGATACCGAATAATAGGAATTCAAACATCACCTCATAGCGTTTCTTCTTATTAATTTTTTGTGACATGACAGCATTATAACTCTGTAATTCGCAATTTTATCTTGTCTTGGGTACAATTTCAGCACTATGCCAGAACTTCCTGAGGTTGAGACAGTTAGGATGCAGTTGCGTCGTAAGGTGATTGGAAAGATTATCGAAAGTGTCGAGGTTTTTCATGCTAAATCTGTTAATCATGATGTTGCCATTGAAGATGTACTACGAGGCAAAACAATCGCTGACATAGATAGAGTTGGAAAGCTGATGATATTTTCTTTTGTTGATGAGAAAGATACTTTTCTACTTGCTCATATGAAAATGACTGGGCAATTTTTTTATGTAGATGAAAATGACGTAACTGGTGGAGGTCACTCATTTACTAACGCAGACATGGACTTACCAATGAAACACACTAGAGCAGGGTTTCATTTTACTGACCACACTTCCTTGTACTTTAATGACATGAGGCTCTTTGGCTACGTGAAGTTGGCGAATGCAAAAGAAGTAGAAGTTGCTAAAAGTAGGTTTGGCCCAGAACCAATTCACCCTGAGTTTGATGTTGACTGGTTTTATTCTAAGCTTAAGAAAAGGAAGACTCCGATTAAAGCTGCTCTACTAGACCAATCGTTCATAGCTGGATTAGGTAATATTTATGTAGATGAGGCCCTATGGCGAGCAAAAGTACGCCCTACTAGGCGTGCGGATAAGGTTACGAAGAAAGAGGCGGCGGCGTTAGCCGCCGCCTCAGGAGACGTGATGAATGAATCAATTAAAGTCGGCGGAACGACTTTTCAGCATTTTAAGGATACTAATGGTTCCAAAGGTAACTTTACCCAATACCTAAAAGTCTTTGGTAAACAAGGGACAAAGTGCGAGCGTTGTGGTGGAACGATAAAAAAGATACGGTGTGCTGGTCGAGGAACCCACTTCTGCCCTAGATGTCAAAAATAATAGACACCTACCCTCTTTCTAATACATATATATCAAACTTATTACCATCAAACTTGTGAAAGTATAATAGGTTCCCTGCATCATTTATCGAAGGTGCTTCTAACATACCTCTCCCTACTCCTAAGATTCTTTCCGGAATACCAAAATCTTGATCTACTGATTCACGTTTAGAGACAAATATTCCAAAATCTGCACTCATACTTACTTCAGGGACCCTAGTAAAGTAAAGCTCTAAATTATCACTAGAAATGGACGCCGCGTATTCTAAGGCTTTAGTATTGATATTAGAAACTATATTTTGTGCTAAACGAGAGCCATTGAAAGTCGACAAAACAAAGTTTGCTTCTATTGGACCACCGTTTCTCATTAAACCTTCTACAATATACAACTCACGACCATCTTTAGATACTTCAACATCAAAGTTTATTTCTGGCATTTTCTCCACTTGGTAGTCACCCGACACCCTTTCGACATCTACTACTTCCTCGCCAGTGAATTTCCCTTTATATACAGTTATTAAATCTTCTAGGTAACTGCCGGTTGAAATCCAATAAAAATTATTATCCATGTCCATACTGGGGGCACCATTGACCGCTCCTTTTTCATTTACTCCTTCTAAAAGACCTTGGTACTTGAAAGTGACATCATCTACTCTAGTTGCCCAGTGCATTTTCTTTTCCTTGTAATCATCATGGGGAATAAAATCATTAAAGAAAAGATATTTATCATCTCTAGAAATAAATGGCTCCTGAGCATTACCCCTAAAGCCGGTTATAGTTACCTTTCTTAAGTTATTCCACTCTTCATTTACAACCACATCGTGAGATACATCCACAGGCAAATCTAGATTTATATTGTTGTATTTTTTATCATTCTTTGAATTTACAACAAAAAAAGCGACCAGAAGTACTGCGCATATAAATAAAACCGACTTCTTATTGACTAAACGATTTCTTTTACCTGTATCCTTCATAGTTTTAGTCTACCACTGTATAATCGCTACATGCAGAAAAACCTTGGTCCAACGTGGAATACTCTACTTGAAGATGAATTCCGGAAGGATTACTTTGAGAATCTCGCAAAGTCTCTATCCATTGCATATAAAAACAAAACTATATATCCGGCAGAAGAAAATATTTTTAACGCTTTCAAACTCTGCCCGTTTGATAAAGTGAAAGTTGTCATATTAGGCCAGGACCCCTATCATGGTGAAAGACAAGCACATGGTTTGGCTTTTTCGGTACCAGACAAAATCAAGATTCCACCATCACTAAGGAATATTTATAAAGAAATTGCTAGTGACATAGGTAAGGAAGTGCCAGAATCTGGAAATCTGGAACACTGGGCCAAGCAAGGGGTACTACTCCTTAATGCCACTTTGACAGTGCCCGCCGGCACAGCCGGCGGGCACCAGGGGCTTGGCTGGGAGACATTTACTGATGAAGTAATCAAAACTATCTCAAATAAAAAAGACCACGTTGTGTTTTTACTTTGGGGCAACTTTGCTCGTTCCAAAGCTGAGATAATAGACCAGGAGAAACATTTGATATTAGAAGCACCCCACCCTTCTCCTTTTTCCGCTCACACGGGTTTCTTTGACTGTAATCACTTTAGTCAAACAAATGAGTACTTGAGAGAAAATAACTTATCTGAAATCTTTTGGTAGTCAAATATCACCTTCCATTGACAAATATCTATTCGAGAGCAGTATATATACAGGCTAGTAAGTGAGGATACCCTTATGAATATTGAACAGAATGAGATCAATGTGGTAGTACCATTTAAAGTTCCTAAAGAAAGACGGATCAGAGAAATTAGAGCGGAAGTCTTAGACAAATTTAAGAGAGCGTCAACTTTACTAGAAGATGCACCTGGAGGCTGGATTCATAAAGAACCGTTGCTAAATGATTTGGTAAAGCTCGAGGATTTACTTTTTGCTCTGGGCACCATGCACGATTGTGTCACAAATGAACGAGACCGAAATTGCTTAGTGAAGTACTTACTGAAAGCTCAGACCAAATTTGAACTCTCAACTCTCTTTGTGATACAACAACACAGACCTACGAATGCATTCGCAGGTACGAATTAGAGGGATCTACCTATGATTTGTCGATCTTAGCAGATTCATTATTTTTTATCCGTACATTTAGTTTTGATACCAGGGATTTAGAAAATCCGGACTATCTATACTACCGGGAGGAGATTGAAGAAGTTGGAGAATTAGCTTACACACTTTTAAGCGTAGGACCTATCACTGACTGTTATCTACGACATCCATACAAGCTAATGAGTGCATATTTTTGTAGAGTAAGCGACCATCTCAATAAGGTCATTCATGGACTAAAACAGCCACCCTAAGGGTGGCTTTGCATTTTAGTGACCCATTTCTACAATTGACAAATACATTCTTAGGAGCATTATATACATTAGCACAATCCATTTAAGGAGATTCCTATGGAAAGCAGATCTAATGTTCTACCTTTCACAGCCACAGTGGGTTCACGAATGAAAAGCATCCGTGAAGAATTTATGAAGGAATTGAAAGAAATAGCGATCGATCTTACACAAATACCTATAGGCTGGAATCACAAAGTACCTATCACTGACGAAATTTCTCTTGAATTCTACTTCCTTGCCCTAGGAACAATGCAGGATATTATAACTTCAGAAACAGAAAGACTGGGACTGGTTAAGTACCTGCACAAAGCCTACTTCCGAGAAGTTTGGGAAGACAAGCATGATATTACTAGGTTTTCACATCAAGACATCCTATTTTATCAGGTGAATGGAGATGTATTTAATTTAAGAATTCTGGCCGAATCAATGTTCTTTGTTTTTTCTTTCGGCTTTGGTCCTGATACCAAAAACGAGACAATGGATAATCTGGTCTTATACCGACGGAAGATTGCCATCCTTGGTATAAAACTATACGATTACATGAGCTTGATTGAAGACAGAGACGACTATTTCAGGGTTCAATGCAAGATAATGAAGTTAAATTTCTTTAGTGTTGGCAATCACCTTAGGGGACTTGTCTACACACACCGTGCTTAGCACTTTCGCCACCCTTCCCGGGTGGCTCCATATTTTCAATAACATATCAAAATTAGACAATTTTTCATGGAGAATCGCCTTTGTGATCAAGCTGGTGATAATCCGACTTAGATAGTTTCTATCGAGTACAATAAAAATAGACCACATAAGATAGTAATATGAAAATAAGTATGAATTTACGAAAAATTATCACAACAATAATCACATTGGTGCTAATCACTTGTTCATATACAATTCTAAGTCCCGTAACAAATGCTAATTCGGAAGCTGTATCTATTGACCAAATCGAAGGTTTACTTGAACAAATCACCAAATTACAAACACTTTTAGTTCAAATACAACAGACTAATGATGTTATTTGTACCCAGCTTTCTAACTCTTTATATCTGGGCTCAACAGATAAGAACACTTCTGGAGAGGTATCAAAACTTCAGCAATACCTATCCCAAACAGGACATTATAAATACGGCGAAATAACTGGTTATTATGGACCAGTGACACAAGAAGCTGTCCGTGCGTGGCAGTCAGAAAAAGGGATCATCTCTTACGGCAACCCAGAGACAACTGGGTTTGGACTAATTGGTCCAGCTACACGAAAATCTATCTCAATGAATTGTATAACTTCCAGCCCAACAAAAACATCAGATAAAATAGGTAAAGATATAGTAGAAACTAGGCCCCCTAGTATAGATATAACTTATCCAAACGGGGGAGAACAAGTCACTGTCAACGACGGTAAAGATGTAGGCTTTCGTATTAAGTGGAATTCTAATGACCTAGACGGAATCGTTAATGTCTATCTACTAAATCAGATTAATGAACGGGTCTGTTCACTAGGTGACGTTCCAGTAGACAAGGGCGAATTTATAGTTAAGCATGAACTTGATGCTTGTCCAGACATATCATACTTACCTCCTTCAAATATATATCGAGCTTATGTAGAAGTAGCGACCAAGGGATTGTTAAAGGGTAAAATAGTTGATACAAGTGACGATTACTTCACTGTAACTAATCATGGTGGAGTAAATAAGAGAAAAACAATTATTGAAAAACCGTGGGGCAACTTAAGAAAAGTATCTATCGAAGGCTTCAATGGCAACGCCCAAGAGCCATTTATTTCTAGAGATGATAAATATCTATTCTTTAACGATTTTCAACCTGACAGTAAAAATCGTCAGAAAAAGATGCACTGGGCAACCAGAGTTGATGACACTACTTTTAAATACCAGGGTTATCTAGAAGGAGTAAACGGTTCAGGGAGTGTGGATGGTGCACCTAGTATGGATCAGAATGGAAATTTCTATTGGATATCTACTCGTAGCTATCTAGATGACTTAATCACTGTCTACAAGGGAAAATTTACTGGAAATAGTGTAGAGAAGGTAGTGAAATTAACAGGAAATTACCAAGTTGAAAAATGGAACGAAATCAACTTTGATGTTGAGGTTTCGAAAGATGGAAACAAGCTTTACGTCGTCGAATCACTAATGGAAAGTGGTAATCCTAGAGAAGCTGACTTTATATTGATAAACAATCAGGGTAAAAAATTAAGACAAAATATAATATCTAGTCTCAATTCTGATGTTCTTGAATACGCTGCGTCAATATCAAGTGATGAGCTAGAGATATATTTCACCAGAGTATCTGAAGTAGATAAAGATGCAGATTTTGGTATTTATGTAGCCACACGAAATTCAAAAGATGAACCATTTGGTAACCCTGAAAGGGTTACCGCTGTAGGCACAGGATTACTAGAAGCTCCATCTATCAACAATGCAGGTAATTTGATCTACTTTCATAAGTTAGTTGATAACAAATTTTATATCTACGTAATAGAAAGATAGTCTAGATAAATAATGAAACACTTATATTCAACCTTTCCCAATATTTATTATAGGGAAATTTGAGTATAAGAATTGAAAGAATTAGGCTCTATATACGTCTATATAGGCAGATGAAGTCACTCCAATGAGGTACTCTTACCAAAGAAGAGCAAATTATCTTAATAAAATTTAAAAAATGAAAAAAATATATATAGGTGTAGTACTAGCTATCATAGTAGTAGTCGGTATTTTCACACTAAATGATAAAAATACTGCTGAGTACGTAGCTACAGTAGATAACGAGGTTACTCAACTAGAAAATGAACTAGCTGAATTAGATTTAATGGTAGCAGACGGTTCGCTTACTTCCGCTCAAGCGACAGAAGCAAAGATAAAAATCCTGACCCGTCTAAACACAATCAACGAATCTGTTGCTTCTTCTGAGAAAGCAAAGCTCACTCCAGCTCAGCAAAAACAACTTTCAGAAGGATTGGATAGATTGAAAACTATTCTCATCAACTACAAAGCAACTCTAGCTGTGATTGATGACAAGGCTGTTGATGCAGAAGTAAAAGCAAAAGTTAGCAAACGGGGCGGAGGAAGTCACAGGACTATCCTAGCTGAAGTAGCGGATACTATCGATAGCGTGCAAGATATGACTGAAGAAGTAGTCGAAAATTACGAGTCAGACGAAATGTTGGACATACAGGTAGACGAAGCTATCGCTGAGGAAGTAGCTAATGAATCAGAAAATAGTGAAACAAGCTCTTCATCTGACGAAACAATTGAAGTGGAAGACAATGTACTTTCTCCAAACACTCAACCTGATGAGGATGAGTCTACAGGTGAATCTGATGAAGGTGTTGGTGGTGGAGGTGAAACAAGTATAGGTATGCCAACTATGGACGATTCTTCAACTACAGAAATGGAAATCGAAGGAGAAGTTGAAGTTGCTCAGTAAACCCAAGTATAGTAATAAAAACAAAAGACCGGCGCTTCGCGCCGGCCTTTTGTTTTTATTTAAATGTGATATCTTAATATAACACTCATCACTAAGGAGACGTCTATGATGAATGTAGTTAACTAAAAGACTCCCAGAAATCCGAGAGATCAGACGAAGTGGAGCCAGTCTTTCTCTGCCATGAATTGACTCTCGGTAGCCCTGCGTATGCGGGGCTTTTTTATATACTTTGCCCGAAAATTAGAACCTTAGACCCCGAGGTCAGACCTCGGGGTTTTTGAAACATAATTGTTATCACTAGTCCCACCAGGGACTAAATTTTTTCCCTCAACCTAAAAACGACCCCTCAGGTCGTTTTTTAAACTTTATAAACTAGATGAAATTGTGCTGGTTGGAGTATGTAAGCGAGCGAGCCGTACTTGGTGGTACGGTGAACGAGCGAACACGCGAAACTAGTACAAGTTTGCTAGTTTAGGAAGTTTGCTCCTCTTTGGCGAGAATCATAGCCTTAACTCGCATAGTCGATACCACCGCATCTCGGTTCCTCTCATCAAGCTGCATAGTTATGAATTTGATCGTGTCGTTTAAGTTTGGGATTCTAACGTTTTCAAGAGCAGATACTCGCCGTCTGGTTTTTTCAATTTCTTCAGCCAAGTTCTCTGCTGTCTTTTCTAACTGAGCTAGTCTGATAATATCTAGAAAAACTGTATCAAACTTCACCATTGCGTTATCCAGGTCTCCAGTTGTTTCTAGCATTCCGTATGAGAAAGCAGTTCCCTTCTTCTCAATATTAAACTCAGGAATTTTTACCGACATCACACTCTGGATTTTTACATCCAGATCCACCTTAGCATTTGGCACCATGAGCGCTGTATTAAGAGCGGCTGAAGCTGTCATGCTAGTAGCTCGAGTATATGAATCAAAGGCAGAACCGAGTCTATCTTCGACTGATTCACGAAGTGACTTAGTTTCATAGATAACAGCCATGAACTTTTTCACTAGTCCATCGCGCTTATCTTTAAGCAACTTATGCCCCTTTTGTGCCACCTTAAGTTCTTTCTTAAGGCTCAGTAGGGCTATACGTGTTGGGTTTACCTTTAGTATTGCCATAAAGTTTAATTGTTACGCCTCAACTTTTGTTTTAGGCATATGCTTTTCTATAAGTTCTGGCTTCACTCGCTTAAGTGAGCTCTTTGGAAGCATTGAAAGTAGCTTCCAGCCGATATCTAGTGACTCCTCTACTGATCGGTTTTCGTACTCCCCTTGTCCAACGAATTGCTTTTCAAATTCTTCGGCAAACTTAAGGTGGGCTCGGTCAGTGTCATCAAGAGAAGCTTCTCCAAGTACCACAGCTAGTTCGCGTACTTCACGCCCGGTTGCATACGAAGCAAACAACTGATCTTTTAGAGATGAGTGATCTGCACGAGTCTTTCCCTCTCCTACTCCAGCAGCCCAAAGTCTAGATAGTGAACCTTGTACGTCTACCGGTGGAAATACACCCTTTCGGTATAGTTCACGAGAAATAACGAACTGTCCTTCTGTGATGTACCCGGTAAGGTCTGGTACTGGGTGGGTCTTATCATCGTCCGGCATAGTAAGGATAGGAATCTGAGTAATAGTTCCAGGTTTGCCTTTTACCCGCCCTGCTCGTTCGTATAGAGTTGAGAGGTCGGTATATAAGTATCCAGGGTATCCACGTCGTCCCGGTACCTCCTTACGAGCTGCAGATACCTCTCGGAGAGCTTCACAGTAGTTAGTAAGGTCAGTCAGAATAACAAGCACGTGCTTACCTTTTTCATAAGCAAGGTACTCTGCGGTAGTAAGGGCCATACGCGGAGTTGAGATACGTTCCACCACTGGGTCAGCTGCTGTATTGATGAATAGGACAGAACGCTCAAGCGCACCAGCCTCTTCAAATTCTCGACGGAAGTATTCAGCTTCTTCGAAAGAAACTCCCAAAGTAGCAAAAACAATCGCAAACTCTCCACCGTCTTTCACAGTTGCTTGACGAGCAATTTGAGCTGCTAGTCGAGCATGCGGTAGACCAGCTCCTGAGAAAATCGGCAGCTTCTGTCCACGAACCAGAGTGTTCATCACGTCGATAGAACCAATACCAGTTTGGATGAAGTCGTTCGGGAACTCTCGTGAGAAAGGGTTGATTGGTTCTCCGGCAATGTCTCGACGTTGCTCAGGAATAAGTTCTGGTCCACCGTCGGCTACTTGTCCTGCTCCGTTGAACACTCGCCCGAGCATATCTTCAGACACACCAAGCTTAAGTGTTTCTCCTCGGAATCGAGCTCGTGTACCATCGGCAGTCATACCGCTTGTATTGTCGAACATCTGAACTACAGCTCGACCCTTTGAGATATCAAGCACCTTACCAAACCTTGGCTTGTTTTCACCTGGCACATTGACCTCTACGAGTTCTTCGTATTTTGCTCCCTCAACTCCTTCTACTACCAGTAGTGGTCCAGCGATTGATGAGATATCTGTGTATTCTTTTTGACTCATGATATTTATCTTAAAAATTATGCCAAGGCGTTGATTTCAGCTCGCGCTTCATCTTGGTAAGACTGATAAACCTCTGGTGTGGCTTTTGTGTTTGCTTTCAAGTCGGTGTAGCCAGCTAATGACTTCATGTCTGCAAAATCTTTGAAATCAAAGTCTGGCTTGTTCACCACTGCTTGTCCAGCTTCAAAAAAGACCATTATAGACTTGAGTAGTCCGTACTGATTCTTCAATGGAGTATATGCATCGTCTGGGTCGAAAGCGTTTTGGAACAAGAAATCTTCTCGAATCATTCCAGCTACTTTTAATACTAGACGATCACCATTACTTAGTGACTCCATACCCACAAGCCGGACGATTTCTAGAAGTTTTGATTCTTGCTCTAGAAGCGTCATGGCTTTCTTTCGTACATCAGCAAAGTCGGGAGCGATTTCTTTAGCCCAGAAATCCTCGAAGTTTGGTGCGTAAAGTGAGTATGAAGTTAGCCAGTTAATTGACGGGAAGTGTTTCTTGTATGCCAAGTCTGCATCGAGTGACCAGAAAGTTTTGGTCACACGTAAAGTCGCTTGAGACACTGGTTCAGAAAGGTCTCCACCTGGAGGCGATACTGCTCCAATCACAGTCAGTGACCCGATTCTTCCGTCGCTACCTAGAGCTTTTACAATACCAGCTCGTTCGTAGAATTCTGCAGTACGAGATGAAAGGTACGCTGGGTAACCTTCCTCTCCAGGCATTTCTTCAAGACGTCCTGATATTTCACGCATCGCCTCCGCCCATCGTGAAGTTGAGTCAGCCATCAGCGCTACGTTGTACCCCATGTCTCGGTAGTATTCGGCGATAGTGATCCCTGTATAAACAGAAGCTTCGCGAGCGGCTACTGGCATGTTCGAAGTGTTAGCAATCAGGATAGTTCGCTTCATCAATGGTTCACCAGTGTTTGGGTCTATCAGGTGTGGAAATTCGTTAAGTACTTCAGTCATCTCATTTCCTCTCTCACCACATCCGATATAGACGATGATTTCCGCATCACAGTACTTAGCAATACTTTGCTGGGTCACTGTTTTTCCTGCGCCGAACGGCCCTGGAATACATCCAGCTCCCCCTTTCGCAATTGGGAAAAAAGTGTCAATTGAACGTCCTCCCGTTCGGAGCGGTTCGCTTGGAAAGATTTTACTTATCTTTGGTCGAGCTTTTCGAATCGGCCAGTATTGAAGCATTGAGATTGAAGCAGTCGAGTCATCAGCTCGAGTTAGGGTAGCGATTTCTTCAGTGACATCAAATTCACCACTTTGAATTGAAGCGACTTTACCACCTTCCCCTGGTGGCACCATGACTTTGTGCATAATCACGGAAGTTTCTTGAACTTCTCCCAGAACATCTCCCTCGACCACAGTATCACCCACTTTCACGACTGGAGAAAACTTCCACTTCTTCGCCATATCGACGGCGTCTGCTTCAATACCTCTTTTAATGAAGTGATTCCCGGCTGCGATTTCTATCGCTTTCAGTGGTCGTTGTACTCCGTCATAAATTGACTCTAGTAGACCTGGTGCAAGCGCTACAGACATGGTTCGCCCAGTTCGAAAAACTGGATCTCCTGGTCCGATGCCAGCGGTTTCTTCATATACTTGAATAGCAGCCACATCGCCGTGAAGCTCGATGATTTCCCCTAGTAGTTTTTCGTCTGATACTTTCACCACCTCATACAACTTGGCTTCGGACATACCGTGCGCTCGTACTAGTGGTCCAGTCACACGATCGATCACACCTCCGGGAATGTCGGTGTTTTTGACTGTATTTTTTTCCTGTGAATTAGTCATGATGTTTTTGTAATGTTAATAAATTTGATGTTTTATGCTTCTTATCCCTGAAGGGATGTAATCGAATGACTTTTGTAAGTTCTCCGATTACATACCTCCATGAAGTATGTTTGGTTTATATAATGGCTGAACCAACTGCTTTCTCTGCTAGCATTCGCAATCTTTCGATAGCAAAGCCACTACTTCCCTCAGGACCAGGCAGAAGTACTACTGCCGGCAATGGTCCTTCTACTACTTTCGAGTACTCTGCTTGGTCAACCAAAGTAACTAATTCTTCAATAATACAAACGACAGCGTACTTAGTTTTTGAGTCTGGATCTAAAGTCTGTTGCTTGATGGTTTTCAATTGTTCAAGTGCCTCATCGGCTGTTTGCGCTTGGAAGGAATCAACTCCAAGTGCTTTAAAACCTGAGACAGTATCAAGTGGGCCAATTATGGCAATTTTGTAATCGTTAGTCGTTGACATAGGCCATTCTTAAATTAGCGCGGATAGCAGATTCTTTTGTACCACTGTTCTTCCCTACCACAATAATGCGAACATTGGCGGCAGCTTGTCGACACTTTAGGTAATACATCACCAAAGAGGCTGAAGAAAACATGTCGTAACTAGCTTCTTTTGCTAGGACCAACAGATATTCTCCCGACCGAGCATCTAGACTAGTAGAGTTTCCGGTCTCTTGGTAAAACTCAATTGCTTCTTTCCAGAAATCGACGCCTCCGTACTTAGCGAAAGTGGCCAAGACTGTCTCCTCTGTTTCTAGCTTTGTTTTATCCAGAGTTCCTCCTTCTACAAAGTCGGGCTTGAAAGCTACCGACTCATTTTTTATGAATCGCAGTCGACCCTTTAGGTTGTGTAGGTCAATTAGATTTTGGAGATAAGTTTGAATGAATTTATCTCCGCCTTCTTTAGCTATTCGAATACTGGTCGCAAAGTATAACTCGTCGAAAATACCATCCACTTCACTAATCTCTCCTGAAGCAACTGTTTGGACCGCTTTGTCGTAAGCCCCCTGCCATTCTGCTTGCAGGAAATCTAGCGTGCCGTTTTCAACACAACTATGAAGATACTCCGGATTGTATACCCCACGCTCAGAGACAAAAGATTTACATTCTTCAAAGCTAAGTTGCTTAGCAGTGGCCTTCGCAAACACTCTTAGATTGTGAATATCGTATTGAATCCACATAACTCGAAACATATCTCCTTTTGGCGCGATGCGATGAACAATCCGCTTGGCATCGATCAAAGTTTGCTCAATCGCGATGCCCATGTCTTCATTTGGAGCCTGTACTAGATAAGGAGCCAAGTAAGTCTCCTTAAGCGCAGACTGTAGATCATCTCCAGGGTCAGCCACCAACAGACGCTCAATGTCAGTCTTGCTCAACAAAGACTGCGACAACGCGTTGACTCGGCTAACACTGTAGATATAAGAAGTCTGCATAAATGCTTAAGCCATTACTTGATTAACTATTATCATCTCAAGTTCATCTCGCTTTTCGTTCATTAGTCGAGCCAGTGTGACGTCGTAAACTCCGTCCTTGGTGTGAATAACCAAACCAGCCTTAATAACTGGATCAGCCTTAACTACTCCAGCAAAACCAGCTCCTTTGAGAATCTTATTTGTCTCTTCTTCTCTCTTGGCGGGCGCTTGAACGTGATCTACCTCAGCATCTTTCGGTACGATTTCGGTTACATACTTTTGAAAGAATGCTACATACTCGTCTGGAGAGTGTGATTGCAGATCTTCAGCGACAGCATTGAAGATGGCGTCAATCTGAGCTCTTTTTGCGCTCTGAACAGCGATATTCCCAGCTTGTTTGGCTTTAGAAACCGCCACCAGCTCCATCTGGGCTTTTGTTTTCTCAAGTGTACTTGCGTGAGTCTTAACCAACTCTGCTACCTCAGCCTCAATCTCACGTTGAATAGATTCGACTTCAGTCGCTCCGGTTGATTTAATTTCTGCAACAGTTTTTGCTGCATCATTTTTGATTTTTTCAATCAGCGTGTTTTGAGACATATTAGTAAAGAATTAAACGATTGAGATAAGAAGGATGAAGCTGATAAGCACTCCGAAGATTGCCCATGTTTCCACCATTACCGAAAGTACGATGGCTCGACCCATGTTACTTTCGTCTTTAGCAATAAGTGAGATACCTGAAGCAGCTACGATGCCTTGGTAAATACCAGAAACAAGTCCAGCAATACCAATTGGTAGACCAGCAAACAAATATTGCATACCTACTGTAGTACTGATACTAAGAGCTTCTGTTGCACCTAGTACTCCTGAAAAACTCAAGATAAGAAAGGCTCCTACTAGTCCGTAAATACCCTGTGATCCAGGCAAAGCCTGCATAAGAAGCATTTTACCGAATAGATTGGGCTTTTCACCAACCACTCCTGCTGCTGCCTGTCCAGCAAATCCCATTCCGATTGCTGATCCTGCGAATCCTAGGACAGCTGTGATAGCTGCTCCTACGAATACTAATGCTATTCCAATTTCCATAATATGTTTTTAATAAATAAAATAAATTGACTCTTTTGGAGCCTGTCTTAAACCCACATTAATTATGAGCTTAAGACAGGCTCCAAAAAATAATTATTCTTCTTTGATCGTGACGTGTTTTTCTGTTCTAGATAATGGGGCAAATTCTCGACCAGTGCCGGTGATGAACTTACCAAAGAACTCAACGAACTGCAATCGAGCGCTATGAATAAACGCTCCTAGTGTATTTACCGCTAGTGTAAATAGGTGTCCAATGATAAGAACCATTCCTGCAAAGATGTATGAAATATATGATTCCTTGTTGAAAATCATTCCCGCAATCATGTTTACCGCGAACGCTAGCGCAGTAGTCGCTAATCCAAGGGCCAAAAGACGAGAGTAAGAGAGAATGTCTGAGAAGTAACCAATACTATCGTATAGCGCAGTTAGGGCATCTTTAATCTTAGCAAAGACCGTTTCCCCTTTTCGGCCAGCTGAGAGTACGATCAAGACCAAACATACATAGATAAGATTAATAACTTGATCCAAAGTCAAGACACTGAGGTACTCAAGACTTGTGGCGAGAGCCAAGATAGCTAGACAAAACATCAGGAACCATGGGCCCTGGTCTAGTAACCCAGTCATGAAACGACCTTGTTTGTACTCACTATAAATCTTTACCAGCATACCAACCATTACCTGGAATACTCCAAGCCCTAAAGCTAGATAGAAAACAGGAAGTGGATTGCCAATTGGATCGAATACTTGAATGGCTCTAAGCGAAGCAGGCAGGTTTTCTGGTGCGATACCAAAGTATCCACCAAACAACATACCGACCAGGACCGTGGCTGAACCCACAAAGATAAGAAGCTTAGCAAAAGATCGAATAGTTTCAGGTACTTTGAATAGTGTTAGGACAATCAGTGAGACGATGACTAAGAAGAGCCCATAACCTACGTCTGTTAGAGAGAGACCGAAGAACAAGAAGAAGAAAGCAGCCAAAAAAACAGTTGGGTCAAGGTCTTTATAACCTGGCATACCATACAGTCGAGTCACGGCCTCAAACGGTCGTATAAATGACGAATTTTCAATATCCACCGGTGGTTGCTCGGAATCAGTTAATTCTAAATCAGTAAACATGGCAGCGATGTTCTCTTTTTCAAATTCTGCCTCTATGGAAGCGCGTTTATTTTGATTCAACCAACCATCTAATACTATAGTGTATCGGGTAGCACCAGCTTGATCGACAACAGCAAAACGGTCTCTGTGCCAAGACAAAATCTCACCAACAATTTGTAGTTGGTTGATATGGGTAAGGGCAAAATGTTCTGCTTGGTCATGCAACAAAGCCAGTTCTCCCTTAGTGGCCGCCAAACTTTCTGAAACAGCAGTAAACTCAACCTCTGGAGTCTCTATACCTTTTGGCGGATTAACTACTTCGGCTTTTAGGGCAGTTATCACTGTCTCGGCTTTTTGAATCAATCCACTCTCCTTAGCTAGCGTAAGAGCCACAGTTACTTCTGTGACTTCAATAATATTAAACGGTATTTCTTGTTCAGTTAAAGCAGTTTCTAAAGCGGACTTTAGAGTTTCTGTTTCAACTTTTGACTTTCTTTCTAAGAGAAAAGTCTTAGTACCTGCAGTTTCAAGTTGACTAAGCTTAATTGGTAGATCTTTCCACTGTGACAATAGATCATGCTGTTCTTCTTGCAAACGAAGTTTTTCGTTAACCTCAACAAACTCAACTTGAAGTCGCTCAAAATCCTCTACTAAAGGATAAACAACGTCTATATTAGACTTCATCTTCTGAAGTTCTTCTTCTGTCATTTCTTTTCTAGATCCTTCTCGAAGAGACTTCCATAGGCCTTTTTTGGGAGCATAAGGAGCCAAGAATTGTACTGCATGCTGCACCTTAGGCAACAGGTCAGCGTGAGAAAAGTTGAACTCTGGTTCAGCTAAATTTGGGATATTGGTTGGGGTAAACTCCAGTGCACCGGCTTTTTGAATAACCGAAAGAGCCTGATTTACATCAGGGCCGTATACGGACAAGCGCACCTTTTGCATTGGAATTACAGACATGGCAATTTATTATGCAAACTTATTTTTAAGAGTCTTCCTTAGTTCCACCTTGTGAGACTCAAATTTATTTTCCACTGAAGCCACTTGTACCTCAACTTCCTTTTCGATTTTGCTAGTTAAATCAGAAATATGTCCCTGATGTTTATTCAAAGCACTTTCTTCAACTTCTTTTAACCTAGCTGTTTCAGTCTCAATTTTGTCTTTCTTTCACCTCAGGCTTTTACAATAGCCTCTGCTACTTCTTCTTTAGCAGTAGCGATAGATTTTTCAGCTTCTTGCTCGGCTTTTAGGATGTCATCAAAAGCAGTCATATAGAATAATAAAAACAGTGAAAATGTGAATAAGGGTCTTCCTCCTTCTTCTCTTCTAAGCGAGTATTGGCACGGCTCTCGTTTGGCCTGCATATGAGACTGCGGAAACCCGTGCACCTATGCGACTGCATACTACTACTTTGTGCTCTACAGTCAAGTGAATAACCCTTGATAACAAGCATAATCGGCCATATGTCAATAATAATTTGATATAGCTATAATTAGACTGATATACTGTATCAATATGAAAACTGTCTTATTGGCACTTGGGACGTTTATCTTACTGGCGATTGTAAATAAATTCCTTGGAGGAAACCCCGTTGGCTAAAAATAAAAAAACCCCGACCGTCGATGGAATGACGTAGTTGCCGGGGTTGGTTGAGTTCGTTTTGCGTATTGTAATATGATCACTAGCTTCACCATATATACAGGTTAGGTATGCAGAACTCTCCCACTTGGCCACCCTAACTTAGCTGCAAGGTTAACAAGTAATTAAGGTAACCACATTCGGTGGCGATTTTGAGCGACTTTCCGATAGACCCATTCACCAAAAGTTTGCATAAATTTTGGTTTGGCCAATGGGACTAGTATTTTTAAAATCGGTGAGCATTTGGCTACTTCTACTCCAGCCTGAAAAGTGGTGAATCGCTCCCCTGTTTCATTTACCACTACCCAAGAATTATACTTCCACATTGTCTCTAGGATAGACTTGTCTGCTTGAGCTGGTCCAACATGCTCTGTATTGACCCGAAATATTCTTACAATTAATTCGACAGAACGCTGGCAAAAACCACAATTATCATCGTAGTAGATTGAAACTTTTTGCTTTCCTTTCATAATTGAAAAATTCAGTATCTGGTGTAGTCTAACTACACTCCACTCGACTCATACGCTCCCTGTCCGCCCCAGCCAAACCCTCCCGTCCATGGTCGCTATTCTCTGAGTGAAGTGTAGTCAGACTTTAAACATTAACTTATGCAGAAGTATATCATCTTAGAAAAATTGGTTGGTGAAACACCGCTTTCTTGTGCAGAAACATACCGGGCCGGACACCCTGAACTAGAAGGTGTGCCTATGGCCTACGCTGGCCGGCTCGACCCAATGGCTTCAGGAAAGCTTCTTATTCTGCTCGGCGAAGAGTGCAAAAACCAAACCAGCTACCATGGCCTCGATAAAGAGTATGAGTTTTCGGTGTTACTTGGCATTGGATCTGATTCATTGGACGTACTAGGCAGACTAACAACAAACAATACCGCAGTTAACTGCGGTATTGTAGCAGAAATTTGTGAGTCTGTTACTCAATATTTCATCGGGAAAGTAAAACTTCCCTACCCTCGTTTTTCGTCAAAGACAGTACAAGGAAAGCCACTTCATATGTGGACAATGGAAGGTCGTCTTAGTGAAATAGAGATTCCAACCAAAGAATCAGAAATTTTTGAACTAGAATTTACCAAGCTAGAAATTTTATCTAAAAAGGAAGTTGTTCACCAAGCATTAGAAAAAGTTAATTCTGTCCCGCCAGTAACAGAACTTCGTAAAGCTCTCGGTAATGACTTCCGTAGAGTTGACGTTAGAAAAGACTGGGACGATATTCTGCACGATGATTCCCTGCCGAAAACTTACCAGATCATTCACTTCCGTTGCGTCGCTTCCTCTGGTACATACATGCGCACCCTGGCTAGCGAAATCGCTAAGAAGCTCGGCACCGTCGGCCTTGCTTGGCACATTCACCGCACCAAGATTGGTGAGTTTGTTTATTTAAAAAAGTCTTGGACTCACTTGTTCTGATTACTTTTTAAGTGTTCAATCTTCTCTAGGTAAGCTTGGACTGCCAAAACATACTCGGCATGGCTCCAAATCAGAGGTGCGGTTGAAAGTTGCTCGCGAGTATCGGGGTGCATTTGCTCGGCCAAGACTCCTCCGGTGGTAGCGTGTGAAGCAGTCCATTCCAGTAACTCCATAGCTTTTTCCAAATCTTTTTTAGATTCTGCTTTTTCAATATAATATCGAGCAATCCAAAGGGTGCAAATTACCCAAGGGTTTGGCGAATCGGCGTCTTGCATACGGTAATAGGCATCTCCTTCGTAGCGCACAAAACCCTTACTATTACCATGCACCTGCAGTCTGTCTTCAACAGTTTTTAGCATTCTGGTAATTCTTTCGTCATCAATTTCAAAAACTCTAAAAAAGAGTAATCCGTAAAGACTACTGGAGTCGAGAGTGTTGTCGTACTCAAGTTCACCATCATCAGTGTGAAAAACGTGCTTTACAAAAATCCCCTCATCTTCTTTAAACAAAATCTTTCCGATGGCAGACTGCATCCTTTGAGCAACTGCTTGGAAAGTGCGAGAAGCTTCGTCTTTACCAAGCAAGTTGGCAAACTTAGCTGCAGCCATGAGCCCACCATAAACAGAGGCTGAAGTGTAAGTGGAAGTACCATACTTCTCTTCCCATAGGTCGAATGAAGCTTGTGGTAGACCGGTTACCGACTCAATGTATTCACACAAAAACTCTGCGGCTGGTTCTATAAAGGGGTTGTACATCGACTCGACAAACTCAATGTCTTTATATTGTTCATAGTGTTCCCAAAGGACAAAGATCACAGTAGCTGTCTCATCTTCCTGTATTGGTAATCTTGGTTCTCCTTTTATTATCCATGGGTGCCAAGAACTACCTAAAACTCCATCGGTACGAAACTTATGCATTAGATAACCACTTGGGTCTAGCTGTTTAGCTATGAAATCGAAGAAACTACGCGAAGTGTCTCGATAGCCGGCTTTGTCAAAAGTGTGAGCAATTATTGCAGCGTCTCGTGGCCAAACGTAACTATATGTATCACGACCGTGGTGAAGCATGTCGGTATCACTTGAAGCTATAATTCCGCCTCGGTTATCAGCGTGTACACGCATAACCATGAGTGAACGCTTATACAAGGTCTGTAACTCAAGAGGAATATCTGACAAATCAGTATCCTCTTTCTCTAGCCAAGCCTGCCAATAATCTTCGGTTGAAGCAATCAAGCGATCTGGACCTTCTTTTAAAACTAACTCATCTAAAGCGTGGGCTTCAGGTATCGAAGATGCACACACCACCCAGTAGTAGGTATCATTGGAAGCGTGACCAGGAATAGAAAAAGCTAATTCAATAACCGAGTCGACAGAGCCATGTTCGATAGGATTTTTCTCAAGGACGCCGTCGTTAGCATCGAGATAGGTACCTTCTTTACCTTCTATACCAAACAAGCCAATGTTGTATGACTGAAAAGGGTGTCCGTCGCAAGTTGCATTCACTAGCAAGGTCGTGTCTCCTTTATAGTGCACAATGGCGTTTACCCGCGGGTCATAGAAACCGGTGTCACCTCGACGTGATTCAAATATTCTAAATTGTTGCGATAGGAAGAGTTTAATGTCTCGAGTTTCAGAGCGATGATTATGTACAGTAAAATGTCTTAAGAAAACATTATGCTCGTTGTGAACCGCGTCTCTACTACCAATAGATACTCCGAGTTCAACATTCTCGGCAAACATCGAGCCAACACAAGTACTCTCATCTAGTCCACTAGTTACATTCCATCCAGGTTCTTCCAGCCAAGAGATTTTACCGTCAACAAAAACCCCGATACGGTGGACAAAGTTTCCACTGGCCCCACTTACGTGATTAGCCTCGCCCACGAAAGGAAATACAAATCTCGGACCTGCCCTTTAACATCAAGTCCGACTAATAGATTGCCATTTCCAACTGTGACTGATCGAGCCATGAAGATTAAACTGAATAGTACTTAAGGTGCTTTACTACAGTTGTCTTGGCTGACTTCGGAGTTTTCGCTTTTTGGAGATCTGTGGCACATGCATTATCTGCTAAAACAGCAGCCACCCAGTTAGCGAAATCGTTTTGTGCGTTTCCGGCATGGTAAGCGTAGACTTCTTTTTCCATCTCATCTAGAGCGTCACGTAGAGCCAACAAACTATCTAGCACTTGCCCGTTAGACACCCAAAAAGCTGTCTGTCCGTTGGCATACACTAGTGGCTTTTTAGATTCTGTTGCCTTTTGAGTAGATTTCTTTACAGCTGCTTTCTTGGCAACCTTTTTAGCAACTTTTTTTGTAGGAGCTTTCACCTTTTTTTTGGTGTTTTTTGTTTTTAATGTTGGCATATTTGTAAGAACTAATTATCCTCGCTTGATACTTTTAAGGAACGGTATTGTATTAATGATTTTCTCCCACCAGCGACCGATTGACTGTGGCCTAGTAGGATTAATATTTACTTGCTCGTCTACAGTGCTCACCTCCTCTCCTTCCTCTTCAACCTTTAGAGTTTCTTTGACAACTTGCTTTACAGCATCTTTTGTCTCGCGTTCAACCACTGCACTGCTTACCCTTAATTGTAAATCACTTAAGGCATTCATGAAAGCGATATACGCATCATATGGGGATTGATAGGGAGAAAAGTAAGCGTGCACATCACCATCGTTAGACCACTTAGTACACATGTAATAAAAGTGGTCGGAGGTTTGCAGCTTACGCCATGTTTCGATCAAGCTTTTCTTCTTAGTCTTCATTACGTCTTCTTCCATTTTATAGATGGCATTGAGTGCATCTCGCTGGATATCGTTACCAGTCCAAGCGGTCAGGTCGCGGTCGGTATCGGCCCAGGTTAAAACATCTGGTACATCGTACTCGCCAGTTGGTTCATAGCTTTCCACCGTCTCAGTAGCGGTTTTAAAACTAGTCTCAGGATGACGAAGGATCATCTCCGGCATTGCTCGCAAAAGTCGAAGATGCCGGTGTCTTCCCACTGGTGCTCACCGAAGCTTTCGTAGTCCATGAAGAGATTGACGGTCTCTCCGTCTCCATGATGCGAATGAATCCAGTCAGCATAGGTTTCGGCATTGAGAGGCCAGTTGTTCCATTCTTTATTCCCAAATCGAAAAGCAATATCATCGGAGAGTTTATAGTTCTTTAGTAAAACTTTAATTTTTTTGCAACCGGCTGGTCGGTACAAGTAATTTGGACTCCGCCAGCCCAGATATTTATCCCACCCCTCGGCCATAATACCGACGTAACCATTGTCTTCACACCACTTCGCTAGGTCGTTACGGTAAGACAACTCCGTGTTTCGAAAGACTTTTGGCTTAACTCCAAATAGTTGTTTAATTCTTCTTTCATGTTTTTGCACCTGGCGCTTGAACTCTGGTACGGAATAAAAAAATGCTAATGAGTGGTGATAGGTATCAGCCAGAATTTCCACCCGGCCGGTCGCTACTAATTCTTGAAAGGACTCTAGTACGTCTGGAGCATATTCTTCAAACTGGTCGAGGACAGTCCCAGAAAAAGAAAGGCTAAAACGAAACTCCGGGTGCTTATCGAGAAGTTCTCTAAGAATTTTGTTGGTTGGTCGGTAAGATTTATCGGCGACCTTCTCAACTATTTTTCTATTATTTAAATCGGTTTCGCTACTGTCGTTAAAATATTCATTATCGTTACCAATATCAAAAACTCGATACTTTTTGATCCGGTAAGGTTGATGAACATGAAAATAGGGACAAACGGTAAGCATATTATGTAGTTACGTATTGTAACAGACTTTGATAAATCCTTCGTAGTTTTTCGGCAGCTTGTGACCAAGAAATATTTTTCAATTGTTGTCTTCCTTCACTTACCATTTGCTGACGGATGACTGGGTACTTGAGACTAGAGAGAATTTGGTTAGCCATATCGTCGACATCCCAAAAATCTACCTTAAGAACGTGAGTGAGTACTTCTGCCACACCAGACTGCTTGGAAATAATTGAAGGAGTTCCATGTTGAAGAGCCTCAAGCGGGACCAGGCCAAAGGGTTCGGAGATTGAAGGCATTACTACCAAGTCTGCACTTTGATACATTTTATCCCTATCCTCAAACCACAACGCTCCAGCAAATAAAACATTATCAGAGAGTCCAAGGCTCCCTACAAGTTCAATAATCTGGGTGGTCATGTCTCCCGAACCAGAAATAACAAACATTACATCTGGATATACATCGACCACCCGCCTAGCGGCTCTAATGAAATGGTCTACCCCTTTTTGGATGGTGATCCGACCGTGATAAAGGACAATTTTTTTACCTTGTCGCTTTAGTTCCTCGAGTGCTGGCGGGTGACGCTGTGGCTCATTGTTACCACAGCCATTATGTACCACTTCAACTTTTTCAGCTGGTACATTGTGCTTATGAACAATTATGTTCTTGGTGTATCCACTCACAGTGACTACTTTGTCTGCTAAAGCAAAACATTCTTTTTCGATGCGGTAGATTTCTGGATCAACATTTTCGCCGGCCGCCTGGTCGAAAGAGGTGGCATGAACATGGAGGATGAGTGGCTTACCGGTCGCTAGCTTAGCTGCCACTCCCGCTAGGTACGAAGTCCAATCGTGAGCGTGGATAACATCAAACTTCTCTTCTTTGGCAATAATAGATGCCTGATGCGCAAACCGGTGAGCTTCTTCTATTATGGTTCGAGATTTTATTATTGGTGTACCATCTTTCCGATAACCTACTATAGAGTCAATTATGTTGTTGGCTTGCTGGTACGGAACCGGGGTCATATTAGCCTGGACCACCTTCACCAACCGGGCAGAATCTGCAAAGACAAAACGGGCATTTCCGTGAGTAGCCTGAGTCTTAGGAAGCACAAAAATCACCTCTACACCACTCTGTAGAAGTTCTTCCGTTAGGCTCTGACAAGCAAAGCCTAAACCGCCACTTTGTCCTGGTGGGAATTCCCAACCAAATGTTAGTACTCTCATAATGAAAACTACTAAACGCCTAATGCACCACTCAACGCTAGCTGTTTTATAATATCACGAAGCTATACCAACCCTTGTTTTTTATAGTGTATAAGGTGTTTTTTGCCATCAAGAAGATTGACACATTGACGTTTTCTCCTTCTTTTGCTAGAATCTCGCCACTATGTCACAGGATTTACTAATAAAGATGGTGTCTGCAGGCGACAAAAATGGCGTTGAAAAGGTCATGTCTACTACACCAGATACAATAACAAAAACAAAAAAAGACCCTAGCAAGAAGTACGAGACCACTAAATTCAACCCGATCGCCAAAGTACACACGGTGTACAAACAAAAGAAATAGAAAAATCGTCTCTAAGGAGACGATTTTTCTATTTCTTTTGTTTTTTACCTATATCGAAATTTATAGCTTACCCAAGCTCGCCAAGCTATTTGCCTTACAAGCTTCCAGCAACGCTTCTTTGGCTTTGTCTTCATTTTCCTTCTTACCTCCCCAGGCTTTTAAAACCGGTTCTTCGATGGCCCGAGAGAATGAATAAGTAATCGGCCAAGGTTGCTCACCCATCTTAGCGATAGCGTTCAGGTTTTTGGTAGATCGCTCAGGAGTCTGACCACCAGACAAGAACACAATACCAGCGCAGTCATGAGGAACACTCATGTGGAAGGTGCGTAAGGTAGCATTTGCTACTGCTTCTGGAGAAGTTTGCTCTGCGTACTTGTCGCCAGCTAATACCATTGATGACTTGAGTATAAGTCCTTGCAGGTCGACCTTGTATTCAATCAGTGTACTGAAAAGAATTTGTAAGGTCTTGGTGGTAACTTTTTCTGCCAGCTCGAGTGAGTGATCTCCAGTGTGTATTACCTCTGGTTCAACTATCGGTACGATACCTGCCTCTTGAGCAATCTGGGCGTAACGGGTCATCATGACACAATTCATCTTTAGGATTTCGTCAGTTGGTGTGTCGTCTTCATCGATATTTACCACCATCCGCCATTTAGCAAAACGAGCACCGAGGTTGTAGTAGTCGGCAAAGCGTTCAGTCAGATTATCTAATCCTTGAGTTACCACCTCACCTTTGAACCCATGAATTTCTCTAGTCCCCAGATCAACTTTGATCCCAGGCACAATACCACTAGCAGTAAGCACATCTGGAAAAGCAACTCCATCGTCGGTAAAATTACGAATCGAGGAATCATACATAATAACTCCAGACAAATACTCTTCTATTCCAGGAGCAGTAAATAAAATTTCCCGGAAGTCTTGTCGGTTTTCTGGTTCGTTTGGTAAATTGACCATAGCCAAACGAAGACCTGCAGTTCCATCACTTTCGTCGGCAGCCAAAATCCCTTTGCCTGGGGCAAGAAGAGCGGCCACTGTTTCATAAAGCTTTGTATTCTTTTTCATCCCGTTAGAAATTAACTGAATAAAACCTCTTGCTAGATATTGTTGTGTGATTCATAGGAACTAATGTTACTTGCCGAAGGATCCATGTTAATTTCTAACTGGATTCATACTTACCTATGTAGTGTAGCAAAGGCGTGGGCCCGTGGGGCCCGCGCCTGTTGGCAACTTTACATTAACTAAGAACGGATCTTCCAACCGCGGTTGAACAGTTGAGTAACCAAAATACCTAACCCGAGCACTAACCCTGCAATAACTAAAAATCCAACTATTGAATTAGCTTCACTGTAACCAATCATGCTACATCTGATACCATCAGCAAAATAGAAAAATGGATTAAGTTTAGTAATAGTTGCAGCCAGTGGTGGCAAGAATGTAATTGAGTAAAAAATACCTCCCAAGTATGTAAGTGGTGTAATCACAAAAGTATTTAAGACTTGTAACTGCTCAAAACTCTCAGCCCATAGAGCCACAATAATTCCGAGCATTGCGAAAATTGCTGATATAGCTGCTACATAAAGCACAAAACCAACCGGGTTGACCAAAGAAACAGCTCCGAACAAAAGCCCAGTAACCAGAATTAAACCAGCTACTAAAAGTGCTCTAGTGACCGCACTTCCAACAAATCCAATTAACATTTCAAGATAAGAAAAAGGTGAAATGAGTATCTCCTCGATCCCTTTGGTAAAGCGCATAAAATAAAGTGAGGAGGAAGCGCTGGCAAATGAAGCGTTGATAATAGAAAGCATCAGCACCCCAGGAAATACGAATGATATGTAAGGAACGCCAGCGAAGTCTTCAATTTTAGTACCAATCACTGTCCCGAATATAAATAAGTACAGAGTGGCTGAAATAACTGGAGCAACTAACGTCTGAATAACCACTCGAAAAGTACGTTCAACTTCGCGACGAAACATCGTATATAGTCCTATCCAATTTATATGCATATCTCTATATTATATTAAAATGATTTTATAATGTGTTTGAGAAACCTCGCGGAGCGTTGGTTTTTGTCAAGACGCTTCGCATCTTGACAAAAACCACGTGAGCGGAGAACTTGATTCGTGTTTTGAAAATACATTATAAAATCATTTTTTATTTCTCTCATTATCATTTCGAGTAATTTCTAAATATCTATCTTCTACACTTTTCCCACCGCTCATAAATTCTTCTTTGGTTCCTTGAGCCACTATCTTTCCATGATTGATAATGGCTATTTCGTTACACAAGTATTGAATTTCTTCCAAGTAATGAGAAGTCAAAATAATTGTTTTTCCGCCCTCATTTAATTTTTTCAGATACTGCCACAGGTCGTGCCTTTGCTCGACGTCTACACCAGCTGTTGGTTCGTCTAGAATGAGAAGATCTGGAGTGTGGACCAAGGCCCGACCGAGCATGGCTCGACGCTTAAGTCCGCCAGATAATTTTTGAAACTTCATCTTGCGGTGTTTTTCTAAATCAAATTGTTTTATTAGCTCATCGACTCGAGCATCGCGAACTTCTTTTTTAATACCATAATAACCGGCCATGTAACCCATCAATTGTTCTGGTGTAGCAAAAATATCAACATTGAATTCTTGTGGAGAAAGACCAACTTTAGTTCGAGCCAACTTGTAGTCCTTCACCACATCAACCCCATCAATCAAAATTGTGCCTGAGGTTGGTTGAGCAATACCAGTGATGCAATGTATAGTAGTACTCTTGCCGGCTCCATTTGGACCAAGTAGACCATAAAAACTTCCTCTAGGGATTGAGAGCGAAATATCTTTAACAGCCGTAGTCTGAGTCTTGCCCGAACCGTAGGTCTTTACTAAATTTTTTATTTCAAGGATTTGTGTATTCATAATTTGTGTTCGGTCTAGTATAACAAAAAATAGCGCCTGCGAAGGGCGCTACAAAATATTTTATTCCCCAACCCCCCCACTTAGTTTAACTCAGAAAACCTAGTCAACGTATATGATAGCCGTAATCAGGCTTGGCGGCTTGCGGCTGTAAGTCTTTTAGCGCCGTATCAATCAACTCCAGGAGACTGCTCTCTAGGGTGGCTCGTTCCGTTGCCTCATCTACGGGATGCCGTTTTAAGTGGACACGTACATCTTTGCTTATAAGCAGGTATTTGTTGGACTCCCCCAAAAAACAAATAAGTTTAAGCAACTCTCCATATTCGTCATTACCAGGATTACTAAGGTTAGCAAATACATTTTTTACGTAGGAGTTAATCACGTTCAAAAATGTGGCTGTCTCTGCAGGTGTAAAAGTTTTTGCGTCTAAAAGCTTTCTGACGTACTGGCTTTTATTTTGAGCGAACAAGTACTGTGCTAAAGAAAGATACACAACATATTTTTCCTGCACTATTTCTATCAAAACCATGAGATTCTCCTTCAGGTTATGGAGTGGTTTACCGTGAGTTTACTGTTTGACGAAATACTTCCTATGTAGCATAGTACTAATAAGTTATGAAAAGTCAAGAAGAAGAGTGGTTATTAAAAGAGAAGTATGGAGGCGAGAAAAGCATTGCTTTTTTCGCCGACTGTAAACGACTAGCGCTTGGTGAACCGCTAGCCTACCTAATAGGTTTTTCTCCCTTCTTAGACTGCAAAATTTGGCTGGACAATAATCCGCTCATCCCCCGCCCCGAAACTGAGTATTGGGCTGAAGAAGCTATTAGTGCCATAAAGGGGGGCGAAACACTTTCCCTTGGTCTTGAGTCTAAATCGCCACGGATACTAGACCTTTGCGCTGGCAGTGGTTGCATTGGTGTTGCTGTAGCAAAAGCGATTCCGGAGGCGCGCGTTGATTTCGGAGAAATCGACGCGCGCCTCCTCCCCACTATTACTAAGAACATTGTGGAAAATATCCTCAACCCTGAACGAAGCCAGGTTTTCCATACTAGCCTCTTTAGCAACATACAAAACAATTACGACTTCATACTGTCTAACCCACCATACATAGACGAAACTCTCAATCGAACAGAAAAATCAGTCAAAAACTTTGAACCATACATAGCTCTATTTGGTGGTGAAAAAGGAATGGAAATTATTTCGGACATTATTTTAAAAGCGCCAGCCCACTTAGCTGCAGGAGGGCAACTGTGGCTCGAACACGAACCAGAGCAGTCACAAACAATCAAAGAGTTAGGGGAAGAAAATAATTTCTCGGTGACCACAAAGCGGGACCAGTTTAAGGTCGAACGCTACTCAATCTTAGTGCTACAATAAACCTATGCCAGACGCATTTATGTTCAATGAGGTAGCGCTGACTTTTGAGACTGTCGTGAGACTAGCCTTGTACCTAGTGCTTGGCGTATACGCAATCTACAGTGCTATTTTTTATTACCACTGGATATCATATGGAACGGACGAAAAAGTGACCTCCTTCACCATCATTTTATATTTTGCCACTACTATCCCACTTTTGATAGTAATGACTATTCTATCTTTCATTATTTAGTTTATGTTATTTGAAAAAATACAATTAGAACCAGGTGAGGAAGTTCTAACCGTAGTCCGAAAACACTGGTTTGTAATTGCAACAGAACTCCTTGGAACTTTTGTCATGCTACTGATTCCGTTCATTATTTTATTTCTAATTGCCTTATTCCCCAGCACCATTCTCTCCGCCGACATTAGCCTAGCTCATTACACTACCATGATTGCTTTTGGAGTAGCTGCTTGGTCAATCATTACTTTGATGGCCGGATTTGCTACCTGGACCACCTACTATCTAGACCTCTGGATAATTACTGACCGGCGCATAATACTAGTAGACCAGGTCAGCTTCTTTAACCGCAACGTCAGTATATTTCGTTTAGAGAGACTCCAAGATATAGAGTTTTATGTTAAAGGATTCATACCGACTTTACTAAACTTTGGCACTATTAGGGCTCAGACAGCCGGCGCTTTTGAAAGTAACTTCAAGACTAATGGCCTACCCGACCCGCGCGGATTACAAGCCACCATCCAAAAAGCCATGGACCGGCGTCTTGCCCTCCTTCACAACAACCCAGATCTTGCCGAGTAAAGAGAGATTGACAATTATTTATTTTTCGACAAAATTATATTAGTTTCGTCCTTCAACTTCTATGCTCGGGAGAATTAGATGAAAAATTCAATCGTTAGACTGATACTTTTGTTTTTCTTTTTATCTCCAACAACCTCTTTGGCGATAGGTAATTTGGCGGATATAAAAACTAATAAGGTTTGTCAGAAGATGATCCTTCCTTCCAAAGACAGTCCCATGGCGGAAAGTGTTGCTGTGACTGAGGATGTGATTATTGAAAAAGATAATCTAATTCTCGACTTTAACCTATCTGGAAAAGTAAACTATAAACTTTCTGGTGTCCGAGGAGTGACAATTGCAAACATGTACATCTCAAGCATTAGTAAAGGTTATTTGCCATTTGGCATAGTCATCAGGAACTACGATTACTTCAGTGTTTATTATGTAACTGCTGATATGGTAGACACTAAGGGCATCGTTAAATCTTGCAATGTTGTAACTCTAAAAATTATTCCTGCTACTTTATGGACTCCCGCTTAGGGGGTTTATTTTTTATGTTTATGGTTGTCTTAAGGTGACTTTCTTAAAAACCCTTAATCAATATTAATTCACAGCGGTACACGATGGAAACTATCATCTTCTTGGGTTATAGTTAACCTACCTCGATAACTTAATTCAGACAATCATGACCGACAAAAAACTATCTACCGAATCATACAAAGGAGTGCGTGACTTTTACCCAGAGGATGCAGCTATTCAACAATATATTTTTAATACTTGGGCCAAGACAGCCGAAAGTTTTGGTTTTGATCGCTACGATGCTTCTATCTTAGAGCCTTCGGACTTATACCGCGCCAAGGGGGCTGAGAATGAAGAGATGGTAAACGAGCAGACCTACACCTTCACCGACCGAGGTGAGCGTGAAGTTACCCTTCGTCCTGAGATGACTCCGACCATAGCACGTATGGTAGCCGGCAAAGCTCGCGAGCTCGCCTTCCCATTGCGTTGGTATTCGATCCCAAATCTGTTTCGGTACGAACGTCCACAAAAAGGTCGATTACGTGAACACTGGCAATTAAATTGCGATATTTTTGGTTCCGACAGCGTGGCAGCCGATGTAGAGATAATTGCTCTCGCCCACCAAACTATGATTAATTTTGGCGCGACTAATGAGCTGTTTGAAATTAGAATCAATGACCGCCAGCTAATGCAAAGATTATATAGGGCCATCGGGCTGAACGACGACCTAATTCCAAAAATAACTCACCTAAACGACCGGAAAAATAAAATCTCGCGCGAAGAATACTTAGACGCATTAAACTCTATAACCAATGACGAAACCATAACCGAGGAAGTAATCATGCTCTTGGAAAAATCAGACGAACAGACCGATGTAGTGATCGGCCTAGAGGAACTAGGTATCACAAACGTCGTCTTCGACAAAAGTCTGGCTCGAGGCTTCGATTATTACACCGGCACCATCTTTGAAATATTTGAATTAGATGGAGAAGGTAGATCAACCGGGCGATCGATGCTTGGTGGTGGACGATATGACAACCTTACCAGTATGTTCGGAGGTAAACCTATTTCTGGAATTGGTTTTGGTATGGGTGATGTGACCATGCGAGATTTCCTTGAAGCTCATAACCTAATCCCAGGCAAGGCTCGATGTACCTCAGCTAAGGTGACTATAATTCCAGAAACCAGTGAACAAAATTTATACGCAGAAGTGGTGGCTAAACGAGTTAGAGAAACCGGTGTTGCTGTCTCAACTGACCTTGGCACTCAAAAGTTAGATAAGAAAAAAGCCCGTGCTAGTGAACGAGGTGTAAAGTTCATAATTGTAATTGGAGAAAACGAAGCCATTACTGCCAAAGACATCACTACAGGAGACAAAAAGTCGGGTCAGATTACTGAAATAATTAATTTCTTAAACACAAAATAAGAAGCGTGTTAAACTGTGAACCATGCGATACATCGTTTTTGACCTAGAAACGCAAAATATATTCCAAGAAGTCGGCTCGAGCGACCCCGCCGCGCTCGACATCTCTGTCGCCACTGTCTACGATAGTGAAACTGACAAATACACTACAGTTCTAGTAGACGACATCGATTCACTCTGGCCGATTATTGAAAAGGCTGACGCACTGGTCGGGTACAACAGTAACCACTTTGACATTCCCCTTTTAAATAAGTATTACCCAGGAGATTTGACCCAAATAAAAAGTATCGACCTTCTGGAAGACATTAAAAACTCACTGGGCCGAAGACTGAGGCTCGACAGTGTAGCCCAGGCTACTATTGGCGCCAAGAAATCAGCGGACGGCCTGCAGGCCGTCCGCTGGTGGCGCGAAGGTAATATAAAAGACCTGATGAAATACTGCGAGCAAGATGTAAAAGTGACTAAAGAGATTTTTGAATACGCTCGCCAGAATGGTCACGTGAAATTTAAAGACGGCCACCGTAAAAAAGAAATCCCACTAGACACTTCTAGCTGGGAAGAAAAAGTGGAGTCAGGCATGACTCACTCGATGTTGTTCTGAAAAACCCGCCGGCGTAACCAGTTAGATTTTATTTAGGTAAACAACGCTACGTAACCCACCATGCTGGCCAAAATGACTCCGTACCACACAAACGGCCAAAGGGTATACTTGCGGATAAAGGCCAAGAAGAAGTGTATTACTAACAAAGCAGTAATAAAGGCAGAAGATGCTCCTATAGCAACCATCATCCAATCTACCGATGCCCCTTCTTTTAACAAGTCAATACTCATTTTAATACCTACCCCGAGAGTAATTGGTATCGCTAATAAAAAAGAAAAGCGAGAAGCTTCATAACGTGACATACCAAGTAGCATTCCTCCAGCGATGGTTGCTCCTGAACGCGACATACCAGGAATCAGAGCCAAGGCCTGGTAAAGACCAACCATGAGACCTTTCTTAACTGTCAGTTCACCCTGCATTGGCTGGAGGTAGAACTTCCACTCGGCGTAGAGAAAAAATATTGAAGCACATAGTAACGCTCCGGCTACAAAGAGTGGAGTACGTAGGTTTGTAGAAACGTAATCTTCAAGTAGTAGACCTAAAATTACGGCCGGGGCAGTTCCAATCACCAAAGCATATAATAAAGTAATATCCTTTTCGTTTACTGGTAACCGTCCTAATTTGCGCAGAAAAACTTGAATCAAGTTCCAAATATCGGCCCGAAAGTATATCATCACGGCCGCTGTGGTTGCAAAGTGGAGGACAGCATCGTAAGCCAGAGCACCACTTCCTTCTATATTTAGTAATTCATGCACTAGCACCAAATGCCCAGTCGAAGAAACTGGCAAAAACTCTGTGATACCCTGCACTAAACCCAGTATTAAAGCGTCTACCCAATCCATATTCGCAGATTATAGCATAGCAGGATAGGCTATACTCTGCCCATTAACAACTTCAACAATATTGCTCTAACGGAACCTGTAACAAAACCAATAGCGTTACCGAGGTTTTAAATTGGCCTTTGACAGGGTATACTTTTCTCATTAAGAATAAGTAACTGTCTTGGCATGGAACCACAATCAAATCAAACATCACCTCTAATTCCAATCGCCATCATATTTGGGTTCGCTTTGATTGCTTTGGCCATCTTCTTCACCAACAAGGACTCTGAACCCGTTCCGGTACAATCAACTCCTGATAGTACCTCAGGGGATCAGGTGTCAGATGGCAAACCCAGAGTGGTAGACGCGACAGACTATATTTACGGCAACCCAAATGCTCCAATCTTAATGATCGAATACTCTGACTACGAGTGCCCTTTCTGTAAGCAATACCATACCACCATGAATCAAATTATGGATGAATATGGAATCAGTGGAAAAATAGCTTGGGTTTATCGCCAATTCCCTCTCACTCAACTTCACCCGAACGCAGCCAAGATTTCCGAGGCCGGACTTTGTGTCGGCAACATCGGAGGCAACGAAGCTTTTTGGAAATTTACCAACCGAATCTTTGAAGAAAGGGACATTAACGCCCCAACAAATGTAACCCGTCTACCACAGTATGCTATAGATGCTGGCGTGTCACAAAACGATTACATAAAATGCATGAATGATGAACGAATGAAAGAAGCAGTACTAGCTAGTGCTGAGGACGCCTTCAAAATCGGAGCCAGAGGTACACCATACACAGTTTTAGTAGTTGGTGGCCAACAAGCTATTATTAACGGTGCTCAACCATACAATGTAGTGAGAGAAATTGTTCAAAGTCTAATTGACCAAATTGATGGAAAAACTGACGTGACACCAAAAACCCCATAAATAAAAGCTGGTCCCAATGGATCGGCTTTTTATCTTTTAAGAGTAGACCAAAAAATACACGCTTCACAATCCTTTTTACTGCATCCTTTAGTTATAAAATTTCCGGTAGTCACCTCTTCCACCATTTTCTCAATTTCTTTTTTCAATTTATCTAAATCAGCTTCAGTGACAGTAAGTGTTTTTTTTTCAAACTCACCTGTATCTGTAGGTTCAACAAAATCTAATATCGCGTCAGCAATAGTAACTTCACCATCTTTGTAACCCTCAAGTAATAGGTGATAAAACTGAATTTGTCTCTCCAGTGCTTCTTTCTGCGCCTTGGTTGATTTCTTGCTAAACACTTTACCAGTTTTATAATCTATGACCCTTATCCTTCCAGCTCCAAATTCATCAAGAAATTCAATCTTGTCTATCTTCCCACTCAAGGTAAGCTCCGCGTCACTAACTACAAACGATCGCTTGATGTACTCTTCCAGCAATACATCGACACTCCAGTCTGAATTGTAGTAGTCATAATACATACCAAGAGAGCAACGCCCTTTGGTATGGAACTCATCATATTCTTTACCGAAGAAACCAGAATTTTCCATACACTGTTTGTAAGCATTTAATAGGTTTTCCTTGGCTAAAACTTTTTTGGCAACTACTGAATCAGTAAAAAATGTTTCTAGAGCTCGGTGTACAGTTTCTCCATAACGTAAGGAAGAAGTGTAAACATCAGGTAGTTGAATTAGATTACGAAACAGATACTTTAATGGACAATCGATGTAATTATTTAGAGCTGTCACACTAAGATTTTCCTCTAGAAATCTGGCCGCTAGATACTCCTTGTCGAAAACTGAATCATCTGGTATTTCGTTTGAGAAAAACCTGAGTAGTTCAGCTTCATTTTCCATCTCGAATGCTTCTGTCGAAAGTTGCTTAACAAAATTGCCTGATAGTTCTGTGACGAATTGACTGGGCTCGAGAGATTTGCCAGACCAATCTTGTTTTGAAGATGAAATTGATAGATGACTTTTTGCTCTAGTAATCGCCACATAAAATAGACGCCGCTCATCATCCAGCTCGCCAACATATCGATCTAAAGGCAGAGAGATAGCTGAGAACCCGCGACTCTTTTCCCAATTACTTCGAGCGGTGTTTATTACATAGACATGCTCGTACTCAAGCCCTTTCGAGCCATGTGCAGTCATACATTGAACACCCTTACCAACACTAGCTGCTGTAACTTCAATATTTATACTATAAGACAAAGCTGCATCGATAAATTCAATAAAGTCACTGGCTCTATAGTTAGGTTTTCTTTCAGCCTGTTGACGAAATTCGTTAAATAACACCTCAACCTTTCTTAGGCCACTTCTGCTGTCAGGTCGATTTAGTAATGTGGCCAAAAAACCACTAACGTGAAGTACTTCTTTAAAGGTTTCATTAAAAGTGTGATTTGCTTCATAAATCTGTAGAGTCTTTATCATTTCCACTACGGAGTGGTAATACTCATCCGAGCACAAAATATCTATCAGTCCTTTTATATCAGATTCTCGTCTTAGTGAACGATAATGACGTAGGGTATTAGTCACGTTGATTGGGTCTAGTTTGATAAAATCTGCAAACAAGAGTTTGCCCAGACTATTGTCATCATATGGATTTACAATTACTCGGATTAAAGTAATTAACATTAGAATTGCCGAATCATCCAGAAGTGTATCACGCGACAATACCTGGTATGGCACATTAAATTGTTGAAACAATGACTTAATATCGACTAAGTGTTTGTTTGAACGATAGATAACTGCGATTTCATCCGCCGGAACTCCGGCTTCAAGTTTGGCTGTAATATCTTTCACCACAAACATAAGTTCGAACTTGTAATCAGAAAACTCTCGAACAGACACGAATTTATCGTCAGATTTGTTGCTCACTAAAGGTTTAGAGTTTTGTATAGAGTGCTGAATTAGCTCGTGAGCAGAATCTAGAATTGCAGCATTAGAACGATAATTTTTATCAAGTTCTATAACCATAACATCGGAATAATGAATCTTGAAATGAGTAAAAGCTTTATCGCTTGCTCCTTGGAAACGATAGATGGATTGTTTTTCATCTCCTACGGTAAATAAATTTGGTCTTCCTTCCAGGTGCTCGGCATCGGTCAGTAGTTCAATCAGTTTGTTCTGACCTTCGTTGGTATCCTGGTGTTCGTCTACCAAAACGTACTGGTATTTCTCTTGTAAATCTAATTTTAGGTTTTCATCTGATTCCAGACCTTTCAAGACAGAGAGTATCATATCTGAGAAGTCATACAGATTTTCTTTCTCTAAAACTCTTTGGTAAGACTTGAAAACAGTTGCTATCTCACGAGCCTTAGCTACCCGTTTCTCAACTTTCTGTTTTTCAGTTGGTTTAATATCCCTTACTCCGTACTTTCCTGTGGCTCTTTTATAAAACATGACGTCATCACTAAGTTGTTCTTGTTCCCAGTCGGGTAAAAGTGCCTCAAACTCATCTGGCTGATAACCCTCTTGCTTTATACTGTTGACAGCATCCATAACCTGGCGAAGTGAACTGAACTTGTCATAACTAGAAACAATTTCAGTGAAGTCATGTTGTTCGAGAATCTTTTCAATGATTTTTGCTTTTTCCAAATCTGAAATCACTGAAGCAAACTCTTGGGCTGGAAAGTATGAGCTATAAGACTGGAGGATACTTTCAGCGAAGGAATGGAAGGTATAAATCCCTACTCGATAGGCATCATCATTTATGTAGTTTTTTAAACGCTCTCGCATTGCTCGTACTCCAGAGTTTGTAAAAGTTAGAGCCAAAATATTTTCTGGACTCATTTGGGTTTGCTTAAGGATATTGGCAATCCTCAGCGTAAGGATTTGAGTCTTTCCAGTACCAGGGCCAGCAATAACCATAACCGGCCCTTCAATAGTATCTACAGCTTCTTTTTGCGCTTTGTTTAGTCCCTTGTAGGCATCATCGTAAGCAGTACTTTGTTTCATGTTGTTAGTATAACAAAACTAGGATATTAGAGAATGTACACAATTGTTAGTCAGGTGTATGATGTATGTATATGAAAGTCAAAGACATCGTAAAACCAGCGGTAGTCATCTCTGAAACTGACACCTTCTCTATGGCCCTAGAAGCAATGACCACTCAGCACACAAATACTTTACTAGTAACAGACGAAAACGGTGAGTTATCTGGTGAGGTAACTGTGGTTGATTTGTTAGACGCTATCATACCCAACACTCTTGATGGTGGTGAGGTAATGGAACATTTTAATAGCGACGAATCTTTTATCGCTTCGATTGATGTGGCGCGAGATCTTCCGGTCGAGGATTTCATGTCGCGAGATTTTTCTGCCTTAACCCTAAACGATGACTTGCTTCCAATTGTGGCAACTGCCATTGCACATCAGCGAGCCAGGATCCCGGTAGTAGACAACGACAACAGACCGGTCGGAATTATTTCTAGGCAGGGCTTGAAACAGATACTAGCCAAATTCCTCAAGGCTGCCTAGCTACAAAAAATGTTTGCAGCCATTGAACACTTTTCTGAGTATGCTCCATTAGTAATATTTATTGCTTCGGCTTTAGACATTTTTTTTGTCACCGGCCTCTTCCTATACGGTGCCGCCATGTTAAGCACTATCGCTATGATGCATAGTGCAGGAATGATTACGGTTGAGATGATTGTTATTTCAGCTTACGCTGGAACGGTATTTGGTAACACTCTCAACTACGGAGCTGGGCGTTTGTTTAAAGAAGCACCGATTGTAGCGAAAAGATTAAACCACCCGAAAGTAGCCACGGCTCGTAGCTTCTTGCAAAGCCGAGGCCTTTTTATCTACATCCTTATTTGCCGTTTTATTGCTGTAGCCAGACCTCTTTATGCCCTTTTACTCGGTAGCCTTGAGATAAAGTTCTATCGCTTTTTTATCTACGAATTAATCGTAGCAATCTTCTGGATCATATTCTGGTTATTTATACTGGTCCAAGGAGAAGCTTTGTTTAGCCATTTCTTTGGAAAATAAAAAAGTCGGTGAGCAAACCCACCGACTAAAAGTACAACATTACGCTATCGACTAAAATCAAAATACTTAGCTTCACATATCGCCAGAGTATCTATGTCGTGCCCAATGATTTTTTCTCCTAAAGCTGGAGCTGGATAATGTCCCCAGCCAATATCTACCACAACAAACTCCTTCACCCAATGTGTTTTCCGTTAGCCATAACAGGCCTCCATTAGTTACCCATCCTGCTTCCGTCATGGAAACGCTCGGGATTATTATTTACCATTTAAATTTAAGTATGTAAAGAGGATGGGTTTCATTCCCAACGCCAGAATCTCAAAAATCCTCATTTTACAAGTGAGGATTTATGAAATAAATGTTGTCTTAGTATGACTTCAATCGTCGAGCTTTCTCGTGCTGGCGTATTTTTTCTAAAGCCTTCGCTTCAATCTGGCGAATACGTTCGCGGGTAACTCCAAACTCTTTTCCTACTTCTTCAAGTGTATGGTAAGTTCCGTCGAGTAGGCCATGGCGCATCTCCAAAATCTTTCGTTCCTTTTCAGAAAGTGTATCAAGTATTTCAGTAATTTGGTCGGTCAAAATGCTGTGAGAGACTTCTTGGTCTGGTGAAGTAATCTTATCGTCTGAGATAAAATCAGAAAGTCGTGACCGGTCGTCGTCGTCTCCCACTGGAAGTTCAAGAGAAATCGTATCTTGGCTAATCTTTTCAATCTGATAAATTTTTTCAACTTCAACTCCCATTTCTGTAGCGATTTCTTCAGACATTGGGTCTCGTCCCAAGTCTTGTGCAAGTCGCCTTGAGACCTGCTTGTACTTAGCCATAGTTTCCACCATGTGCACAGGGATACGAATCGTTCGAGATTGGTCGGCTAGTGCACGTGTGATAGCTTGCCTGATCCACCAAGTAGCATAAGTAGAAAACTTAAACCCTTTAGTGAAGTCGAATTTATCAACCGCCTTGAAAAGTCCAAGGTTACCTTCTTGAATAAGGTCGAGTAAGGTAAGGTCTGGAGAACGTCCGACATATTTCTTGGCAATAGAAACCACCAAACGTAAGTTGGCGCGAGCGAGGAGGTTACGAGCTTCGTCATCCCCTTCAGTTATACGCTTAGCTAATACTCTTTCCTCATGAGCATTTAGAAGTGGATACTGCCCAATTTCCCTTAGGTACATCTGAATCGAGTCGTACCCGCTATCACTACGCTTAAAAGCATTCTTCTGAGCAATAATATCAATACTAGGGTCATCACCAAGCATTCCACCACTTTGCAGTACATCAATTCCGGATACAGAAAAACGTTCGTAGAGCGTATCTAAGAATTCGACATCTTTTTCAATTTCAGGGAAAGATCTTAGTAATTCATCGTAAGTGACGTACCCTCGCTCTTTTCCAAGGCGCATCAAGTCAGCCGCTTTAGCTTCAAGCAATCTTTCACTCTTGGTCAACTTCTTTTTGGGAACTTCTTTCTTTAGTTTTGTAACTGGAGTCTTTTTGACTACTTTTTTCTTCGTTGAAACAGCCGCTTTTTGGGCGACTTTCTTATCAGGAGTTTTTTTAGTTGTCCTTGCGACCTTCTTTGCAGTAGGTTTCTTAACCACTGACTTCTTTTTTGTTGCCGTTGCTTTCTTTGTTGAAGCTTTCTTTACGGCTGGTTTTTTATTTGTTTTTACGGTTTTTTTGACCGCTTTTTTTGCGACTTTCTTTGTGGCCTTTTTGGTTGCCATAATCCGCCTACTATACAGAAAAACCTTAAAATGTCCAGTCCCTTATTGCTACTTTAGTATCATATCTTCACAACCTATTTATCACACGCTCCGATGCATTCGTCTGAACTATAGACGTTTTATCCCCGCGGACGCTCAAAATACGTTGTGAAGATACTAGACAGACTATTAGTCAGCTAAAAACAACTCGGCTTCATAGGCTGGCTCCCTAAGAATTTTCTCGTATTTAGCTATATTTTGCAGGGTTTCATCAAATCTTTTATCATCGTGAGCCTCTTCCATTTCGACCAAGTGCTTTTTCAATTCTGCCAACTTTCCACGAACAAGCATTGTCTTTAGCCTATTTAGCTTTGTTACCACTTCTTCAGTCACGGCCAATTTAGGCAGGCTGGCAAATTGTTGCTCCAACTTAAACGATACTCCGGATAATTCTGATTCTGATGGTTTTTCTAGTTCGGAAATTTTGATTACCTTATCTAGTTCTGTTTTCAGTTTTTTGGCTAGTTTTTCTTCCACCAGCATTTCTGAAGCGAGGAGAAAAATATAAGATTTGTATCCTGTATCAATCGTGCTTTGTTTTTTGTCTAAATCATCTTTCTCACTTTCTGCTGTTTTGGTATCTACTCCAGCGTATTCACTCTTCTCCCTAAGTCTCTCCAGCTCAAAACGAACTGCGTCTGTTGTTGAGTCAATAGCCTCAGCAATCTTTTTTACAAAATGTTCTTGGTCAATCCGACTTGGCAAGAGTAGTACAAAAGGTAATACTTCATCTCGGACTTTTCTTTTAAACGATCTATCGTCAGCGATTTCTCTCCGCAAAACATGAAGCAAAAACTCAATCACGTGCACTGATTTCCCTATAAACTTTTTAAATTCATCCTTGTTCTCCAAAATAATATCAGCAGGATCTTTTCCTAGCGGAAGCTCGGCTACTTTTACATCAAGCCCCCTTCTGAGCATCAGATCTGCTCCTTTTTTCATGGCATTTATTCCGGCTCGGTCGGCGTCTAAGGCAAGCACGACCTTCTCTGACATTCTTTCCAAGAGTTGCACATGATGAAGAGTGAGCGCAGTCCCTGACACCGCAACAGTATTGCTGTACCCAGCCTGATGACACATCACTACATCAAATTGCCCTTCAACAATTAGCGAAAAATCCAAGTTCCTAATCCCTGTTTTAGCTTTATCGTAACCATAGAGAAGCTCAGATTTTTTGTAAAGTGCTGTTTCGGGTGAGTTTACGTATTTTGAAGCCTTGTCATCAGGATGCAGAATCCGACCAGAAAAAGCCACTACCTTCCCGCTTGGTTCCGCCATCGGAAACATTATTCGATCACGAAACACATCAAAGGGTTCTTTGCCTCCCTCTGTAGTTTTTATCAATCCAGCTTTTAATAGCTCATCTTGCTTGAAACCTTTCTTTTCCAATTCTTCTTTTGTCTCACGCCAGCCGTACTTCGGTGGACCGGGAGCAAAACCAATCCGCCACTTGGCAATCGTGTCTTTTTTAACTCCTCGTTTTTCTAGGTAGTCAATAGCTTCTTTTTCTTTATCCAGCCAGTCAGAATAAAAAACGGTGGCTGACTCAAGCGCACTATACAGATGCTCTCTTTCGCTCTTTTTCTTTGGGTCTTCTGGTATGAGTTCAACTCCGGCTTTTTGCGCTAGTATCTTTAGCGCTTCCTTAAAATCAACTCCTTCCATCGCTTGGACAAAATTGAACATGTCGCCACCTTGTGAGGTAGAAAAACAATAGTACATCCCTCGGTCAGGAGAAACATAAAAAGACGGGGTTTTTTCCGCCGAAAATGGAGATTTGCCTTTAAAATTTTTCCCAGCCTTATGTAGCTCAACGTAAGGTGAAATGACATCCAGAATACTGAGCTTATCTTTTATTTGCTGGACTGTATCACTCATAATTCCGTCTATTGTACCTGAAATTTTGTTTGAGTGCTCAAACATTGACTTCTATTGTTTTTGACGTATAATATTAAAAATTCAAGAGGAGTTCTTCTAATGATTTATTTATTTGTTTTCTTGTGCGCGACCACGAGCATAACCCTTGTTAATAGCGAGGGGTTGACTATGCAAGCAATTACGAACGGGTCTGCCGCAATCTGTCTGCTGATATGGAAATTACTAGATAAGTATAGGTCTGGTAGTAGAAAAATGTCATTCTACTGGGGTTGTGTTTTTACAGTATGTTTTATGTCAGCACTAGTCGAACAACAAATACAAGGATTCTTCTTTTGGTGTGGTGTGATTGGCTTATCACTGAGTGCAGCACTTTATCTAAGAGAAGTAATACATCAAATAAAAAAATAAACCTGAAACCTTCTAGACTACCTCGCCGGCACACATTACATGTGACCGGCGGTTTTTGTCTAAGCAGTGAACTTCAAAACTCCCTTTTCATTTACCAAAATCTCGCTGAGGGCTTTTTGTTTTTTGGCGGTGGTATTGGCTTTAATGTGTAGCACTCTCTCCCCTTTTACCAGTCTAGAGCGAGTTATTTGAACAATCTTAATCTTGCATTCATCAAATATATCGAGAATATTGTCTTCGTCTTCGTCTGAATTTTTAATAGTTACATCAACTTCTACAAAATCATGCATTCTGTCTATCCAACGTTCAAAAGGAGGCAGTGCCCAAAGTACAATCAACACCAACAAAGTAACAGCTCCCACCAACTCGTATTCCATAAGTCCTGCCCCCATACCCAAAGCGGCCACTAGCCAGATAGAGGCAGCGGTTGTGATACCTCTTATTGTTGCACCATCTTTAAGGACGACCCCTGCTCCCAAGAAACCAATACCTGTCACAATCGCTGCTGCAATACGAGTAGACTCCTTCTCGACCGTTCCCATTTTTATTGATAAAAGAGTAAATAGTGTTGAGCCAATCGCGATTAAAATCATGGTGCGAAAGCCGGCGCTTTTATCTCGGTACTCTCGTTCGATACCGATAAGACCACCTGCTAAAACTGACACTAAAATAGGAATAAAGTACTTCAAAAGTTCTTCTAACATAACTGGATTATTTTAGCACGTTATAAAATTTTGAGTTTTACACATTTGCACAGTTAGACCTGTATAACTAATTTAACTTAAGACTTGATTTTTATATAACAAGTGTGGAACAACTGAAGAGGAAAATACGATGCTACTAAAAATTATTGAGTATTTTGTCTTGAGAGGTTTGGGAATTTCGCTGAGTGTTTTTTTACTTAACAACCCCAAGCATAGCTGGTGCGCTATTAATCTTCACTCTAATACAAGGAATTATATTATTCCTAGAGAGTGACATAAGGAGGTTGTTTAAGGATAAATACGATTTTTTATAACCGCCCCGCCATAGCGGGGTTTACCAATTTGACTTGATTTTATGTATAAATGTGGTACTATTTTACCAAACTCTTGTTCCCTATTTCAACCACGCTGAGGATATTAAAATGGCTAAGAAAAAAGCTGGTGGCACACATACAACCTTGATTGGTTGTGCTCAATCGGTAGTAGATGAGCTTAATAAACTACCTGATGGAGTAATAAAGTCCTATTCACCAGGTCGTATAACAGACCCTGCACGATCGGGAAGCAGTAGACACTTGACTTTCGTACACACCGCAGTAGGTATTGAAATGAAAATATGTGGCGATGGTGTCCAAATCGTAACAGTTCATACGGACAATCGAAGACAGATGATTGAACAAATTAAAAAGTCGAAAAAGTTACGACGTTTCAATTTCAATGAGCGTGATCGTACACCCAGGTAACCTTTTACCTCAAAACACCCCGAGCGATTTTTGCCGGGGTGCATTTTTTAGCTATAAAAAAAAGCCTGTGCGAAGCACCGGCTTTTTTCTTCTACCTAATCAAACTAATTTTGACTAGCTTGTAAATCCTGAATCATCTTGTACTTCTGACTTCCTTCGAACCCAGAACCTGCTGGAATAAGTTTTCCGATGATAACGTTTTCCATCAAGCCAGCCAGGTTATCGCTACTTCCCTTCACTGCTGCGTTAATAAGAACGCGAGTTGTGTTTTGGAATGAAGCGGCTGACAAGAAACTCTTTCGTGATAGAGATGTCTCAGTGATACCCATTATTAGTCTGTCACCTTTTGCAACATCTTTTCCATCTTCTTTGAGCTTGTTGTTTATATCAACCAAGATCCATTCTTCAACCACTTCACCAATTGTGAACGGGCTGTCTCCTCTATGATTAATCTTAACCCGTGACATCATCTGCTTAACAATAAGCTCAATGTGCTTTCGTGAAATGGTTACACCTTGAAGTTCGTAAATCTTGTTTACTTCAGAAATAATATAGTCCTGAGTTATTTCTTGTCCTCCAAACTTAAACAGTTCAGGAAGTAGAGCAGAACCGTCAGTAAGCATTTGTCCAGGAATAACAGTATCTCCCTTTGAAACGGTAGTTACACGACGGTAGTGCACTTCATACTCAGTTGCATCTTTCTTTTTTGGAGCACCGGGAGCACTCATGTCTGGAGCAACTACGATTACTTTTTCTCGTCCTTCAGTTCGTATATCAGTAACAACACCATGATACTTAGCAACTACAGCTGGAATTTTTGGTTGACGCTTCTCGAAGACTTCTTCTACACGAGGTAGACCTTGAGTTACGTCTCCACCTACAGATGCGGCTCCTCCGGCGTGCTTGGTGTTCATAGTAAGCTGAGTACCCGGCTCACCAATCGCTTGGGCTGCTACAGTCCCTACTGCTTCACCAATATCTACTAGAGCATTGGTTGTAAGGTCGATACCATAGCACTGCTGACATACTCCTCTTAGTGTCTTACAGGTCATTGGAGAACGTACAGTCACATTTTCACAAGTTGTCTCCTCTACAGCAATCGCATCACGCCGAGAAAGCAGATGTCCTTTTTTGAAGATAACATTTCCTTTTGTATCAACAGCATCCTCAGCTAAGATACGTCCACGAATTGCTTTAGAAAATGCAATTTCGATTCCAGAAGCTGAGATACGGTTAATGCTTGTTCCCGCTTTAGTCTTACAGTTTGACTCAGTTACGATAGCGTCTTGAGCTACCACGAAGAGTCGTCGAGTAAGATAACCTGCTTTTGCAGTTTGAAGTGCGGTGTCAGCTAGCCCCTTACGCGAACCGTGAGTAGTATTAAAGTACTCAATCGGTGTCATACCTTCTTTCATAGATGAAAGTACTGGGAACTCTAGAGTTTCACCTCTAGTGTTTACAATCAAACCTTTCATACCCGCCATTTGAGCAATCTGTCCGAGAGAACCTCGAGCACCAGACTTCCACATTTCATAAGCAGAACCATTTTCGCTCAAAGTTTCTGGTAGAATTTTTTCAATATCACTTTTCGCTCGGTGCCATACTTCTACCACCATTCGACGTCGTTCGTCTCGTGAAAGAAGACCTTCGTCAAAATGTCCAACAATCTCGCGCACTTCTTCTCTAGCTGCTTCTATAATCGCAGGTTTTTGTTCTGGCACAATCACGTCATCAATTCCCCAAGTAGTTCCTGAAACAGTTGCGTACTTGAAACCAAACTTCTTAAGTCGGTCTACAATCGCTGGTACCGCTTGAGCACCGCGATCGTCAATAATATCAATGATGATTTGGAATAATGTCTTTTGAACAACTACGTCATTGATGAATGGGTGATCGCTAGGAAGTACAGAGTTGAATAAAAGACGTCCAACCGAGGTCTCAAATATTTTTCCTTCATATTGAGCGTACTTTTCAGTTTCTGTGGAAAGTACTTTAACCATTGCACGGAAGTCTATTACTCCGTAATCAAAAGCATTGATAGCGTCATTTGGAGAAGCAAAGTACTTACCCTCTCCATGTGCACCTTCAACCACCTTAGTCATCCAGTAGGCTCCAAGGGCCATATCTAGAAGCTTTTCAGATACCACAGGCTCAGAAGAACCCGGCTTTAGAATATTGTTGTTTGCAGAGATAATTGTCTTAGCTTCCATCTGTGCTTCATCTGAAAGTGGTACGTGTACCGCCATTTGGTCTCCGTCGAAGTCGGCATTAAATGCTCGACAAACAAGTGGGTGTACCTGGATAGCGTTACCCTCAATCAGTACTGGACGGAAGGCCTGGATACCTTGTCGGTGAAGAGTTGGAGCACGGTTTAGCATCACGTATTTCTTCATGATGATATCTTCAAGAATCGCCCAAACTTCAGGTACACCATCCTCAATCAAGCGTCCAGCTCCTCTAATGTTGTATGCCAACTCTTGTTCGAGCAGTTGAGCAATTACAAACGGTCGAAAAAGTTCAAGGGCCATGTGCTTCGGAAGACCACATTGGTCTAGCGCTAGCTCAGGACCGATAACAATCACAGAACGTCCAGAATAGTCTACTCGTTTACCAAGTAGGTTTTGTCGGAAGTATCCTTGCTTACTCTTTAGGTAGTCAGAAAGTGACTTTAGTGGTCGACGTTGTGCCTGACTCATTACTGAGTATGCTCCACCACCGTGTCGGATAGAATTATCGATCAGAGCATCAACGGCCTCCTGCATGATTCGTTTTTCGTTTCGAAGAATAACGTCTGGCGCCTGAATGTCGATCAACTTTTTTAGACGATTGTTTCGGTTGATAACTCGTCGATAAAGGTCGTTTAGGTCAGAAGAAGCGTGCCGACCTCCTTCAAGAGCCACCATCGGACGGATAGCTGGTGGTACCACTGGGATACGAGTTAGGAACAGCCATTCTGGCTTTACTCCAGCGTTTACCATTCCTCGAATAAGCGATAGACGCTTGTCGAGTTTTGCTCGCTCCATTGCACCAGCCTTGGTGTAACGATCTTCAAGTTCTTCAGCTAGCTTAGACAGGTCAAGCTCTTTGAATAATTCAAAGATAGCTTCAGCACCGATCTTAGCTTCAAATAAAGTACTGTACTTGATTGAGAACTTGTGAAAAGTCGCCTCGTCTAGTACTACTCCTAGCTTGATACCTTCAATCTCTTTTTTGGTTTCATCAGCTCTGGTCTTCAGAGCGTCCTTTGCGTCTTCGTTTTGCAGTGCTTTTAGTTTTGTTTTAAATTCTGTATCAAGTTCATTTAAGATTCGAGCTCGATCTTGCTCGCTTACCTTAGTTACAATGTATCCAGCGAAGTAGATGACTTTTTCTACTGAAGAAGCAGTCAGACCAAGAATCATAGCGATTCTTGATGGTACTCCACGTAGGAACCAAATGTGAGACACGGGAACACAAAGGTCGATGTGACCCATTCGTTCTCGACGTACAATGGCGCGAGTAATTTCTACTCCACACTTTTCACATACAATACCTTTGTAGCGAATTCCTCGGTACTTCTTACAACTACATTCGTAGTCTTCAACTGGACCAAAGATTCTTTCATCAAATAGACCGTGCTTCTCAGGACGTTGAGTTCGGTAGTTAATCGTTTCCGGCTTAGTTACTTCTCCCCATGACCAGTCAAGAATAGTTTCTGGTGATGCCAACTTCAAACTTACACCTGTGTAGTTTGTTGGGATTGGTGCTGGCTTCTTGAATTCTGTTTTTTTGAATGTTGATTCGTTAGACATAAGCAGAAAAATTAAGCAGACTCATAATTACGTTTAAACTCTTCCTTCTCCAACTTCACATCTAGTGCTAAACCTCGTAGTTGGTTTAGAAGCACATTGAAGGCAGCTGGAGTGTGAGGATGAGAAATCTTTTCACCTCGCACAATCGCGTCGAAAGCTGCGCTTCGTCCGACGATATCGTCTGACTTGATGGTGAGCATTTCTCGAAGTGTATAGGCTGCCCCATAACCAAGTAGTGCCCACACTTCCATTTCTCCAAATCTTTGTCCTCCCACCTGAGCCTTTCCTCCGAGTGGTTGTTGAGTGATAAGTGAGTATGGACCAATCGAACGCATGTGGATCTTGTCTTCTACCATGTGGTGAAGCTTCAAGATATACATATATCCAACAGCTGTTTTCTGAGCAAATTTTTCACCTGTTAGACCGTCTCGTAGTTGAATCTTTCCGTCTTCAGGGAATCCAGCTTCTACTAATTCTTTCTTTACGTCTTCCTCAGAAGCTCCAGCAAAAGGTGGCACAATAGCTTGGTAACCAAGTGTGTGCGCTGCCATACCAAGGTGAAGTTCTAGAATCTGCCCCAGGTTCATACGTGAAGGTACACCAAGTGGTGTCAGTAGGATATCAACCGGAGTTCCATCTTCTGTGTACGGCATATCTTCTTCAGGCAGAATTCGAGAGATTACCCCCTTGTTTCCGTGTCGTCCCGCTAGCTTGTCTCCAACTGACACGTTTCGTACTTGAGCAACAGTAATAAGAATCTTTTTGATTACTCCGCTTTCTAGATTGTCTCCATCTTCTCGAGAGAAGATCTTAACTCCAATCACTCGACCACGCTTTCCAGCCTCTAGTCTAAGTGAAGTATCTTTCACATCTTTAGCTTTTTCACCAAAGATAGATCGAAGCAGTCGTTCTTCTGGAGTAAGTTGGGTTTCTCCCTTTGGAGTAACTTTTCCAACCAAGATATCTCCTGGTCTTACTTCAGCTCCAATCCGGATAACTCCAGTTTCATCGAGGTTTCGTAGTTTGAGTTCTGAAACGTTTGGAATGTCTGGAGTTGTTACTTCTGGTCCAAGCTTAGTGTCTCGCACTGCTACTTCTAGTTCATCTAGGTGGATGGTTGAAAACTTACTCTTCTTTACTAGTCGTTCAGAAATGATAATAGCATCTTCGTAGTTGGCACCATTCCAACTCATGAAAGCCACCATGGCGTTTTGTCCTACAGCAATCTGTCCGTTGTCGGTAGAAGTTGTGTCAGCTAGCAAGTCGCCTCGTTTTACCTTCTGTCCCACTGAGACAGCTGGTCGGTGACTGAAGGCTGAGAAATCGTTGGTTCGTTGTAGTTGTGTTAGTGGGTACTCCTTGTTCTTTCCATCTTTTCCTTTGATTACAATCTTACGAGCATCGGCTTCAGTAACTTCCCCTGCTTCTTGTGCATATAGTACTCGTCCAACATCTCTGGCAGACATAGCTTCTACTCCAGTCGCCACTATCGGTGCTTCTTGCACGATACAAGGTGTCGACTGTTTCTGCATGTTTGAACCCATCAAAGTACGGTTGGCATCATCGTGGTTCAAGAAAGGAATCATTGAAGTCGCAACGGAGAAAGGTTGGTTGGTGGCAATATCGATGTAGTCTACGTCGTCTCGAGACACCATTCTTGGTTCTCCACGGTAACGAGCTTCTACGAATTCATTTTCAATTTTACCTTTATCGCTTACTACGATAGCAGCATGAGCAATAGTGAATCCTTCTTCCTCATGAGCGTTCATGTATGTGATCTCATCAGTCAGTTTACCCTTAGTAACCTTCATGTATGGAGTCTCGATAATACCAAAGCGGTTTACTCGAGAATACATTGAAAGACGTAGGATCAAACCAATGTTTGGTCCTTCTGGGGTATGGATTGGACAAAGTCGTCCGTAGTGAGACGGGTGAACGTCTCGTACTTCAAAGCCAGCTCGTTCTCGAGTAAGTCCACCGGGACCTAAAGCAGAAAGAGTACGGAGGTGTTCTACTTCAGCAAGAATATTTTGCTGTTGTGAGAACTGTGAGAGTTGGTTGGTCGTGAAAAACTCTTTAATAGCGGCTTGCAAAGGTCGTGGGTTAATGATCTGCATTGGGAGAGAAGTTTCTGCTTCAATAGTAGACATCCGGTCTTGAATATTTCGCTTCATGCGAGTCATACCAACTCGAACGCGTTGCTGTAGCATTTCACCAAAGTAACGTACACGACGGAAACCGAGGTGGTCGATATCATCAGGCAAGGCTTGGTTGTCGTGATTTGAAACTATGATGTGAGAAAGGATTCGTTGAACATCTTCTACTGAAACAGTTCGGTTAGCTGTTGCTTTGGCATCGGTTGGTAGACCAAAACGTTCATTGAAGTGATGGCGTCCGATTTCAGACAAGTCATATCTTTCTGGTGAGAAGATTGAGTTAACAAACTCCTTAGCGTTGTCGATAGTCGCTAGGTCTCCATCTCGAAGGCGTTTGTAGATTTCTACATATGAATCATCGGTGGTTTTGGCGGGGTCCTTTTCGATCGTAGCCTTCATGTATTCCTCACCTCGTTCAATTCCCTTCATGAGTTTAATCATGGCTTTTTCGTCTTCAACTCCAAGTACTCGAAGTAGAGATGAAATTGGGAATTTCTTCTTGCGGTCAATTTTTACATAAATCACTCCATCGGCTTCAGATTCAACCTCAACCCAGGCTCCTCGAGCTGGGATGATTTTAGCACCAAAGAGAGTCTTCCCTTTTGATTCTTGGGCAGTAAAGAAGATACCGTAACTTCTTGCAAGTTGTGGCACGATAACACGCTCCACACCATTGATTATGAAAGTTCCGTTGTCAGTCATCACTGGGATGTCTGTCATGAAGATTTCTTGTTCCTTCTCGCTTTCGAAAGTCTTGTTCTTTAGAACTACTGTGGCTCGTAGCGGTGCTTCGTAAGTTCTTTTGTTTTCTTTAGTAAATTCTGGAGAGTACTTTGGTACACCCATTTCGTACTTCTTAAACACCAGTTCAAACTTCTTTTCTGAGTAGTCAGAAATTGGTGAAAATTCTTTAAAAATCTCTTTTAGTGCAGTCTCAACAAACCACTTGTACGACTCCCGTTGTGGTTCGATAAGATCTGGAAGCGGGATCCTTGGCGCAGACGCTTTCTCAAACCGTCGTTGCGGCAAATGCCCAACTGAAACTTCTATTGTATCCATATATTATAGTTACGAAAGGCAACAACTAAAAACAGAAAATCACGCAAAAAGCGCTCTCCTTAGTTATTAATTTGTTACCCGATGAATAAAAACATCACGACCGTGATTTATTACCTCCGCGTACGTTATGAAAATCTCACCACCAGGACTCATTCGAGATCGCATCCCTGCGTATGTGGGTAGGAGTATACGCTATTTTAAAATCTTTGCAAGGTGTTATAAATATAGACTCCTATGGACATGAATATAAATTAGTAGTACAAATACCCTCAGGTAGTACCGGGCACCCCGCCCAACAATCAAAAATCTGAAAGGAAGACATCATGAAATTAGTAGCACCTGATGATATTCAAACGTTAATTAAAGTACGCTTGGAGAAATGGGGCCAAAGGCTGAACAACCAGTTAACTCGTGGCATCTACGACGACTACACTTTCAAATGTGCGAGTGAAGTAAACCGCTGGCTCATCATTCTTTACGGAACAAGACTTTATTATATGGAAGAGCGGAATATGATTGGTTTCTGCCAATGGTGTGATGGCAACTCGAAGCCTCTCGTCCCCCAAACTGGCATGTGTGCTGAGTGTAAAGCCGAGCTGGATTCTATGAAACGACCGGCGGGTGTCTGCAATGAGTGCAGAGATGACAAAAAAGTACTCGCTAAAAATAGCCGGTTCTGCGAAGATTGTGACCAAAAGCTTGAAGAACAGATGCAGTCTGTTAGACGCGAAGGATGATGTTCAAAAAACCATCTTCTTCCGTCAGGACTCAGACAAACCAGCCCCGAACCCCAGTGGTATCGGGGTTTCTTTTATTTACTACTATACCTAGTTCAAATACCCTGTCCGATTCCTAGGAAAAAAGTTTTGTGGGCTAGAGTTATAAACTATCCTCTATTTTATGATGAGCTTTAAGAATTTGTTGCAGGTCTTTAATAGATTTTATGGAGACTGCAAGAGAATCTTCAAGATACTTAATTTGATCTTTGGTATCATCATCCGATAATCTACCTGTTCCTAGTTGCATATAGTGTTCCCGAAGTTGTTTAACAATTATGTTCCATTCAGCCATCTTTTTACCCAACTCATCCAAAGTGTTTTTTATGGACTGATCCAGCTGTTCTTGTGTGGGATAGGGGTCTGAGTTTTCATAAATTCCTTCTGGCATAATATTGCTGTCTTAAACTACTTCAAAATCTTAAATTGACCGACAAATGGTAGTTCTTTCATTTCTCCTTTGTAAGCTCTATAGGCACCAATAACAGCCAGAACAATAATAGCCAGATTAATTAATTGATTGATTAAAAATCCCAACGACATCAAAACCATTGTGAGTATCCCGCTTACGAAAGAAGCAGCTACTACAATTATCAGAAGTATTAATTGCTGGTTAGCATGAAAACGGGCAAAGGGTTCGTGCTTTGAAGTTTCATTAAGAAGAGGCAGGAAGAACAGGAATGGTAAAATATAACCAATAATTGCAAAAGCTTTGTTGTCTGCAGTGCTGCTTGCCGAAACTGGTTCGGCTTCTGTACTATTTCCATTCTCTGGCTTTGAGGTGTTCATTTCACCACCAACAGTTGGTCCTGTAGAGACTGTCCCTTCTTTGTTTGTTTCTGGTTCCATATTTATAACCTAATTATTTTAAACTTGCTAAAAGTCTAGCATGTAAATACATAAAAAGCGCCGGCAAGCCGGCGCTTTTTACTTAAATTTAGATTATTCCTGTTCGGCCACTAACTTAAAGGAAAGCGCCACCATGTCATCAACTACATTGTCTGCTAAATTGTCGAAAAAAGAGCCAGAGCCAGCAGTGATACCCCATTTAGTTCGGTCGAATTCTAAGTCTGCCGAAGCATAAGTTCTACCATCACCTAGGTCTGTGTAGATGATGGCAGGGAATGTTAGTTCATGAGTTTCTCCTTTCATAGTCAATTCACCTTTCACGTCATATAAGAATGAAGTTTCATTTTCGGCTTGTGGGACAGCTTCTGTTATGACGAATTTAGCCTCTGGATATTCAGCAACATTAAACCAACCTTCACCCTTAAGATGTCCTTCAAGTACATCTTCTTTACCAGGCTTAGATGGAGTATCGGTTACTGACATAGTATCCATATCGATTACTAACTCTCCTGTAACCACACCTTCATTAACCTCAATAGAGCCACTTGTTACCTCCATTGAACCAGTATTTATATAACCATCAAGAAGAGGTTTTTTTCCTGACCAGAATACACTACTATCGTCAGGCATAGCAATGTATGATCCGTCATCAACTACAGTACGGGTCTCCATGCTTTCAATTACACTATCTACTGCTATTTCGGTCTGATTGTTTTCTGTATTATGAGTTGGAGACCCATAAATAAGTAGCACTCCTCCTACCAATAACAACAATACTATTCCAAATCCAATTTTCATATTTTTATCTTTCTAAAGTATCTAAGTTTACAACCTCTAAAGTGATTAGATCACGCTGGTACAGTTTACCATCTACCGGGTAAAGTTTTGCCTATATACTTTAATAAAGTAATGCGGCCAGAAGACTTATTGCCAGATGAGTCCTCAGCTCTCACCAACACGACTTGATTACCCACATCAAGATCTTCCACCTTCTTAGATACACTACAGGTATTACTATTTGCACAAGTACCAACTATTGTATCATTAATCAATATCTTGATTAATGATACACCAGTATCATCAGTCACAGACACATCTATAGTTAATAGTCCATTGGGTGGTAAAACTGATCCATTCTTTGGAGAGATAATATTTATTGATGGTGGAGTAGTATCTACAGGAATAGCGAGTGTTTGCACAACAACTTTATTTGAATGTGCTGAGTGTCCGACGCTATTAAAAGCTTTGACCTTGTAGTGATAAGTAGTGTCACTGATTAGTCCATTATCAACATAAGAAGTGACATCAGCAGAAAGAACCGCCACCTTAGTCCAACTTACTCCATCAAAAGACCTCCTTACTATATAACCAGTTTCATCAGAAGCGTTGTCGTTCCAGGCAAGTCGCACCTCTGAAGCGGAGTTCACAGTCGCTTGTAACTTAGTCGGGGCTAGCGGGACCTCCGGAACAACTGGTGAGATAGAGGCTCGAAAATTTGCCACAGTAGGACTTGTCATATTAAGTGTCCTTGCGTTATCAGCGTTAATAGTACCGGTTGGCTTTCCTTCATATAAATAATCTGGACTAGAGAAATTTCTAATACGAGAGGAACCTCCACAAGCGTAAGACATTATCGTTCTAAAAGTTGAACAGTCTGTATATCCACAAGAGAAAGAGAAAATACCACAAGATGATGATTCTATATTATGATTCATACCTTGATTATGTCCCAGTTCGTGACCGAAGCTATAATAACCAGTAGCACAGTTTCTACTAACCACAGAAAAAGCATTACTCTCGAAACCAACACTTAAAGTAGCCATCCGATAAGCGACTCCGCAATTCTCGTGACTTTTTACAATTAAAACAACTTGGTCAGCGGCATATTGATCACGAAGTCTGTGAATTTCATCCATATATCCGTCGTAAGGACTTCTCAACCTAGACAATGAAGTATTCATACTCCCGACTTCTTCATAACCTTCTGCTTCTACCATATGGACCAGGTTGAGTGTCACGTTTATTCCACTTCGCATATAAGCATCATTTGTCTCGGTCACTGCAGTTAGTATTTTTGACTCAATCTCTGATACTCCACCTTCTTTATCTTTAGCCTCAGGTGTATAAGCTACTAAGATATCAATTGTCTCCCCTGAGTCTACAAACTGGTCAGACTCAGCACTACTAGTAACGTTTGAGCTGTCTAAATCTTTTTTATCAACCAAAATTGAATCTGACTCTGTAAACTGGTCCGGATATCCAGTATTTATCTCTCTAATAGAGTGGACTCCATTTCCAGCATATACAAGCTCAAACGAACGATCTCTGTAGTGGACAATGCCAGAAGAAATTCCTTGACGAGAAACTAAATAAACTCTATCCGATTCCTTACCACGTATGTGACCAACCCAAACTATCCCGCCATTCTTATCTTCTACGTACTCTCTTTCTGCAATCACAGACAGTTCATCCGACAATTGGAGCACGAATGAAGCTGCGCTACCAAGTAACATATTGTTCACATTTACCGCCCTAGCTGAACCCAATACACCACGAGTGACAGGAGTTTCTTCTTTTTCAAACTCTGGAGTGATATCACTTCTAACCGACAAAAATTCCGGTCTGGAGCTAGGTAATTTCCTACTAATATCAAATACTGGTTCATCTGATTTATTCACTCCAAATATAATACCTGCCACTTGTGAGACTCTACTATACAAAGAATCTGACCAGTCAGATATAAATCCAGCCTGAGCAGTCTGAGTACTACTTAATATAAGCAACGCAACAATTGGTAATACAGTGACCCCTCTAAAACTTGTATTCTTTTTCATAAATAAATAATACTACTTAGAATAATACTACTTAGTTTTAGTATACCAGACAGATCATCATTATTTAGTACGTTTTAGTTGCAATAAGTCTTTTAAGAACTACGTCTCTTATCTATTTCAGCATGATTTCCGCTAAGAAAAACTGGGGGGACCTTAAGTTTCTTTTTTTTGTATTCAATAATCCCTGGTCGAGTATAGGTCTCACCGGTTGTCACTCTATTATCCTCGAGTGATTCATGGGTACCGAGAACACCTTTTACGTGCCTAGAAGTAGAATCAATAATGGTCAAAGCTGGCAACTCTCCACCCGTCAAAATATAATCCCCCACACTAACTTCCTCGGCTTTAAGAGCTTTTTTTACCCGAGCATCTATTCCCTCATAGCGACCACTAATCAGTACAAGGTGATCGTACTTTTTAACATAATCTTTGGCCAGCTTCTGGGTAAAAACTTTTCCTCGAGGAGACATTATTAAGGTTTTCACTTTTTTTTGGTCTTTTTTTCTTCCCACTGCTTTTTCCCAAGCTCGCAAAATAGGCTCAGCCTGCATCACCATACCTGGCCCGCCTCCATATGGTTTGTCGTCTATTTTGTTGTGTTTGTTCTTAGCGAAGTCGCGCGGGTTGTAATAGCTTACAGAAATTTTTTTTCCTTTAACTTTAGCCCCTTTCCCCTTCTCAGTTTTTTGCGCTCTACCAATCACACTAGCGTCCGTGTACGCCTTACAAGCTTCTGGAAAAATTGTGATTACATGAAAATTCATAACGATATTCTATAGTGGGTTTAGTTCAATATTTTTTTGAATCTGTGAATGTAATGGTGAAGGTAACGTATCTGCAGTGAACCAACCAATTTCATCATGCTTGTCAGGCTCATTATTTACAACTTGATTTGGATCAAGTAATACTTTATATGCAAAACCAACCCAATGCGTAAGTTTACCTCCTTGTTCCCTGAAGGTTTCCCTGTGACAAAGTAATTCACAAGAGATTATATCAGCTCCATATTCTTCCTTTACTTCCCTCCGCAATCCGTCTTCAATTTTTTCACCAAATTTTAGTGCACCACCGCCAAAGTCCCATTTCCCACATTCATCACGACAATTTGAACCTCGTCTGTGCATCAAGTAATTACCTTTTCCGTCATGGCAACGAAATCCAACTGCTACACCAATATAATCCTCTCCCTTCTTCATAACAAAAGACTAGCACAAAAATCGTCAATATTTTAACTAATAAGACATTAAACCATACCCGTATCCCTATCATTAATGATATTAACTATTTATTTTCTTTGCTTTATGCATCATCGAGAACAAAAGAAAATGAGTGGGATATTTATTTTTAAGTGCAGTAAAAGAAAAGGGATCTTCTGGTTTGGATCGAGTACGATTTGGATTGTTGTCTAAAAGCTTTTGATCTGCACGATGTTCTTTAAGCGCTTTGTCATACTCAGGAATTTGTCCAGTAAGCCATTTTCTGGTACGACTAAACGTGTTCGGACTCACACCTAATTCATAGATTATCTCCGCTTGTTTCTTACCTTCTAAAATCATTTGCGCAATAAGTAGTCTGCGCCCGATCATGACTTGCTCGCTCTCTGTTAAAACATTTGTGATAAATATTACCACTGGATCATTTTTAGGCATGTTTCTTGCCGTCTCAAAAAGAGTTTTCATTATGAGTTTCCTTTCTTTTGATTTTATATGTTTTAGATTTTTACTCACGATATAACTATATCATTAATAATAGGTAAATCTTTTATCAAGTTGAATAAAAACTGTTTACCTATCATTAATGATAGGTAAACAGTTTAGTGATTTGGTGGTGTGGTGGTTTTTGCTACATAAAAACATAAAAGGTGCGGGCATTAACCCGCACCTTTTATGTTTTGTCCAATTTATATCTTGAGGTCGTCGATGGCTTGGTCTAGTGACTTAGTCTCCGCTACTGAAGGATTATCCTCCCGCATTGCGTCTGACATCTCTCGGTTCATTCCTTTTCCTCCTTCTGGCTCGTTAATTTTTAAATTCACGCGAGCATCGTTCTTCATCCCTACTACTCTAAGTAAAGTTCTGATCGCTTTTGCTGTATTGCCTGAGCGACCAATAATCTTACCCATATCATCGGCGTGTATATCAAGAGTTAGTAGTACCCCCATTTCATCTACGGTTCGATTGATTCCAACTGAATCTGGGTGATCAACGAGTGCTTTTACAAGATTTTCGAGAAACTGTTTATCTTCGTGGGTATCCATACATCAATTTAGCTATACTGTTAAGCAATCGTCGCTAGAAAGCAACGCGCTACTAAAATCATACGAGACTGTCGCTTCTTAGTCAATGACAAATAGTGTATTAGTGGTGCTAGTCAGCTTCTGCGTCAGCTTGAGCTAGAGAGTGTTCTGATTCTCTTTTAGTTAATTCTTCAGGGCTTTCTTCAGCTGTTTCAGAGTGATCTACTGGATCGTCCTCATCTACGACAATTTCAACTTTTGTGTCATCTTCAGTCACCTCAGTGGCTTCTGGAGTTTCATCTGATTCTGTGGCCTCTGCAGCAGCCTTTTCTGCTTCTGCCTTAGCGGCGGCTTCTTCTTCCGCTTTTTTCACCGCTTCTTCATCGATAACAGGTGATTTCTTTGGCAGAACGTTGATTTTCTTACCCTCAATTACCTTTTGGGTAATAAGCAGATTGTGCATAGTGTCAGAAGGCTGAACACCATTAGCTATCCATTCTCGAGCTTTATCGGCATCAATAATAAAGTTCTTGGTTTTTGGATTATAAGAACCTAAGCGATCGACATGCTTATCGCTTTTTACGCCAGTTCTTTTGTCGGTCACGACAATACGATACGAAGGATCGTTCTTGCGGCCAACTCGTTGTAAACGCATCATTAACATATAAATATAAAGTATTTATACAAATTTCACTCGCTCGGAGATAAATATAAGTATTTATCTCTCTCACTCCTTCATTTGTAGTTGGACGCTAGCATAGCAGATTGTAAACAAAGGTCAATAGGGGCAGCCAATAAAATAAATGACTCCCGATTAGCACTTACGGGTAGGCTAACGGGAGTCTGTCCATTGTCCATATAAAGGAGTGGACGTTTTTGTTTCTACCTTTGTCTCTATCGTTTTAAGACTACAGACTCCAGTTACTTAATTTTAAACCCTAGATTTGATTCTGACAAGCAATATACCCTGCCCTGTGACTAACCTACAATACACTTTAAAAATCAAACTTATTACCTATAATATAACTTTTAGCTAGGCTTTATATTTAGCCAAGGGCGGGGTATACTGCCCCAATGTTAAAAACCCACGAAGGCGCGATAATGATTCGCGGTAAGGGAACCGGCTTTGTTGCCCACCCTGATTTAGAAGAAGATATTGTAGTTGAGCGCGAAGCTCTTGGCTTCGCGCTTGACGGCGATATTGTAGAAATTAGCCTGAAGAAAAAAGTTCCAGGACGACGCCAAGAAGGTGTTGTTGAGAAGGTTGTTAAGTCAGCTCATAGAGAGCTGATTGGAGTTGTTAAGGAAAAAGATGAAAACGGCCAACCTGTGAAATTCCTCCAGCCGGACAATCACCGGATCCACATCCGCCCTCTCCTACCAGAAGCAACAGCGAATGACTTGGGGATGAAAGTTGCGGTGGAGATCACCAGCTGGAAAAACCCTCAAATAGACCCGCTAGCTAAAATTACTGAGACCCTCGGGCGAGCCGGTGACCATGAGACAGAAATGCAGGCTATCATTCGCTCAGGCGGGTTCTCAAAAGAATTCCCTGAGTCTGTTCAACAAGCAGCTCATACACTTTATGAAACTAAGGAAAAAATCTTTGCCGATGCTTTAGCCGACCCGAAGAGAAAAGATGTCCGAGGTATTCCAACCATGACCATAGACCCAGCAGATGCTAAAGACTTCGACGATGCGCTATCGATTCAAACGCTTGAGAATGGCAATATTGAAATTGGTGTCCATATTGCCGATGTTTCTCACTATGTCCGTGAAGGTGAACCGCTCGACAGCGAAGCCGTCGAGCGCGGAACTTCTGTCTACTTAGTAGACAGGGTCATCCCGATGCTTCCGGAGGTTCTATCGAACGACCTCTGTTCCCTTCGCCCTAACGAAGACCGTCTGGCTTTTTCGGCTATTTTTGAATTAACTAAAGACGGACAAATCGAAAACTCTTGGTACGGACAAACTATCATACATTCAGACAAGCGGTACAGTTACGAGGACGCTCAAAAAACTCTAGACGAAGGGACTGGTGACTACTTTGCTGAGCTGAGCACCATGATGGAGCTTTCCCGTGTACTCCGCCGTAAGCGCTACGCCAATGGAGCCATTGCTTTTGAACAGCCAGAAGTTAAATTTGAACTCGACGAAAGAGGAGCACCTATCAGAGCCTACAAAAAGCACCGGACTGAAACAATGCTCATGATCGAAGACTTCATGCTTCTCGCCAACCGAGAAGTGGCGGCTTTCATCAACCAAAAAGCCAAGAGTCAAAACCGAGAACTTGCCTTTGTTTACCGCATACACGATGTGCCCAATCCAGACAAGATCGAAGAACTGGCTACTTTTGTCCATGCTCTCGGATACGAATTCGAAGCTAAGAAAGGGATAGTAAACGCCAAAGATATAAATAAATTGATGAAGGAAGTAGAGGGTAAGCCAGAGGAAAACCTGATCAAGACTGCCAGTATTCGCTCAATGGCCAAGGCTATTTATTCCACAAGAAACATTGGTCACTTCGGGCTTGCTTTCAAGTATTACACCCATTTCACTTCACCGATTCGTCGTTACCCAGACTTAATGGCGCACCGAATGCTTCGACACCACTTGGACGGAAAAAATATTGGACAAAAAGAAACTGCTATGTACGAAAAGATTTCGATTCAGTCTTCAGAACGAGAGATGGAAGCGGTTTCAGCTGAGCGGGACTCTATTAAGTTCAAGCAGGTTGAATACATGATGAACCACGTGGGAGAAATCTTCGACGGAGTTATCAACGGAGTAGCCGACTGGGGTATTTATGTCCAAGAACAAAACACTCTTGCCGACGGGATGGTAAAACTTTCCAGCATCAAGAGCGACTACTTTGAGCACGAAGCCAAAAAATATCGTATTAAGGGCCAAAGAACTGGAAAAGTCTACCGACTGGGTGACGCGGTAAAAGTAAAGTTAGTCCGCGCCGACAAAGACGACCGACAGTTAGACTTTGAGTTGATTGACGAGAATAAATAAATGAAATACAAAAACCGGCCCATAGGGGCCGGTTTTTGTACTTTTTCAAACAATTTCCTTCTCTTCTTCATTTAATAAGCCCATTTCCTCTAAGACGTCGGCATTCGCGTAAACTTTAGTAACATATTCTCTAGAGTGCCTTTTATATCCTCTTAATAAATCGCTTTCATTACTTTTACTAGCGTGGTCAGCCACTGCTAAGTACAGATCTTTTCCTGAAGGAATCTGTTCTCTTGAAAAGTTTTTAGCAAAATGATTAACCGCATCAGCTACTCTAGCTTCTCCAGCATTATAAGAATTAATTGTCACTGGACATAAAAAATCTTTTTGAAAATCTTCCTCAGTATTAAACTTCTCTCTAAAAATATTCAAAGTGTCTTCACCAATCAAATCTTGGACTTTGGTGTACATACCAGACATCAAATTGCCGGCCACTTCTAATTGTTTTGACAAAGACATCGATCCTTCACCGTCACCACCGTATTTATTCCAAGTGCCTGGTATGATCTGCATAACCCCAATAGCAACCGCTTCACTCTTTACTCCAGCGTTGAATTTAGACTCTTGCGCACATAACCCTGGTAACAATCTCTTGAATTCATTTTGTACACAATCAGGAACATCATCACGAAATTTAACTAACTCTTTTACATACTGTGCTCGATTATACTGCTCTGCCCCGATAACTTTTTTCTTAGCAAAATGTGCGACAATGTCTGCCCTTGTAACAATTTTTCCACTCTTTATATCTTCCACTAATTCAGGTTCGTCCTCTTCTTTTAAGGCCGCTTCAAAATCAGTAACATTATGCAATGTACTTGTAATCTTTTGATTTGGATATTTTTCTTGTACTTTTTCTCTAACATAGTCGAGCCATTCACCGGCAATACCGCCTTCAGGAATACCAACAAGGTTCATCCTGCCCGGAGTAAGAAGATAATCGCCGGCACCATCCCTCCTAACTAAACTTCTATCCACCACAAAATCTTCAAACCTTACCGGTTCTCCAACTGGGATATTATTCTCATCTACAAACAAAACTTCATCTTTTCTAAGATTCATTAGCGCCTTATACCCGAGCATTTCTGCTTCAAATCTTTCACTGCTTCCTGGTATACTTTCGACTTTTTCATTTTCTGATTCTTTAAAATCGTCATCCTCAAGGCCATAGTCAAGCAATATATTTTTCAGACCTTCATTAATTAAAGTTCCACCTACTGTGATACCAGCCACACCCAAAGCTCCCTTTATAAGAAAACTTCTCCTTGATAAATCAACCGGGACAGTTAGGTCTTTTTTTTTTAGTACAACTGTAGTATCCGGATTCCTTTTTATGACACCTTTTAAAGCTTCCCTAATGGCAAGCTTTACATCTGGAGTAGGTTCTTGAAAGTCATAGTCAACTGGATCAATCCCTCTTTCTCTAATTACCTTTTCGTTTGATTTGTTTGGGATTCTTTCACTCATTACCCATATCATAACAAAAACAGCGGACCGTGGTTAGGTCGCGCTGGGATAAGTCGGCTTAAAGTCAATCAAGCAGAGACCTTGAGTATACAACCATTTCGGTTTGAGGCTTTGAATCATCTTTCGTCTCTTGCAGATTATTGCTATCTTTTGGTTTTTGTCTCTCTTTTATTTTGAAACCTTTATGGCAAGAAAGTGTTTCACCACTCCAATCATCATTAACTAAATCAATCATAATGACTCCACGATACTCATGTAGTTTATATAAATGTACCACCTAGAAAATTAAACTTTGTAAAAATTAAAAAAGTTACTTCGCGACTGCAGCGGCTTCTTCGAACTTCACTGAGAGTGTCTTCGACACTCCATCACTTCCCATTGTGATCCCGTACAAAACTCCAGCTCTGCTCATAGTTTCTCGATTGTGAGTAATCAGTACTAGTTGGGACTTCTTGGCCAACGCTTCGATCATGTCTCCGTAGCGGCGACTGTTGGCTTCGTCTAGGGCGGCGTCGGTTTCGTCGAGGATGATAAAAGGCGGAGGGTTAACCTGGCTCATAGCAAAAATAAGCGCAATTGAAGTCAGGGCTCGCTCTCCCCCAGAAAGCATTTCCAACCCCTTCACTCGCTTATTAGGTAAAGCAATATTCAGCTCAACTCCCTCTTGTATAACTTTTTCTTCATCTTCCTCCTCTTCATCGTCACGTTGCTTAATTTTTACTTTTTCTAAAGAAGCAGAACCACCGCCAAACATAAGAGTGAAGAAAGTATGAAACTCTTTGGTAATCTTATCTAAGCCACTAGAGAATTGCTCATGGAGTTTGGCTTGCATGTCTACTATAAGCTCCTTAAGATTCTCAACCGACGACTCTAAGTCAGCCAACTCTCGAGCCAAGAACTCATCTCGCTCTTTGGCGTCGTTATACTCCTTCAGCAAATCTTCCGTTGCACCAACCCCTAGTTCTTCTAATCTGATTTTTAGTTTTTCTAATTCAAACTGTCGGGTTCGCTGAGTACTCCTGTCTTCGCCCACAATCACCTCCTCAGACACGACCTGCCCCGATTCGTCTTTTACTTCGTATGAAAAATAATCAGACGCCGCTCTTCCGAGCAGAGTAACTGCTTCTTGTAGTTGTTGTTTAAAGTCATTTCGATCTCTATTTAAGGCTTCTAGTTCTCGATCGATGGTAGAGATTTTACCTTCGAGCTCGCGCCTTTCGTTCATGAGCGCAAACATGTCTCGTTCTGCTTCGCGATTCTTTTCGGTATCTTCTGATCTGGCTGCTTGAATAGCTTCAAATACTTCTCTGGCTTTGTTTTCTTTTTCCAAAGCCTCTGCTACCACTTTTTCGGTGGCTTTAAGACTTTTTTGCAAAGCTTCCAATTCTTCTTTATCAGCTGCAGACGTGTCCACCACTTCCCCCTTTTCGTGTTTTAAAAATGTTCGTAGTCTGTCTACCAGGTCGGTCAGAGCATGTTTGAAAGCTGATGCACTCCCCTCACTTAAAGCCTGCTCAACTTTAGACTCTATGTCTGAGACCAACTCTTCTACCTGTACTCTTGGTATAAATGCTGTTTGTTCAACTTCTGCTTTAGGCGGGTTAGCTAGTCGACGCTCTAGAAAAGACACCTGGCCTTCTAAGCTACTCTGTTCCCTCTCGGCTTCTTGTCGACTCCTGGAGGCCGACACGAAGCTTTCATCGGCCTTTGTTAGCTCGTCTGACTCGGGAGCTGACTCGGAGTCTTTTAGTTTTTCTTTTACCTCAAGCAGTCGCTTTTGGATTTCTTCCAGCTTATCACTTGGTTCAAGACGGCTTTTGGTCAGGCGGTCATGATGAAAAGCCACGTAGGTATCTTCCCGCTTCAAGTACTCGGCGTATTTTTCTTTTAATATTCCTTGTACCTCAAGCGAACGTTCGGCTTTCTCTACTTGCTTCTTTAAGTATTTTAAATGCGGTGCTACCTCCCGGCGCAACAACTCGACCTGAGTAATATTTTCCCTTGTTTTGTCTAGCTTTCTCTCGGTTTCGTTTTTCTTTATTTGGTACACCTTCAGACCGAGAGCGTCTTCAATCATTTCTCTTCGCTCTTTGGGCCCAGCCGCTAAGACACGGTCGGCCTCACCCTGAGAAATAATGTGATGTCCAGTCGAACCTATATTGGCGTTAGCTAATAATTCATGTACGTCCTTTAGACGTACATTTGAGTCGTTTAATTTGTATTCATTTTGTCCGTCACGGTGGACGATGCGCTCGATTTTGACTTCGTCAAAATCGAGTGCAAACGTCCGACTTTTATTATCAAACACTACTTGCACGACGGCTCTATTCCCTCGCGAGACTTTATCTGAGCCACCCCAAATCAAATCTTCCCCTCTCTTCCCGCGCATCGATTTTACTGACTGTTCACCAAGAACAAAACGAAAAGACTCTGCGATGTTACTTTTGCCAGAACCGTTTGGACCAACGATAGCAGTAATCGGTGCAGAGAATTCTAACTCGCTTTTTTTAGCAAACGATTTAAATCCATTGATAGAAAGTTCTTTCAGGTACATGGTTAACTATTGGCACTGTCCACCAGCACTGAAAACTGCGAAGGACTTAGTAAACTCATCTGAAGCTAAATATCCTGAGGTAATATTTACTCCTCCACAAGTCGCACTGCAACTACTCGGGCATCTGGCCATTACGTCGTTTGGGCTAACTACTTCATCTCCGCCTATACACTTAACGGCAGTTAGTTTGTACCAAGAGCCACCAACTTCTCCATCATATTCAATTAAGCAGTCGGAATTAGCAGATTTATCTTCATCGGGTAAATCAGCAATGAAGTCTGGTGTTAAATTTGACTCATATTCAGTTTGATTAACTGGATAGGCTCCATTTTGTGACTTATATAATTCGAGCGCCAACTGGGTTTCCTTTACTTCGGCCCGTAGAGCTTTGTTCCGTGCTTGGATTCTAGCGTCGCCAAAACTGGCATACAAAATAGTCGACAAAATACCAATGATGGATATCACAACCAAAACCTCAATGAGGGTAAATCCGTTTCGTGAGAATATTTTTTTCATACTTCTATAATAACACCAGAATTTACCTAAACTCATCTGTGTTCACATAAAAAATTTCACATTGCTATTAGTTCCATCCATTACTGGGTGGCATATTACAAACGACTTTCTCGGTCATACATTCAATCTCAAGTTCATCTGTGTTTTGGTTTGAGTTGATCTCTTCTGGGCCTGCAAATCCACCCCAAACGGCATATGAGCTGCTTATGTTATCTAAATTACAGTCATTATATTGGCTAATGTTACTTACACCAGCTCCCCTTTGACACTTTGTATCATTAATAATCACACTACATATAGAATAGCTACAATAATTTTTTTCGGCATTGGTTGTAATGAATCCTGGTACGTGTGCTGGACACAAACCATAATTTGCAATTCCTAAGTCTCCAACTTTCACATAGTTATAATTGGATCCATCCGTAACTAAATCACAAGCCGCAAAATCTGAATCAGGGGTGACAGTTTCTAGCTCTACCGAGTTTCTGGCCACTACTTTATAAACGCTTCTTGCAGTATTTGTAAGATATACATAACCGTAGTCACCAGACCCCGCTTTTGGATCGACTGGTAGTGCCGGGATAAATTCTGGCGCAAGACCATCTATATACTCTCCACTACCATCAGGGCAGGCAAAATCTGTACCCACTTCTCCAGACCAAGTATTTGCCCCATTACACCCCGCCGGATACCGGCCGTTTTTGTTTTTGTAGAGCTCGATAGCTGATTGTAGATTCCGTAGGTCTGCTTTACGCTTAGCATCACGAGCTTGAGCGGTGCTTTCACTAAAATTCATATACACTATACTTGAAAGTATCCCAATGATAGCAATCACCACCGCCAGCTCAATAAGAGTAAATCCTGATGACCATCTTTTCATATAGTCAATTGTATCACGTGTATTTAGTATACTAGTCAGTTTCCCAACCCTTGGCTTCAATGGCGTGAATGGCCGCTTCTTGCTCAGCTTCTTGTTTTGAGCGTCCGTTACCTTTGGCAATCAACTCTTTTTTTAGATAAACTCCAACGGTGAACACTCGATCATGGTCAGGACCTTCTTGAGAGAGGGTTTCGTAAGTCGGAGTAACAGAAACATGCTCTTGTGATAATTCCTGAAAACGACTCTTGGCATCTTGCCACAGGCGCTTTTTCACAATTTCTTCGGTCTTAGGAAACAGTCGGTCTGCAATAAAATCTTTGGCGGATTCATAACCTTGGTCTATATAGATGGCTCCAATGCAAGCTTCAAAGGCATTAGCCAGGATATACTGCCGGGCTCGCCCGGTGTCTTTTGCTTCTCCCTTAGACATCAGTAGGTAAGAGTTAACCCCCAGTTGCTCAGAGGCGGCACTTAGCGAAACAGTATTAACTAAAGCCGCTCGAACAGCCGTTAGCTCCCCTTCTGGCTTTTCTGGATACTTATTGAACAGATAGTCGGTGACGACCAGCTCAAGAACAGCATCCCCCAAGAATTCCAGGCGTTCATTGTGGTCCCAGGTGGCTTCTCGGTGTTCATTTAAATAAGATCGATGAGTAATAGCCGACAACAATACTGTTGTGTCTGTGAAGGCTACTTTTAATAAGTTCTGTAGTTTTGTAAGGCTTGTTTGAATATCTCGTTCCTCCATAACGGGCTAGATTTAATTTAAAAACACTACCACTATTTGCCTGACCTGCCAACCAGTACAGTTATTGCTTTAGTTACAATTGGTAATATGTCTTCGTAGAAGTTTAGTTCAAGGATGCTTGACACCTTAAACCACTTGGCGTCGTCTAGACCACCTTTCTTCAGTAGTTCGATTTCTTGGTAAGGAGCTTTGGCTAAGTAATAGTGGACTTGTTTACGGACCTTGCCTACCTCTGGCTGAGAAGCTACGTATTCGTTATTACCAAGTTCTGCTTCAATGGTAACCGGCAAACCGACTTCTTCGAGCAAAGCCCTGATGGCTCCATCTTGGGGAGACTCCTCTTCTTTAACTTTACTCTTGGATAGAGTCCAGTGGCCGAAAATATCGTGCACTAAAGCAAGGAACATCTGCCCCTCATGTTCAGCATATACGACTGCTCCAGCTAAACGCTCAATTGGCATTTGGTCGAAAGGTACATCTTTTTTGCGTTTCTTACTCTGCTCGTCTTTTCCTGGTTCGCCGATCTCTTTGTAGACTGCACCCAATACTCCGTTTACAAATCGACTACTATTATCGCCTCCGAATTGCTTAGCCAGCTCAATTGCTTCATTAATAGCTACCTTAGCTGGTACTTCAGCCCGATCTGCAAACAAAAGCTCAAATAAGCCTAGTCTGAGTATGTTTCGGTCAACTGGAGAGATGCGGTCAATCGGCCACTCGGGGGCAGCTTTTTCGATCACTAGATCGAGTTCTGGTTTTTTGACCATGACTCCATCTAATAGTTTTTCCATAAACGGCAAGTCGGTCTTGTTGGGAGCAAACTCCGCCACATTCCTTTCTAACACTTCATGCACTGCTTTTCTTTCAAGCGCGTTCAAATCCCACTCAAAGAGTGACTGAAGAACAATACTGCGTGATAAATGTCGATTTGCCATACTGATGTACTTACAAATAGTTCAATACTTAACACAACCTTATAAACTAAACTGTTGTTTCGTCGACTTTGGTTCAACGATAAGTATACGAACTATTCTTCTTTTACTGCCTTAAGTGTACCACTGAAAAATTTTGCAATGGGTACAAATCCACAAAGTCCCCTTCGGGGACTTTGTGGATTTTATTATTTAGCTTCTTTTTTCTTCTTCTCTTCTTTCACTTCAACCTTTTCGACTTTCTCTTCCACTTTCTCAGCTTCTACTGGAGCAAGATCAGTTTGTCCATAATCTCCAGTCTGGGCTTGTATCGCTTCTTTCTTAGCTTGTAGTCGCTCTTCTCGAGCTTTCTTCTTAGCCGACATATCCACTACCATTCGGCCTTTGTAAAAGCCACAATCCAAACACATGTGGTGTGGACGGTGCTTTGCGCCACAGTTGCTGCATACAGCCAAAGTAGGCGCTTTTAGCGCATGATGTGAACGACGGTTTGCGGTGTGTGCCCGCGTGTGACGCATTCGAATTACCATAGTGGCGAAACTATAGCAGAATGGTTAAAAAAAGCAATGGTTAAGTCGTATTCATGTCCAAAAAAAAGCGGCCTATCGAGCATCAACTCGACAGACCTATTTTGAACTTACGTTCCGTTCAGTAATGCGATAGTTCACAGTGTTTTTCGTACCACCACTCTACAACGTGGGCGTTATGCAGGCTCAGGTCCTCTTCCTCGCTCTTACGAAAAGATTCACCTTCCCTTAATACGCACACACTAGCACTTACTTGGACATCAACCCACTGTCTAACCTCTACCTTCCGACAATAAACTCTAGGGATTAATCCTAACTGATTAACACCTTTGTCTTCAGCAAAGAAATAGCAATTGGTACAAACACCCAATTTCGGTAAAGAACTTTTGTTCAATGAAGATTTTTTGTTGGTTTTCAGGGCACTTTTATATTCTTTTCTTCTTAGGGCCAAGGCTAACCTGCTATTTGTCATTTAACTATCCCCTGTACATCCGTTTAAAAATTTGATCTCCAGCTAATACTGGAGATATATACTCTACAATATTTTTATATCTTTGCAATAGCTTACCCGATGGATCGGGCATTTGCCGTATTTGGCTATATTTTCTCTGTGCAACTTAGTTCCATAGCCTTTATGTACATCAAAACCATACTGAAAATACTGTCGGGCGATTTTCTTCATATATTTATCTCGTGTAACCTTGGCCACAATCGACGCTAGTCCGATTACCTTTTCTTTATCATCACCTTTTATGATGGTTTCTTGGGAGAATTGGGATGGCGCGCGAAGCGCGCCATCTAACTTAATAAAACAATCTCCCTCATTTAATTCAAGTCTATTAATACAGCGAGCCATAGCAGTGTTTATAGCAAAAACTATCCCTTTCTCATCTATTACGGAAGAACCGACCTGGGCCACTGCAAAATCTAATTGTCGGTGGTGGCGCAACTCTTTAGCTCGATGGAAGATTGCTTCGCGATTTTCCTCCGATACTTTCTTACTATCACCCACTCCAACAACAAGCTTCCAGTCAAAACCCTTAGGAATCTTTACCACACCAACAGCGACCGGCCCGGCCAAAGGACCTCGGCCTGCTTCGTCTATACCAATAATCCATTTAGCTTTCATATTCAAAGTATTATAGCAAACATTGACTTTTACTTAGAAATATGTATAATATTAGATAAATGCACATTTTAGTGAGGGAGGCCAAGATGAAAAATGTTAATACTCCAGAAAAAAGTTTTCTCTGGAAAGTTTGGGTAGGCGTAATGGTAATCTTGCTATTCTGCCACGTTCAACTAGACTACGACCCAGTTGATTTGAGCTGGATTGGAAAAACTTGTCTAGTCTTGGAAGTAATAGCAATCCTTTTTGTTGGCTCAGTTGGTCTTTGGACCATACTGGGTTGGGTAATAAACTAGGAGGAACCAATGAAAAATTTTACTGTAGTAATAGCTTTGTTGCTTACCTGTCCCCTCGTGGCTCAGGCAGACAACAATCCTATACAGGACGTCGCCAAGAGATTTGCTACCGATATTGGAGTCAGTACCCTGCAGTCCGCGAGGATAGAGTGTCCCCGAAACAAGGACTGTCGCCTGACAGCGACGATTCCGGGACGGGAGATAAAACCTTCCGTTGACGCGAAAGTCGTCAATGGCCGGGGTCAGGGGTTAGAGATCCTGAAAGGAAGGATAACCCTGGGCTGGAAAGAGATAAAATTATGATCCTGTCTCACAGGCACCACGACATTCCATTTCGGAAAGTCCTCTGGTGCTCTTTTTATATTCAACCCAACACACTGAGCGAGCTCTTGACGGAAAATGCCGTTGCGGAGTAATTATATATTTGTACTGAGTTGGAGTAGTAAATTGTGACTGTTTGAGCCGAAGGCGAGTCTCACAGTTTGCGTCGTGCAAACGATACTACAAATAATGATTACGTAGCATTCTGGCATTTTCCGCCAAGAGCGAGCGATGCTATAATGCTAAAATCATGCCCGCCCCGAAACTCTCTACCAACTTTGTCCACCTACACGTGCACTCAATGTACTCACTCTTGAATGCCGTCCCCCGCCCTTCTGAGCTAGCTGCAGCCGCAAAAGCAGACGGACAGGATGCTCTTGCCATTACCGACGCCGGTGCTCTTTACGGAGCGATAGATTTTTATAAAGCTTGTACCAAAGAAGAAATAAAACCGATCATCGGACTGGATGCTTTTCTGGCGCCTCGCACTCGCTTTGATAAAGAAGTAAATATAGACAAACCAAGGTCTAGACTTGTCCTTTTGGCTAAGACTTTCACCGGTTACCAAAACTTGATCAAACTTGTAACTCGTTCTAACACCGAAGGTTTCTACTACCGCCCCCGGATTGACGAAGAACTGTTGAAAGAATTAAAAGATGACTTAGTTTGTATCATTCCCTCTTTTGCCGGTGAAGTGGCCCAAGCCATAAAAGACGTCAATCCAGAAAAAGCAACTGAGCGGCTGGACTGGTACAAAAATGTATTTGGTGATGATTGTTATTTAGAAATCTCCCACCACCCTGAAATCTTTGATCATGAAGAAATCCAAACTAAAATAAAAGCCTTAGCGAAAGAGACTAGCACTCCCCTAGTGGCTGCCCACGATGTCTACTACCTAAAACCAGAAGACAGCTTAGCACGAGAGACCATGATCAAGATTCAAAGCGGTGGAGTGGTGGACACCACCGTCGACTTTGAAAGTGGTAACAACTTTTCGTTCACAACCCAAGCACAGATGAAAGAGTGGTTTGCCGACACTCCAGAAGCTTTAAGTAACACAGTAAAAATTGCTGAGCAATGTAATGTGGAAATAGAAATTGGTACGCACTGGTACTTCCCAGACTACAAAATAGAGAGTGGTCGCGAGTCCGACGACGAGCTTCAGGTCACTTCTTATGAGGGCGTTAAGTGGCGTGGTTTAGATATAAATGACAAGGAAGTAAAAGAGCGTCTGGACTACGAGCTGGAGGTGATTAAAAACAAAGGTTACGCCAAGTACTTTTTGGTGGTGGGAGACCTACTGCGTGAGTCTCGCGAAAGAGGTATTTTAACCACCATTAGAGGTTCAGTGGCCGGCTCATTAACTACCTATGTACTTGGTATTACCAATGTGAACCCCTTAGAATACAAGCTTCCCTTTGAGCGTTTTCTCAATCCTGAACGTCCGTCGGCGCCCGATATCGATATGGACTTTGCCGATAATCGTCGGGATGAAATTATCGAATACGCCAAGGAAAAGTACGGTGAGGACAAGGTAGCCCAGATCGGTACCTTTGGAACCATGATGGCACGCGCGGCCGTCCGAGATGTGGCACGAGCACTTGGCTACTCTTACTCGACTGGTGACCGTATTGCCAAACTGATTCCCTTAGGTGCTCAAGGCTTCCCTATGACAATCGACCGGGCGCTTGAGATCGAACCAGACCTAGCCGAACTTTATAAAAAGGACTCCGAATCTCGAGAGGTGATTGACCTAGCTAAGCAAATAGAAGGTCGGGTTCGTCACCTTGGTGTGCACGCCGCTGGAGTGGTAATCGCTCCTGAACCCCTTAATCAATTTGTTCCGATCCAGATCGACTCCAAGTCGGGTAAATTTATTACTCAATACGAAATGCACAGCGTCGGCGAAGACGGTGTCGGCCTTTTGAAGTTTGACTTCCTTGGTATCAAAAACCTCGCCATCCTCGCCGACGCAGTAAAACGAGTGAAGAAAATTCGGGGTGAGATTGTAGACATCGAAAATATTCCCCTCGATGACGCTAAGACTTTTAATATTTTGGCCAAAGGTGAAACCATGGGTCTCTTCCAGCTCAACGGTACCGGGATGACTTCTTTCTTAAAGCAACTCAAGCCAACCACTATCCACGACATCAACGCGATGGTGGCGCTTTATCGCCCAGGGCCAATGGAAATGATTCCAACCTACATTGAACGTAAACATAACTCAACTTTAATCTCTTTCCTTGACCCCCGCATGGAAGATATTCTTGATCGTTCATACGGGGTTATCACCTACCAAGACGACGTGATGATGATATCGATCAAACTGGCCGGCTACTCTTGGCTAGAAGCCGACAAACTTAGAAAAGCGATGGGTAAGAAAATTCCTGAAGTTATGGCAGCTGAGAAAGACAAACTTTTTCAAGGACTTATAGACAATGGCATGCCTGGCAATAAAGCCGAGGAACTTTGGAAACTTATCGAACCATTTGCTGCCTATGGATTCAACAAAGCCCACGCCGCTAGCTATGGTCGAGTTGCCTATCAGACGGCTTATATGAAGGCTAATTTCCCAGTTGAATACATGTCGGCGGTGCTAACCGCCGACTCTGGTGACACCGATCGGATCTCAGATAGTATCCATGAATGCGAACGCATGGGCATAGATGTGTTACCGCCCGACATAAACGAATCATTTGCTGATTTCTCAGTAGTCCCAGGTAAGCAAACAATTCGTTTTGGTCTTACCACTATAAAAAACTTTGGCGCCGGAATTGCCGAAATCATTATTGAAGACAGAAAAAAGAACGGGCCTTTTACTTCAATGCAAGATTTTCTGTCGAGGATTCATGACCGAGCCCTCAATAAAAAATCACTTGAAGCGCTAATTACTACTGGGGCTTTCGATAGCTTTAACGAACGTGGAGAGCTATTTGCCAACCTAGAAAACCTTCTCTCATTCAACCGCGAGCATGTGGCTGGAAAAGAAGCAAGTCAAGATTCACTTTTTGGTGGGATGGAGGAAGTAAATGGGCTTACTCTAGAACCAGCCGAAGCTGCCACTATGATGCAAAAACTACTTTGGGAAAAAGAGCTGCTTGGTATTTATGTTTCCGGCCATCCCTTAGACGCCCACGAAGGAGAGATTGCCAAACGCCCAACAATTAAGCAAACAAGAGAAGGCTACAAAGGAACAACCGTGGTTACTACTGGTTTAGTAGAAACCGTAAAGGAGCTTTTAACTAAAAAAGGCGACCGGATGGCTTTTGTAAAACTAGCCGACCAAACAGACAGTATTGAAATGGTTGCCTTCCCCGAAGCTTACGCCAGTAATAGAGAAGTACTAGAACCTGGTACCTGTGTCGCGGTAAAAGGTAAGCTCAACTTCCGCAACGATGAACCAAGTATTTTAATAGATAAAATTAAAATACTTGGTTCTAACACAGCCTCAGATTAACCTGCTTTGACAGAGATTTTGCTATTGACAAATAGCATTATAAAGATAGGTTTAATTCAATTTATTGGAATATACCGTTACATGCGTAAGGCTTTCGAAGAGACGCTGAAACGATACAATCCAATACCGCAGACTGCCATTTTGGGCAGTTTTATTTATATATTAGCAATACTGGCTCGCAACTGATCACTGTAGTCTGCTGATTGGACGTTAACCCTAGTATTGTCTATCAGGTGCCTGAATTTTATAGCCGGAAATTCTCCGCCTGACTCGATCAATTCCATTTCATATAAAACTTCGTCGAAATATCCTGGCAAGATTGTCTTCCAAGTAAGTGGAAAATCTACTTGAGACATTTGTTCGACTGGTCTGGTTAGTTCATTGGTACAATTATGGGTTAGGGTATTGTACATGGTAGGTGTCTCGTAGACGTCGTTTACCTTTTTTGAAATGAGTCTCAGTAATTCTTTAGCTTGTTCTGAGGTGGCTTTGGTTGGATACAAATAGACTCTCTCCCCCCTATACCCCGTTCTCACCCCCACAATATCTTTTTCTGAGCCAACCACGTAAATAGTCTCAAACTGTCTAAGTATTCCTAAGAGAGGTGAAAAGGCTTCCCCTTCTTCTCTTCTTGTTTCTAACGATACTACGACTGGTTCATCGTCTTCGACTCTAAAGCTCAAAAATATATGAGCCAACCCTTCAAAATCATCGAAGTGCGAGATAAAAACATCTACCCCACTGATGTTATCGAAGTCAAAGGTTCTTGATTCATAATTCACCTCAGCAGCTTTAACGTCTGTCCAGTTGAAATTTCGATAGTTATTAATGGTAACCATGGAGCTATCGGTAGAATAAATAAACTGTGGAAGTTGTTCGTGACCCAACTCCCAATCTCTATCGTGTGATGGCCTAAAAATTATTACTAAACAAAGATACACCACCAGCCACAATAAAAGTATGGTGGATAAAAACAATAATATTTTGTGCCTGAAGAAAAAACCCTTTATTTTCATAAATTTATTATACTTTAAAACTGAACTGGCAAATATCTTTCTCAACATTTACAAAAATGACTGATTTGACAAAGATTTTATGAAGGTTAAGATAATACCTACAGAGATTGTGGCGCCTACCAAACGCCAGAGCTTAGCTCGATACTTTCCTAATCTGTATAAATGAGAGCCGATTGGCATACTAATCGGAAACTCGGTGGAACCGCGATCAAGATCGTCCGAGTGAGTCTACGAATTATTCGTATATTCACTTGGGCGATTTTATTTTATTAGAAATTCTGTAGACTCTTTCACTTTAGACTTCTTCCAGACACGCGTCCTCGCCTCCTGCGGGCTCGGCGCTATGCTCGCTCGATTTTCGCACTATCGTGCGACCGAGCAAAATCGAACTGCGCAATGTCTGTAAAAAATCTAAAGTGAATTCGCTACCATAGAGAACTGGGAAGTTATCTCTGTCTAGCGAAACATACCGCAGACTGACCTAGTTTTCAGGAAAGACGCTCAGTCTGACCATGAAAACGGGAAGGTGAGGACGTTGAGTCTGATAGAGATAACTTCCCAGTTCTAAGAACAAAAATATGAACCAATCACTAGAACATAAACGACACACCCTCGCTCACCTCTTGGCGGCAGCAGTAGTTGAGAAGTATCCGAATGCCAAACTAACGCTAGGACCAGCCATTGATACTGGTTTCTATTATGACATCGATTTTTCTACTGGCGATACTCCGGGCGATGCTGACCTGAAAGATCTCCAGAAAGACATGAAGAAGTTATTGAACAAATGGACAGAATTTACGCACGAGGTGGTTTCTGCTGACCGAGCCAGAGAGATTTTTGCAGGTAATGAGTTTAAGTTAGAACTTGTAAATGAAATCGAAACAAAAGGCGAACAAATCACTCTTTATACCTGTGGTGGATTTACCGACCTCTGCCGAGGCGGACACTCGGACAACCCAAAAGCAGAAATTTCTACCGATGCATTCAAACTAGACAAAATCGCTGGTGCTTACTGGCGCGGAGACGAAAAAAACCTAATGCTTACCCGTATTTACGGTTTGGCTTTTGATACCAAAGAAGAGCTAGAAGCATATGAAACCCAAATGGAAGAAGCTAAAAAGCGTGACCACAGGAAAATTGGAAAAGAATTAGACCTCTTCACTTTTTCAGAATTAGTTGGACCAGGCCTTCCCCTCTTCACCCCAAACGGCACAATGATGCGTGATTTGATTGTAGATAAAATCATGCAGATCCAAGCTAAGTATGGATACAAAAAAGTTACGATCCCCCATATTACAAAAAGTGACCTGTACAAGACTTCTGGCCACTGGGAAAAATTTGGCGATGAATTGTTCAAGGTAAAAGGTCAATCTGAAGCTGAGTTTGTCATAAAGCCGATGAATTGCCCACATCACACCCAAATTTTTGATGCTCAACCACGTTCATATAAGGAGCTTCCAATTCGTTATGCAGAGACAACTATGGTTTACCGTGACGAGCAAGCGGGCGAACTTATTGGACTTGGACGAGTACGTAGTATCACTCAGGATGATGGTCACGTTTTTTGTACAGTAGACCAAATTGACCAAGAGGTAGAAAATATTGTCCTCGTGATAAAAGAATTCTATCAATCCCTTGGTATGTACGAAGAAGGAAAATTCTGGGTATCATTATCTGTGAGTGATCCAAAAGACCCAGGCAAGTATCTTGGTGATAAAGAAAACTGGAAGAAAGCAGAGAACATGCTTGAAAATGTCGCCAAGAAGCTAGAACTACCTTACAAGCGAGTCGAGGGAGAGGCTGCATTCTATGGGCCGAAGTTAGACTTTATGTTCTTCGACGCCATTGGTCGGGAGCGTCAGCTTGCGACCGCCCAGTTGGACTTTGTTATGCCAGAACGTTTTGACCTTAGTTACGTGGATAACGAAGGAAATAAGCAAACTCCTGTTATGATCCACCGAGCAATTGCAGGTTCATTAGAACGTTTCATGGCCATTATGATTGAGCACTTTGCTGGCAACTTCCCGCTCTGGCTTTCACCTACTCAATTAACCATCATCCCAGTGGCTGAGGTTCACAATGAATACGCCCTTAATGTTCACAAAGCTTTACTTGAAGCAGGCTTTAGAGCGGAAATTGATACAGAAAATGAATCCATGGGCAAAAAAATCAGAGGTGCGAAAAAGAACAAACTTCCTTACTTTGTAGTTATCGGAGACAAAGACATAGAGTCTAGCTCAGTGACTTTAGAATCTAGAGACACTGGAGAATCAGTATCTATTTCTCTTGATGACTTAATTGCGAAACTGTCCAAAGAAGCGAGTGTGTAAAGCAGAGAGCAGAAAAAAGTCGCCCGTACGGGCGACTTTTTTGTTCTAATAATTAGACCTGGATCAAACTAATTAGACTCCTTTACAGCCTTCATAATAGCCATTTTCACGGCTGAAGCTTCGTCGGTATAAGTACCATCAATGGCTCCAGTTAAAGCAGTAATCATGTTCTTGATTTTATCGTCAGAGATATCTTTAGTTTTAGCAACAAGCAGGTCAGAGGCATTTGCGTCAGATCCTTTTCGGATTCTGTAAACTGCGTCTAGGTCTGCAGCAGCATCTGCTAGAGCAAACATTGGTCGGTTACCAATCATGTTGTAGGCAGCGACAATGTTACCAGTCACGATTGCCTCAGCTAGTGAACCTGTACCAGTTGGTACGGTAGCTGGGACAAAAGACTCATGAGTAGCTACTTTTGCATTTACTTTACATGTCTCGCAGAGGTTTTGCATACGTGCTTCATTGATCACTATCCAACCATCTTCTAGAGGGTAAGTCTTCTTTGCTTCAGCTATAACTTCATCCAAAGATTCATTTCTTTCAACAGAACCTTCAGTTGTTGAAATAAAGTATAGGACTGCATCACTAGAAAGTAGTGCCTTTTGAGCATGGGCCCGGTTTTCTAAGTCTGTTACAACCACGTCGGTAGCTTGGTGAGGGTTAGCAGCCATGCTTGTCTCAACGTAATCACTGTAGCCAATAACTGGTGCAGTGGGGAGATTCGCTGGAGCAGCACTCACTGACTCAACTACTCCTGTATTAATAGAAGTAAATAGGTCAGGTCGTGATCCTTCCGCTTTCTTCATAGCAACCTGAGATGGGCTGTGTAATGTTGGGATATCCATAATTGGTTCATCATCGCTCATTGCTAGTCTCTTTCGTATAACCAGCATGTAGGTTATGTATAGAGCCCAAGCTACCAACAACATGTAGAAAAGGATGGTCATTACTGGCCCTGCTTCAAATCCAGTGTATGGCACTTGAGACAGAGAGATACCCGCCACTAATGGTTGTTGATCTCTTGATTGAAGTACCACCAGGTCATCCAGCTCAACCTCTACTGAACATTCTTTATCTCGAGAACCTTTTTCAGCTATAAGAGTATATTTTGTATCTCGGGTCGGCTTAACTTTAATTGACCAGTCGAAGAATACTTTCTTCTCAGTTGAGAGAAAATCATCAGTTGTAAGCAGGATCTTTCCCTTATCATCTTTAAGTGTGACTTCAGATACGTTTGAGGTATCCCAAGTTAGAGTAACTTCTTCTCCTAATTTAATCTTAGAATCAGAGATCTCAAGATCACACCTTGGAGAAGAGCTCCCTCCTCCACCTCCACCTCCGGTTGATACATCTACCGATACTGGACAATCGATAGATTTACTACCTTGCGTCGCAGTTAGAACGTAAGTCGTGTCGCTAGTAGGAGAAACTTTTTCGGTTCCAGACAGAGAAGTCGCGTTTATCTTGCTAATAGAAACTGTGTCTACATCTGTCGTGCTCCACTTAAGCTCAATCTCTTCCCCCTTACTAATTGAAGTATCAGAGGCAGTGAATGAGACATTGTCTGAACAAGTAAATGGAGACTCAGGATCTTCGACTGTTACTGGCGCAGTACAACTAACCTTATCTCCATTACTATCTTTAGCAGTAAGTTTGAAGGTTGTTGATTCAGTAACATCGACAACTTTATCTCCAATTAACCCAACAGTACCAACAGTTGGCTCAATAGTAACTTCGGACGCTTTTTCAATGTTCCACTTTAGGGTAACATCTCCCCCTCCAACACCTAGAGTACTTGGTGAAGCTGTAAATGATTTACATACTGGTACAGGATCTTCAGATACTGTCACCGGCACCATACAGTCTACTGTTTTATCTACTCCTACAAGAGTCAGTGTATAAACTGTATCAACAGTAGGTGATACAACCTTAGTTCCATCAACAGCTACTGGACCGACTCCGTTGTTAATTGATGCACTTATTGCATTGGTTGATTCCCACTTTAGAGTTGAGCTATCTCCAATCATAATTGTGTTTGGAGTAGCTTCAAACAAATCACAACTTGGTACCAACACTTTTGGCTTAACCTTCACCACTGCATCACAGGTCACTTTTCCACCCTTACCGACAGCAGTTAATGTATAGCTCTTGTCAGCAAAAAGTGCAGCCGTATAATCACTGCCGTTAATACCAACGTTTCCAAGGTCTGTAATAACAACTGAATCAGCGTACTTTGTAGTCCAACTTAGAGTTGCCTTTGCTCCATATTCGATAGTCTGAAAAGTTGGAGTAAGAGTACAATCTGGCTTTTTAGATATGACACACTCATTATCGACCACAGTTTTTACTATTGGACTGTAGACCCAAGTCATGTAGTTATTTAGTTCTACTGCAGTAGCTTTTGCCTGGTTCTCTATCTCAAAATCTCCACATTTAGTTGGTGAGATAACCTTACCAGTAACAGTGATAACCCCCTTCTCTCCTGGAGTCAGTTCAAAACCATTGAAGTGTAAGGTTCTATCTGAAGAAGTATAAACAGGTACATTCATATAACCAGCACCCAGATTACTTGTTAGGGTATGTCTTAGATACTTAAGATTTTGATCTACCACATCTTCAATTTTTACACCACTACCAGTACAGTCAGCTGTACCAGTGTTTTCTACAGTAATAGTATAAGTTAGTTCCTTACCAACTTTTGAATAGGTCTTGTCTACTGTCTTATCGACTGTTAGCTCGCAGTTATTTGGAGCACAATCATTATCTACGTTTGTCTTCACTACTGGACTATAAGTCCAAGTCTTAAAATTATTAAGTTCTTTAGCAGTAGCTTGAGCTTGGTTTTTTACAACAAAGTCGCCACACTGAGTTGGATTTTGAATTTTACCAATCCAAGTAATAGTTCCCTGTTCACCTGGGGTTAAAGTATTACCATTAAAGTGTAGAGTTCTATCGGCATAAGTATAGACAGGAGTACCTTGATAACCAGCAGTTAAATTATTTGAAACTGTATGGCTTATGTACTTAAGATTATTGTCTACGATATCATCTATCATTACACCACCGCCAGTACAATCAGCATCACCAATATTTTGAACAGTTATTGTGTAAGTAAGATTATCGCCTACCACCCCTGATGTCTTATTGACTGTTTTACCAACTGACAGAATACACTTTTTTGGTTCATCTGGTGGAGTGACCTTAATTACCGCAGTACATTTTGTAGATTGATGTGGTGATACGACCAATCCTTCATCAACGGTAAGAATATAGGTAGTGTCTTTATATAGTGGCCCCACTTCCATAGAACCATTAGCTGGCTTATTGCCAATTCCATTATTGAAGATTACCCCTTCACCTCCTTGTGATGTCCAATTTAGAGTAACCTTACCTCCGTAAGGAATAGTTTGATTAGCTGGATTTAAAGTACAGTTAACTTCTGGTGCAGGTGGAGTGACCTTAATTACCGCAGTACATTTTGTAGATTGATGTGGTGATACGACCAATCCTTCATCAACGGTAAGAATATAGGTAGTGTCTTTATATAGTGGCCCCACTTCCATAGAACCATTAGCTGGCTTATTGCCAATTCCATTATTGAAGATTACCCCTTCACCTCCTTGTGATGTCCAATTTAGAGTAACCTTACCTCCGTAAGGAATAGTTTGATTAGCTGGATTTAAAGTACAGTTAACTTCTGGTGCAGGTGGAGTGACCTTAATTACCGCAGTACATTTTGTAGATTGATGTGGTGATACGACCAATCCTTCATCAACGGTAAGAATATAGGTAGTGTCTTTATATAGTGGCCCCACTTCCATAGAACCATTAGCTGGCTTATTGCCAATTCCATTATTGAAGATTACCCCTTCACCTCCTTGTGATGTCCAATTTAGAGTAACCTTACCTCCGTAAGCGATAGTTTGAAGAGTTGCAGTTAGGGTACATTTAACGTCTACCGGTGCCTGCTCACAACCAACAGTTACTGTTGAGTTACAAGAAGACGTACCGCTATCATTTGTTGCAACTAACTTAAAAGTAGTTTCAACTTGAATGTTATAGTATGTTTTTTCACCCTTACTACCAGAGACAGTTTCTCCATTAATAGTTATCTTAGAAAATCCGCTTGTTTCCCATTTTATTGTCACTTTCTCACCAGCCTTTACGGACCTGCTGCTTGCAGTCACAGAACAAGAAGTATTTGATGAGCTACCGCCCCCAATACTAAAAGATGTTCCTGAGCTAGAGCCAGAAGTTTGAGTCACCGCGTTTGCAGTTGCAAAAGGCGCTGCAAAGGCAGACATCACCATCGTAAACATAACCATTGCGCTAGCAATAGTTCTTAGATTTTTTTTCATAGTAATTGAAATAATTTTATTCATAAGTTCTATACTCCCACCTACACCATATACGCAAGAGTAACCAAGCCCACGAAGCTTAAATTAATTTAAATTTGGAGAACGGTACAACTCAATGTTGCGAGGAGAACTTATAATTTAGTATTCTATACTAAAAAGCGCCTTCTGTCAAGGCTTTACAGGCTCTGTATGCTTATTTGTTTGGCTTCTACTATGTACCGATCATCGACACTTCCAAAGCTATTGCAAGTCGCTAAAGTCAGTCTGTGTCCTTCCCCTGCTATAGGCACTGTTACATCTTGGGCATTGGCTCGATAGACCTTTTCAACCCGGTATTCAAAAACCGAATCTTCTGAGTAAACCTTGATTATATCTCCCCAGACTAGATCTTGAATACCGTTAAAAGCCTGGAAATTTTTATTAAATACCTTAGGTAAGTAGCTAGAGTGCCCTAAAATAAAGACGTTCCCTTCTTGAGTCAAAGAAGCTGAATCCGGGTGTCTCACCACTCCATCAAGCAGAGCAGTATCCAGGTCAGCGATAGAACGAGAGGTTGGGTTGGCCACCGAGATTGTCTTGTCTAACTTCTCGATAGTGATTTTAGTTGGAAATTCTGGTTTCACATAAGTATTAGAATCATAATTATCATTTTCCTCAGTGATTTCCTCTGTTCCTTCTATTGAGCTGTCTTCTTCTCCAGAAACCAGCGAGTCGTCGACTGCAACTTGTTGCTCACTGTTTGGATCAGATGAATCAGCTACAGGCTTTTCTGGTAAGAAATCTATCGCCAACAGGAAAATATATGAAAAAGTAAACACAATAAAAAAGGTGCCTACGAATGCAAATTTTTTTAACCAAATTGTTTCGAAGATTCTGTCCATGAAATAAAGTTTGGCTATTATAACACTTTCTAGTAAAAAAGTCAATTTTAGCCATTACTTTCTTTTATAGTCAGCAGATTACGCAAATAATCAACTGTTGTATATTGACAAAAGTTTTATAACGTGGTAGTTTTTTACCATCAATATGAAAAATGAATCAAACAACAAATCAGGCCTAGTCCTAAAATTCCTAGCTGTTTTAGGATTTATCGGAATCATTATTATAATTTCGTGGTTTTCCGTAATGTTGGTAAATGTTATGCCAACTGCTTTTTCTTCTCTCGCTTCCCTAGCAGAAGGATTGAATCAACAATCATTTACCGGTACAGATGATAAGGAAGTAAAGTCTTTTGTAGTATCAAGCGATACAACTCTCATAAACAGTGGTGAATCTATTGATCTATCTTGGGACAATAATAGTGTTCAAGGAAGTTACGTTTTTTCATACACCTGTACTGATGGAGTAAGTCTAGACATCCAAGATGCAAACAATGGTCTACGTAATGTTGCTTGTGGAGCAAACTACAATATCGGAAACACTAACTCGGTCACAGTCACGGTTGAGTCTGAGAAAAGCCGGTTTGAAAACATAAACTATACTATTTCATTTTTAGCCACTAATGATACTACCCCCCGTTCTAGCGGCAGCGCCTCATTCACTGTTATCAATAGCAGCATCTCTGAATTCGCAGCAGAAGATGGAGGAGAAGATTCTGAAGATAATAATGAGACAGAAGTTGTAACTGATCCTGAGGTGGCTGTGGAAGAGCCAGAAGTAGAAACACCGGTTACCACCCCTCCTGCTCCAACTTACGAACAAGAATTTATCTATTCTATTCCTGTTTCAGACCCTAATGGAAAAACTGATCTATCGACTCGCTACCTTTCAAGCGGTAACATTATCGGTAACACATTCTTTGTTGGAGCAATCTATCAAGAAAACTCTGGAGCAATTCAATTTGAAGTGAAAAACTATGGAACAAAGACTTCTAGCGACTGGACTTACACTATGAGTCTACCTGGTGGTGGTGAATACACTTCGACCAAACAGTCTCCTCTTAAGCCAAACGAGCGAGCAGTCATCACTCTAGGCTTCCCAACCAACGATGATTCAAAACATACTTTCGTAGTTTCAATCGACGAATCTACATGACCGAAATAGTGCAAACGATAAGTTTTCACAACTAGTATACTTTGCTAAGTAGTTAGTAATAAATAAAAAGCGGGCGGGCCTTAAGGCCCGCCCGCTTTTTATTTAGCCTAAATATCCACGTTAGCCGTCTTGGCGTTACTCTGAATAAATGATTTTCTATTTGGCACATCGGTACCCATTAAGATATCAAAGACTTTATCGGCTTGGATCACGTCGTCAATCTGAACCTGCTTTAGAATACGATTCTCAATGTTCATGGTAGTTTCACCAAGCTCTTCGGCATTCATTTCTCCCAAACCTTTGTATCGCTGTATTCTCACCCGACTTGATTTCTTCACTGACTCCACACCTTCATCCTCTTCTTCATTCCCCTCTTCTGTTGCATCTAGGTCGTCCGACACTTCTTCGCCCATGTCTTTCAATATAGCAAACTTCTCATCATCATCAAAAGCGTAACGAATGTCTTTCCCTTTTTGGATCTTGTACAGTGGCGGCAAGGCAATGTATACGAAACCACCATCGATCAATGGTCTGAAGTAGCGATAAAAAAGTGTCAACAAAAGAGTGCGGATATGGGCTCCGTCTACGTCGGCGTCGGTAGCGATAATGATTTTGTGGTAACGAAGTTTAGAAATATCAAACACATCTCCAATAGCAGTCCCAAGTGCAATCACTAAGTTCTTAATCTGCTCAGAAGCCAGCATTTTGTCGATCCGGGCTCGCTCAACGTTAAGGATTTTACCTCTAAGCGGCAAGATAGCTTGGGTCTTTCGGTCTCGTCCCATCTTCGCCGAACCACCAGCTGAATCTCCCTCTACAATAAAGAGTTCTGAGTCTTCCGCTTTCTTACTTTGACAGTCAGCCAATTTACCAGGCAAAGACATCCCTTCTAAAGCACCCTTTCGAAGCACGCTATCTTTAGCAGCCTTAGCTGCTTTTCTAGCCTTAACTGCAATAATCACTTTGTTGATGATAGCTTTGGCGTCATCTGGATTCTCTTCGAGGTAAGTATTGAAAGCGTCGCCAAAGACAGCCTCGGTCGCGCCTCGTGCTTCTACCGAACCAAGCTTGGCTTTAGTTTGGCCTTCAAACTGAATCTCAGGCATTTTTACTGAGATAACAGCAGTGATCCCTTCCAGCACGTCGTCTCCAGTGAAACCAGCATCTTTTTCTTTAACTGAAAAGAAGTTTCCTTTCTTAGCATAGTTGTTTAGAGTTCTGGTGAGAGCTGTCTTGAAACCAGTTACATGAGTCCCGTGTTCAGGGTTATGAATGTTGTTAGCAAAAGCAGTAATCCGTGGAGAAATATCGTCTACATACTGTAGGGCCACCTCTACAGTCATCACCTCCGGACTAACATCATTCTTCTCAATATAGAAAATATTTTTGTTAACTGGTTTTTGATAGTGGTTGTTGAAAGCCACCAAAGAACGAAGCCCTCCTTCAAAATAGAAGTGCTCGTGTGGTACTGGCAAGTGTTCATCCGACAAATAAAGCTTACCTCTGATGTCCAGCTTACTTTGAATCTTTTCATCTAGCTCACGAGCATCAAGAACAGAGATCTTCATAGCTTTTACCAAATAGGCTTGTTGGCGAAGGTGATTTACAATCCGTTTGAAGTCGTACTTAATTTCTTTAAAGATATCGATATCTGCTTTGAAAGTAATGATCGTTCCAGTGAATCTTGAAGCGCCAACTTTTTTCACTTTATAAACTGGCTTACCAATTTTATATTCCTGAATATGGTAAGAGCCATCACGGTGCACTTCGGCAATTACGTGCTCTGAAAGGGCGTTCACTACTGACACACCTACCCCGTGCAGACCTCCAGAAACTTTATAACCAGATTCTTCGCCACCAAACTTTCCGCCAGCGTGAAGTACGGTCAGGATTGTCTCTAACGCAGATACTCCAGACTGCTTGTGCTTATCAACCGGAATACCACGACCATTGTCTACCACTCGAATATAGTGGTCGGGCAAAAGCGCCACCTCTACTCGATTTGCAAAACCACCCATCGCTTCATCGCGTGAATTATCAAACACTTCCCAGATAAGGTGATGTAGACCATCGGGACCAGTGGTACCGATATACATACCCGGTCGCTTTCGAACCGGATCTAGCCCCTCAAGGACTGAGATAGATGAAGCGTCATAATTTTTCTTTTTTTCAACGGCTTTTTTAGCAGGTTTCTTGGCTGGCATGACTTACAGAATATCAATAAATAATGGCTTATTATAGCACAAATCTAGTCTATCTGCTTGTGGAAAATAAAGGGTTTTGATGTATAATTTACCTTGACTTTTATCAAAAAAGTGTTGATATCTGAAGCGGGAAATTACATGGCAAACGTCATAAGGAGAAGGAGTATGTGCCCAGAAGACAAAGTTCAGCCTCTCTCTGAAGAAGAGATAAAAAACATGTGTGATGAACAGAGTCGTGACTATGAGGAATATTACGAGGAACGCGTCTCTTCTCACTACAGTGGCGATGAAGGAAGTTTCCTATATAACTACTATGGAGAAGGTGGGTAATCCATATTTGAGCATCAAACCTACTCATCCCCGCTTGCGATTAGCTTGCGGGACTTTTTTATTGGTCAGACAGTTTATTGGAACAATTTTTTATACTCCACAGCGATAATTCTCCGAGCGAGGACCAGGCTAGAAAATTATTCCAACAAACTGTCCCCACGCACGTTATCTCCCCTTAAAATATCAAGGTGTCACCTTGATAAAAATAAAGTTCGATATAGTCGCTTTTTGCTCCTTACCTCACTTCCCATCCCTTTTCTATAGCCACAGAATTCAAGGTTTCCATTATCGGAGTAATTTCTTCGTCAGTGAGCGTGCGATCTTTCGCTTGAAAGACTAGTCTAAAGGCATATGAAGTACGACCTTCTTTTGAGAAGGTATCAAAGAGAGTTTGTCGGACACAGAGTGATCCGGCTTCTTTGGTCAAAGTATCTAAAATTGATTCCGCTGTTTCAGCCTCCCCGACCCACAGCGCAATATCTCGCGCAATGGCTGGGTAGGGAGATACCGCTTGATAAGTTACGGCTGGTTTTGGTTTGGTCTGATTATAGGCGCTTGGTAACGGAAGTTTACAGAGTAACTCTGTGAAATTTATCTCAACAATACCATTCTCCATTTGCCAAGAAAAGTCTGTCCCGAGCGCTGACTTCATTACTTCCAGAGCTTGTTCTAAGACAACTTCATCTTTTTTATTATAACCATTTCCTTTGGTGCGAACTCCAAGTGTAAGCATGACTCTTTCTGTCACTTCCCCATCACCCTTTTCAAATACCGTTCCAATCTCAAACACCCTCACGTCGACCAACCCAAGGAGATCGGTGTGGGTGAAATTTGCATCGAGGACGGACAAGATATTTTTAGCCAGCGATTCACGTAAATAACTTTTATCACTAGCTAGCGCATTAAAGAGTTGGAGGTTACCTTTTTTCTGAAAAGAGGATGTTATCACTTCAGAAAATCCTTGATCGATTAGAGCTTCGCGAACTATTTCGCTGTAATAATGTTGAAGGTTGATTTCCACTAAATCTACTTTGTCCGGTTTGATAGAGTGAATTCTATCTAGACCATAAATGCGGCCGACCTCCTCAGCAAAATCTTCTTCAATTAAAAGATCTGTTCGTTCGAACGGTGGTACAACTGACAAAAGTCCACCTCGTTCTTGACTAACTACTGAGCCAGTACGATAAATAATTTTTTCAATTTCTTCTGCAGAAAGTTCTAACCCGAGTAATTTATTAACTCGCTGTGGATTTACTGTTACTGAGATCGGTACAGTTTTAACTAAATACTCATCCACCATTCCTTCGCAGGCACCTCCTGCAATATCGGTAATAAGCTTAATCACGTCACGCTGAGCAAAAGGTGGAAGTTCTCGAGACGGCTCATTCTCAAACCGCTTAGAAGCATCAATTACAATTCCAAGTCCACGAGCTGTTTTTCTCGTAACTGTAGGGTGAAAATGAGCCGCTTCAACAATAATATTTTTAGTCCCATCATGAACGCCGGCGTAGCTACCGCCTTTTACCCCAGCTAAACCAATCGGTGTATCTGAAGAACCGTCAACTATTAGTAGCTCTGAACCTTTAAGCTCTACTACTCGATCTTCTTCCTTACCTGCCTCGGCTAGCAAACTAACTGTCTCTCCTTCCTTGGCAAAGCGAACATCAAATTTCCACTTGCCATCAACTTTTGGAAACAAGTCTGCATCGTAGGCATGTAGCGGCTGACCAATAGCATACATTACATAGTTAGTTGCATCGACAATATTATTGATAGGTCTTTGGCCAAGAGCCTTAAGTCGTTTCTGGAGCCACTCGGGAGAATTTTTGACTTCTATTCCAGTAATCAGTGAAGCTGTGAATCTTGGACAAGCTTCTTTGTCTGCTATCGATACTACTATGTCACTAGTATTAGTTAGCTCGACTGTTTCACTTAAAGGGTCGGCTACCAAAGAAACATTTAAACAAGTAGCCAGCTCCCTAGCAACGCCCCTATGACACAAACAGTCACTAGAACGGTTCGGCAGCACATCAACGTCAATAACTGTCTCACCTTCAATCTCCTCAACACCATCTACTTCAAAGGCGTGGAAGTTTAATAACTCCTCTACTTTTTCCGGATCTAGCAGATTGTCGCCAACATATTCTTTTAACCAACTGTGTAAAACTTTCATAACTAGAATTGATTAACGAACCTTAGATCGCCAGTATATAAATCCCTTACATCCTCAATGCCGTATTTCATCACCGCTAATCTATCAATACCTATTCCAAATGCATAGCCGGAAAATTCTTCAGGATTGATTCCAGAGGCCTTAAGTACATTTGGGTGGACCATCCCAGCGCCCATAACTTCAATCCATTTACCAACCAATTTACCTTCTCCTTCCAGAAGTTTCATATCTACTTCTACACTCGGTTCAGTGAACGGGAAAAAACTAGGACGAAAACGCACCTCTGTCTTGCCACTGAAAAACTTTGAAAAAAAGTACTCAAGAGTTCCTTTGAGATGACCCAGGCTTATACCCTTGTCTACGCACAAACCTTCCAGTTGATAAAACTGCGCTTCATGTGTAGCATCAGTGGCTTCATTACGAAAGACCTTACCTGGGACGATAATTCTTATCGGTGGTTGATGATTTTCCATGTACCTGGCCTGTACTGGGCTAGTGTGTGTACGAAGTACAGTTGGCGCCTCTACATCGCTATTCTTGAACCAAAAAGTATCCTGCATGTCTCTTGAAGGGTGATCTTTGGGAACATTTAATTGATCGAAGTTGTAATACTCAAGTTCAGCTTCTGGACCCTCTGCAAACACAAAACCAATCTCAGCAAAAATACTGTTTATCTCAGCAATCATTCTGGTAATTGGGTGTTGATGTCCATTTGGTGTTTTCATAGTTCTAAAGTGTACCATGAGTTTAAATTGGCTCAATTTCAGTGATTACTTCAAAATATTTTCCATCCTCTTTTATGTAAATTAAATTATTTTCAACGACAACTTCAAAGTTGTTCCCTGGATACAACAGCTGAGTATTTTGCCAGGCTCGATCATCGATCTCAGTCACGTATAAGCCGTCTTCAAGCTGTAATAGGATCAAATCTGAGTTGCCTGGGAAAAAGTTGTAGTAGTAGATATCTTGCCGCAAATGGTTCAGTTTGATCTCTGGTCGACAGACTCGATCACCATCAAACATAAGTGGTGATGAAGTAGAGATTAATAATTCAAGAATCGAATCGGCCACGTGTTGACCATAACGAATCGAAGTAGAACTGACTGTACTATCAATAACACAGAAATAATAAGGGATACTACTGGTGTCACCCTTCCAAACCGCAAAAAGTTCTTTGTCTCTTTCTACTAATCTCATATTACCCGATTCAATCAGTTCTTCTGGGGTTGTGCTTGGAGCCACTGTACTGGTGGCAGCAAATCTAAAGCGATCTACCCCGTCTAGCATTTGTTCAAACACGGATCGAGAAGATGTGGAAGTGGTACTAAATAAGCTTTTAACAAAAATGAATTCTTCGTTAACTAGGTAGGTTGAGGTCGCATTTGTAGTTGTAGCATAGATCTGGACTGTAGTGGTCGCGAGCGGGAATACATTGGTGGTGCTGGCAGTACGCCGAAACACCGGCTTGCCGTCTAAGGTGGAAAACTCAGTAATTGGTCTAACGTGCGGCACAAGAGGCATATTGAAAGCCACTGCTTCAATCACAATACGCGAGTCAACCGGTAATTCCTTGACCCAGGTTTGTAAGTCTGGTCTTTGTACGACGACACTGTGCTTCCCTGCTTCGATATTTTGAATGTAATAAGCTGAACGAAAGAGTCTTGGTTTATCAACTTTTTTTTCATCTACATAGACATCTACTTCTAAATTGTCGGTTGTGATGTACATGCCCCCTGTTGTCACAATGGAAGTTTCTTCATTTTCAAAACTTAAGCGGTAACCAGTCGTGTAGAAAATCATCATTGGTAGCAAAATCAAAAATATCAACACCAAAAACAAGAACAGTCGGTTCCGCCTCTTTAATGAAAGTATTTCGATTTGTGGTTCGGTAGGCATACTATTTTTCTCGTTTCGGGGTTACCCAGAAGCCCATGTATTTGCCAAGCATTAGTCTGGTTTGAGCATCAAGCCCAGGGATGGCACTAAAAACAATCATGGTCATCGGCACCATTATCCATTGTAGCGTCATAACCACATATCTAAACCGGCTGTGCCCGTCTGGCCGTGGTGGAGTAAGTGATAATGAAATAATCGAAGACACTACTAAACCTCCCATAGCTACGATTAGAAGATTGCGAACCATGATCGGTAGCTCATAAGAAAGTACAGTTTCGTGAAATTCTCTAGTACCAAGGAAAATAGGAGCCCAACCAAGAATAAAAAGCATAATTGGGTTGGTCACCAATGACCAATATCCCTCTCCCTGCAAAGCAGCAATGGCCCACCGCTTTCGAAGTGGAATAGCCTTGTTTTTGGTGAAGTGATAAACGATGTAACACCAATTTTCAACCCCATAGGTCCAGCGTCGGTGCTGTCGATAAATATTTTTAATCGTTCCCCAGAAAGTCGGAGCTGTAGTGGCATCCATAGCGATCGGATACGACAGTGAGACCACTTCAAAATTTCCGTTGTTAGCTATTAACAAATTCCAAAAGATACGTGAATCTTCGCTAACTACATTGGCCTGACCATAACCAATTTCATATAAGGCTTGAAAACTAACTGAGTGAGAAGAGAACGTCGCCGCTTTGTCGGGCCTTTCTTGCATAATCATCTGCCAAAAAGTACTACTCATGGCCATAACTCGAGCCAGAGCGGTAGCTTCCCAGAGGTTGTTGGTAAAAAGAGGCACTGGCTGGAAAGCACTTTTATATGGATTCTCTGTAGTCATAAAGTGCCAGATCAGACAGTTGAAGTAATCAGGATAAATAACAGTGTCTACATCGAAAATTGATGTGATGACATTTTTGTAAGAAATATTATTTGCGTCAATTATTTTTTCTCGCACTTTGTGCAAGGCATAGTGAGTATTAGAACCTTTACCAGCTATCTCACCGACTGTGTCCTCGGGGTGAACAGTCACCAACAAATGCCCGAACTTAGAAGCAAACATTTGTTCCATCTCAGTTGCCAGAGCCTCTGCCTCAGGGCCGGCCCTACCTTCAGCGGCCAAAACTACAATCAGCTTGTCTTTATCGTAATGAGATTCAGCCAGGCCCTTTAGTGCCCCTTCTAGTACCTCTCGCGGTTCTTTATAAAAAGGAAATATCACCAAGTGATACATGTGATCGTACTTAAAGCGCTGAATCAGACTAGCCCAATCTAGCTCCATATGGTGCTTAAGTCTCTTCCAGTTATAGCGAACATGGATAGACAAAAAAATAGTCTTGAGAACCCAATAAATTGAGAAAGCAATAATGAAGTAGGCCGCCCAAAAAGGGGCGTACATCGAGGCTAGAATAATCCCGACAATGGTCGTCCAGGCAGCTACGCCTGGAACTATCTCAAGAAAGCGAAAAAACCGGCGGTCTTTGCCGGAAAGCTCTGTAGCTCGAGCGACTTTAAAGTCTGGGCGCTTAGCGTACGGTAGTAAATGCGACTGGTCTTCTTCAACCATATATAAAGGCGAGTATATACCTATTTTGACCTAAAATAAAGCTTTTTTGTTCGTTTGGGGATGCGAATTAGGAAGAGTAAAAAGTATAGGAAAACTCCGGCGTATCTTTTACCCCTAAGCCGGTCTTAGGGGATATAACATATAACATCAAAAGCTGCGAGCTACCTTTCAGACTCGAACTTACGACCTACTCATTACAAGTGGTGAGAAAGTCCCCCGGACTTTCTCACCACCAACAACTTCTCTAAAGTGGCTTTCGTCCTGGGAGCCATCTGTCGGGTTCGAACCGACGACCTACGGTTTACAAAACCGTTGCTCTACCAACTGAGCTAAGATGGCTCTCAGGAAAAAATATGTTCTTGAAAATTAATCTCAAGTGCGACACATACTACCAGAAACGATTAATTTTTGCTAGCAGACAAACCCCATTTCCTAATGCTTCTCTTCCAGTTTCTTGTGCCGTAATTTTTTCTGTTGAGCTGGCGATAGGGCTGTCTCTTGCTTATGAGTGGTAATCTGGTGCAAATGATTAAACTCATTAAGTTGACGCTTCTCCGACCGCAACTGTTTGGTCCTATCTCGATTTCGTTCAAATAGGTTCTCGAAGTAGGTGTAGACAGCGACAATTATCTTAAGAATAGTGCGCAAAACTGAATGTAAGCTGTAATACCAGCTCAGCTGCACAATATACTTACTAAAATGCTCCCAGCTTTTTAGAAGTAAACTGCTGGCCACCTCAACCAGTCTATCTAACCAATCCCTGAACTTACTCGCAAAAAAACGTCGACCACGCCGACGCTCTTTGTGTATTACTACAAGCAAAGCTATGCCTGTAAAAATACTAACTAAAAAATAAGTTAGAGAGGTGGTTACCATTCTTGATTATTTTACCGACACTCGAGAGATTTGTGCAATTGACACATTCTCACCAAACTTCTGTACTGCGCCAGTAATCATCTCGGCAATAGTTGTGTCTGGGTTCTTGATGAAATCTTGTTCCATAAGAATCTGATCCTTAAAGTACGAAGCTAACTTGCCTTCCATTATTTTCTCTTGCATTTCAGCTGGTTTACCCTCCACCTCTCCAGCAAATACTTCTTTAGCCTTGGTGATGGCTTCTTCTGGAAGTTCTGATTTACTGATGTATTTTGGATCTGTGGCTGCAACATGCATGGCGATATCTTTCGCTAGAGTTATAAACTCTTCGTTTTTAGACACAAAGTCAGTCTCACAAGAAAGTAGTACTAAGGAAGCTACTTCGTTTGTGTTGTGCATATAAGACCCTACCGCTCCAGCTCCAAGCGCTCTATCGGCTTTTTTGTCGGCGGCTTCACTCCGCTTCTTCTTGAGAATAATGACGGCCTTATCCATATCTCCACCTGCTTCTTGAAGTGCTGTCTTGCACTGCATAACAGAGATACCAGTTTTGTCTCGTAATTCTTTTAGTTGAGCTGATGTGATTTCCATAGAAAAGATACAATGAACTAATTAAATAATGTTTATTCTAACAAGAGTTAGATTGGTCGACGCGAAGTTGTTGGGCGACGGTTTTCAACTGTTTTAGGTACATAAGCTGACTTACCTTCCATATAAGCTGAAACTAGCTCGTCCAAAATAAGAGAAACGCTGGTCTGAAGTGAATCATTAGCCACTACAGGGATTTGTATTTGTGAAGCGTCACAATCAGAACCCATGATAGCCATAACCGGCACTCGTTTTTCTTTTGCTTCAGCAATAGCGATAGCGTCATGACGAGGATCAACAACTAACATGTAGTCCGGTAGTTTTTGGATCTTTGAAATACCAGCAAAGTTAAAGTTTAACTTGTCTACTTCTCGACCAATAACAACTCGTTCCTTCTTGGTGTACTTTCGTTCAAGTTCTCCAGATTCCTTCTCACTCATCAGTGCTTCAAGACGATTGATACGCTTCTTGATTTCACTGAAGTTAGTTAGCATTCCACCAATCCAACGGTTGGTAACATATGGTGATTCAGTTTTTTCAGCAGCTGCTTTTACAATTCGTGAAGCCTCATCTTTGGTACCCACAAAAAGAACCGTCTTACCGTGAAGACCAGCTTCTTTTAGTGTTTCCTTAGCAGTTTCTAGTAATGCAGTTGTTTTTTCGAGATCGAAAATATCGTTGCCGTCCTTTGTTGTATAAAGGTACTTAGCAACAGTTGGGTGTCGACGACTCTTCTTGAAGCCGAAGTGAGACCCAGCCTTAAAAAGGCGGTCGATGAATGATGTTTGGTCTGTAGTTGACATAATAATTGTTACGGTCGGACTCATATGAGTTATCACTCCGGAAGGCGGTTATTAATAAAACCTTCCTGGGCAACGCAACCGATATTTTACCGGTCTGAGTCCTAAAAAAGCGCCTTAGCGCTAGTCGCGAGATAGTACCATAAGCATTTTTGGAGCGCAATAGCTAAATATCTACCTAGTTAGACAAAGTACATTACTCTTCACCCACTACCTCTCCACCACTAGCAAATTCTATCATCGTTTTCACAATCGGAGCCAAGTCTCCTGCCAAAGTGGCCTCTATAGTGTGCCAAGAATGTTTTATGCGGTGGTCAGTGATTCTATTTTGCGGGAAGTTGTAGGTGCGGATTTTTTCTGAACGGTCGCCAGTTCCAATTTGGTTCTTTCTAGTTTCTGCGTGTTTGCGCGCTTCTTCTTCATCATGAAGAGCTTCTAGTTTGGCGGTGAGCATTTCCATCGCTTTGATCCGGTTCTTTAATTGAGTTCGATCACTTTCACAACGAACATCAATTCCGGTTGGGCGGTGGATTAGCCGTACAGCCGTCTCGACTTTGTTTACATTTTGCCCACCTGCTCCTCCAGCTCTTGAGAATTCCATATCAATATCACCGGGATTGATTTCAATGGTAGATTTTTTCCTCATCGGCAAGACAGCGACTGTAACAGTCGAGGTATGGATCCTTCCTTGCTTCTCGGTAGCAGGAATCCTCTGAACACGGTGAACTCCAGTCTCAAAGCGTAAGTCGTCATAGACCTGAGGGCCCATTATCTCAAAAGAAGCCTCTTTGTATCCACCCGCTTCGGTAGCCGACACATGAGCTCGGCTGGTTGGCCAACCTTTTACTTCGGCATACTTTAAATACATTCCTGATAGCTCGGCGGCAAAGAGTGATGCTTCGTCTCCTCCTGCTCCAGCTCGTATTTCAAGCATCACTCCGTATGGCTTGGCTTCCTCTTCTTTATTGGATTCAATAATTTTATCCATCTCGGCAAACTGTCCCTCTAGTTGTTTGGTGAGCGATGCAATTTCTTCCTTGGCCAGTTCGGCCATTTCTGGATCACTGGCTGACAATTCCTCAGCTTCACGAAGTTTCTTTAGCTCACTTTCAAATTGCGACGCCAAAAACTGCGTTTTGTGATTTTGCTTAAATTCCTCTAGTTTATCTTGGTCGAATTGCATATTGGTCTCAATAGTACTGGATTATCACTTTTTTACAAACGCCTGCGTAGACAGACCAAACATCTTAAGACTCAGCACGAATCAAGTCCTACGCTCAGTCGTTAGGAGACGACTTCCGCAATGCTTCCCTATAAGACATTTAATCTGTCTACTATTCATATAAAAGCCTCCAAGGCACTAAAAGGGATGAGCTGCGAGAAGTACAAACAAAAAGCCACTCATCGTACAGACGTACGCCTCGTGGCTTTTTGTGCAGTTCAACAAAGTAGACAGTTTACTTTTTCGCTTTTGCTGCTCGTTGCTTGAAGCGGTCGACCCGTCCAGCAGTATCCATAACCTTTTCTTGTCCAGTATAGAAAGGATGAGAAGCGCTAGTTACGTCAACTTTTACTAGTGGGTATTCTGTTCCGTCAGTCCACTTGTCTGTCTCAGTAGTTTCAACAGTTGAGCCAACTAAAATCCGCTCTCCTGAAGAGTTGTCATGAAAGATTACCATTCGGTAGTTTTCTGGGTGAATATCTTTTTTCATATCTATATTACTTCGGCGCCTCCTTGAGAAAAGCTGTCTTTTCTCGGGAATATAATAAGCGGAAACACCTAATCTGTAGTGCTCGGTACTATAACAGAAGACATACTTTTAGCAATAGCTTCAAATATTAAACTTACTTTACAAAGGGCCACCCTTTGTAAAGTAAGAAACCTCATTTATCAAGTTGTAGTTTTTATACTTAATGCTACCTATCATCAATGATAGGTAGCCTTTTGTTCTTAATTTCTTGGGTAGCGAATTCTCGTATCATTGATAATAGGTTTTATTTTAGAGTTGTGAAGGGCCACCCTTTGTAAAGCAAAGATAACTGGCTGTAAAAGCTCACAACAAAAAACCTTTCAATCGATTGAAAGGTTTTTTTGTCTGTTCGGTCTATTTTATGACTTATTAATTCTCAGCGTAGCTACGGTAAATTTTTCACCGGCCTTCGTGTGGATTTTTAATTACTCAAAATTTGGATTTCTTGGGCGAGGCGTGACTTTCGGTTCATTACTTGATCGCCGTAGAAACCATTAGCTGGATTATTGGCTCCTCCCCAACCAGCATAGTAACGAAGAGCTGCTAAACGGTCACCATTGTAAGTACCGTTGGCGCCATTATCTCGCAGTAATAGTGCAGTAGCTATGAATGCATCTTGATTGTTGAATGGACTAGATGGACCTGAACCACCATTAATCCTTCGGATTGCATCTGCATCTTTACTATATTCCCAACCGTTTCCATAATTAACAATTCCACCATAAATCGCCCATGTTGAAGGAATAAACTGTGAAGGACCCATCGCTCCTCCCCAGCCAACTCGACTACCATTTTGGATAATTGGACACGACACAGTTCTAGAATAAGCATCGAAACTTAATGCTTTAGCAATCGCTAAGAAGACTGGTTCATCTCTATCTGGATGCATTACACCTTTCCCACTATGGCTATCGGTAAACAAACAACTCCCTAAGTTGGAACCAATATTTGTTTCTTGTTCCAAAATTGCCAAAATAAGTGACGCACTAACACCTGTTACTCCGGAGGCATACTGAGCTAGACGAACTGCTTCTGGAAAAGGAATTCCTCCCCCGCCACCAAGCAATTGGAAAAGGGCGTCGCGCAGCTGCGCGGCTGTCTTGCGTTGTGAGTCTAGTAGAGCTTGGTAAACCTTCTCCTCGCCCTTAGTAACTGTCAAAATTTGAGACTTCTCCTTCTCCTTTCGTTCAATCTCCTTTTTCTCCAGTTCCTGAATCTGCTTCATCTCAGCTTCAGTTTGTTGTTTACCCTCTAGCGCATTTTTTTGTTCATAAGTATCTCTCCGGATACCATGCAATACCGTTAGCGATTCATTCAAAGATTCTTTGATCGATTGGAAGACTGCAACGTCAGTAAAAAATTCAGAAAAATTTTGCTTACTAAGCATTACTTCCACTAAAGAATATTCGTCTAGTAAGGCAGATCTCCTGACTAACTCCGCCAGGGATTGCTGTTGTTTACCAAGCTTCTCTGCCAAAATATCCAACACCACTTCCTTCTCGCCAATCTGGTCTGAGAGCTGTTCAATAGCTACGGCTCTAGCCTGGATACCAAGCTGGGCTTTTTTAATTTCACTTTCAATAATAGAAATATCACGCTCTAGCGACTGGCGCTCCTCTTGCTTGTTTTCTACTAACCGCTGTTGGGTGAGAATTTGTCGCTCGACATTTTGCAGCTCAGTCTCTAAACGTTTCCTACGCTCGGCTTCAGATTCACCAAAAGCCGTAACTGGGGGCAACAAAAAGGCCAAAACTAAAATACCGGCCATGAACCTATGAGTCATGCCGGTATTATAGCAGAGCTTCCGAAACTATAGTCTCGACAGTCTGGATTATTACTTCTCTTCTGCTTCTCCTTCCTCAACCTTTCCTTTTTGCTCAACCTCAATAGAATCCATATCTACCGCTTCGGTTGCCGCATCCTCATCCTCAGTTGTAACTCTAGCAGCACTGACCACCACTATCGGGTCCTCTCCTTCAGTATCAACTGTGACTCCAGACGGAATTACTAGGTCTTTAACCAAAATCTTATCTTCAAGACCAACTAAAGTACTCAAGTCTACATCAATGTGATTCGGCAGGTCTACTGGCTTACAAGTCACTTCAATTTCATGAAGAACCTTATTTAGTACGCCAACTTTAGATTCTTCGACAGGGGCTTCGCCGATAAACTCAAGTTTAATATGAGTAGTAATTGCCTTACCTTTTTCTACTGCATAGAAGTCGACATGGACTACTTGTTGCTTTAATGGGTTGAAATCCACTCCTTTAATCAGAACTTCAATTGACTTACTAAGTCCACTTAATTCTACTAAGGTTGATTCTCCTGCTTCTTTTCTAACTTTATCAAAAGCTGCTGCTTCAAGTGCGATTGAGATTGGTTCTTGTTTTGGACCATACACTACCGCCGGCACTTTACCGTTAGCTCGTAATGAATCTGTTGTAGTTTTTTTGTCACGCTCGGTGACTGCTAATGTGATTGTCATGTGGAGTAGCGTAGCACAATTCTGTAAAAAATGAATAGGCTGGGCTTATATAGTCTTTTTCATTACTTTATATCCGCAAATAGCTTCAACCTACCTTCGACCACGGCCTGAAGATCATCACGACCAGCCTTCAAATACCTATATGGTGAAATTTCGTCTGGATTTTCTGTTAAATACTTTGCGATACCGTCGCGGTAGGCTTTTCTAATCTCGGTATTTATATGTATGAGCCCAATACCAGCCTCGATAGCAGCGGAGAAATCTTCATCGGTAATACCAGAACCACCATGCAAAACCATCGGGACTCCACCAGCTTGTCGAAGCTCAGCTATCCGGCCAATATTCAACCTAGGGTTGTTACCATGTTTCATCATACCGTGTAAGTTCCCCACCGCAGGAGCGATTAGATCTACTCCAGTTTTTGAAACAAACTCAGCCAACTCTTCGGGCACCGTCAACATATCGTCTGTAATCTCAGCCCCTTCTGGTATTCCGTCAAGAAGCTTTGAAGACATTCCTATATTTCCTAGTTCCGCCTCGACCAAAACTTCGTGGTCTTGCGCATGAGCATATTCAACACATTGTTTGGTGATTACTAGGTTTTCCTCGTGAGAAACTTTATTGCCATCAAAGATAACTGCATCGAAACCGACATCGATTGCTTCTTTCACTCGTTCGAAAGAGTAGGTGTGGTCTGCGTTTGTATAGATAGGATACTGGAACTCATCGCGCAAACTATGAACCATCGCCACCAACTGGCGTGGGCCAATAAAATCTCGCTCTCCCTCTGAAGCGCCGATGACTACTGGTAAATTAAGTGAACGAGCTGCGTTAAAAATGCCCCACAACTGGCTAGAGTCTGAAACATTGAAGTGTCCCACGGCAACCTTATTTTTTTCAGCTTCAACAATGACTTCTCGTAAAGTTTTCATACTAAGTTAATTTATGAACGGTTAATATTTATTTTAAACATTATACAGGTAAAATATGTGGCTCCACCTGTTATAATACTTACATATGTCACAGCAATACGATTTCGTCGCCATTGGCGACATCCTTATAGATGCATTTATACAATTAAATAAAGACCAGGCTGATGTTTCAATCGACTTAGATACTGGGAGAAAAACCCTGCATATGCCATTTGGCGGTAAGCTTCCTTACGACAATGTTGTGGTGGTACCAGCTGTTGGCAACTCTCCCAATGCCGCTGTTTCAGCCCACCGACTTGGCCTTGAGACTGCTTTGGTAACAAATCTAGGACACGATAAATTTGGTAAAGAGTGTCTAGATGCATTGCGACAAGAAGGTATCCATACAGACTTTGTAAAAATACATGAAGATAAGGGTACTAACTATCACTATGTACTTCGCTACGGACCAGAGCGAACCATTCTTATTAATCACGAACAGTACCCATACTCTCTTCCAGATTTCCCGGTTGCACCAAAATTCTTTTACTTCTCATCTGTTGGTGAACATGGAATCCCTTATCATCACGAAATAGCAGAGTACGTTAAGAATAATGAAACTAAACTGGCCTTCCAACCAGGTACTTTTCAAATTCAAGTTGGAGTTGATGCCATTCGTGACATTTATGAGAATACCGAAATCTTTTTCTGCAACAAAGAAGAAGCTCAAGAAATCCTTAATTCAACAGAACAAGATATTCCAACACTTATCCGAGGAATTCGTGAACTCGGTCCAACAATTCCAGTAATTACCGATGGCCCAAATGGCGCCTTTACCATCGACGCCGACGACCAAGCTTGGCGAATGCCAATGTACCCAGACCCAGCTCCACCAGTAGACCGCACTGGCGCTGGAGACTCTTTCTCTTCCACTTTCACTTCAGCGATTATTCTTGGTAAAGACCCAGCTGAAGCACTGTCATGGGGACCAATCAATTCTATGAATGTAGTGCAACACATCGGTGCTCAAGCTGGATTACTACCAATGGCAGAACTGATGAAGTACCTCGAAAGCCGCCCAGAGGACTACGTAGCAAAGAAAATATAGTTAAAACACAACAAACAAATGGCTGGACACAAAGTGTCTAGCCATTTGTTTGCATGGACAAATTTGTAAGTTAGTGTTTATATTCCTTTGAAGCCGTTTGTTCTTAACTAATTAAAGAGGTGATTACATGAACGAAGTGAGTTCCGTCTTAAGGTCTTTCTTGAAAACCTGGAAGGAGGTTTATCCGATAGATTACGAGAGTAATATACTAGGTAAGAGTGATGAACTCATAAGTAAGCATCGACCTCCCCTTTTACAGCACACAAACTGCGAGATATTGTTTACTCTAACAAGAAGTGGTCGATTTTCATTCAGTTTATTGGGACACATGGCTGATATTGGTAACGAAAAAATAACAGCTCTTGGACCCATAAACGATATGAGTAGAGAGGAACAGTACGAAAAAATCCATCTCATCTCTGAAATATTAAGCTTGTATGCTCTTTACACCAATCTTAGTGCGACTTTCTGGTCTATAGTAAGCGCCTTATATCATGTAGAACAAGAGAACTACTACAGCATTGATGAAAATTGGAACATATTAAGTATTAAATCGAAAACTTTTTCTGCTGATAACCCTTTCGTAAAAACACAATGTGCAATTAAGACATTTGCTAATATGTCACGTTTATCGGAATTGTATAAAACTGGACCAAATACATAACATGCAACAACCATGACCGTATACCTAATAGTATGCGGTTTTATTTTATTAACTTCTTCCCTGCTTTTACGATTGAATCCACATCCATACCAAAGTGGGTAATAAGCTCGTCTGGCTCACCAGACTCGCCGAAAGAGTCGTGAACCCCAATTCGAGCAATCTTTGTTGGTCTAACTTCCGATAAGTATTCAGAGACCGCGCCCGCTAGACCTCCAGCAATTTGGTGCTCTTCCACTGTGACTAAAGCGCCGTGTTCTTCAGCAAATTTTTCAAGTGCTACAGTATCTAAAGGCTTGATGGTTGGCATATGTAAAACTGAAGTTCCTATCCCCTGTTTCTGTAATTCTTCAGCAGCCATAAGTGCATTATATAAAAGTGAACCAGTCACCACGATACCAACTTTATTTTCAAGAGATTCGTCTCGTGAATACATTCTTTGAGCTTTACCTATTTCAAACGGTGAGTCGGGGGTGGTCACTACTGGGGTGGCACTTCGGCCAAAGCGCAAGTAAACCGGCCCCTCATGCTTGGCTGCCGCTAGAGTTGCCTTACGGGCTTCGTGCACATCGGCCGCGGCAATCACTATCATGTTTGGCACCACGCGCATGATAGCCATATCTTCAATTGCCTGGTGAGTGGCACCATCTGGGCCAACCGATACTCCCGCATGAGCACCAATTATTTTTACGTTGCTGTTGTTGTAAGCAATAGTAGTGCGGATTTGCTCCCAGTTACGACCAGGTGAAAACATGGCATAAGAGGCAATAAAAGGAATCTTCCCCATGGCTGCCATACCCGATCCAACCGAAGCCATGTTTTGCTCTGCGATTCCAACTTGGATAAAGCGTTCAGGGAACTCTTTAGCAAATTGTTCGGTGCGAGTAGATTCGGTAAGGTCACAACAAAGAGCCACGACTCTTTCGTCTCTCTTTCCGGCTTCTAATAAACCTTCTCCGTAACCATTACGAGTTGGGACTTTTTCGACTTCTCCAGAAGAAAGATTTGATTGTAAATGATTTGCAAACATATAAAAATTCTATGAGTCCTGAGCTTCTATGGTGCCGGCTAAAGTGCGGAGTTTCTCAAGCGCGACTTTCGCTTGCTCGCCCTTTGGTACTCGGTCCTCTGGCCCTTTACCAGGAGGATTACCATGCCAGCGGAAGTCGCGCTCAAACACATCTACTCCCTTCGAAGCAATTGTGTGCGCTATGATAACTGAAGGTTGACTATAGACCGCTTGCGCTTTTCCGATAGCATCGTTCAAAGCTCGCATACTGTGCCCATCTACCTCTTGGACATCAAAGTTAAATGATTCAAATTTTTCAGTCAGTGGCTCAAGAGGCATAATATCCTTGGTGTAGCCGTCGATCTGAATCCCGTTACGATCGACAATCATAATCAGGTTACTAAGATTTTCCTTTCCAGCCAACATTAAAGCTTCCCATATCTGCCCTTCGTTTAGTTCTCCATCACCAGTTAAACAATAGAAAAACTTAGAGGAATACGGGTTATCAATCCTTTCTGCTAGCGCCATCCCGACTGCTTGTGAAAGTCCTGAACCAAGTGGCCCTGAGCTAGTTTCAATACCAGGCAACGCTCCTCGATGAGGATGACCTTGTAGCCTACTACCGAGTTTACGAAGTGTAAGTAACTCCTCTACCTCAAAATAACCAGCATGCGCGAGTGTTGCATAAAGGAGCGGGCAGATATGGCCGTTTGAAAGGACCACCCGATCACGTTCTTCCCAATCGGGATTTTTAGGGTCGTGTTTAAGGATACCAAAATACAAAAGAGTAAAGACGTCAGCCATACCTAAGGGTCCAGCTGTGTGGCCACTACCAGCTTCGGTTAGCATTTCAATAATACTCTGACGAATATCATTGGCTTTTAGTTCAAGTGAACGCGCTTCTTCTGAAGTAAGGTACTGCATATATGCTGTTAGTATAACAAATTAACAATCTAAAATTTCTACCAGTCGTTAATAAGTGCGCTTAGTTCTCGATGGGCTTGTTCTGGGTCTGACTGACCAACTATAGCTGAGCCACAAATAAATCTATCGGCACCAGCCTGAGCCAGCTTAGCGATTGTTTTTTTATTAACACTTCCATCAATACTAATAGACATCATTGGGAAACGTTTTTTCAACTCAATAATTTTATCGATTACGTTTTCATCAAAAGGCAGACCTTGGGCGCCGATTTCATAAATACCCATAAGCTGTATATAGTCAGCGTGTTCTGCATAATCGGAAAGCGTATCAAGCGATGTATCACCATGAGCACTCACTCCAACCGACACATTTACTTCGTCTGTAAAACCTTTAAATCCTTCCAGACTCAGAGTCTCAACGTGAAAAACCAACATATCAGCGCCAGCTTTAATCCACTCTCTGGCGATCGGTAGTGGATTCTTAACCATCAAATCAACCTCTAGGGTATATTTATCTAATTGCGGCTTAACTGAAATTGGCTCTCCTTTTGGTTCAAAAGGCCAACAGACTGAATCAACAAATTGACCATCGACTAGGTCTAGTTGTATCTCAGGCGAGAAGGTCAGTCGTTTAGAAAAACCTACAATTTGCTCTCTGCTTTGGGGAATTATGGCTGGCACGATCGGGAGATTTTTCATGAATGTAGTGACTTAGTGATCTCTGCTATTTTTTTATTTCTTCTTTGGTACTTTTCATCACTTAGTGCTTCAGCGTGCAACCAGTCCCAAATTAATTTTTTGGTCAAATCTACATCTACAAACCTAGCACCAATGGATAAAATATTTGAGTCGTTGTGCTGTCTTGAGAGCACCGGGATAATTTCATCTCCTCCATAATAAACAACAGCCCTTACCATTGGATAACTGTTAGCCAGCATAGCTTCCCCCTGTCCTGATCCACCAAATATTACCGCTTTACTATTAGGATCATCATTCACAGCTTCAGCCGCTTTAGAAATAAAGTCAGTAAAATCATCTAGCTCATCGTATTCGACCGCGCCATGGTCTTGAACGTCAAACCCGGCTTCCTTAAGCCAACTAGCCACTGCTTCTTTGTGGTAGAATCCGGCATGGTCTGTAGCAAGATGAATAATCATGGCTAATGTTACTTCTTACCAAGATGTGAAGCAGCTGAAGCGACGTGCTCTACTAGAGTCTGGGTGTAACTTGTTTCGTTATCGTACCATGCCAGTACTTTTACCAAGTTGCCATCAGCTACGTTTGTGAAGGATAAGTCAGCTAGAGAACCGACTCTCGAGCCAATGATGTCTGAAGAGACGATTGGTTCGTCGGTAGCGGAGAAAATATTCTTCCATCTAGCTTCACCAGCTGCTTTGCGAAGTGCGTCATTTACCTCCTCTACAGTAGTGTCACGAGAAGCAACAAAAGTTACATCGACGATCGAACCAACCGGGACCGGGACTCGAAGGGCCATACCGTCAAACTTTCCAGCTAACTCTGGGTGAGCCAAGGTTGTGGCGATAGCTGCACCGGTGGTTGATGGAATTATATTGAGGGCAGCCGCTCTACCCTTTCTCAGGTCACCCTTGGCCGGACTATCTACGAGAGATTGTGTAGCCGTATAGGCATGGACAGTATTTAAGAGAGCTTTCTCAATTCCGATTGCTTCTTTCAAAATAGCAATTAGCGGGCTAGTGGCGTTAGTAGTACAAGATGCATTTGAAGAAATATCACAAGTCTTGAGTTGATCATGGTTTACTCCCATCAGCACAGTAGCCCCCTTTACCCCAGCCTCTTCCGGAGTACCTTTTACTGGAGCAGAGATAACCACTTTTTTAGCTCCGGCGGTTAGATGTTTTTTAGAACCTTCGAAAGTAGCAAAGAAGCCGGTTGATTCAACTACAATGTCAATGTCCATATCCTTCCATGGCAACTTCTCTGGGTCGCGCTCTTGCACAAAAGAAACTTCTCGACCACCGACTTTAAGTTTATTTCCATCCACCTCTACTTCAAATGGACTTCGTCCGTAAACTGAATCGTATTTGAGTAAGTAAGCTAAACTCTCCAGACTGCCTAAGTCATTTATGGCCACCACCTCAAAGTCTGGGTGCCCAAAAGCCGAACGCATGAACGTTCTTCCTATTCTTCCAAATCCATTAATTGCTACACGAACCATAAAAAACTATAAAAATTAATAACTACCTATAACTATACCGCAATTTGGGATTTGTATTACTTTTTATCCTCAGAGCTTCTTTTGTATAACAAAAATATTATAGCTCCGGTCAATATTAGTATCAGTACAGCAAATATTCCGTAGGCAATACCCCAGGCAAAATCTCGATTATTTTCTTTATCAGTTTGTACCTCTAATATATCTATAAACTGAAGTGGTGTCTGGTAATTACCAACCACAAATGCTTCGTAATCAAAAATTTCTACTCTAATTCGGGAATCTCCCACCACATTGAGACCTGGAACTGTCGCTACATAGGCGGTCCGGTCGTTATTAATTCTTAAGAGATAAGAGTAGGCTTTACGGTTATCAGTCGGGTCAACCACGGTCAAGATTATTGACTTCAGGTGACCAGCCACCGTATCGATAGGAATAAAGACAACAAAATCTTCTTGGTGAGACAACCTAATAGGCGCCTCGAGCATAGAATACTTATTTCCTTGCTGAATCACCGTGATATCTGAAGATAGTGGCATCTTCATGTCTGGAGTCAGCCTGCTTTTATCAATACTACTTGTTGCTTCGGTAGTTTTCGGTGGTATTGAGCCTGGGCCAACTAAGTTACCTCCACCATTATCAGCATAGGCAATAGCAACCGCACCAGAAGATATATTGCCAAAGGTATCATAGACAAAAGCAGTGTAATATACCGGTGAGTAAGTAGCGAGAATGTCTATGTCTACGGCGTTAGTGTTTAGACCTTGGTATACAATCGCCCCATCATTTGGATGTGTCGGAAAACCTAAATAGCTTCTAACAATCCTTACCCTGCTTACCTCCACATCCACAGGATTACCCCAACTCAACCTCACATCAGACAAAGAAGCCGTGGCCTCAAATCTACTCACGTTACCTGGTGGAGCGGTAGGAAGATCACTCATAGTGGCAAAAGATCCAGTTTTCAACACTGTCGCTAAACCTCGTGCGTTAAAACCAACAACCTCATAGACATAAGTAGTGTTTGGTTCAAGGTCTGATAAATATACTTCATGAGTAGTTTTATATATCCCTCCCACCACATAGCCGAGCTCATAAGATGCGGTTCTACCCCACCGGACCTCTATCCTTGCGGGCAGAGCAGTACTGAGACTAAAAGTAGCAGTAGATTCTCCAGTATTAATCTCAAAACTTCTTAACACAACTTTTGTTGCAGTGCCCCCCTGAGGACTTGAGGTGGATACAGGAATCACAGGAATAATCGGCGCTTCAAGAGTGGTGGTTGCAATACTATTTGAAGAAGAAGAATAATTTAAGTATGCGTCAAAAGCTCTTACGGCGTAACCGTAAGTAGTTGAGGCGACTAGACCAGTATCGGCATAAGTAAGAAGAGTCGTTGTAGCGATCGGGTTTCCATCCCGAAAAACTACATAACCCGAGACAACAGCATTATCTGTCGATGCGTTCCAATCAATATCTATCTGCGTGGAAGCTACTGGGGTAGCTGAAATCAAGACTGGAGTAGTTGGTGACTCGGTGTCTGAAGGGCCAATGAGATGGATACCAAAACTACTGTTCGCAGCTTGAGCAATACTGCTCGCAACAGAGACAGAAAGTAGAATTATAAAACTAAAAAATAGGTATCTCATTAAGCCATTATAACGGCAAGGCTGTTACTGTGGTGGTAGCGGTATACACACCAGGTACTACTCCTGCTCCATTACCTATCCCAATCTTAAAATAAACGGTGGTGGTTACTCCATTTGGATGATTAGATCCATACTTAGCAGAAATGGCCCTGTTGGTGGTAGACAAACCTTCCCAACACCTTTGACTAGCGTGCGCTGTACCGGCATTACACGATAATCCGTTGTCTTTAAAATAAGATACTATATCAGAACCTTCTGGAGAATAAGCTAGATGTGCCTCGGCAGCATCGGTCGTAAAATTGAAATCTGGTTTTGCAAGAAGCGGGACATAATCCGCAATAGTATTTGCTCCACTTTGCATCGCCGGACTATTTTCGGCTGCGATATAGAGAATGTAGCCAGATGGACTATCAGTCATTACAGTGATGGTGGTAGAACCGTTTGACTCTCCTCCAGTTATACCTGGCAAATCATCAAACATATCTACATCTCCAGAAACTGAGATGCTAAGGTAGGCTTCTTGCATCTGTTGATACCCAGCCCTAAGTGAGTAGCTTGTGCTATCCGATAGCCCCGAGGCAATCTCACCGATAGTACTCTCTAACACATACGAAGTGGAGCTGGCTAGCCAACCTCCACTATTAACGCTGTCAGACTGTATATTGTATGACTTACCCTCCATAACCTGAGCAAAACCAACAGTAAGCAAAGACAGTGCAACCAGAGTAAGCACTGCCGACTGAGCGAGTAATTTTGAAACCTGACTAGAGATCATAATTATCCCTCTTTTCGCTTAAATTCAAACGTACGGAAAAAGGCTCTGAAGCTAAACAGGATAATGAATAAGATTAAGAAAATACCACCGACCACTTTCCAAGGCAGGACCCAGAAAGTAGTTGAGACTTCATCTACGATGTCATCGTACCCTCGGTTAATCTTGGCCGTAGCCATGTATCTCCCCAGGAGAAACTCTCTATCCCAAGACACTTCCCTCAAACGTAAAGATTTAGGCAAAACAAACCAAGGCTCGAGTTCAATAAAACCTACTTCTTCACCCAGCATATTCTTTATAGACATCTCACCATAAGGGTTATTGTGGATAGAACCAGTGTTTTCGTACAAAATACCAAACTCGATCGGTCCGGATTCATACCATTTTTTATCAAAAGTTGTTTTTATCTCTTTGGTGACACCAGATTGCTCCACCTCACCAGCCACGGTCACGAAGAACAACGAACCTACTCTAGCAATAATTGGTGAACGCGGTGCATCTTGAAGAGAGACTTCAGGGTTTCTAATAGTAGAAACCAATACACTACCGTAGTGTCCACCGGGCTCAGCGTCAGGCGGAATAGTAATCGTAACTGGTATTTTAGCTCTTTCGCCAAGCTTAAGGGTAATGGTATCTTTTGGAATAGAAATGTAATCAGTAATACTATATGGTCCTCGTTCATCAACCGAGAGATTGACTGCATTACCACCATCAGCACTACCGGCGATATCTTCGATCTCAAATTTAAAAGTCTTATTGTCACTAATCCGGTTAGTGACTAGAATTTCTTGCACGACTGTGTCACCTGGTTTTAGTTCCATCTCAGTTCTACCTGGCCCAACCACAAAGTCTCCCACGTCGATTCTTCCTCCTAATTGTTCCGACTTATACCAAGAGGTATCTTGGTTTTCATCTGACTCATTAGTTGTAACATCTAGAGCCGGGTCTATTGCAAGTGGCTGATCATTTACTTCTTCAGATTGTGCAAACACCTCTCCAAAGAGAGGTGTTGTTAGAATAACAATGAGACAAATTATTTTTCGTAGTGCTCGAGATACCGTAAACATTGCTTACCAGGATACCTTTATTGGATAAGGAGTGTCAAGGTAGCCGTTGCGGTGTAAGTGTCGGCTGTTACGGACGGTACCGAACCGTTTGGTACATCAATCCTGAAATCAAGGGTAGTAGTAGCACCAGTAACAGCAGAACTACCCCTGTCTACGATAGTGTAAGCACCAACTTCAGGAGCTTTCCAGCACTGATAAGCATTTTGACTACCAGCACCTTGGTTACAAAGTGCACCATTGTCCAAGAAAGCCTGTGGAGTATCGGTATCATCTAGCGATCTAACCGTATAGCCAAACTGAGCGGCTGTACTAGCCACAAAATTATACCGGGGCACACCGGCTACATCATCAAAATCTCGGATCGATTCACTGCCTGAAGTGTCACCAAGCATGGCGTGGGCACCATCGTATTGGTATGCGATTGTCACCGTGTAACCACCAGCGTTGTTTGAGATTACAGAAAAAGTAGTAGAACCATTAGTAGTACCTCCAGTCACACCAGTAATAGTATCATCCATATCGACGTTGGTTGGTGGAACCAGGAATGATGTTTCGTCAGTTATTGTCTGGCGAATACGGAATGTCTCTTGAGAGTGACCAATGCTTGGCTCAAGGATGAGAAAAGTAGCTGACAATAAAGCTAAAATGGTCACGCAGGAAGCCAAAGCGTATAGCGCTGATCCGGTTAAATGTTTTGTGTTTGTAATCATAATAATTTTGTCTTTTTAATAATTTAATTATAGCAAGGTATGATACATACTATATATGTATGCGAGATGTTGTGTGTATAACTTAAGGGAAATGAAACCGTTAAATAACTAGTGTTTACAACGTTTTTATCTACATAACACCCGATTAACCGCAACACAAATAAGTTATGAGGTTACCTCCACAGGAATATCTTCTGGAGTCACATCTTCTACTACCGGTTCTTCTTCAACCGGTGTTTCCTCTACGATTACGAGCTCCTCTTCCACCCCCGTTTCTTCTACTGGTGGCTCATCTACTGTTTCTTCCGTGCTCGAATCAACATTTTCAACCGGGTCTTCTATTGGTACCGTCTGAGATGAAGTACTGGTATCATCGACTATTTCTACCGGAATGGTGGTTGTACCAGAAGTATCAACTGAGTCTGTATCTAGTCCACCCGTTGAACCTCCTGTTCCGTTACCGGGCTCTTGATCGGTAGAATTATCTAAGAAATTCTGCAAATCAGCCGCCTTGATACAAACTCCATCAATACAAAGCTCTTCAGCAACTTCAATTCTATTTGTTTTTATTTCAAAGATTGATAACACCCCATCAACAAAGTTGTTGGCTAGTGCAACCAACCGATCGAATATAGTCTCATCTTCATTCTCTCCAATTGTTTCTAAGCTACTAGTACCAAGAAGTACTCCTAGTGAAGCTAGTTGTGATTCATCTGCCCAGCGGTGAGACAACCGGACAAACATAACTACCTGACCTAGCTTAATCGCCGTACCGTCTGACAAGTACACTGTCTCACTTCTCTCTTCAGCTAATTCAGCTAGGGCTTCGGCCACACTTTGTCGTTCAATTATTTCATTCACTTCTTCAATTTGATCTTCAGTTGAGGTTGAAACCAGTGGTACACAAGAAGCATTTCTAGCTGATACGCCATCTTCAAAATAACAATCATCTTGTAGTCTTGGGTCTGTATCGGTAAACACCGGAGCGAAAACAGGATCTACCATATCGTCACCAAACTGATTTATAAAAGTTTCTGAGTACATTCTATCTTCATCAAAGTCTTCTAGAGCAGTACCTACTACCACCCCAGTTCCCTTTGCTTTCATAGCCACACCAGGCAGACTTGAAAGCATCAGTGAATCACCTTTATTAATTGGTCCATTTTCAGTTGAAAGTTTTACCGGTACACGTCCGGCTAAAGCCACCGGATAACCTCTCTCACCAGCTATTAATGATGTGTCATCAAAACCAAGTAGTAGACCAGGCTTGGTTGATACCACTCCAATGATTGGCGTTTCACTTTCTTTTTCTGCTCGGTCAATTGAAAGACCTCCACTTAAAGTAACGATTTCTCCTGGTTCGAGATCGGTACTTGAGAAATACATTTCAGCTAAGTCGGAGTTTCCGGTTTGTATCTCAACTCCAGTTATCCGACCAGTAGTTGTAGCTGAACATCCACCACCACTACCATTATCGACACACAAGCCACCATTCATGATCTGGAGACCTGCTTGAGTAGTACCGTCACCAATCGTAGTAGTACCGTAGGCTGATACTGTAAATACGGAGTTACCACCGTTTTTAAAATCTAAATACTTTGATGTGGTAGAAGAAAAATCTCCAGCTCCGTTACCAAAGTTCATTTCTAAACCAGTACCATCGAAGCTAGAAGTTGTCTGAAAAAGAGAAAGTAAAGTAGCGGTGGTTATATCTTCCGAGTGAATAGTGAGTTTCGCATCAGGAGAAGTGGTACCGATACCAATTGCTCCGCCAGTGATACCGCCAGCTCCATCAGACTTAGCATAGACAGTGAGTAGTGGATTACTATCGATAGAAGCTGAGTAGCTAAGGTAAGTGTTTACGGCTGAGGCAGATGTCACATTCATATCTATCCAAGACACTACTCCAGCATCATCTGCAAAGTTAAGATTACCTAATCGCAAGTTCTCTATACTAGTTTCGTTATTAGTAGCATCGTAAGAGATTGCTCCATTGTTTACATCAAAGCCTCCGGTCAATACCACAGCAGGATTTGATCCGCTAGTATCGATTCTGAATATAGGTGTAGCAGTAGTACTGGTTGCCAAAGTCCAGGCGTAAGCGCTGTTATTTAAAATAGTACTAGTAGAGATTGTATTGTAATTTAGTACCAAGCTAGCGGCTGAAGAAGAAGCTAGATTTATTATATTACTGTCTAACCAAACATCTCCAGCTACAGATAATTTACTAGCTGGTGATGATGTACCAATACCGACATAACCACTATTATCTACCGTTAACACTCTTCCAGAGGTATTAGACAAAATAAATATATTACCAGTACCAAGCTGTGTTACAGCTGTAGCCGCAGCTGTTGTAGAACCTGATACTGACAATAAATCATACCCGACAGTGTTTCTTGTTGTGATAGTGGTCCGATTATATTCATCATAAGTTGTAGCTGTACCTAAGTCTAAGACAAAAGATGTAGTGTTTGGATTTATGTATTTATTACCAGAAAGATGATTACGCTCTGAAGCCGCTTGAACAATATTAATCAATGGTACAGAATCAGTAGAATCGATAACGTTGTTTGAGATAACGTTATCATCAGAATTAGTTAAATATATACTATTGTGCGCACCACTACCGTTTCCGACCATAATATTATTGGAAATTAATGACTTATCTAGACCAGAACCATAGATTCCAATTGTTCCAGAATCTTTAATAGTATTCCCATCTATAACGGTAGACGTAGACTTAATAATCGAAATTCCTATTGTAGTATTATCAAAGAATTTACTATTAATAATTCTATTGTATTTAGAACTTGCGTTTGTACCATCCATAGTAATTCCAACTGTATTGTAGGAGGAAGTAATATTTGTAAGTGTATTATTACTAACATCTCCCGATAATGAAAAAAAGGAAAATCCTGAACCGCCGTTATAAGTTGATATAGTATTGCTAATTGTATTTCTACTACCCCCAACTATAATTAGTCCTGAATCTTGCGCATTTCGGATAATAAGATTATCAATAGTCGAAGAGCTAACACCTGTTATTGCTATACCGTAAAAAGTTCCTACTGAGACATTGTTGGCCCTATTACCATCAACAACGAAATCTCTCAGCAAAACTCTTTGAGCATCTGACATAGTTATCACACTTGTACCTCCGTCTGAATTGTCCTGCAACCTAAGTATAGTAGCTAGACCTTTACCAATCAGAGCAGTATTTGATTTGTTTACTGATATTGATACATTACTATAGGTAGTCGTTCCTACGTGAAAGGTACCACTTAGAAGCTGTACCGTTCCTCCAGTACTTGGTAACGAATCAAGGGCGGCTTGGATTTCCACCTCATCATCAGTACCATCAGCCACATAGTCAGCATTATTTTTCTCTGAAACAGGAGTGTCGTTGGCAGCCACAGTAATAATAGTGTCACCAGCTGATATACCGAGAGATGAAGTAGCAATATTTGCCCAAGCTGAGCCATTCCAATAAAGTAAGTCGCCCAAGTTCTCGGTCATTGACGCGACGTCAGACAAATCTTCTAAAGCTGAAGCTCCACCACCACCTAGTCCTAGACTAGAAGTCGCCACCCACTGTACACCAGTACCAGTAGTCTGAAGAATTTGTCCGACTGCACCACGAGTGTAGTTATTGTCGTAGACACCTCCGGTCAGACCAATGTCTCCGGCTATAGTTAGTTTTGCGTATGGTGAAGAAGTACCGATACCAATATTCCCAGTACTAAAAGTAGTACCTCTTCCGTCTAGTCCGTTACCAAAAAGAAGATTGCCTATATTTAAGACATCATCAGCAGTGGTACTGAAAGCGTCTATATCGTAACCAAGGAAGATTGAACGGTCTACTGACAGAGCGTTGTTTGCGGTTTGGTAGCCGATGGCAATGGTGCCAGTACCGTTGTTTAACCCGAGAGCATTTTTTCCGATGACAGTATTGTATGAACCAGTGGTGTTTGCAGCAAGGGCATTTAATCCAAACGTATTATTGTTTGAACCGACTGTATTAAGAACCATCGCACCAGGACCAATGGCTGTGTTATGAGAACCAAGAGTATTAGAGAAAAGTGACCAAGTACCTAATGAAGTGTTGCCTGAACCAGCAGTATTGCTAGTGAGAGCACCACTACCGACAGCGATATTTTCAGAACCAGTAGTATTGTTAGTGAGAGCAGAAATACCGACAGCAAAGTTACTATCACCACTGGTAAGGCTTTTGAGTGCATTACTTCCAAGTGCATAATTGTTTAGAGCACCAGCCGTGTAGCTAAGGGAAGAAGCACCGGCCATAAAGTAGCTGTTACTGACCGTGTTTCCAGTTAAAACTGGTGTGGTACCCATGAAGTAACCAGCAGAAGCGGTAGTAGAACCAGTGATAGATAAACGAGAACCGTTGAAGGTAAGGGCGGAAGAGTCAGTGATAGCAGAGCCACTTTCGTAAAGAAGTCGGCCAGTGTTGAATGAGCCGATGGTGTCGGTGAGATCTAAGAAGGTTCTGTTACCGAGGCCGAGTGAAGAGGTGGAGATCTGTGACCAAGTATCTCCAGCACCACCAATTAATAATTGATTGGCGGTTGTTGTATTAAGTCCAGTTCCTCCATTGGTCGCAGCGAGAGTACCTGAGACATGAGTAGTCAGATCAACCTTACCCCAAGCCGGAGCAGTTGACACACCACCCGAAATTAATACATTACCAGTTGCTACTGCCGCTAGCTCAGAAATACTACCAGCAGCTGAGCCATACAAAATATCTCCGGTTCCAATTGCTCCACCAGCAAAGTTGTTACCGTCGAAAGTGCCAGTGCTAGGACCTGTCATAGTCGAAGTAGTGAGAGCGATCGTTCCGGTGGTATTAGGAAGAGTCCAAGTTTTATCTGAACCGGTTATGTTTGAAATAGTAAGTAATCCTTCAAAATTATCAGCAGAACTTCCTTCAAATAAAATACCTGTGGAACCGAAGAATGTTTCATTAGCTCCAAAGGCTGGATTAGTAGCTAAAGTATTAAGGTAAGAAATATCTGTAAAATCAATAGTATCGTCTAACAACATAGCTGAAGTCACTCCCCCAGTATTGACCGAACAAGTTGCTCCGTTACAAGTAAAGCTACCGAAGTCAACAGCAGATAATTCACTAGGATCAATAGATACCCCAAAAGTATTCTCTAGGAATCCAAGGGAAGAAGTAGCCGCCCAGGTTGGTACTCCACCAGAGATTTGCAAGATCTGGCCGGCACTACCGATACTAAGAGCAGCAATTGAGTTGGCTCCATCACCATACAGTAGACCGCCAGTACTAATTGAAGTAATACCAGTGCCACCCCTAGTGACACCAAGGGTGCCAGTGGTGTCATCTAGAGCGATGTTGAGCGATGAGGTAGCCAAGTCTGCCCAGGCTGAGCCGTTCCAGTATAATAGATCGCCGAGAGTTTCGGTCATAGATGAGACGTCGGTCAATCCTTCAAGGGTTAAGTTAAGTGATGAAGAAGAAACACTGAGTACTCCACCTGAGTTTATAAGGCCAGCTCCCGTAAAGTCGGTGAATGATTCACCATTAATATTTAAAGTAGTTCCAGTAGCTGTACCAAAATTAAAATTAGCGATTGAGCTAGAGGCACTACTAATAAAGCCACCAGTGAAAGTAAGCAAGCCTGAAGCAGTATCAGCAGTATCACTCCGCAGGAAAGAAGAAGAGGAAACACCTCCAAGCTGATAGGCTTCGAAAGCTGCTGGGACGGTACCGAGAATTTTTCTTGGGCTCATTTCCCCATCCCAAGCTGGTGTGGTTGATCCGCCGATTTCAACACCAAGATAGAGCATCTGATTAAAATTGACACTGGTGAGTGGAGTGGTGGAACCAAGCATGACGCTGAAAAGTCCGTCAGTGACCTGCACTTTATTACTTCCAGTTAACTCTTCGGTCCAGACGGCAGAAGTGGTAGCCTGTACTTGCGATTGAAGCAACCAAAAACGCATGTTGTATGTACCGTCTGACACGGCCGACCCCTCCAAACCAGTGAGCTTTCCTTGGTAATTAATTGTTGGCGCAGGCTCTGCAACTACCGGCGAAACAAAAGCACCAAAACTCATGACGGTCATGAGTGTAATTATTGCAATTGTTGTAAAGCGGTTACCTAACATAAGCTATATATCCGAGTATTTAACCGGCACTACCACAAACGGGATAACGTTCCCTACTGGTCGTCCTGCCTCATCGACTCGGACCACCATTTGAGATCCGTTGCTGGCAGTCAAAACTTCTACATTGTCAGAAAACATTTCTGTGGTTGATGCGCTCAAACTACCTTGCGGTAAAAGCAAAACACCATTTTCTATATCATCACCAATTGGTTTGACACTACTGACAGAAATTTGTTCTTCCTTAGACACTTTCGTATCAACCGAAGCAACAGCTAGACCTGACTCTTTTTCTTCTCTATCACCAAGCAAACCAAATTGCGATTGTGGCTGAGGCGTAGATAGAATATTTTTAGCTAAAATCAAAAAATTACTACCTGTAGAAATTGTGTAGTTGGTAGCCCATCCTCCTAAGAGACCAAAACCAAGTACCATGATCGCTACCGATGCAGCGCGCACATTTAGCATCCGAGCTTTTTTATCACGGTGAGCCTTTTTCTCTTGAGCAGCTGATCTAAATTGTTGCTCAATTCTTCTTTCCTCACTAAGCTGTTTTCTACGCACCGCAGTCTCTACTGAAGCAGACTCGGCGTAATTATTCAAAGAGTCAAGATCAACAAACCACTGTCGCCCAACATTCATGGCCGTAATTTTCCCCTCTCTGGCCAGGCGTGTAATGTAGTCTCTAGAGTATGAAACTTTTTCGGCCACCGTCTTGATTGACTGCAATTTCTTTCCATCAATTTCAATAGTGCTATTCATACGATTTGACTTTAATTATATAGCCAAATCACCTAAAAAAGTTCATTCAGGTGTGCATAAAAACTGTCTACTGACGGAGGATCTCAAGTACGTTTGCGACTTGTAAAATGATTTCAGACTGATAGGTAGCCTTAGAGACCACGACTCTCGAGCTAGCAGAAAACAGTGCGGTTACGACCACTAGTGCCAAAACTGTAGCAATGAGTGGTGAGGCCAAAACCACGGTAGAGATTTTCACTGGTTGTGCTTTTTCGACAGAAGTCGGACTAAACCTGATCTCACCACTTTTCTTTGCGTCAGGGGTTTGTGTTTTAGATCTTTCTTCAATTTTTGTCACTTGCCCAACCTGTAAAGGATTATTTTGCTGAGGTAGTTTTTTAAGTTTTATAGATCTATCCCGAGCCTTCTCAATCTTAGAAAAAGTAGTAGGGTGCGGCTTTATCTTAACAGACATTTTTTCTGAATTTGTCGATATGGCTTTATTTTCATAGCTATCACTGGTAGTCGATTCCACTACTTCTGGCTCTGCTTCAGGGATTTCGGTCACCTTTAATTTTCCCGATAAGGAAATTTCAGGCATAGTGCTTGGCATAAAAGCAAACTCTTTCAGGCGACCACCAACCCGAACAGTCTTTGCATCCGCTTGCTCAATTCTGATCTTTTTAGGCGGGGGTAAAACCTTCTTAGTAAGGTTAGGCATTAAAGCTTCGTCGTCTAGATCGTAGGCTACGTGCAAATTCCTTTGCTCTGTTAACTTATGATAAGTGTTGTTAGCCAGTAAGGTTTTAAGGGTCTTACTCTTAATAACTGGTTCCACTGAGACATGTACCTGGTGGGCTTGTTCTTGATCATCTATAGCATTTATAGTTCCGTACTTACTTCGCTTATGCTCTGTGATAGAAAGTGGGTTCACAAACCAAGTACGACCCACCAATCGAGCATCTACTTTTTTGTTTCGGCACAGCTGCCCAATATAATCAGAGGTATACTTAAAATCCTCTGCTACCACAGAAGCTTTCACATACTCTATTCCATCAAGCATCACCTTTTCCATATCTACAGTGTAACAAAGAAAGCTCAGATGTGCCTATTATTGTAGTGTATAAATATAGTCTATCCGAGATAAGTCTATTTTAAAGACTCAATAAACAAATCTTTTAACATTGTCGGATTAGCTGAACCTTTTGTCATTTTCATTCCCTGGCCCACCAAGAACTGTAATGAAGCCTCCTTACCTGCTCTGTACTCTTGGACTACTGTTTCATTATTAGCAATGATCTCATTAATAACAATCTGTAAAGAAGCAGAGTCTGAGACCTGGAGGAGCCCTTCTTTTTCAGCAATCTGGAGCGGACCAATATCGCTACCAAACAGTCGCACCAACAAGTCTTTAGCCACTCTAGATCCAATCATATTCTCATCCAGCAAGGTCATTAACTCAACAAAGTGGTTTGGGTTCAAACTAGTCAATGGGTACTTTTCATCACCAATGATTGAAACCACGTCTGAGGTTAAATAATTTACCGAAAGAGAGATAACTTCTGGTTTATTAACTAGTATATCAATTACTTTTCTCAGATAGATATCGATCTCATTGTTGGACAAAATTACCTCTATAGAACTGTCCGTCAATCCGAGATTTCTATAGATTTCTCTTATTTCATTAGGTAATACAGGCATTATCTCGGCTAGGCGAGTGGATGAAAAAACTGCGTATGAGGCCACCTCTATCTTGGGGATATCTGGGTCTGGGAAGTAACGGTAGTCCTTAGCTGTCTCCTTGGATCGTTGTGAAAATGTTTTTGATTTGTTCTCGTCCCACCCCCTTGTTTCCTGCGTTAGCTCTTCCCCTTTTTCAAGTGTCTGGATTTGTCTTTTGACCTCATATTCAATAGCTGCTTCAACAACTTTGAATGAGTTTAGATTTTTCACTTCCACTTTTGTACCTAGCACACCCTCTTCTTTACTAACAGAAATATTAGCTTCAACACGCATTTCACCTTTCTCCATATTGGCACTTGAGATGTTAAGTGTCCGCAGTAGAAGTTGGAGCTCTCTCGCAAACTGTCCAGCTGTTTTAGAATCATGAATGACTGGCTCGGTCACGAGTTCCATTAGAGGCACTCCGGCTCGGTTGAAGTCAACCACACTTCCGGAATTTTTATCATGCTGGCTTCTGGCCGTGTCTTCTTCAAGGTGTACTCTTGTAAGCTCTACCCCTTCAAGCTTGCCTCCAGTTAAAAATGGAAAAGCATACTGACTGATCTGATAAGCCTTCGGGATGTCTGGATAAAAATAATTTTTTCGGTCAAACTCTGAGTAGGTTGCCGCTACGGCTCCAACTGCTTGACCAAACATTAAGACCATCTCGATTGCTTGCTCGTTCGGTACCGGAAGAGTACCTGGGTGTGCCATACAAACAGGACAGATGTAAGTGTTTGGTTCACTTCCGTGCGGTTCATTCTTGCAACCACAAAACATTTTACTTTTTGTGTTCAGTTCGGCATGAACTTCTAAGCCAATAGTTGTTTTGTACGTCATTTATTTTGAAGAATTATAATAGATAAGTGCTTCTATTCTACGTTCTTCAGATGAGCAGTCAACATATCACTGACGTTTTTGTACGAATCTAAGTCGTCTTGACTAACAACAAGAACACGTTTCTTAATTTTTTCAAGGTCTTTGATGACACTATCAATATCTTCTTGTTTTACAAGGTCTTTTTTAGTTAAAATTATCCACTCTTCCTTCTCTGTTAGTGATTTGTCGTACTGAGAAAGCTCATCTCGAATTGTATAATACTCTTTTAGAGGGTCTTCGTGCTCTAGAGAAACTAAGTGCAAAAGCATTTTGGTACGAGATACATGTCTTAAAAATTTGTGGCCAAGACCTTTTCCGCTAGCGGCGCCAGAAATTAGTCCGGGAATGTCGGCTATTACATATCCATACAAGTCACCTAGGTGTGGCTCTAGGGTAGTAAAGGGGTAGGCACCGATCCGTGAGTGAGCGTTGGTTATATTATTCAATAAAGTAGACTTGCCAGCGTTTGGTAAGCCAATCAAACCAACGTCCACCACCAACGATACCTCTATCAAAAAATCTCCAGACTCCCCTTTTTTTCCTGGAGTTGATTGTTCTGGGGACTGATTGGTAGAGGACTTAAAGTGTTCATTCCCAAGACCACCGCTTCCCCCCTTTAGGATTCTTTCTGTCGCGCCGACTTCGGTCAGCTCAAAAGTGCGTCTTCTTTCAATATCAGTGATACGTGAACCAACGGGTACATCAATATAAAAATCTTCTCCATTGCTTCCTGCCTTACTCTTCTTGGTACCAGCCACTCCATCTTCTGCTAGGAAAGATTTTTTGCCAGTGTACTTTGAAAGGCGGTTAAGGTCCTTAACTGCTCTAACATAAACATCTCCCCCGTTACCGCCATCGCCACCAGAAGGACCCGCCATCGGGCGGAATTTTTCATGACTCCAGCGAACAACACCATTGCCACCATTGCCAGCTTTTGCGTAAATTGTTAGTTCGTCTACAAACATACTAAGACAGGAACAGTACCGTAATAAACGATAATATGCAATTAAATAATCACTTTTTACCCTTTATTCTTAATCCTTTTTGTTAGAACCATTAATCCAACGATTACCAATAGTGCTTATAATACTCATTAATATAGACCCCAGGAGAGCGTATCCGAACCCATCTACATTAAACCCATCAATGAAAGAAGCTGCAAATAGGAACAGGGTAGCATTGATCACAAAGGCAAAAAGACCTAGTGTCACAATAGTTATCGGTAGAGTCAGGATTATTAGTATCGGTTTAATTATTACGTTTAATATTCCGAGCACTAAGGCTGCGATAATAGCTGGGTAGAAGCCAACAACAGTTATACCAGACACGTAGCTAGAAATAATCATCAAACCGAGTGCATTAAATAGTAGTCTTATTATTATTGTCATAGGCACATTGTAAACTCGTTAACAAATAAACACAATAAAACACCCGAGTGGGTGCTTTATTGTGTTGGTTATTTTACGATGCTCCAACCTGACTTCAGTAGATCTTCCGCTTTCTTGAATTTTACTTCTTTGGTTTCGGTGCCATTTGTGATTGTTATAAGATCATTTCTGGCGTAGGTCTTTTCTTTAACAATTGGAGTCCGTGATTTACCAGTAGAACTTTCTTGCTCTCCGGCGGCAGCTTGAGCTGCCTCGGCTTCTTGTTTACGCTCTGCTTCTTCTTGGGCGACTACTTGTGGCTGAACTTTTGGCAGAACATCGGCAATACGTTCATACAAGACAACCTGCATTTCTTTAAACAACCTGTTCCCTTCTTTCCGGTATTCAATCAGAGGGTCACGCTGGCCGTAGGCACGCAGAGTAACACTAGAGCGAGTGTAACCCATGACTTCCAAGTGCTCCACCCAAAGCATATCAACCATCTGCAACACAAGCCTTCTGAAAATATCCATAAACTCTTCTTCCCCAAATTCCTTTTTCTTATCCTCTATGATGGCTTTGGTATCTGGGAAAGCTTCATGAAGTTCGTTTAATACAGTATTTACTTCTTCTGGGTCACCGGCCAACAGTTTCCTTCTGCGGCCATAGATAGACTTTCTTTGGACATTTAAAACGTCATCGTAGGCCAAAACTTGTTTACGAGAATCAAAGTGGAAACCTTCAATTTTAGTTTGAGCACTTTCCAGGGTTTTGGAGATCATCCCCATTTCGATCGGTTCATTCTCTGGGATCTTAAATGTACCCATTAGATTCTTTACTCTCTCGCCACCAAAAACTCTCATCAAAGAATCATCCATCGAGACAAAAAATTGTGTCTCTCCGGCATCACCCTGTCGACCTGAACGTCCTCGTAGCTGGTTGTCGATTCGGCGAGCTTCGTGTCTTTCTGTACCCAAAACAAACAAACCTCCAAGCTCTTTTATCTTTTCTGACTCTTCTTTGGTAGCATCTGGTCCTCCAAGTTTGATGTCGACTCCACGACCTGCCATGTTGGTGGCCAGAGTCACCGCACCAGGCCTTCCAGCAGCAGCGATGATCTCACCCTCTCGTTCGTGGTTTTTAGCATTTAACATCTCGTGCTTAATGCCTGAGCTATTAAGGGCGGCTGAGAGGCGTTCATTTGAATCAATCGAAGCAGTACCAATCAATATGGGTTGGCCTTTTTCGTGTACTTCCTTAACTTTCTCGATAATGGCTTTAAATTTACCAGGTTCGTTTTGATAGATAAGGTCGTTTCTATCGATTCTTTTAACCTCTCGATTGGTTGGAACAGGGATTACTTCCAGGTTATAAACTGTGAAGAATTCCTCTTGGGAAGTAAGGGCTGTACCAGTCATACCAGACAACTTATCGTACATACGGAAATAATTCTGATAGGTAATAGAAGCAAATGTTTTTGACTCCTTTTGTATAGTCACACCTTCCTTAGCCTCAACCGCTTGGTGAAGCCCTTCAGACCATCTTCGTCCAGGTTGTAGCCGGCCAGTGAATTCGTCGACAATAACTACCTCACCGTCTCGCACTACATACTCCTTATCTTTTTTAAACAGGGCTTTGGCTCGAACGGCAGTTTCTAGGTGGTGCACATACTTAATACCTTTTTCGGTATAAATATTTTCTATATCTAAAAGCTTTTCCGCTGCTTCCACTCCGGCGTCAGTCAAGGTGGCGCTTTTTAGTTTCTCATCAACAATAAAGTGCTCGTTGATGTTTAGTTTTTCAGCAATATTTGCAAACGTGGTATACAAATTTTCAGTGTCGGCCGCCGGAGCAGAAATAATAAGCGGTGTTCTAGCTTCATCAATCAAAATAGAATCGATCTCATCGACAATAGCGTAGTAATGGTATGGTTGTCGGAGACGACTAGATTCATACTCTATGTTATCGCGCAGATAATCGAAACCAAACTCACTGTTGGTGCCGTAAGTTATATCGGCAGCGTAGGCTTCTTGTCTGCTACAGGGTCGCAAGAAATCATAGACAACCTTAAATGAACCATGTTCGTCTCTCTCTTCATCTTTATCTTGATGATCAGCGTCGTATAAAAAAGACGCATCGTGATTGACAATACCAACTGATAGTCCGAGCTTAGCGTAAACTTGACCCATCCACACAGCGTCTCTGCGTGCCAGGTAATCGTTTACGGTCACTACGTGCACTCCTTTGCCAACCAAAGCGTTTAAAGTAGCTGGTAGGGTCGCCACTAAAGTTTTACCTTCACCAGTACGCATCTCAGTTATTTTTCCATTATGAAGAATAACTCCACCTATAAGCTGTACATCATAGTGGCGAATATCTAGTGTTCGTTTAGCTGACTCTCTTACTAATGCAAAAACTTCAACCAATACAGACTCTAGTGATTCTCCACTTTGCACCTTTTGTTTACATTCAGCTAATTTTGCTTGCAGGCCTTCGTCTGACAAAACAGCAATAGTTTCTTCCAAAGCATTTATTTCAGCCACGATCGGTGTAATCGCCTTTAATTCCTTCTCATAAGTTGGTCCAAAAAATTTATCTAAAAATGACATAATGTAATAAGTGAAATAGTGGACTTTATCTAACAATCATAGTTCCTTCTCTCGACAAAACAGACTGAATTCTTGTTTGATTCTCGAGTTCACCTCTGTTTTCCTGTGTAAGTTCACAACAGTCGCTTACGCTCGTTTGTTCACTTAAAAATTTGTCTAGAAATGACATAATGCTGTATATAAATAATGAATATATTGCCAGAACTGTCTGGCAGTCCGCTGCAGCCATAATCTCCCATAGGACGAGGTCGCTTCTGGCTAAGCGTCTGCATAAATTCGTAACATACCTAAAGGCATTTACTCATTCAACATAATGGCCGTAGTATATACGTTTTTACCCTTAAATACAAAGTTCTTGAATATATAAAAAGCAAAGTCGCCCCCAAGGGCGACTATGCTATTAATCTAACGCGGAGGTGGCGAACCGTCTCCGCCTTGATTACTTTTTTCGCTTGGTCACTTTCTTTTTTGCTGTTTTTTTTGCGACCTTCTTTACTACTTTTTTCTTTGTAGTCTTCTTTGCCACTTTTTTCTTAGTTACTTTCTTAGCAGCCTTCTTGACTACCTTTTTCTTAGCAACTTTCTTTACAGCTTTTTTTGCAGGCTTTCGCTTTGCAACTTTCTTTTTTGCTGCCATATGTGATGAGAGATTGTGATGAATAAAATTCGACCGCAACACCTTCTCTTATCAAAGAACAAACCGGGAGAAGATTTTTGCTTACTTGTATTATCACTCTTTATTGAAATAAGTACAATTCTTTTTTTGATTTTTTTTTGGGGATAAAAAATAAACAGTTTTATTTTTTATCCGTTCCGAACGAGAGTGAGGACGTCTGATGTGAGTGAAGCGAACGAGGACGAGGTGGGACTCAATTTTGTACAAGGCACTTCTGCCACAAAAATTAATTTACTTTCTTTAACAGTTTTATTTTTTATCCGTTCCGAACGAGAGTGAGGACGTCTGATGTGAGTGAAGCGAACGAGGACGAGGTGGGACTCAATTTTGTACAAGGCACTTCTGCCACAAAAATTAATTTACTTTCTTTAACAGTTTTATTTTTTATCCGTTCCGAACGAGAGTGAGGACGTCTGATGTGAGTGAAGCGAACGAGGACGAGGTGGGACTCAATTTTGTACAAGGCACTTCTGCCACAAAAATTAATTTACTTTCTTTAACAGTTTTATTTTTTATCCGTTCCGAACGAGAGTGAGGACGTCTGATGTGAGTGAAGCGAACGAGGACGAGGTGGGACTCAATTTTGTACAAGGCACTTCTGCCACAAAAATTAATTTACTTTCTTTAACAGTTTTATTTTTTATCCGTTCCGAACGATAAAAACTTACTTAAAATTTTACACACTCGTAACTTCTCTCTCAATATTTATGCCAGTTTTTTCTTTCACAACTTCCGCCACATAGTTGGCAAATTTTTCTATTACCTTTGCATCTTTGGCACTTTCATTTACCAACACTAAAGCTTGTTCTCTATATAAGCAAACTCCATCCATACAAAAACCCCTTAAGTTACATACATTATCAAGGACCCAGCCAAGCGGTATTTTAGTCATTGTCTCACCTGCGGGATAACCTTGTATACCGGGGAACTTTGCTTGCAAGTCAGAAAACACTTCTTTACTAACAACCGGGTTTTTAAAAAATGATCCAGCCGTTCCTACTTTATGCCAGTTAGGAAACTTAACGGAACGGATTTTAATAATTTCATTTCTGATGTCATCTATAGATACTGCGCCCAATGTCTCGAGAGTCTTCAGAGTGCCGTAATCTAATTGTGGTTTTTTTATTAATGACAGTTTAAAAACAACTTCAGTTATCATCCACTTTTTTCCTTCTGAAGTTTTGAAAAAAGAATCACGATATGAAAAATCACATTCTTTGTTACTAAAGTTTTTTATTTCTTTTGTTTCAGAATTTATAGCTGAAACTTCTGTTATCAGTGACGATACCTCTACTCCGTAAGCGCCAACATTTTGCACCGGAGTGGCACCCACTGTTCCTGGTATAGAACTAAGATTTTCTAATCCCCAATAATTTTTAGATACAGCGTCGGCTACAACTTCATCAAGCACCTCACCCGAGCCACAGTACAAATAGACATTGTCTCCATGGACTGTATACGATAACCCTTTGATGCAATTCTTAATAATGAGTCCACAAAAGCCTTCGTCGCTAGCGAGAATATTTGAACCACCTCCAAGTATGAGCGGCGTCTCATTGTTTTCTGAAGCGAACTGCAAAGCTTCCACTAACTCTTCTACACTATCAACCTGCACAAAAAAGTCAGCAACACCACCTACTTTTAAGGTGGTGTGTGCTGAGAGAAGGACGTTTTTCTCTACCTTGATATTCATACTTTAATTACAACCTTCCTGAGGATCTTTTCCGCTCTCCAGATTACCAATAAAGCAGCTGGCAGTGTTGGCAAAAGCTGGAACAGCTTCTTTAGAATTATTTAGTACTTCGATAGCTTTTTCTATATCTCCTGCTTGGTAATACAAGAATGCAAGAGAGGCCCAAGTTTGAGAATCAGTTCTCCAGCTTTGCGATCCGTCCGGCTCTGCTTGTGACCTAAACTCATACAGCTCCCTAACAAAATCTAGCTGACCAGCCTCATTAGCAGCACTGATGATAAAGTCACTTTTAGCAAACCGGGCCTTAGTCTTATCACTATCCATTAGTGCCTTAGCCTTATCAAATTCATTCACGTAAAAGAGTGAGGCTACATAATACTCTCTAGCTTCCAGATTACGTTCATCTAGTTCGAAGGCGGTTTTGAAGAAATCGGATGCTTCTTGATTTTTGTTTTGTGACAAGGCAATGAAAGCTTGCTGAATAATGATTGACTGTTTGTTTGAAGACAGATCTCTCGCTATAGCCATTTGCTCGGCGGCGTTATCTAGCTGTGCAGTAGCTCTATAGTAACTACCAATAAATACATGCACGCGAGCATCGCCCGGCTTCTCTTCGACCAGCTTCATCAGTTGTTCTTCGGTTAGTTGGAGGTACTGTTGTCGAATATCTTCAGGAATTTTAGTATCTCTAGCGACACTGATGGTCTGCTGTGATAGCTGCTCTGTGATTTCTTGGTGAGCAAAAGAATCTCTAGACAAGGCGATTTTGAAGGCTTCGAGTCGGCTATTAGCATCAGATGACCTAAAGGCGTCGATAATATCTCCAGCCGCCTGCATACCAGGGACATGGTAGACGTAAATGCCAGCTATCAACAAGGCAGCCACTACCGGTGCGGCAAACTGAGAAATGATTGACTGATCCACCTTAAACTTAGCAATACGCTCAGGAATAATCCCTACCCTTGAGTTTACGAGAGCAAGAATAATGGCAAAGAAAATATAACTAACGATATTGTCGAATACCACCAAGTTGTGGGTGAAGTAACCAGCCAAGATACCGAGTAATACACCTCGCTCCATAACATTGAAAGTATCGTCGTCTTTCTTCAAGATTGGACGAACCAGTATGTAGTAGACACACCAACCAAAAATACTTAAGTAGGTGATAAGACCTAAGAAACCTCCAGTCACCAACCAATCCATGAAGATGTTGTGAGAGCGGTCGAACCATTGTTCTTGAGCATAAAGTCGAGGGTCAAAGTTTTCATTGAAAACATAGTTGAAATTACTCTGACCGTAGCCAAGGATCGGCCGTTCCTTCACTCCCTCCCAAGCCATACCCCAGATAATGCCACGGATCTGCAAGTCATCTAGTGAGATGTTGGCTATACGCTTCAAGCTAGTCTTGCTTTGGACAAAATCTGAGTCTCTAGCCACAAACAACGACCCTCCCAGTAGGATAACCAAGGCAAAAGCCCCGATGGCATATTTTCTATAGTTGGCGAATTGCCTACCAAATAGACCAATGTAAGCAGCCATGACCATGATTCCGACCGCCAGTCCAACCGCTGTACCACGAGTACCAGTCTCAATAAGAACGAAAGCAAACAATGCCACCAGCGCTCCATAGAGTACTCTATGGGTGGTATTTTTTGTCTCGACAAACAACCAAAAAGCAATAAAGACATGAAAAAGCATGTAGACAGCCATGTATGCGGCGTTACCAAGCCTAGAGTCGATACGACTGCTTCCATCTACCAATCCACCATACTGGGCCAAACCATAAAAGGCGACCGCAAAAGCAACGAACAAAGATGTATTGAGGAGTTTTTGCCAATGTTCTTTGGTACTCAAAACACTACCAAGGACCAACATGTACATGAAGGTATGCACGAGAGAAACATAACCATCCATTCTTTCGAAATTACTCCAGAAACTTGAACGAGGGTTAAGACCAAACCAATTAGCAAAGAACATTATGACCAGCAATATCCCAAAGCTCCAGACTATTCCCGATATCTTAGGACGATATTTAACCTCATAAAGCGCCAGGATAATCCAAGCTGCAAAAACAACATCAACGATTATTCTAAACCAAAAGTTTTTACCAGTAATAAATGGGAAGAAATAATCGTTCTCTACATAAAGGGTAAGAAATGGGACTGCAAAAAGCCCAATAAACACCACTGCTTTCAAAACATCTTTCATATGGATGAAACTATAACATGTTGCAAACTCCAAGAATCCCTAGACGAGTTTGAGAATGGCATGTATAGCATTAAAAAACGGTGATGGTTTTCTAAACCTTCTCACCTTACAGGTGCTGTTCAGGTTGCCGCCTGTTTGTTTCCTTCGTCACAAACATGCTGTCAACCTCTTGCGAAATGGGGCCCATCCCATTTCTCACCTTACAGGTGCTGTTCAGGTTGCCGCCTGTTTGTTTCCTTCGTCACAAACATGCTGTCAACCTCTTGCGAAATGGGGCCCATCCCATTTCTCACCTTACAGGTGCTGTTCAGGTTGCCTGTTTGCCTGTTTGTTTCCTTGTCACAAACATGCTGTCAACCTCTTGCGAAATGGGGCCCATCCCATTTCTCACCTTACAGGTGCTGTTCAGGTTGCCGCCTGTTTGTTTCCTTCGTCACAAACATGCTGTCAACCTCTTGCGAAATGGGGCCCATCCCATTTCTCACCCCATACTGCGACAGCCGGAAACAAAAGCTCTCGGTCTTTTTCTGTTATCTTCTTAAAATCTTTTTGGTGTTTTATCTCCCAGGCAAACAGCTCATCGACTGCGGTGGTACCAGAATCATTAAAATGTTTTTCCAACTCTTTATGACTTGGCATTTGGTGGTATGTGACATCGGTTGGTGTTACTCCGGCTTTCCTGAATTTCTCTTCTACCTCAGGCACTCCAACGTACCGGACAAATTGTCGTTCCGGCAATAATTGCGGAAAATTATTTCCCATAAAAACATGGAAATGTTCTTTCAAAGAGTGAGTATGGAGAGCGTGTCCAAGATCATAGCGATGAACCATCAATCCTCCCCTTCTCACATACTTAGCCGACAAAGAAATAAAAGACTGAAGATCCTTAACGTGCTCCAACACACTAAGCGAAAAAACTAAATCAAAAGAATTTTCTTTTTCTTCCGGCACAGAATCGTAGGCCAACTGAAAATGAACCTTGGCGTTTGGTACACCAGCCAGATTTTCCTTAGCTCTAGTATAAGAATCTTCAATCGGCTCAACTCCAACGTATTCAAAATTTGGACACTGCTCAACTAGAGGCGGAACATAGCTAGCCGTACCACAACCTAGGTCCATGATCCTCGGCGGGCGCCCTGCGGGCGCCCGTTTAATCGCTTCACCAACCACATGGCCAATAAACTGTTCTTTGAGCGATTTCATATAATCAATACTTTATCATAGTCCCACAGTTCTGCAGGCGCCTATGAGATGTACTATTTTAAACATGACCCATAGTTACCCAAGTCAACTATTACGAAGTGTGGTTTCTCTGGGTGCGATCATAAATTAATTGTGCTATATTTCGACACATCTAACTAACATGAAAAATAAGGAGCTACAGCACCCTATAATAGTATTATTCTCACTCGTTTCTCTGTCTTCTTTCTTAGGGAAAATGCTTATTTCATACTTGCCGCCGTTCCCGGTTATTTCAGACTCTTTAACATATATAGAAATCGCCAATGGTATTAGAGAAGGAGTCTACTTATCAATTGATGGAGTTTATTATAGCCCTGGTTATCCATTTTTCTTAAGCCAAATTTTCTCATACTTCGGCAGTGACCCATCCACTGTTTACCAGGTGCAGTTCGCTGTGTTGGGCATAGTGGCTTTTATGGCTTTTCAAATAGCCAGGACTTATTTGAAGATTCCTTTCTATTTGTCACTGATGACAGCCCTGATAGTGATACTGTGGCCGTACATGATTTTGTACTCTCTACTTATAATGAGTGCCGTTCCTTATACAGTAGTCTCCTTGATGGCGATATTCATTACCATGAAAGCCCTGTCGGAAAATAAGCTGAGGTGGTTTGCACTGTCAGGAATAGCTTTTGGTATCGCCGCACTGATGCGTCCGGTGGCATTACTACTACCATTCTGGCTCTTTGGCACAGGAGTGTTGAGCACTTGGTTCTTCAACTACCGTCTACCCCCAATAAAAAACTTAATCACGAGCTTACTTTTCTTCATTATCATCGTTGCTCCTTGGTTCACTTTTAAAACAATCCAAATGTATAAAGTGGAGAGTACCACGGCTCAATCGTCACATGTATTTGACAAAGCCTTCATCACGCTAGCATATGAAATTGATCGTGACCCTGAAGCTTCAGTATATGCTTCAGATGTAGTGATTTCTAAATTCAAAAATATCTTCCGATTTTGGAACCCAGGAGCCGGTGGTTATCAAGCCGAACTACTGACTGAAAGTAAGCCGGAGGCCAAGTACTTAATCTCAATATATAAATTTGGTTTCTTTACTTTGTTGGCGTTAGCATTTATCTCTATTCTTATAATTCCAAACTATATGTTAGTTGTATTATGGTCTTGTATACTATATGTCTGGATGTTGCACACTGTACTTTTCCCCTACCCACGCTACACTTTACCCATAATCCCGCTCATGCTTATATCAGCTGGCTTTGCAGTAGCCAATTGGCGTACTATTATTGAAAATATTAAAAAAATGAAGCTACCAGCTAAACCTTCTTAATACCATGAACGATAAACTCACTATTCTAGTCTCAATCCCGGCTAAAAATGAAGCCCTAACAGTTTCTGAAGTAGTGAACGGTTGTCGTCAGGTAATTAGTGATAAATACCAACTAAAAGCTGACATCCTAGTTATAAGCGACGGTTCGACTGATGATACTGCCCACCGAGCAGAAGTAGCTGGGGCGACAGTCATTAGACATGATGTCAGTCGTGGTTTGGGTACCATCTTCCAAGAAGCAGTAGATTACGCCATTGAAAAAAAATACGACCTTATGGTGACCATAGATGGAGACCGGCAATTCGACGAGACCGAGATACCACTTTTGTTGGACCCCATCATAGATGGTCAGGCTGATTTTTGTTCTGGAAATCGCTTCGCCTCCCAAGACGCTATTCCTAATATGTCTTCAACCAAACGGATTGGTAATAAAATTGTCGCTCGAATGGTCAACTACATTCTCAACGACAACTACACCGACGTCTCGTGTGGCTACCGAGCCTACAGCCGAGAAGCTCTCCTCCACTTGAATCTTTTTGGTGGTTTCACCTACACTCAAGAAGTATTTCTAAACCTTGGATTTAAAGGGATCAAAATTAAAGAAATCCCAATTTCTGTTACTTACTTCCCCGAACGAAAATCACGCATAGCCAGAAGTATTTTTAGATACGGCACACAAGTATTAAAGATAATTCTTAGTTCCCTCATTTTCTACAAGCCAATGAAGTTCTTCGGTACCCTGGCCATACTTTCTTGGATCTTCGCTATTCCTACGTCAATAATCCTCGGTTTGCGCTATTTTGAAACTGGTCTCATTAGCCCATACAAAGCTCTTGGCATAAGTGCTTTAGCTGCTTTTGGTATTGGAGTTATCCTCTTAGCGGTCGGTGTTATACTGTATTCACTTAGCAGACAACAACTCAGCATCGATAAGCTCCATTATTATGCAAAAAGACGATAGGCCAGAACATGTGAAGGAATTTGTGGGCAAATACGAAGACACCAATCCAATCAGTCGACACTTGGTAGATAATTTTTATAAAAGCATTCAAGATCTTTTACCGAAGGAGACTCTCAACATTCTTGAAGTGGGCTGCGGAGCGGGCTTTTCCGCCGAGCGTATAATCCCAATGTGTCATCAAGGCTCAACTTACGAAGGATCGGATCTTCTAAGCGACCTCACTAACTTAGCTTCTGAGCGTAACCCAGGTACTGTCTTCACTCCAGAATCAGTCTATGATTTAAGGAGAGATGATAATAGCTTTAATTTAATCATCGGACTTGAGATGCTAGAACACTTAGAAGACCCAGAAAAGGCCCTCATGGAAATGAGGAGAGTTTCTAGTCAATACCTATTACTTAGCGTACCGCGAGAACCAATTTGGAGAATTTTAAACATGACTCGACTTAAATATTTATCTGATCTTGGTAATACCCCAGGACACCTTAACCACTGGTCAACCAGGACTTTCAAGAAATTTGTCTCTCAAGCTGGCAAAGTAACGGAAGTTCGAACGCCTCTCCCATGGACTATGGTTTTGGTCGAGCTAGAAAAATAATATGATTATCAAACTATTGAGATATGGTACCGTCACTATTTTAAGTTACGTTATCTTGATCTTTCTCACCTACCTAGCGGTTGACCTACTACATTTCTCACCGACAATTGCCTACCCAATAGTGCTCACGCTTGTGTATGCTGGAGTGTACGTTGTTTCTTCCACCTTTGTCTTTAAATCTAACGACCACAAGAGGCAGTCTTACCGCTACGTACTTTCAGTAATAGCTTTTTGGTTACTCAATGTCGGCTTATATACAGCATTGGTAGAAAAACTTGAACTACAATACTTACTCTCAGTAGTCCTAAACATACTCATCTTCGGCCCACTGCGTTACTTTGTCTACAGTAAGTTTGTTTTCAATAATACAAAACGTGATTTATGAATGCCATTCTCAATACGCTAGAAAAATACCTCAAAACAGACCTTCGCTACATTATCGGTGGTGGCTTTTGGCTGACAGCAGGTAAGGTTGTGGCCATGTCGATAGCCTTCATATCATCTGTCGCCTTTGCCAACCTACTACCAGAAGAGACCTACGGAACATATCGCTACATAATTTCAATCTTAGTGATTTTGGCCCTGCCCACCTTATCAGGTATTGATACATCAGTGACCAGATCTATTGCACGTGGTTTCGATGGTTCGTTTAAATCCGGATTAATAACTAAATCAAAATGGGGAGCACTGGGGGGACTTATGTCTGCCATTATTGCTATCTACTATTATTATCAAGGCAATACCATCTTTGGCCACATATTTATTATAAGTACCGTACTGATGCCACTATTAAATGTAAGCTATTTATATCTATCAGTATTAAGTGGAAAGAAGGACTTCAGGTCCATGTCTCTCCATTTAACTGCATCGAGAATATTTGTGGTCATAGTGATGGTGACTACAATATTTAATACTTCAAATCTGTTTTTTATATTCATCGCCTACTTCTTCTCTTACTCAAGTACACAAATAATATCAAGTTTAATTGTCTGGCGAAACCAAATCAACAATGATAAGACAGAGCCAGGCGTGACATCGTACGGCAAACACTTATCAGTGATGCAAGGAGCGACAGTAATAGCAAATAATATTGATAAAATATTATTATTCCAATTCACTGGCCCAGCCATATTAGCAGGATATTACTTGGCGTTGGTACCGTTTAAACAAATAAAAAACTTTTTGTCTGCCTTGAATGTTCTGGCTCTACCCAAGCTATCAAGCCAAAAAGTCTCAGACATCAAAGTCAATCTCCCGCCCAAACTAATCAAGTCGTACCTACTAATTGTACCGATTGTACTCTCCTACATTATCTTGGCGCCTTTTTTCTTTAAAATCTTATTCCCTAATTACGTTGATTTCGTATTTATATCTCAATTATTTTCTCTGATGTTATTGTTTACTCCCACCACACTATTGAACACTGCCTTGACTGCTTTAGAGTTCAAAAAACAACTATATATAGTGTCTACTTCAACAGCTATTCTTCGGGTGCTTCTCTTATTAATAGCAGTTCCTTTATGGGGTTTAACGGGTGCAGTTAGTGTGGTCATTATTTCTCAGACTTATACCGCTATTTGTTTAGTATTCTTGTTCTGGAAAATAGAACCGCCTGAACCAACTGGAGCTGTATTACAGTAACGGACATCCACTTCAGTTAATAACAACGTATCTAAACAATCACTTTACCACAATAGACGACTTTTCCTGGCTCAATATAGTTTAATGATCAGACAGTCAATCACATTAGTATTCCCCTTTATTTTATTACCTTTTCTAGTACAATACAGATTATAAACTGCAACTCTTGACTAAATATGCACCAAAAACAGAAACGAATTTTAGTAGTAGACCCAATACATATAGATGCAGTTAACAAACTTGAGGAAAGTGGTTTTTTAGTAGACATAAACCTTTTTCCTAAATTAGAATCCTTACCGAAGCTGGTCTCTAACTATAACGCTCTGATATGTCGTACAAACACTAAACTCTCTGGTGATTTCTTTAAAAATGCAAATCATCTAGATTGTGTAGCCTTAGCGTCAACCGGTTATGACCAGATAGATATTGAGAGCGCTAAGAAATACAAAGTACCAATTCTGGGACTTCCGTCTACCAACAAAGATATAGATGTGTATAGACACGGTAACTTCATATCAACCGCAGAACATACAATACTTTTGATTTTGGCAGCTCTTGGTAATTTCCATAGCGCCAGCGTTAGTATGAAAGCTGGTAAGTGGGATAAGCCAAATTTTATAGGCAGCGAAGCGTACGGAAAAACACTAGGCTTTATTGGTTTCGGGAGAATAGCTAAGCTGGTTGCAGTTAGAGCGAGGGCCTTTGGAATGCAAACAATCGCTTATGATCCCCATGTCTTTAGAGACGAGATGAGTGAACATAATACAGAGAAAATGACTCTGGAAGATTTGTGTAGGCAGTCAGATATAATTACCATACATGCACCAAAAACACCTGAGACCGTATCATTACTGGATAAGAAGTGCTTCGACTCAATGAAGAAAGGGGTTATATTAATAAATACAGCTAGAGCAGAGATTATTAACAAAGAAGCGCTAATTGAAGCTCTTGAAAATGAGAAAGTTGCTCGAGTAGCACTCGATGTGTTCGTGAACGAACCCTATGACATAGAATGGGATTTGGTTAAGGATGATAGAATAATACCCACCCCTCATATTGGAGGTTCAACTACTGAAGCCATGAGAAGAATATCTTTGAGTACAGCCGAAAGTATCATTAATTTCTTACAGCACGGAAACGACGTTAATCTAATAAATAAATTCTAAAATGAAAGCAGTAATATTAGCTGGTGGACAAAGTAAACGTCTGCACCCAATGACAATTAATGAGCCCAAATGTTTACTTGAGTTTGAAGGAAGGACTATGCTTTCTAGATATTTGGACCTATTAGAAGCGGAAAAAATTGATACAACTTTTGTTGTCACCGGCTTCAATCATGAGGCTGTGAAGACTGAAATTAATTCAGTCAAGCGAGAAATGAATATTGAAACTATCCTTAACACAGACTTTGAAAAAGAAGACAATCATCCTATACATGGCTTCTTTTTAACTAAGAATTATTTAGACGATGATTTCCTGCTACTAAACTCTGATATATATTTCACCCAAGATACTTTAGATAAACTTATAAAAAATAAAAATAGTTGTGTGGCAGTTGATTCACAATCTTTATTTATACCGGGTGAGATGTTTGTAAATTACGATTCCAATATGATTGTAAGCGATATATCCAAATCTCTACAACAGCGCTCTTCTGGACAAGGAAAGAGCGTCCAGGTTGTAAAGATTCTAAAAGAAGATAGCGATGCCTTGTTTGAAAGAGTCGAAGAGTTATGTGGCCAGAAAAATGCTTTCTACCCAGCCCAAGCATATGACGTTCTTATTAAAAAAGATAAATTCTTTGCTTTTGATATAAATGGAGAATTTTCACACGAATTGGATACAGTAGAGGACTATCATTCTCTACGGGAACACTTAGACAATAAATAGGACAATATCTACCTATCTTAGTTAGTTTTGATAAAATTCAATACTTATGTATAAACTAAGACTAATTTTATTACACACCTTACATAAACTACTATCTGTCTTCCCAAGAAGTAACAAAACCTGGGCATTTATTGGATGGAACCGCACTCCGGACGGTGAGATATTTACTGACAACACTAAATATCTCTACTTGTACGTTCTGGAACATCAACTAGAAATAAAGCCCGTATGGCTTGCCAAAAGTAGAGATGATGCTAAAAAAATGCGCTCTATGGGCATGAAATCCTACTACCAATTTTCATTAACAGGTATCTTCTACGCCTTACACGCAGGAGTAACGATCATAGATGCTAATCTCCATGATTGGAATTTTGTTTATGTTGGACGCAGTAAACTAGTACAATTACTACACGGAAAAGGCATGAAGGCCCAAGGCTATAGTAAACCAGGATTGAGAGACCATGACTTGATTTGCTACCCTTCTGCTGGTGTTCAATCTATGATATCTGGAGCCTTTGCACAAAATGCAATAAAAAAAATAACTGGTTACCCTAGAAGCGATATAGTTATGGGCGAGGAATATCAGTATTCCTCATTTGGAGTTGATGATAAAACAAAAGATTTAATCAGTGAACTTAAGCGAAAAGAAACCAAGATCATTTGGTATGCTCCTACTTTCCGTCGAGGTCAACAGTTTTTTGACGTAGATAAAATATTGAATCTGTCAAAACTAACCCCTCAGTTAAAACAAAAAAACTATCATCTGCTTATTTCACTCCACCCAAAGTATAGTAGCCAAAATAGTACCATTAGTAATTCCAATGTCAGTTTTTTGCCTGCTCAGGATTTCTTTCCACTTTATCAATACATTGATCTACTGATCACTGACTACTCTTCGAGTTTTACGGATTTTCTTCTTCTAGACAGACCGATCATATTTTACCCATATGATCTTGATGAGTACTGTAAGAATGAAGGCATTCTGATTGATTACAACTCTGAAACTCCAGGACCTAAGGCTTATACTCCCGAAGAATTACATACTACTATATCTAACCAACTTACTGACGATACTCATAAAGAAGAAAGACTGTTGGCAAAAAATAAATATCACGACTTTACTGACACCGACAATGCTGAGAGAGTTTTTAATAGTATAACTAAAGAGCTGCTTTAGATTTATTGTCTACAACTCTGTTTTTGAAACACTCCTCAAGACAAGATCGGTGAACTTCTCTCCGTATTTATCTACACTGTATTCAAGAGATGTTTTGACTGATGCCTGTTTAAACTTAAGTAATTCTTCTTCGGATAAACTGACAACCTCGCCCATCTTTTCAGCGAGACTTTCGGGAGTTTTATCAGCAAAATAACCATTTTCTCCATCTATCAAGTACTCAGACACCCCTGCTACTCGAGTAGATATTAGTGGCGCACCAAAAGCCAAACCTTCCATAGCGGCTATGCAAAAACCTTCATGATCAGATGACAGCAAAGTGAAGTCGCTCATTAGGTAATATTTTTTAATGTCAGTGCGGGCAGATAAAAGAATGACTTTATCTTCAATCTTATTCTCAGTGATCACCTTTTCAATGTCAGGCTTAAGGAGGCCGTCACCAATTATTAATAGCTTGGAATCTGGGTGTTTTTTTAGAAATAGTGCAAAAGCTTTTACCATTCTTACATGGTTTTTTTGTTTTACTAGCCGACCTACCGTAAAAAATAAGTTTTCATTTTCTTTTATTCCATATTCCCTTCGATATTTTTCCCTCTCACCGGCATGTGTAATTTTAAATGCCTCGATTGCCTTAACATCTACGCCGTTATGAATAACTGTAAATCTATCAATCGGAATATTTTCTGTTTTTGACAAATGCTCAGCCACCATATTGGAATCAACAATAGTTGTGTAAGAGAGTGTATTAAGTGACTTATTTATAAATCTCTGTAATTTACCTTTTCCGTCATTTGTGTTGTGCTCGGCTGTAATAACTTTGAAACCTAAAAAAGGTTTAAGAACCCTTACGATTGTGTTACTAAGAAACAAAGAAGATTTAACTATATCTGGCTTAAATTCTCTAATAATTGAAATTAGCTGGAGCCAACTCTTGAAATCTTTAAGACCGTGGAAATTTAATTTCTCCACCCTTACACCCTCTGGTAATAAATCGTAAAAATTATTCTGATCTGACTGAGTCAGCACTATAAGCAATATTTCGAATTTGTCTTTGTCCAAAGTTTGCACCTGGTCTAGAGCCAATTTCTGAACACCCCCTACGGCAAAGCTATTCTCTACAATGGCCAGTTTAATTTTATTCTGGCTCATAGCTACTAATGGTATTTTCTAGACCTTCCTCAAAACTAACCTTAGGTGACCAATCCAGCTCATCTTTTATTTTTGAAGTATTCATAGAGTATCTAAAATCATGTCCAAGCCTATCTTCGACGTATGATATGCTGGTTTCGTCTTTGTCAAAACTTTTTAGTAACTCTAAGGTTAATTCGTAATTTGTCATCTCTAGTCCACCTCCCACATTGTATATTTCACCATTATGACCATTTTCAAACACAGCATTAATGCCACTAATACAGTCTTCCACGTATAACCACTCTCTGATTTGCTCACCTTTCCCATACAAGTTAACCTTCTCTCCTTTTTGCAAAAGGCCGATAAATCTTGGAATCAACTTGGAAGCATCTTGATTTGGTCCAAATGTATTACTAGATCTTGTAATAACTGTGTTTAAGCCAAAAGTCTCATGGTAAGAATTAACCAACATTTCTGCTCCTGCTTTTGAGGCACTATATGGATTACGTGGATTTAATAAATCTTTTTCTGTAAATGATTCTCCTGTCTTATCTAATGACCCATAGACTTCATCAGTTGATATTTGATGGAATCTTTTCAAATCATACTCAATAGAAAAGAACAATAAATTATTTGTACCTAAGATGTTTGTTTCGATGAAGATATTAGGATCTTTCAGACTAAGGTCTACATGACTCTCAGCAGCAAAATTTATTATTGCATCAGGTTTGAATTCTTCAAAAAGACTTTTGATTTTTGATTTATCTCTTATATCAACTTTACAAAAAAAATAATTGTCTTCATTAGAGACTCTTACATTATCCAGGTTTCCAGCATATGTCAGAGCATCAATATTCACAAAAAGTGTCTCGGGATTTAGTAAGACATATTTATTAAGATAATTACTACCTATAAATCCTGCTCCACCCGTGACAAAGATTGTTTTTTTGTGGTCAATCATACTTTATTTTTTATCTTTTGAATTTTTCAAATTTCGTATAAATATTGATGCGTCCAAAAGACTATCAAAAGTACCAGTATCAAACCATTCCTTTTCTAAGAAGACTCCTTCTAGAGTTCCTTCTTTAACATACAGGTTATTTATTGAAGTTATTTCGTATTCACCTCTGTCAGATTTATGTTGACCGATTGTTTTTTGCACAACAGAGTTGTCATACATATATAAACCAGTGACCGCATAGTTTGTTTTAGGTTTTTTTGGCTTTTCTTCTATTGAAAGTATTTTCCCTGACTCATTTATTTCGGCTACACCAAAACGTTCTGGATCTTGAACTTCCTTTAGAAACACTCTCGCCCCACCATTAAATGTGTCGACATAAGGTTTTATATTGTCCATGAAAATATTATCTCCAAGATGAAATAGGCAGGAGTCATTACCAATGAAACCTCTAGCCATAGCAAGATTATGTCCAATCCCTAGTGGTTCATTTTGTATCGCGTAGACTATTTGTATTTGATGTCCGGTATTGATAGATATAAAATCTTTACCTGAGCCAAGTAGTTTGACGTAATCATTTATATGGTGAGGGTTTGTGACAATGAGTATTTCATCTATACCGGCTTCTACTAAAGTGTGAATTCCATAATATATAACTGGCTTATCATAAACTGATAAAAGATGCTTGTTCGTGGCTGTTGTTAGTGGAGCAAGTCGTGTCCCTTCCCCGCCGGCTGCTATTATTCCTTTCATATAATTGTTTAAAACCAATTCTTTTTATAATAAGTTACCTTGCTATTTGTTTGCATACACCACATAACCTAGTGGATAAAAATCTTTGGTATACATTTCCCCTTTAAAAAGATTTTCTAACAATTTATCCAATAAAAAACCCAGTTTGATTGAAATAAATCTTAAAATTGGAAAGTGTAGAGCGTTAAATTTAAGCTGTGACACAGCACCATAGACACCGGTTCCAACTGCTTCCACCCTTACCTCTTCGAAGCCTGCGTCTTTAAAAAGCCTTTCGAGGGTATCTCCAGTAAACCGCCAGTGATCATTGGGGCTTGGGTGGACTTGTACTAAAAATGGTACGGCAAAAATAGCAGTTCCTCCTGTCTTCAGTATTCTTCTTGTCTCATTGATAACATTCCTATAATTATAGATGTGCTCAAGCACATTTATACATAACACTCCATCAAAAGTAGAATCTGCAATCGGAAATGGTTTTTCTAGATCAATCTTAATATCATTTTCATTATCAACTTCTAAGTTGGCCATAACCAAATCAAACTCCCCGACAAAATTTTTTGGGTAGTCAGATTTTCTTGAACCACCTAAGTCAAGAATCCTTCCATCCAGACTAATCCCAGACAACTCCTCATACAATAATTTTCTCCATGGTGATCTGACTGTCATAATTTTATTTATTGATCAAGATACTTTGAATATCTAAATCACTAGTCTTAAGGTAATCCACGTTGCTAGATTTTACCACGCCGACTACTCTGCTTAAATTATCGTGCATATTAGTCTTCCAAGACTCAAACATGTCCTTTCCTGACTCCATTCTGACATGATCTGGGTTATATCTGTTTTTTAATACTTCAATGTGATCAACATGCACAAGAGCGCTTCCTACCGGACCCATAGTCAATAATTTTTTTATAGTTTGTTCAGAATGAACATCTGCAGAATATGAGAGAAATCTTTGAACCAGACCTTCGTCTACCACTACATACTTTTGGGTAGATTTTTTTGCATCATCTATCTTTTTTAGAGATGAAAAAAAGATAGACAGATCATATTTAAAAATTTTCCAATTTTTATTTTTTTGGTAGTTTTTGAAGATTAATAAAAACCAAGAATAAACCACAAATGGGTATTTTATTGTTAAAGGGAACAATTTGAACTTATTTTGGTCGTGAGGAATAATTTCGAAGTTGTATTCTTCTTTAAGTTTTTCAGAAAAGGTAGTCTTCCCTACTCCGGGAAGGCCATACAACTCGACGATAACCTTACTTTTTTCTGGCGACATAGATGTAGCTTTCGGTAAAAGCATTATTAATAAACGGCAAAGTAATCACCCCATTAGTAGCTACGTGTATATTGTGTAGGAGTTTTGAAACCGTTCGGCCTAAGGCGTACTTGGTCTTGATTCTAGAGACAGCACTAAGATTAGTCTCTACTTTAAAACCTGTTTGTTTAAGCAGAGAAATCATTTCTTCCTTGCTTATTTGACCCTTATGCAGGTCTTTCTTCTGAGTTTCTTTGGTTCTAGAATGTTCGGGATTCTTGGTAACAATTACTAATTTACCTCCATCATTAAGTAAGTCATAAAACTTTTTTACCACCGCTGGCTTATCCTCAAAGTATTCAAAACATCTGATACCACAAATCAAATCAAATTTTGCGTCACTTGAAAAGCGCTCTATATCGCTATGGACATAAGAAATCTTATTGTTTTCTGGGAACCGCTTTTTTGCTCGTTTAAGCATTTCTTCAGATTGATCTAAAAGAGTAATCTTTTCAGTGTGAGGAATAATCAAATCTGTCCATACCGCATCGCCAGGACCAATTTCTAGAGTCTGTCTAGCCTGCACCCCCCGCAAGGCTCTCTCAATCACCTTCTTTGTCTGATGATAATCAAACTCTCTTGGTTTGCTAGAAAACCAACGTGCAGTCTTGTAGTCTTCTGGATTATTTCTTAGAAAATCATTGTAATACTCTTCAGCAAATTCATTCTCCACGTTTGGTTTCTTTTCCAAATCGATAAAATACCGATAGGGATCAAACACGACATGTCGTCTTTTTGTAATGTTGAAAAATTTCGACACCACTCCCTCTACCACTTTCTTTGTAGTGACGGTATCAATTTCCCAGTAATGTTGCTGTGAAAACTCAAAGCCTAAAAACTTTATTGGTTTTTTAATTATAAAGTGAATCCACGGTCTTTTAAGCAGGGTTCTAATATAAGGAAACTTTATTAAAACTTCAAAAGCTACATTTCTGTATGGCAGTGAGATAAACACCTTGCCCTTACTAATCCTAGATAACTCTTTTAAAGCAACTGGGAAGTCTTCAAATGGTAGATGCTCCAAAACCTCAAACACTGCCACCGCATCGAAAGATTCGTCCTCACAGGGCATGTTCCTCACGTCAGCTACTATGTCAGGCTTTAAATCTGGATCAATGTCACAGATAGTCACGTTTATACCCAACACTTCTTTCAAGTAATAAGGGACCAATCCGTCTCCAGGACCGACCAAAAGAATGTTTTTAACTCCAGCATCACGTAAAGTTACAATCTGATGTTGATAGGAAATAAAACGTTCTACGGTAGAATATTTTGGTTGTCGATAGTAATCATGCTTTACCTGAATCTTTGATCGTGTGTCATTTGCGTCTGTCATATCATTCATTTATTACTCAAAAAGGCTATCGAAAGTTGTTATTTTTCATCCGGCATTACTTCTAGGCCGTACACCTCTCTGACCAAATCAATATTCTTCTTACTCGCTAATAACAACTCGATATTTTTTGCTTCTAGTGCTTTTAGTACCGCTAAACCTTCTTCATCCATCTCAAGCAAGGATTCATAATGATGACGAAAGGCTGCCATGTCTTTGATGAAGCAGTTTCCACCAGCTCCCCTACCTCCCTTATGTACTGGGTCGTTATAATACGGAGACATCATTACATCACTATCCATCATGTTTTTTATTGGTTCCCAATCAGCTCCCACGTGAGTGGCCATTTCGTATAATAAATTCGCTAAAATAATGCGAAAGTAACCTTGTATATTATGTGCGTACTTTTGAATCTCAGCTTGTTCTGCTGTCACGACAAAATTATGTTCTGAGTGGGGCAAAACACCCATTACTTTTTCTGCGGCCTTCTTTTGCTCTTCTATATCTTGGGTATAGCCAACCACATTCATGATTGGATTAGCAGCATCAAAGACGGCCGTTTTTTCAGCCAAGAATTCTGGAGAAAATAAGATTGTTTTAGTTGGAAATTTTTCTTGTAGTTGGCGGGTTGAGCCTGGCAAGATAGTGGACTTAATCACTACTACCGCCCTATCGGCTACTAAATCTATAACCGACTCAACTATGCCAATATTAGGCCCGGCTGGACCAGTAGGAGTTGGTACGGCAATAAAAACAATCTCACAATCAGCAATCTTGGTGGCATTATCTTTGTATTCTGGTTCGAGTGCATAACGTACTACTTCATAGCCACGATTTTCAAAATCATCACTCATGTTTTTACCCACAAACCCTTGTCCGATATACCCGATTTTCATAAATATATTGCCTATTACTTTACCATTTTTGCCCGGCTCTTCCTATATCTGCAGTACTTGCTTGACCAATGCACTCAGGGAATGTCTCTCCAGCACTTGGTTACGTAATTTTTCAATCGCTTCTGCTTCATACTTAAATTGCTTGAAAAAATCAGTTAAGGTGGTGGTGTCTGCCACTGTGATTGACCTATTGCCCAACAAATCTTTTAAATCCATATTGGTAGTGACAATGTCACATCCACACAAAATAGCTTCGCCAATGACTTTATCAAACATACCAGGTGGGCTCATATTAATACATAACTCGTGAGCACTATATATTTCTGGCAAGTCGGCCCAGGGGGTAGGCCCTGCGAATTTTACTGGCAAAGAATTTGCTGCGGCAAATTCTTTGAGCTCTTTAAGATAGGATTCATCTTCAATTGATGATGGGCCACCAACTATGGTCAAAGCTGAAACATTAGCTGAACCTACAGCCTCTTTCAGGGCTGCCAAAATCATGTCGATTCTTTTTGAACGTGAAATCCTCCCTACATACAATAAAGACCCAGACGCCCTTTCTGCCTCTTTTGGTTTAAAAAGTAATTCATCAAGACCGATTGGCATCCGCACAGAGTTGCTAAAACGCGCGGTATAGGAGGATTCTGAAGTGAAGTAGACCTGGTTACACAACCAAGCAGCAATATGAGTTAGGAAGCTGCCCGAATAGTGGTTCCGCCACATACCTAGCTTGATTCCTCGCAGTCGCCAATACAGCCCAGCCAGTAACACATACTCTTGATTCATATGTACAAAAACTTGATCGTAATCGTGTCGGTGCTGCCAGAGTATTTTATAAAAACGCCACAAGTAGGTAAGCCTACCCTTTCCTTCCTCCTTTCCGAGCGAAAAGACTCGGACATTATCCGGCAAATCACACTTGCCTTTTTGCAGGCAGATCACCGTCACCTGTTCGCAGTGTTGGGAGAATTCTTCTACCGAGCGGTGAAAGAACCCTAGGATAGGGTGATTGCTATCTATGACTTGAGTGATAATTAGTAGTCTCATACTTAATAAAACCAACTAGGCTGGTCTTTGGTTTTACTTTACTGCGATAACATCATAATGAACAGCAAAGTATGGTTTGAGGCGGGCCGGAGTGATTTTCTCTAATACTTTATTTATTGGTTTAGCTAGCCCTACTCGCCAGACAATTTCTAGAGGTTTGGGTATAAAAATGAGAGTTTTGGGTAATACGCTATAACCGACTGGTCGGAGCTCTACTTCTGTGAACCCTTCAAAAAGGCGCATGATTTCCTTACTGCGATAATACCTGACAGGACCATTTTTAAATGGTTTACCCATAAGATTCAGTAACATCTGGTAAGTATGTCCTTGAAGACCCATAAAGGTAGCCGATCGTGGAAAAGAAGAATACACCAGTACTCGCCCTCCTGGCTTCACCACGCGCTTTATTTCTAGCATGGCGTTCTCAACTACACTTTTGTGATTGTGAAGAAATACAGCGCAGACAATGGCTACGTCTATCGACGAGTCCTTGAGAGGAATCGTGTGTATATCAGCATTGAGTAGAAGCAGCGGGGTTTTTTGTTCAGCTTGATTATCTCTATAACGCTTCTTAAAAAGACCAAGCATTTCGTAAGAACTATCTACTCCAATGTAGCCAGCGAGGTTCATACTAGGAAGCAAATACTTTGCCACCCGACCATAACCAGCTCCACAATCCAAAAGAACGTCTTCTGGTTTAAGAAAATGTTTTAGGTCATTTATTTGCTCTGATGATTTCTTAAAGGCTTCTTCTTCATTACCAGCAGAAATAACCGCGTGGGTTGGGTTTTCTACTGCCAGCTTGTCCCAAACTGTCTTATCAGCAATTTCCTTAGCGACGTAAATATCATCTTTCTCGATTGTGCAATTTGGTTTTATTAGGTTAGATAAGGTTTCAAGACTCATAGTTGCCGACCATCATAACATCCTAGATAATTGAGTGCCAGAATACTATGCTTCCTCTGCTTTAAATTCTTCTTCAGATTCTTCTATATCGGTAAAGAATGCCTGTTCGATGCTTGTTCTGTAAGCAGACCGGTATTCACTCGGATCACTGTGGAATTTTTCTCGGATAATGTCTTGCGTGTTCAGGGTGAATTGCCTTCTTAGACCAACGTCGTTCAACAAGTCATTGATTCTCACGGTGAAAGAATCGGTATCAGTTTGCTCGCATAAAAATGCTGATTCGCCATCGACAAAAGTGTCCTCTCTTTTTTCGGTGCGAGACATTATCATCGGTATCCCAGCGGCTGCACCCTTAAGAACCAACTCTTCACTGTCAGGAGTGGTGTCACTAACCACCAAGATATTTGCTGACTTCAAATATGGTATCGGGTCCTTTGCTCTGGTCTCAAAAACTACTTGTTTTTCTATACCTAATAATTTTGACCGCTCTACAAAGATACCCTTCCTAGGACCATCTCCAAGTACGATGAGTCCTACTCTGGGATTTCTAAGCAACCAATGAGAAGCGTCCATTACTCGGTTCAATGAACTTTTATCATCTAACTTTCCAATATACAAAATAAAAAAGATAAGAGGCCTATACTTCTCTTTTAGATCCAGTTCTGTCTTAAGATCAATCAACCCTTCATAATCTTGATACCGGGGGAGTGTATCTACATCTTTTACAATAAACTTTTTCTGGATCACGGCTTGGATGGTTCCGGTCAAAGTTCTGACACTACTAAACCTCGGAAGAGTGAAGAAAGGTAGAAATAGACGCCAGAAATTATGCTTACTCCTTTGTACAAACTCAGACGTACTAAAATCCTCAAGTACGTGGAGCTGGGTTGGTTTTTTATATTTTTTGGCTAATTTTAGAGCCACTACAGCAGACTCAAAAGGGTCTCTCGCTACAATCAAATCTGGACGAAATCCGCTAGCGAACTCCAATTGGTTTTTAGCCATTTGTATACCTGAGAATGGTGTTGCCCACCAAGCTTTGGCGGAAGCTGTATATATCCACACATTGTGTGACACTCGCAAGACTGGGTTCTTAGGTGGAATACCTTGGCGCAAAATAAGAATGTGCACCTCATCAAATAATTCTGAGATGTCGATGTAGCCATCAAGCGTTTGCTGAGCTGGGTTAAGCAGCTCTGAGTTTCTAGATATAAAAAGTACCCTGGTCACGTCTCGGTTGGAGACAGTTTTAGCAATCCGTTCTTGCCGCATTGCTACACCAGCCGCAACAGAAGGAACCACGGGCTCAGCCACTCGTACTTGTCTACGAATAACGTACTCTAGTTCGGATGATGCATTATCAGATGCATCGACCTTAGAAAGATCTCTTCTCGCCATTGTCGTTAGTATAGCAGTCTTTTACTGCTCACATGAAGTCCAGGATTCCACTATTTTTTGTACGTACTCATCGTTTGATATAGATGCTGAAAGAGCCAGTTCGTACGCCTTTCGGCCATGTTGTTTTACTAAGTTTGGGTTCATTAGGTACTGATTCATATTTTTTGCAAAAGAAGATTGATCACTAGCTACTAAGCCGTGCACTTGATCAATAATAAACTCTCCAACACAACCAACGTCTGTTGTCACCGTGGGCATGCCAGTCGCAGCTGCCTCAAGCAGCACCATAGCCCAACCCTCATGGTTTGAAGACAAACAAAAGACATCATGTATCATCATTTCGGCTCCCACATCGTTTAACCAAGGCTTCAACACAACTTTATTTTCGAGACCAAATTCCGAAATCTTTTTTAAGATAATTTCTTCTGAAGGCCCTTCGCCTACTAGGGTAAGAGATGAGTCTGGAAAATTTTTAACTACTTGTGAAAATGATTCAATTAATAACTCTAGATTTTTTTCTGGAGAAAACCTACCTACGTATAAAAATGAACAATTGTTTGGATTTTTTTTGTTGTAGACGCGATCCTTACCTAGGCGTAAAAAACTCTCCAGATCTGCCTGGATTGGGATTACATAAATACTATTGGGGTCGACTCCTAGTGTCACCAATGATCGACTTATTCTTTTTGAAACAACACGAATACACTTAGTCTTTCTGATAATACTTTTTGCATACAAAACTCTGACACTTTGGAACAATGATCCTTTTGTACTACTCATTCCAAACACATCTCCATGAATTTGTATTTGGTGGACAGCCAGATTATTCTTAGTAATCGCTCTAGCCACCACCGCCGTCTCGAAAGGGTCCTGACTAGAGACAACCCAACCAGACTTTTTATTAGATTTCAATATTTTCTTACCGATATTGATTGCATTGAATATTTTTTGCCAATTGAATCTCGAATTTGTTGCGTACAGATAAATATTTCCTTCTTGTTGAAAATCAGGGAAACCTTCATCTTTTTTTGTGAAAACAATAATGTGCAACTCTTTCACTGCAGTTGCATACAGCTTCATGCGCTCTCTATCTCTGGTGCCACTTTGAAGAGCCTTTTTTGCGTAACCAATCATTACCACGTGTAAGTCTTGCCCTATCATTTTTTAGTCTTTGAAATTAGTTCATCTAAAGCATCCATGGTTGACTGAATACTAAACTTTTCGGCTTTAGCCTTAGCTGCTTTTGTTCGTCTGGCCCATATATCTCTGTCCATCAGAACGCTTTTTACTGCACTCTCCATGCCTATTAAGTCGTCACATTCAAACAAGAGACCTTCCTCGCCAGACTGAATCAACTCGGGAATACTGCCAACGTTGGTAGTGATAACTGGTTTACCAGAATACATAGCTTCAACAATCTGATAGGAGAAACTCTCAAAATGTGTGTTCAGAATGAACGCGTCACTAGTACGGCACCAGCCAAAAACATCTTCTCTGGAGACACTACCCTTTAGATAAACCCTGTGATCAAGAGATAATTCTTTTACCAGATCTATTAGGTTTTGTTTTTCTGGACCATCACCAAGTATCACCAAGTTCCAGGTTGGCAGTCTTTCCATTAATTTAATCACTGAAGAAAAACCTTTCCAAGGGACAAGTCTACCCGCAGTTACTAAAGTCAAAGAGGATGGTTTCTCTACAGCAGACGGGCTCATAGACAAATCAACGCCGTTGTAGATTGTGTGTACTTTCCTCCCTGCCACCCCCCAGGTTGTTACCAGTCTATTGAAGTAGTCACTAGGAGTCACTACTGCGTCAGCATGCTTGGTGACAAAGGTTTGGATCTTTCTTAAAAACTGCACCCTTAGACCATATTTCTTAGTTTGAAACTCATCTATGCTGTCGGTTACTCCATAGCGCTGACTGGCTTGTTCCCAGGCATAATCACCGGGCACACGGACAAAAAAAGTCGTACCCGTTAGCTTGGCTGCCAAAATAGTCGGCAAACCAACCGAGGCAACATCTTGTGCAAAAAAGAGGTCTGAATCCTTGGCCTGCTTTAATATTAAGAAAAAGAAGTGCAGGTGTCTGAGTATTTTTGGCAAATGTCTAGACCAACTAAACGGTACAACTTCTACCTCATATCCCTTTTTAGGCAACTCTTTTTCTAGTAATACTGTATAGGTTGCCGGACCACCAATCTCAGGTGGATATAAGCCAGTAGCAATCGTTATCTTCATCCCGTTAGAGACAGGAAGTATGAGCACTTCCGTCGTTTATTTTTCTTATAATATTTCGACGCATAACAGAAGGTAAAAGTAGGTTAATTATACACGGTCTAATTCTTTGGTCTCTAACGAGATTCATAATGCTTCTATAATAGCATCTACTTCCTTGAGGGAATGAACGATAAAAACATCTTTTAATGGTTCAGCTTCTGGTCTAGCTGAAGAATCACGTACCATCAAACAACAAAAGACATTCGGGCAGGCTGATTTTACTGATAGGCATTGTTCTATTTTGTCATCTACAAATACTACAGTTTCGTCAGGCGAAAATTGTTGAACAGTCTCCGCCACGCTATTCCCCTTCAAGCCTTCCATGAAAATAATTTCATTTACAAGTTCATCGAATTTGCCGCTCTGTAACTTTGCTTTTTGATAATCTGAAGCTTGTGATCCGTATCTTGGCGTACTAGCCGTCAAGATAAATAGATCTTTAATATCCTTAGTATTGAGCCATGATAATACATCTTCATATAAAAAATCTCGAGAATTGTATTTTTCCCAAACTTCTGGAATAGTGGCAAAACCCCCTATCCTATCCTTATCGATAAATTCATAACAAGTCTTTGTATCAAGAAGTGTCCGGTCAAAATCTAAAATATACTTCATAAAATTTCCATAAGTTTTTTAGCCAACTTATCTGGATCGTGCCTAATTAGGCTTCTTTTAAGCAAATCTCCTTTTGTAGTTTGGACCGATTCGGTAGCCAGTAAATCTAGCTGGATCAGCTTACAATCTGCTTTATTTTCACCTAATTTAACAGGAAATTCACTATCTTCTCTATATTTTTTTAGCAAATCTTCAGGGAGTGCCGTGCAATTCACTAGTGTAAAATCTGGGCAACGTCCTATGTACTTAGATATTTCTACAACGTGATCATCCGCTGTCATTCTGTCGGTCTGACCCAACTTGGTCATCAAGTTACACACATAAACTACTTTGGCTTTTGCATCTCTGATTGCTTCACTGACTCCATCTACTACGCAGTTAGCTAAGACACTTGTGTATAAATCACCAGGACCCAACACAATCAAATCGGCTTTAGCTAAAGTCTGACTAGCTGAATCAGTGATCTTTGCTCTTGGAGATAGTGATAATTCAATAATCCGACTTTCTGCCCGTGAAGCATCGGGTTCGTCGATGGCGTGTTCTCCGACCAGCTCAACTCCATCTTCGTACTTTGCTACCAAGTCGGCTTTAGCAATGGTAACCGGTTCCACTTTTCCTTCGATACGGAGAATTTTACCTGCGGCTTTGATGGCCAAGTCTTCAGAGCCAAGGATGTCGGTGAGAGCTACCAGCAGTAGGTTGCCAAAATTGTGCCCAGACAAACCTTCGCCTTTATTAAAACGATACAAAAATAATTCCCGCATCAGCTCTTCGTTTTTGTCGATATCGCTCGCTAGAGCAGTGAGAGCCATGCGCACATCCCCGACCGGCAAATAACCAAACTCATCACGGAGGCGACCAGTCGAGCCGCCTGAGTCGGCCATAGTAACGACCGCTGAGATATCTATCTGTGCCTGATAGTGTTTGAGTCCCCGTAGTACCGTGTGGGTCCCAGTTCCACCTCCTATTACCACTACTTTCTTTTTATCCATTATGTAAATATAACTTAAGCAAACAAGGCTTGGTTACTTAAATAAAGGCTTAAACACTTCATTATCCATCCTCTTGGCAATTAAGTTCCAGTCGTATTTTTCGATTGCCATGGCTTTGGCCCGAACTACTACTTCTGTTACTTTTTCTGGTCTATTTATTATATCTTCCACCGCTAATTTTATTTGTTCGGGACTATTGGCATCAACTGCCCAACCAGTAGTCCCTTTATTTGGATTCCTTTTTTCGTCAAAAAGAAAGTCAGCAATACCGCCCTCTTGAGTAGCGATGACTGGTAGACCTGCAGCCATAGCTTCAATAAAAGATATCCCCTGTCCCTCAGACCGACTTGGACGAATAAAAATATCAGCTCGATGAAGATATGGTGGTAACTTATCAACTCCTGGATGGGGAGCTAGTTCAACTCGATCAGAAACTTTTAGTGTTTCTGCCAGAGTATGTAGTTTTTCTTTATCGGGCCCAAAACCATAGTTCACAAACCTAACATTTTTGGGCAAAAGTGGTAGAGCCATTATAACATCATCTAAAGCGTTTTTATTAACTAACCTAGAAGTACTTACCAACACTACATCATGAGTATTCTTAATCGACTGCTCAGACAGAGACCTAGAAAAAAGAGTGGTGTCTGTCCCATTTGGAATCAATACTATATCTTTGTTGTATCCCATATTTCTAGCCCATCTTGCTAAAAAATTTGATAAAACTTGAATCTTATCAGCTGTGGTAAAAGCTTTTTTAAACCAGTTACCAAAAACTCTCATTTTTTTTTCAATATATTCTGGAGGATCACCCTCTTGAAGATTGAGCACATATTGTACTGAAGGATAGGCTTGTTTAAATCTAGCTGCAGGTACTCCAGTTGAATGTGCCATCATCGCCCAAATACCATCGAATCTATAAATCTTATGAAGTTTTTTTGCCTTCCCGAAAGAGGTAAATTGATAAAATAATTTATTTAGATGAAGTGGCCACTTGCTTAAATCTCCCATGTCCGGGCTCTTGGTAACCAGCCCTATTCTGTGTACAGTCACATTCCCAACCTTTTCCTCTTTTGGCAAAGTGGAATCAAATCTATTACAAACTAAATGAAATTCATACTCTTCAGGAGACAACCTGTCCGTAATTTCTTTGATAGCCACCTCTGCCCCGCCAATATGTTTAGGATAATACGCTAAAGAAAAAATTAGAATTTTCTTTTTCATAAATTAAGCGAGTCAATATAATCTTTAAGTTCACGCTTGGGCTTCCAACCTAATTCCAGAGCGGCTCTACGTATATCGACTTCAGAATTCATTCTATTACCAGGACGCTCTTCCAACATTTCTATGTTTCCACCAAACATTTCTGCCAACTCCAGAACTGAGTAGGCTTTAGGATTACCAAGTCCATACTCATCTCCATCACCTTTTTGCCCCGCCAGTAGCAAGCCTTCCACTATATCGTCGACGTGAGTGAAGTTTCTCTTTTGTGTGCCAGGCTTACGCACAGTCAGTGCTTCACCATTTTTTACCTTATCGGCAAAGATAGCTATTACTGTACCTGTGTCTGTGTCACCTCTTTCACGCGGGCCATAGACATTATAAAAATAAGTGATCGCATAATTTACTCCGTACCAATCGCCGTACCTCTGTACCAGGTTTGTGTTAGAGGATTTGGTCCAGGCATATGGACTCTGGTCCTTACCCAGTCCACCATCGGCAAACTTAGTGGAAGACCCGGCGTAAACAAGTTTAGTCTTCATCTTACGAACAAACTCCAAAACAGCCATCGTACCTAGCACATTTGAATCTAAAACTTGTTCTATATTATGGAAACTTTGCTCAGCTCTTGCATACTCTCCCAGGTGAAAAACGAGATCTGGTGTTTCGGTAATTAGCGATGCTATATCTTTTGTGTGGCCCTCTCGGTATTCTGCTCCTTCTACGTGATTTTCTTTTAACCCTGTTGAGTAATTATCTAGAGAAATAACCCTATAACCCTCTTTTACTAATCTTTCACACAGATGTGAACCAATAAATCCTGCTCCGCCTGTTACTACCGCTAATTTCTGATCTTGCATAATGTATCCAATAGTACCAAAGTTTATCTCTTTTCGTTACTTTTTGGCTTAACGTAGACAGAAACCGTGCCGAGCAGTAAGACTCCGGCCAAAGCTAGGTATGTCCATCTATCGTCTGTATTTGTTTTTGCAGAAGCGTTGTTGGCGAGCTGTCCAGCCGGACTTATTTCTTCTCTTACCACTTCGACAACATCATCAACTACTTCACTTCCAGCCACTTCTTTGGGGCCAAGAGATGCAAAACTAAAATTAGAGTCTGGCTGAATGGCTATAGGCCTAGAGACAGAAATAGCGCTTATCTGCGGGACAGGTTTGGAAGCGGTTGAAGCGACAGTTGGACTATAGGAAAAACTGGTTGGAGCAATTGAACTAAGTAATATGCCTTCGGTATCATAGAGTGTCACCATAGAATTGGGTTTTTTATCTAGTCTTGCTTTGGCGATAGTTATGGTTTGGTTGGGTAATATAATTGAACGGGGTGGAAATTCAAAAACACTTCCTCCACGCAATCGATAGTTAGAAATATCAATCTCATAAGGGGAATCATTGTTTACCTGCACGTCTCCATTTTTATTTGTTGTCAGTGAAATCGCTACCGGTAAAATGGTTATTTCGTGCCTGGTGACTTGTTCCTGGCGTTTAAAGCCTGCGTAAGCGGTAACAACGTAAGTACCTGGGTAACTAAAAATATGAGTTGGTTCTTTTTGGTCTGAGGTTAATCCGTCTCCAAAGTTCCATTCGTACTGGAGTGAATCGATGAGAGTGTCACCGATTCCACTTGGTTTTACTGAAAACGAAATCGGTTGATTTACATAACCCAAACTTTGCGCATCGACCACTAATTTTAAGCTTACATCTGGCAGGATGAGTCTGACTGTTTCCGCTGAAGAAGACTTGGTTTTTCTTGTACTTACGGTTGAGGTTTTCTTAAGGTCTTCTTGGTTTAAGGTTTCAGTGTCATCATCTTCTGATGTATCTTCTTCGACAGTCCAGTTTAAGCCTGCCCCCGGAGTTGGAGCAGCCGTCACCCACCCACTGCTTGTGTACTGAGCAGTTTCCTTAGTCGCATTATCTCCACCAATACTTTCCCAATCAGTTCCCCCGCTCACTTGGTCCACCAAAGAGCCGTCGCTCCTTGTTAATCTCAAGGTTGCCCCGGTATTTACTAGAGCTCCGGTATAAACTAAAAAGGCTGTTCCGGGTGCTGAGTCTTCACTTGTGCGCTCTAGTACGGCGTATGAATTCTGAGAAATAGTTCCCGTTAGATCAATCGATAAATTTACGCCATCACTCAGAGTCCACCCAGAGACATCTTGTGCCGATCCATCGTTGTGTAACTCGATCCATTCATGATTGGCAGAAGCGGAAGAACCCATCCAGGCAACCTCGCTGATCGATACCGCTGCTTGGGCAGAATAAGGTAATAATAAACTAATTAGACTAAGTAAACACCACTTCATAGATCAATTAAACGGTGACCGGTCACTTTCATTTTGCTTAAGCATTCGCTTTATCTCGGCTGTATTAAAAGTACCTGAGTTACTACTAGAGTTTTGCTGGTTAGAAGCAGAATCAATTTCCGGAGCAGGATGTTTCTTGCGGTGCTCAATTATAATTTTCTTAATTTCTGATTTTGAATCAGAAATTTCTTGTGTCTGTTGTGTTAAAACTTCTACTGGTTTAACTGGTTGGTTAGCGGGTAGCTGAGATTCTTTTGGTGATTCATTTACTGCTCCTGTAGTTGGAGCTGACTTAGAAGCAGACTCCGACACCGGAGGATTAGACTCTTCGACCTGCTTCAGCACATCTGCCAGAGCTTGCTTTAGGTCAACTGTCTTAGCCGGAACATCCGCTTCTTTTGGTGATTCATTTTGGGGCCTTGGTTTAAATTCCTGTTTTTCTCTTCTGCCAGGAAAAGTCCTTTCCCCGTCATTTCTCACTAGTCTATCGCTTTGCTTCTGATAATTTTTTCCTTCAGTTTTTAGACCCCTTTCTTCGAATTTGGGTCTATTTTTATTTTCACTATTTTCGTTTTGTCTGTTGTTTGTATCAGAATTCGGGTTCGGGTTTCTTTCAACTGGCTTAGAATAATCTGCCACCGGAACTTTCTTGTTTTGGTTGGGCTCTGATATCTTCGACAAAATATTCCGGAGGTCCTCAGGGGTTTTTTCTACCGGTTTTGGGCGAGGTGTGGACTCTTTAGGCTGGTTACCCCCTTGCCTTTGCCTCTCCGAAGATGGCCGTGTGTCATTTTGACCCTGACTCCTAGCTCCATCATAATTATTATGTGGCCTTCTATCTCCTCCTTTATTATCAAAAGATTTTTTAGAATTTTGTTTTGGTTCTGGGGGCTGTGGAGTATGAAGCTCATCTACGAGTTTGTTAACTTCTTCACGCCTACCAGCATATAACTTTCTACTAGATTCAATCACCATATTCCTACAAGAGACAGACGGGGGTTGTACTGGCGGTAGTGTCTGCGCCGAAAAAGGTTGTGAGCCGATACCGTCAATCATTAGTGTTAGGTAGATCTGGGCAAAGCCGAGGTTTACTAAATCTGCCGCTAAGAATTTAGGTGTAAAAACTGTTTCCAACACTTCCGCATCAAACGGACCGACTCTAAATGCGACGGTGGTTCCTACGTTTCCAAACACAGCATCTCGTACTTCTTCTTCCATTTGAGCGATGTACTGGTGAGCAATGATTAGATTGAGGTGATACTTTCTCGCCTCTGACAAAATATTGGCAAAAGTAGCGTTGGCAAAAGACTGGAATTCATCCACATAAAAATAAAAGTTCGGCATTTGCTTCATCTGCTCGACTGGCAAGTCGGCTCTGCTCATAGCTGCCAGATAAATACGAGTGGTAAGCATCGAACCAAGCAAGTTGGCGTTGGTTTCCCCGATCAACCCTTTCGACAGGTTCATGATAACAATCTTCTTATTGTCCATCAGTTCGCGAAAATCAAAACTAGAGTGCGGCTGGCCGATGATATTTCGAATTAGAGGGTTACCGGTGAACTGGCCAATCTTATTTTGAATAGCAGGCAAGGCATCGGCTGTAAAGCGGTCGGTGTAGTTGGCAAACTCATCAACCCAGAAAGATTTTACCGCTGGATCTTGGCAGGCTTCGACTACTTTTTTTCGATAAGCCTTATCTGAAAATAATCTATTAACTGAGAGTAAGGTGCTGTCGGGATATTCGATCAAGACCAAGAGGGCGTTGGTGAGAATATATTCCATTCTGGCACTCCAGGCATCTACCCAAATTTTCTTAAAGGTGGACATGAGACCAGAGACCACCAAGTGTCGCTTGTCTGGACCAACATCTTCCATGACATTAAAAGAAATAGGATTCTCTAGATCAAACGGAGCAAAATAAACAACATCTTTGACCCGGTGCTCGGGAACGTAATCTAGTAGAGTCTCAGCGGCCGAGCCGTGCGGATCGATAAAGGCCACTCCTTCTCCGTTCATGATGTCCTGAGCGGCCATATTCTCAAGCAAAGTAGACTTACCCATACCGGTTTTTCCCACAATATACATGTGGCGCTGTCGGTCTTTAGCCTTGATACCAAAAGAAACCCCCTGACCCCTGGCATCAGTTTTGGCAAAAAATGTGATCTTTTCCGGATCGAATGCTGTCATGTATTTTTAGTATACCACTTAGTGACTAAAACGATTTGCCACGTAGGATAGTAGTGTGCCTATGTCTTCAGTACGGTTTTCAGAACCAAGGAGGATAACTACTAGGGTGCGGTCTTTAGTTTGGAATTGTATTTTATGTAGCGAAATAGAAGTCTGGCCGGCAGCAATTGTCTCACCGACCTTACCGCCAATAAAACTATCCATATCTTCTGCTCCGTTAAAATTGACCAAACCATCAAACTCTCCACCTACATATACATTAGAGAGAGTTTCATTGGCGGTAATGTCAAAAATGAAACGTTTGTTTTTATAAATGTATTTTGTGAGGGTGTATAAATCTTCTATGGAAGAAACATTCTCAGAACTGAGACCAGACGGATCAGCGAAATTAGTATTCATCATCCCTAGCTGCCTGGCTTTGGCGTTCATAGCTTCGAGAAATTCTGCTCGACCCACTTCCCCAGCTATGGTCTCGGCAGCTTCGTTTGAAGATTCGACCAGTAGAAGTTGAAGTAAGCTGTACACAGAAACACTACTTCGTTCAGCCAAACGAGGAATTAGCGACGTCACAAAGGTCGGTGAGATGACTCGAACTCGCCCGTCTAAGCTTAATTTCTCGGTGGCTACTACCGCTGTCATGAGTTTTACCAGTGAGGCGACCGGTAGCTGTTCTTCATAGCCCTTTGAGGCCAAAACGGTTCCGTTGTCTATGTCGGCGACAAAATAGTGCTTAAGATCAAGCTCAGGGATTTGGGTTTCGTAGATAAATTGGTCTCGAGTTTCCTTGGTGTCTATATGGACCAATACTGGCATGTCTTTCTTCACGTGCTCAAAGAGTTTTTCAGCTGACTCGTCACTCAAGCGAATACCACCTCCAGCAAAATCTTCCGCGACCAATTCTCCTCCCGGGTAGGTTGGCCAGCCGTGTATTATATAATTTCCTTGAAAGGTGATCTGCCAAGGTAAGAAAACTTGCCCAGTAGTGGTAAATAATTTTTCGTCCTTCCTTTCTACTTTATAGAGCCCTGAAGGGACACCCCACCTAGAACCAGGGTCTCCGGTCCGCAGGATTTCTGCGCTCACCAGCAAAACGCCGTTCTCAAAAAATCGTAGTTGTTTTTTAGATATATCGGCCTCAATGAAAGTTAAACCTTCCTCAATAAAAGCGTCGCGCGTTTCTATGAACAAATTATTTTTTGATAACGAATCCTGGGGGCCGTACTCAAGTGTCGTAGCATTTTTGGTGTAGGGGTCGATTATGGTTACGGTCGGAGCTGAGGCCAGGTTGGCTTGCGAAACTACGCCGTACCCCGATGTACCAAGAATGATTAGTGCACACAACCCAAAGAAAGACAGGGCTACTCTCTTCGCGGAGCGAGTAGAGGAGCTTCGTGCATTCAATGGTGTGAAGGTATGTTTTGGGTGCCAATCTCCTTTTCGTGGAATCAAAATTCCTTTGCCATCGACTGGCTGATCATCACTATAAGAAAAAAGCTTAACAGATGAATCTGATTTGTCTGACATATTTCAATAATACCCTACATCTTAGACTAAAAAGCCATTAGCTCACACATTAGAAAAGCCCCAGGATAGGGGCTTTTGGTTTAAGTTGATAAACCTTAAACCGGATGGCTCATCAACCATTTTCACGGATGATGACCTCACCTTTTTTTCTGCGTTCCAGCTCCTTTCTTGCCAGATTAAGGCGTTCCGCCTGACCAGAAATCGGGCCGTTTCGATTGAGCTGATCTATGAGCAGATTTAAGGCATAATTTGGTGCTTTTTCAATAGATGTACCCTCCTCAACACCAAAGACTGTCCCCGTTACAACTGAAATTTTAGGTTTGGTATCAATCATCTTCATCCTCCTTCCTTTGAAATGAGGTATTATTTATACCATATTTAATCTTATTTGCCTAGACTTAACTCGTATCTATCAATATCTACTAGATCTCTTCATAGTTCCGAAGGTCGGTCCTTCGGAAAGCGAGAGGAGGTCCAACTTCATGAGAGAGTTTCTGTCCCGAGGTCTGACCTCGGGACATGAGGTGCATTCTTCAAGAAGTGGTTTATTGGACTTCTTGTGTTCCTGGTTCTTTTAGGGCGGCTTTGGTATAGATATTGGATGGTGCCCAAATCATCCAGCTCATTACTCCAGCGTCGTAACTAGCCTGTATCTGAGCTCGAACATCTGCCGCGTCATAGTCACCTCCGTAGTCAAAATCTTGAATCCATGTCCGGAATTTATCAGCTGTGTATACCGGCTTGTTATACATTCCGGTTTGCGTGACAGTACCACTAGCATTTGTAACGGTTTCTGGTATATGTAAAAATCCTTTCATTGGCGTGGTACTTGAAATCATCCGGTCTACTCCAGCTTGCATGGCATAATTCACTACCTTGTAGGGATAATCATTTGGATTACCAAGACCAAGGAAACTGTTTGGATAGTGCGACGGGTAAACCATCGGAGCAATAAAATCAAAGTATGGGGCTGCTCTATCTTGCACCTGTCCAATAGAAAGATCATCAAAGTTGGTGGTGGTCATACCAAACAAGTCCGCTGAAGTATATGGTGTGCTCAATGCTCGGCCGGTATTTTCATGTCGGTATCGAGCAAAAAGAGTTTCGTCATCAAGTTTTTCATTTAGGTATTTAAAGAAAGCCTCGAGATTTGCCTGTTTGTCTTTTCCGTACTGTGAAGCTTCGGCATGAGTAAATGAAATATTATCCATCGGTCCGTCAGACGGATACCTTACATAGTCAAAGTTCAGTTCATCAAAGCCAATGTTGTATGAGTCGACGGCTAGTGTCACTAGGTGATCCCAATAGGGCGTTGCTCCCACATCGATAAATGATAGACCCTTATTATCCTTCCAGACTGTCTCTCTATCGGCTTTTTTAACCGCTAGTTCTGGATGGGCTGCAGTATAGAAAGGGTCCTGAAAAACGGTAATTCTACCTATAACAAATACTCCCTTGTCGTGAAGCATGGTCACAAACTCTTTCATATCCCTGGCTCCACAGCGCGAATTTTCCCAAGCTGATTGCCATTCACTGCTTTCTGGTTTAAACGAAATAGTGCCGGAAAAATCTTTTATATCAATGATAATTGAGTTAACCTCAGTTTCGTTAACCAACGTAACCAACTTATCACGAAAAGATGGCGTACCGACAACACAAGAGGTCATGTAGATCGTCTTTACTTGTTCTGGCAATGGCACGTGTGGCACCACCGGCCGATTATCGACTACTGGTATTTCTTTTACTACTTCCTCACCTTCTTTCTTTACTGTTTCGGTATTATTTACAACTGAATCAACTGTAGTGGACTTAACATCAAAAAATGGCACCGGTGTCAAACTTAACGCCGCGAATGCTACGGCGGTAAAAACAAGTGGTGTACCTATTTTGTGCATAAGTTTATTTTAACCTGTCCGTGCAGTAATAACCAAACATTTTTGCAGCTCGCTACAGCCAGATTCAGCATAGTCGTAGCTACGCTAGTCGTTGCTTCATTCATCAAAAAGTACTTCCGTGGTTTCGACAAAAGTGTCACTACCCCTTTCTCCATTGCCTTTATCTAGCCTTCTTAAGTAAGCAGCCCGCCTCAACACATAACCGACTAAGATAAGGACGATACCTATAACCATAATAGAGAACTGTCGCCATTCTTCCGGCACACCGAGAAAAGGTACGATAGTGAGTAAAATTCCAAATACAAATACAATAGTTTCTTTAGACATGAGTTGAGTTTCAGTAGTAATAACTCATTTTAACCTGTCACGATGATAACGCCAAATTAACAAAAAATTAGAGGTCTACACTAACGCATAGACCTCCAGTGCTCCTAAATAACGGATATTCTTATACCACCACTTACATTGGATGGCTACTCCTTACGCCAACGAACAGGATTACGAGAAATGACAGAAGCTAAATTACGAGCCTTAAGTGCATTCAGTATGACCGAAGAAAGATCCCTTTGATGGTATTGTTCAGACCAGTAATCGATACTGTCCGAAGCTGCACCAGAATATTCAGCTGGTGCAAACATTCGTACGCTAAATTGCACTTCTGGATCACAATTGGATTCACGTGAGAATTCCAAAGTAGTGCGACCATCGTACTTAAGTGCTCCTCTACGCCAGGTAACGTCGGTCTCCTTTTTACCGTCAATCACTTTCATATACACTGGAATATCATGATATAGACCCACCGGCCAACCCTGCCCACCTGTAACATAATCTTCATGCAAGCAAGCGGCTACATCAGAAGCAGTGCTGATATACCAATTAACATCAGGTATGTAACCGGCCATTATGGTGAGCTGTTCAGCTATATCATCCCTCCAACAGCTAGTAGTTATAAGACGCTCTTTCACGAATGGCCTCCAACCGTGAAGACCCTGGTCAGACAGCAATCTTTCCATGGTCTCTGTCGCTTTCCTGTGAACCTCTCCATTACTATCAGAGGTCCTGAAGGCAACAGCCTGGCCAAACTTCTTCAACCTCAAGCCGACATTGATCAGTGGCAACTGCAAACTGGCCTCTTCCCCATTTTGCAGCGTTTCATCCAAACTAATTATTTCTTCCTTGAAATTGAATAGTTTTCCATAATCATTGACCATATTGCCCAGTAGAAATTCCAGCGGGTCTGAAAATTCTTTTTTCCCTCCTTTACAGTTGCGCACATAATCACTGATAAATCTTACGACAACTTTCCCTATATACCTTGTGTCGAGAGAATCATCGCGGAAGTCAATCCCATGCTCATATAGAAAAGGATAAAGATGTCTTACTTCAACTAACTTTGGTTCGTTCATTTCGAAGATCTCCTGAGAGAACAATGAGTGCAGTCGCCTGCAAACCGTCCGATTGCTCGGCCGGATGAAACGAGGGGATCCCATTTCACCCAAAAAAAAACTTAATGTAAGCAGTATTTTGGGTGAATACGATTTCCGTATTAAATACTTTTATTTTTACTAAGTCAATGAATTTCAACAATAACGACAAACTCGCCTTTCTGTCTGACTGGCTCCCCTTCCAGCACCTTTAGGACTTCTTGAGGGGTTCCGATTATCATTTCTTCGAACATTTTTGTTAGCTCGCGACCAAGGTAGATTTGAGCATTTGGATAAATTTCCGCTAAACTGGTGAGAGTTTTTATTATTCGATGAGTTGATTCGAAGAAGACTGCTGGCTCAGTCTTGGTCGCGAGAGTTTTGAAAAAAGTCTCACGACCTTTCTTGAGAGGAGCAAAACCAAGAAATGTGAACTTATTGCCAGCAATTCCAGCTAGTGAGACAGCGGTAGTAACAGCCGATGGGCCTGGAATAGCTTCTATGAGCGCGCCCGCTTTGCGGGCGCGCTGTACCAAAATCACCCCAGGATCACTAATCCCCGGAGTACCGGCGTCACTTACTAAAGCAAAATGTTTACCTTCCATGAGCTCAGTAATAATACGCTCGTGATCACCTTCACTAGCATGAGCATCGTAGCGACGTAAGGGCTTCTTGACTTCATAGTGAGCAAGCAACTTCCCTGTCACTCGAGTATCTTCACATAACACAACATCGCACTCTTTAAGAGTCCGCAGAGCACGCAGGGTAATATCCTCCAGATTTCCGATAGGAGTGGCAACTATAGATAATTTTCCATTTTCAGACATAACAGTAAGCTACCATTATATCGATATTAAAAAAAGCCAGGTCAATCCCTTGACCTAGGGTAACCCTAGGTCAGCTTTGGTGACCTTTTAAAATATCGGTATTGTATGCTAACCACTCAAACAATTCTTTTTTCATATCTATATGACTAGAAAAATAATCTGGGAATGGAGACGAATCTAAAACGGCTTTTTCTGGTCGATTTAATCCTAAATGATCAGGCAAACTTGAATACTGATAAGTCGATACGAATTTATACGCAGTTTCTAAATTCTTTATCCCCCTCTCTACCCAATCTGATTGATACAACTTAACAGGATTAAGGTGTATATAGGAATATAAATATTTTAAATATTCATCTTCTCCGGCGTGTTTAGCTTTATAATTTCCTTGGAACAAGGTGCCGGTACGCTCGTTTCTTTTATTAAAATACATTGAGTAACTTGTACATAATTTATTCATAAAAATACCTAGACCATCATCAGTATGTGGTGTGGCTATAATATGAAAATGATTAGGCATAAGACAGTATGCGCCGATAGAGACAAGTTGTTCCTTCCTATTAAATTCAAATATATTTTTACCCGACCTAGAAATATTACGATAGTTTACTGATACTGATGAATTACAAAGATATAAAAGATCAATAAATCTTTTATAATCTGCAGTATCAGTAAAGATAATTCTTCTGTCGGTACCTCTATTATAAATATGATAAAACTCGCCAGTTGAAAAACTTATACTCCTGGTTGCCATTTTTGTATACTAACACAACCTGACCTAGGGTAACCCTAGGTCAGGTTGTGTTATCTGCCGAAAATTTACAATATTACTTCCAGTTAAATCCCCTACCAAAGTGTCCCCAAGCAGCAGTGTCTTTGTAGATCGGAGCTTCAAGTTGGAGGAATGACTTTATGCCATTTGGAGTTAGGTCGTAACCTTCCACATCTTCTGGCACGCCATCGACTATCGCAACCGCCATTAGCGCTTCTGGGTGACCTATGGCGTAGGCTAGTTTTACCAATACCTTTTGTGCCTCTGGGTATTTTTCTAAGTAATCTACAGCGATTCTTCTCGCCATGTAGGCTGCACTTCTGTCCACCTTACTTGGGTCTTTTCCAGAAAAAGCTCCCCCACCAACTGCAATCTCAGGACCGTAGTTATCGATAATTATCTTTCTGCCAGTGAGACCCGCGTCGGCATCGAAGCCTCCTTGATTCCAGTCTCCAGCTGGATTTACGTGGTACGCTCCAGCGCCAGAAATAATACTTTCTACTAATGGTAGCAATTCCGCAGTCGGTGCGTTTTGGAAACTACAAACTACTGAGTGAATAGTTCCATCTTCGTCTACCGTCACCTGAGTCTTACCATCGTATGGGTATTTTTCGTACACCGCTTGGCAGAGACCTCGAGCTAGTTCGTATTCTTTTGGCATGAAGGTATCGGTTTCTCTGGTAGCATAGCCAGTCATGATTCCTTGGTCACCTGCTCCACCAGTATCTACACCTTGGGCAATTTCTCTACTCTGCTCAACAATATGAATTGTTACATCCTCTACATCTGGCGCAATTGCTTTTACAATTCCAAGCACATCTACATCTTTAGCGAGAGTGGTGACTTCACCAGTGACAAGTATCTTACCGTGCGAACCAACAGTCTCCACTGCTACTCGACTCTTTGGGTCTTGTTCTAAGTAGGCATCTAATACGGCGTCGGATATTCGATCACACATTTTGTCTGGGTGTCCTGGTGATACACATTCGGCTGTCTTTAACATTGTTTTATTTCTTAATTTTATAAAACACAAAATGCGTCATAACATGACGCACCAGAGGAGTTACGCATCTACCTCACTTTCGTGAGTTGAAGGTCGCACCGTTTTCTCAAAAAATCTGAAAAATGGTTGCGGACGGAGTTTCGGTCAGCCGGAGAGTTTCTCTTGAGAAAAACTCTCCGGCTGACCATCGGGTCAATTCCCTATTCCGTTCTCTGGATACTGGTATTTAATTGTGTACGTACATTATAACTCAAATTTTATAAAAAAGTTACAAAATGATACTTAATTACTGCATGAATTATGTGCCATAATTCATTGACTATAAGGAGGTTTCGTGTTATTGTTGTTCCGAAAACAGTTCTGAACCTAATGTTCTGTACATCTAAAACTAACTACATACTACACCTGGAGGTGTTACATGTTTGAATGGTTGATATTGATAGTGCCAGCAGATACTATCTGGCTGGCAATTCATCACCGGAGCAATTATTTCAACTGGAATGGTTACCCCTGATGCTTTCTTTTGGCAATTGGGTGCAATCCCTCTTCTCATGATAATGGCGGGTAAGCGTAATATCCAATTCGGAATTCGTGAGATCGTGCTCCTAACCGGTATGATTGCCTTGTCCCACGAAATATACGGCGTCATCGGATTAGGACTTCGTGCTGCCGGAATACTGCTTGGGGCCACTACCTTTGTTGGAATTCTTTCTGTCGTCTCCTACCTGGTATTAGGTTTCATCGTCAACGGTAGTGCCGGCGCAGAAGAGGGTGATGTGGAGAGCCAAGTACTCAAACTTCTCTTACTCGGCATTGTCAGTGTCGCCGCTTTCTTTGGTGCCTACACCGGCATCTCGATTGATGAACTGTTCGCGGTTCTCGCTCGAGTCGAATGGATGACTAGCCAGGGTTGGAGCTACTGGGTCATGGCGGCCAATATTACCGTCGCGATGACGATATTGTGGGCGATTCTGCTGATCGAAGGCGTGATTATTTACCTCGTAGTTAAAAAAGCAGAAGATACTATGGCAATGGACTGGCTTGAGAAGCATGAGGGCTGGGTCATGTTCTTTGTCTTCAGTTTCCTGGCCTACTTCACAACTCGTGGTTGGTACCAGAACTACTATGGCTACAATCCGGTGGAATGGCACATCATGGGTCACAACACTGGTTTTGCCTACTACGTGTACATAGTCGGTGGATTTCTGCCTATGATCATCCTCCGCCTACTACTGCTGGTCAAGCCAGTGCGTATACTCTTGCTCTGGCTCTGCAAGCCACAGCAAAAGATGCTTGATTGGCTTGAAGAATTGAGTCAACGTCGAGCAGAACGCAAAATGGCAGCGATGAGCTGATACTGTTCTACGGAACGCCCAAGGGCGTCCACACAAAACATCGTGTTGGACGCCCTTTCTTATTATTTCTGTTTTATTGGCCGGCGCGAAGCGCCGGCATTTTCATTTAAAAATTTCTACTTCACCAAACTCCCCGCCAACTCAGTCACATCCCCTGCTCCCATCACTACTACCACATCTTCATCTGAGATTTTCTGTCTAAGGAGTTTTTCGGCTGACTCAAAGCTATCGGCATAGGATGAATTGGAAGTAAACTCTAGAGACTTCACCGATAGTTCCCTACTTGTCACTCCACTTACATTCTCCTCGCGCGCCGAGTAGATAGGTAAAAACAATACAGCATCGGCTAAGCCAACCGCTTTGGCAAATTCGTCAAACAGTTGCTTGGTGCGGGTGTAGGTGTGTGGCTGAAAGACAATGGTCAACTTTTTATCTGGATAGAGTTCGCGAGCAGCACTAATAGTAGCGCGGATCTCGGTCGGGTGATGTCCGTAGTCGTCGTAGACTGGAGCACCGTTTAATTCACCTTTGTATTCAAACCGGCGCCAAGTACCGGTAAAGTTCATTAAGGCAGCTTTGGCTTTTTCTAAATCTAATTTCTCATGCCGAGCGACTGCGCTTGCCGCAGCTGCGTTCAGCCGGTTATGGAAGCCTGGTTGCTTGAGCTCCAGGTCTAGATCTAAAATATCTAAATAATTAACCACCGGCACCGACAAGTCTTTTAATATCGGTGCTACGTTAGCATCGGAGGTATTGGCAATTACTACCCCACCTTCATTTACTTGTTCAGCCAATTGTCTAAAAGCAGACTGCACATCAGCCAAGTCTTTGTAGTAGTCGACGTGCTCGTACTCAACATTGGTAATCACCAAGATGTCTGGCTTGAGGTGCAAGAAATCTCGTTTGTATTCACAAGCTTCTACAATCGCATACTTACTCTTCCCAGCTCGATAATTGCTCTTGGTCTTAGCTCGGAGCGAGCCAATGATAGCCGTCGGATCTTTATCTAGAGCTTCAAAAATATCGGTCAGCATGGCAGTAGTGGTGGTCTTGCCGTGAGTACCAGTGATAGCAATCAGGTAGTAGGGATTGAAGGCTAAGCCTTCAGCTTCAAAAAGATTAACGGTGGGTATTTTTAGTTCCTTAGCTTTTTTTAGTTCCCGGTATCCTTCAGTTGTTTTGTTAACCGCTTCAGTGTAAATCACCAGCTCAATGTCCTTTGTTATATTCTCAGCTACTTGCTCGGCAAAAATTTGTACTCCTTCTTTAGCGAGTTCTTTGGTAATCAGGCTGAGAGTTCGATCCGATCCACTGACTTTTTTCTTTTCAGTTAAAAAATGCCGAGCGAGTGCTGACATTCCGATTCCGCCTATCCCGATGAAATGTATGCGGGATATCTTATCTATTTTAGGGGTTGACATATACTAAGATTATCATAATATCAGCCTCAGCACATCTTTACAGGAGTAAATAGAATGACGAAATCATATGTTCTTCAGAAACCCGAATACACTGTAGCTCTATATGGACCTAGCAAAGAAAGAGTCAGGTCTATACCAGTTAAACATGGAGCAAATAAAAATAAGATTTGCTTACTGAAAGCAGCTAGTAATGAAACCCATCGTGGTTTTACGGAAATGTCAGCACCAAAATTTGGTAATTGGTTCAGTAATGACTTCGATTTGTTTGCTGACGGTACGACCCTGACTGAATCTCGTTCGTCGGTTGTCGTTCAAACTGCCGGTTGCAACCTGCTTTCACTATACGAACGTACGACCCACAGTCTATCTGTAAGTCATGTCGGTAGGCCAGCCTTAACACCAAGGAATAAAATAGGTGAACCAATCATAAATATGGTCACTAAAGCTTACCAACAATTGGTATTTGGTGTAAAAAACCCTGAGGTAGAAGCTTACATAACTGGAGGCGTTTGTAGCAAACATTTTCTTCACGATAGACCAGAAGCGAAGCATCTGATTGAACCCTTTGATCAGTTTGGTGAGCTTGCATTCACTGACCGTGAAACTGGAGCGCTTGATATACAACGCATCATCATTTATCAACTTCTGGAACTCGGGGTAAAAGAATACAAAATTGAAACCGATGGCTTGTGCACCAAGGAAGAACCTTGGCTAACCAACTATCGAGACGATACTGTATCTCGTAATGTGGTAGTTTTTGTTCTTCATTAATTAATCTGAAATCCAGATTACAAAAGGCGCGGTCCAGAGACCGCGCCTTTTTTATTCTTTGATATCAATTTCATTTATACATCTAACAAACTCGTCGTTTCTCTCATATTCATTTTTGAACATTCCAAATGAGGCGAAACCTGGGCTAAAGAGGAGGACGTCTCCGGGTTGGCCGGAGGCCAACCCGGCCGAAACAGCATCAGACAAACTCCCCACCACCTCAGACTCAACCATTTCTTTTAGAACATCTGTACCCGTGCCCTTTAATAAAACAATCTTCTTACAGAACTTCTTTGTCTCTTCGGCCAAAGGAGATGGGTCAATATTTTTGTATGCGCCACCGGCAATTAGAATTACATTCTTATCATTAATATTTCCCACAGCTTGCAAACCTTTTACCGTTGCTTCAGGAATTGTAGAATTATTATCATTATAAATCTTTACCCCATTTTTTTCTCCTAGGTATTCGAGCCGACCAGGTACGCCTGGAAAACTAGCCAATCCAGCGAAAATAGACTCTTCATCTAAACTAACTGCCTTCAAGGCTTCGCAAGCAATGGCGGCGTTTAGTCGATTATGTGCTCCAGGCATGGCCAATAGCGCGTCTTCGGGGATAACTGACTCATCTACCAACTTGACCTCTTGACCTAGGGTTACCCTAGGCAATTGTTTAGCTAGTTCAAAAACTTCTGGAGTGGTGACGAGGACTCCGCTTTCTTCTTGGTATTCAAATATATTGGCTTTGTCGGCAAAATATAATTTCAAAGCTTCTTCTTTAGTTCTACCTCCAGCTTGATAGTAGTTGAGGTGATCTTCCATAAAGTTGGTAAATACAGCAACTTGTGGACTCATCTTTGACCATCCCCAGCCTTGTAACTGCCAAGAGTCTAACTCCATAACACAGAGTGAATCTTCATTTACTTCATCTAAAAGTTGTAGATTGGAAACACCACGGACATTCCCGCCGAGAAGGACTTTTTCACCAGTTACTTCAGTCAAAACATGATGAATCATGTGTGTGACAGTAGACTTCCCCCTAGTACCAGTCACTCCAATAATCGGTACTTTAGAAATTTCGGCAAACCAAGCTGCCGATTGTTTGAGTGGCACGCCCGCTTTGCGGGCGTGCTCAAAGACTTCCAAATCCATCGGAGCTCCAGCACCCACCAAGACAAAGTCACATTCAGTGAAGTGTTCCTTTTGATATGGACCAAAAGAAAATCTGACATTTGGATAGTCTGCCAATGCATCGACGGATGGTTGCATTACTTCTTCTGAGGCATCATCAACCACGTGTACTTCAGCTCCTGCATCAGCTAAAAATTTTGCGTCGCCGACACCTCTACCAAGTAGGCCAATTCTCATTACAGTTATTTTCTTTCCGTAAAAATATTCTTTAAAATTCATACCACCATACTAGTAAAAATACCTATAAAAAGCCATAGATGAAGGACCTTTGTCTGATTTATTATACTGGAGTACTATAGGTTTAAGATCTATTCATAATCATTGTTATATATGAGAATCGAGGAAGATTTGAAGCTAGACTATAGTGATGTGCTCATTCGACCTAAAAGAAGTGCTCTATCCAGCCGAAAAGAAGTAAATCTTGAACGCGAATTTAAGTTTAGACATGGAGATAAAAACTGGAAAGGAATTCCTATCATTGCCTCAAACATGGACGGAATCGGTACCATATCAATGATGAAATCTCTATCAAAGCAAAAAATGATGGTCGCTTTACATAAGCACTATGAATCAGAGAGATACTCGGAAATTATAGATGAGTTTACTTTTCTCACCAGTGGAATAAAAGAAGAAGATTTGGAAAAATTAGAAGCTCTACAAAAAAATAAACCTATAAGATTTATCTGTCTAGACGTAGCAAATGGATACACTGAAAGATTTGTTTCAGTTGTCAGTCGAGTGAGAGAGATGTGTCCGGACAGTATTATCATGGCCGGAAACGTAGTAACTGGTGAAATGACCGAGCAACTCATTCTTTCTGGTGCAGATATTATAAAAATAGGTATTGGACCAGGCTCTGTTTGCACAACTAGAGCCAAAGCTGGAGTCGGATATCCACAACTCTCTGCTGTAATTGAATGTGCAGATGCAGCTCACGGACTCAATGGTATGGTTTGTGCAGACGGCGGATGTACCAATCCTGGTGATATTGCCAAAGCTTTCGGAGCTGGTGCTGATTTTGTTATGTTGGGAGGAATGTTAGCTGGACACACTGAATCAGAGCTTGAGCTAATTGAAAAAGATGGACTACAATATTGCGAATATTATGGCTCCAGTTCTCAAAAAGCGATGCAAAAACACTCTGGAGGAAAAGCTGAATATAGAGCATCGGAAGGAAAAGAAGTGCTTATTCCGTTCAAAGGAGATGTGTCTAAAACCCTAGAGGAAATTCTGGGTGGTGTTCGTTCGGCGTGTACATACGCAGGAGCGGAAACGTTAAAACAACTTTCTAAATGCACCACCTTCGTGAGGGTCAGTAACCAAACTAACAACATATTCGGACTTCCTCAATAAATTAGTGCTATTATTCTGTTATGAAAACTAATGGGAATGATAAATCGTTGGAAGCATACAAAATATTCCCGTACGTAGCCTGGATACTTACAGCATGCTTCGCTTTTTTTGTCTATAAAATCACTACCGACCTGAAGTCAGTAGTTGCTGACTTACAAGAACAAACCCAACGACTACAGGATAAAGTTGACACTCCATTGAAGACATAGAAGATTTTGACGCATAATTAAAAACCGCCAGACTACTTGGGTCCAGCGGTTTTAAAGCTATTCGCGCTCCAGGGTTCGAACTCTACGAGTTCAGTTCAGGTTGTTGCTATTTTGTAAAATCAAAATAGCTGGCAACCTCCTAAAACTTACTCCCAGAAAGTTTAGCCTAGGATCTTTTAAATTAAATAACGAGCGAAGCAACTATATCGAAGTATGTAAGAATTTTGCTGGAAAATAATGAGTTCACGAATATATTTTCTGTATGCAGGCTCAGCTCGCGTGGACACAAAAGTCCCGCTGTCTGTCCGCGCTCTAGGGTTCGAACCTAGGACCTTTCGAGTATCAGTCGAATGCTCTACCAACCCTATTGCCTCGTAAACATCGGCAATTCGCTCCGCGACCGGGAAAAATACTATACGTATTTTTCAGCTCGCGCGTACAAGTAAAAAACATCGTCCGCGCTCTAGGGTTCGAACCTAGGACCTTTCGAGTATCAGTCGAATGCTCTACCAACCCTATTGCCTCGTAAACATCGGCAATTCGCTCCGCGACCGGGAAAAATACTATACGTATTTTTCAGCTCGCGCGTACAAGTAAAAAACATCGTCCGCGCTCTAGGGTTCGAACCTAGGACCTTTCGAGTATCAGTCGAATGCTCTACCAACTGAGCTAAGCGCGGACGATGTTTTCTAACAACGTGGCCAAAACTATAGCAGATTTTAACAATATTTGAAAGGGTAAAAATGAAAACCGACAGGGTTTGGAACCTTGCCGGTTTAGTGTCGCCGCTAACAACTACATATTGTGGATCGTGAGCAAATCCTCAAAAGTTGCTCTTGGGAAAGTTGTTTCTCTCCGGTACTTCTCTGGTGCATTTTCACACCGCACCAAGACTTCCTCTTGCTCGAAGGCAACGCACTCACCAGTCAGAGGATCGTACCTCTCTACTGGTAGATTAACGGTGACTTCAGCTGCGGAAGGGCCTACGACATGAAACATAGACCATGAAGCGAAAGCTAGTACACCTAATGGTAACAATATTTTTTTCAACAAACTCATTGTCCCCTAACCTCTTTGTTAGAAATTGTTACAAATGAAAACCACGCCGGATGACGCGAGACAGCATTATATACGTTTTTTTACAAAAGTCAAACTGTTAAATTCATCCATACTGACTTCGACCTGCGGTATAATATTTATATGAAAAAAACCACTGCTCTAGCCTCGCTTCTTCTGTTACCAGTAATAACTCATGCTGAATCACTTCAGACTTTTTTCACTAACTTCATACAATTTCTAAGTAACATAGTCATCCCCTTTTTACTTGGAATAGCCTTTCTTTTCTTCGTAATCAATGCCTTTAGATTCTTTATATATGGTGGTGACAACGAAGAAGATCAGACAAAGGCTAAAACTTTAGCCATCTATAGTATTTCAGCCTTTATATTAATCATTACCTTTTGGGGAATAATTAATTTATTAGTCAGTAGCTTAGGTTTTGGTGGAGTAGATCAACCACCATCTGACTACGTGTGTCCAGATGGTTTATGTCCAGAAAATCAAGAGCCTGATTGGATTCCTCCAATAGACAACCCTTGTAATGACCCGACCAACCCAGCTTGTAATCCGGGCAGGGCTTAGACTTAATAAACAAAAGACGGTGGCCTTTGGGCCACCGTCTTTTGTTTATTAAAACTCTACTTCTGTTCGTAAGGGTTTATTCATAATCATAACTCACAGCAGACTTGGAGTGTCACGTACTCTTTTGTCTTATCCTTTAGGCTTGGTCTTTCCCAAGAGTCTAATACCATTTCAGAGAATTGAGTATCATTTCTCGTTATGTGCTCAATTGAGGCACATAACACCGACCAATTAGTTATCATTGTGCTTTGTTACCAAAACACGACAACGTATCCAATTGGAATTAATCCACGACCAGCTTCCGCTAGCCGTGCCTTGTTACGACTTAGTCCTTGTTATCGAATTTACCGTAGTTCGCCGCAAGGACGACCTTCGGGCACTTCCGACTCCCCTGACTTGACGGGCGGTGAGTACAAGGCTCGGGAACGTATTCACCGTGACGTGCTGATTCACGATTACTAGCGATTCCAACTTCATGTGGGCGAGTTGCAGCCCACAATCCGAACTGGGGAAAGTTTTATCAGGATTTGCTCCATATTGCTATATTGCGTCCCTTTGTACTTCCCATTGTATCACGAGTGCAGCCCAAGGCATCAAGGGACATGCTGACCTGGCGTCATCCTCACCTTCCTCTCCCGTGAGGGAGCAGTCTCGCCTGACACTTGTAACAGGCAACGAGGGTTGCGTTCGTTTCCCCACTTAAGGGAACACTTCAAAGCACGAACTGACGACGGCCATGCATCACCTGTTATACACCCTCGAAGGCTACTTAAGTTTCCCTAAGTATGCAGTATAATTTCTAGCCTTGGTAAGGTTTTTCGCTTATCGACGAATTAAGCCTCATGATCCACCGCTTGTGCGAGCCCCCGTCTATTCCTTTGAGTTTTAAGCTTGCGCTCGTACTACCCAGGCGGTCTGTTTAACGCGTTAGCTTCGTCTCGGAGGGGGTCGATTCCCCCCAAAACCAACAGACAACGTTTAGGGCGTGGACTACTCGGGTATCTAATCCGATTCGCTACCCACGCTTTCGTGCCTCAGCGTCAAGAAAGTCCCAGTAAACTGCCTTCGCATTTGGTATTCCCCTCGATATCAACGGATTTCACCCCTACACCGAGAGTTCTGTTTACCTCTGACTTCTTCTAGTATTACCGTTTCGAATGCGATTCTGAGGTTGAGCCCCAGGATTTAACACCCGACTAATAACACCGCCTACGCACCCTTTACGCCCAGTGAATCCGGATAATGCTTGGGGCCTCTGTATTACCGCTCCTGCTGGCACAGAGTTGGGAGCCCCTTATTCATGAAGTAACGTCAATAAAATTCCTCCTTCATAAAAGGTGTTTACGCCCCTAAGGGCTTCATCCACCACGCGGCGTCGCTCCGTCAGACTTTCGTCCATTGCGGAAGATTCTCGACTGCAGCCTCCCGTAGGAGTATGGACCGTGTCGCAGTTCCATCGGTGGGGGTCAGGCTCTCACCTCCCCTAGCCGTCGTAGCCTTGGTAAGCCGTTACCTTACCAACAAGCTGATAGCCCGCAGGCCGTTCCTAAAGCGATAAATCTTTACCCCGAAGGGACCATCAAGTATTATCCCGTCTTTCGACGGATTATCCCTGACTTTAGGGTACGTACCTACGTGTTCCTACCTCGTCTGCCATGAATATAAATTCATTCGACTTGCATGCCTCATCCACGCCGCCAGCATTCATCCTGAGCTAGGATCAAACTCTAATTTAAGACAGGTTTCAAATACCGTAGTATTTTGAATCTGCGTCTTTGAACATAATGCGCGCATGTACTTCATGTGCCGCGCGTTCAAAAACAATTTTCCTATAAGGATAAGACAAAAGAATGTATGACCTCGCGGATCGATCTTTTGTCTTGGTTGCTTACATATTCTTGTGGAAAGAATATGTATTATTGCTGTGATGCATGTTCATCATAATCATTAAAATGATTATTTAAAACATACTTCTCAATCACATTATGGGAATGTGAAAGAGAGTTATGAAATTGGGCAAACTTAATCACCCAACCCTTACAAACAAATTTTTCCTTAAAATAAAAAATCTTCCGAAGAAAAATTTGTTTGTAAGAACTGTCAATTTACTCTGTTCCCTCTCGAATATTTACGTCGGAACTTACCCGCACATAAAGCGCCACAAGAGTACTTCCAAATTCATAGTCGTTTTCACTCCTTGAATTTTAGGTCGCGCAAAACTGGCACTTTTCAACATCCGATGAACAGTGGCGCTATTATACAGATAAGCAAAAAAAGTGCAAGTACCCTAACTGGATATTATTTCTTACAGAACACTAAAACGACATTATCGTCGTCATAAGCACATCTTCTGCTGTCTAAAATCCCGTTTGGGCCCGAAAAATTAAGGGCACATAATATATTTAATCACTAAATCTTATCGGGCAAAAGAAAAGCCCGCTGTATAAAAATAACGGGCCATCATATCCTCTCAAGATCTTAAGAACAAACTAAATACGAGAGGAAAATTGTGGCGGTCGAATTGCTCGGCGACCTATTGTGCGCTAGGCGGGCAACATTGCCTGCTCTGAACCAATTGTTTCGGACTGACGATCTACATCATCCAATACGTTTGATCGTCGGCGCATGAAACGGTTAAGCTTCCATGCTACCCAACATGCAATGAGAATGAGAATGCCGCCTATGAGATATGTCACATTCACCTCTTCCCAGATCCAACCATAAGACTCCGCCGACGAGGTTTGCACCACTTCGGCCTGAGGTTGAGGTTGATCGAGCTTTTGCAAAGCTTGCCGTGCAGCCGCGACTTGGCTTTGACGCTGTTGCGTCTCTGCCAACTTTTCGGCCAAACGAGCACTCTCGGCTTCAGCCAAAATCGACTGCACCTCAAGCAAAATCTCATCCTTAAAGGCTTGACGCACTTCAGGAGAGAATTTGGGTGCCGCCTCAAGGGCAGCAATGGTTGTGTCATACTTCTCGAAACCATTGTCTACCTTAGTCTGGAGCTCCGCCCACTTCTCGCCTTGCGCTTGAAGCTGAGCCTGGAAGTTTTTCAGCTGACCGAGTTGCTCGGCCAGCTTGGCGTTGTTCCCGGCAATTGCTGCCTTGACGGACGCCAAATCCTGGGATTGCTCGAGGATTATTAACTTCATAAACCCTGCTGTGCTGAGCAGTGTTGCCTGCGCAGCAGCAACCGAGGCATCACCAGTGGCGTCGACTCCTTTTATAAAGCCTTCCAACTGGTCGAGCTCACCAGCCAGTGTTGCCCTTGCGACAGGATCGTCGCCCGCTGCTTCCGCTGCTTCGCGGATACTGGTAATACCGCGATCCGCTGAATTAAGCTGTTCAACAGCGCCCCCGACTGCTTTGGCCTTGTCAGCCGCGACTTCGGAAGATACTGCCAGCGCCGGCGACGTATTCTCCGCTGGTGCAATCGGTACCGGAAGAAGCCATTTGGTCGCGATAAACTCCTCTTTAGTTATAGTCAGTCGGAGTTCACCGTTTTCATCGAGCAAAGTCGGTGTCTCTCCCATAAATTGGGTTTCGACAAACTGTAGCATATACTTTTCCACTTCTTCAACCGACGCTGTCTGACTTAAATATCCGTTGTCCTTTGCCAGAGCGACGACCATATGACTGATTCCGTAAAAGGTCAAATTGCCATCACTGTCAATAAACCCTTCCTTTGTCTCCATGTAGGCAAACACTTCCGCTGGATCATTCCAAGTGGGTTCACCCGCGGGGTTGCCAGCTTGGGAATTGACAGTTGTCAAAAGCAACAGAACTGCCACCAGTGTACATGTGATACTTTTCATTTTCATTGTACTCTCCTAATCTGATGTGGGTTTAAGTGGTTTACCGACGACAGCATAGCTGTCGTCGGTTCACCTCCGGCGACTCTAGTGCGGAACCGAGTTCGCTTCGATTGTGGATTCAGTCGCGACGTTTGTCACGATATGAGAAAAAACCGAAGTCCCTTGTCCACCACCGCAGTTTTTACACCGCGACAGGTAACCGTTACCAATCGGAGCGATCAGTCTGGTGAACTGGTCGATCAAAAAGCGAGCATCGCCAGCTTGATCCTGAGACTGGCCCACATAGGCTCTTTCTCCAATCACCATACCAACCTTATCAGTTGGCCTGATGACAACAGCGTTACTATTGAAGCCCATAAGGCCACCGTCGTGTTCCCACCATACTGCAACTGACTGAATCGCTGGATTCCATTTGGCGCAGGTTTGGTTGGTCCAGCAAACCGCCTCTCCGGTGAGATAGACCATATAGTTCCAGGTATTCACTGCCAAAACTTTCTTGATATGTTCTTCCTTTGCCGTCGCTTGATCAGCTGCTTTCTTGGCGTTGAACTCCTCGAAGTCCGCTTCGGTCAATTTGACCTGTCTTGCCGGAGTTGAAGGAGAGGTTATTGAACACCCCGCCAAGATGGCGCAGGTGCAGATGAGCACGGCCAGAAGCCGCGATATTGAAGTTTTCATGGTTTTCACCCCTAGCTAGTTGAGTTTGACGTTGGTTGGTATGGTCCAGGAATTACTCTTTCCTTTCCCAAGAATATAATCATCGGCGTTGCCGCCGATCGTTAATCCGAGCTTTGACTGTCCGTCACAATTACAACAACCGGGAACCCCGGCAATACGCAACGGCTTATTTTTTAACATCTCTTCTGACGAAGTCACCTGAGTATCCTCGGGTGGTTCGTCTAGAACTAGCACAGGCAGCGGAGGTTCTTTCGGTACTGGTAATACCGGTGTATGAACCGACCAGTTGCTACATGTATCCAGGAACAGTACCGCCAATCCATCCTTGTTTCCAGTCGGGCAAGACCAACTTGCCCGCGCTGGGTCATCAGGAAGAATGTCAGTACCGAAATCGATGTAAAGGTTGGCCGCTTTGTGCGGTTGCCCTGGGCAAGACTGAGTGGTTGTTATCCTCTCACCCTCCTGAACAAAGTGACGAGTACACTGACCCGCTATTTTGCTGTAAACCCCTATCATCCATTCTGCAAAAGATAGGTTTGGCAGGCGGATTTTTTCTCTTTCCGCCATGATCAGCGGATAAGCTCCCTCGGAGGTCCCTTTGTATGGGCAAACTCCGACCTTTTTATAAGGTCGAAACTCATCTCCTTTTGGAGCATTATCGTCACCCGTCTCGGCCGAAGCAGAGACCGACAACAACAACGCCACAGCTGTTGCCAAAAACAACTTCTGCGCTTTCGCGCTTGCTTTTTTCATGTTTACTTACCTCTCGTATTTAACTATCAAAATTCCAAGAACCCCTTACCAGTACACTTTTTATAAAGTGTCAAGGTATAGTCCATAAAAGGATTTATATCATACTTTTGTAAAAAAATCAACCCCGTCATGTTATGAAGATGAATATAAAAAACTCCGCGTACCCTTGATGAAGACGGGTAGCGGAGCTGTATGGGCTCTGCCGCGAAGCAGAGCGATGAACTTAATGTGACAGTCTGACCACAACGGCCTGAACTGTCACACGACCTTGGTTACCTGGCGATAGGTTAGTGCGACCCACTTCCCTTTTTGCCGCCAAAAGTGGTGACGAAGCCACCACCTTTTATACCGGACCAAACACCGGTATTGCCATCCACCCAGAAAGTTTCTCCGGGTTTGAGATGGGCATCGGTTGTCAGAGACTCGATGCCGATGGCATGAGTCTCAGACCCCATCATCGATAACGATTTGACGTTATCTCCACAGCCCAGGCAACCTTCAGCCTGGTCTTTGGTGACCGTGAAGTCGCCAACCATCTGGCTCACACTCTCGTCGAGAGTATAAGCATTGATGAGCGTATCATGGCTGGAAGTCAAATCCCCCCAGCTGCGACCCGAGCCATCGAGTTCCAGCTTCATTGCTCCGGCAATAGTGTCACCCAAGCTCGGGTGGCGGTCGGGATGATGCGGATTCTCGGGCGGTTGGTGACCACCACAATTTCCATTCTTGCATGGCGACTCGTACCAGTCATTTGGCGACTGGTTAGGACTGAGCACCAGACTATCCATGACCAGGTTGTCACCACCAGCGAATGCCGGCGGTGACAACCAGGCGGACAGTGCGAGTGTGATTGCGATTGTTCCGGCTATTTTGCAAATGCGCATGCTTTTCTCCATCCTCACGTAGTGAGGTAAAAAGTTGGTATTGCTGCGACGTGCAGCGGCTTTTGTATCCCAAGAGCGAGATAACGATCTTTGTCTCAAGACGAGACAGATCGTGGATTGGGGACATTTTGATTGAGCCGAAGCTCATCTTTTGTCCCCTCTCCCGGGCCGGCACGTCTTAAGTAAAGACTTGAGTAAACTAGCACAATATAGAAATTTGTCAACAGCTAAATGTTTACACTTGCCCTTTCTTGCGGGGAACTTTATTTAACTCAAAACACCCGAAAGTTCCTTGAAACAAGTTCGCCCAACAAGATTTAAAACTATTTAAACTTATTAGAAATAAAGCTATTTGCAGGTCTGTCTGATTGCAGTACAATGCACAACAATATGCAAAAACAAGAAACCATTGTCATGTCGGTCGGAGGCTCATTGATTGTTCCCGATCAGATTGATACCGACTTTCTGCGAACGTTGAAGAATTTTATAGATGGAGAGACGGCTAATGGCCGTCGTTTTATTATTATTGCTGGCGGGGGTAAGACAGCCCGTCGCTACCAAGATGCAGCTGCTGACGTAACAGAACTAACTAGTGACGACCTTGACTGGATGGGCATCCATGCAACCAGGCTAAATGGCCACCTACTTCGGACTATCTTCCGAGATGTAGCTCACCCAGAGATGATTACCAATCCCGATGATATCCTAGACGTACCAAAAGAAGCCAAAGTTGTGATCGCCTCAGGCTACCGACCCGGCTGCTCAACTGACTTACGAGCCATCCAGATCGCCGAGCGAGTGGGAGCTAAAAAAATAATCAATCTATCTAATATTGATTATGTTTACACAGCAGACCCTCGGACCAACCCTGAGGCTAAGATAATAGAAGATATTTCTTGGGCCGATTTTCGAGCTCTAATACCAAGCGAGTGGGACCCAGGACTCTCTTCCCCATTTGACCCGATTGCCGCTAAAGAAGCGGATGAAAAAAATATCGAAGTAGCGATAATTAATGGCGACAAACCAGAGGCTCTAGCTAGCTACCTACGTGACGAAGAATTTGTCGGGACCAAGATTTCTTAAAAAATAATTTGTTGATAAGAAAACTAAATGTGAGCCATAGGGCTCACATTTTTTAAACTTAAGTTTGATTGTCTGGCTGTTTATGCGGTGGTTGGGGCACTGAGACTTCCTGCTTCACTTCCATGTATGGACTTTCTCCATACTCGTTAGAATTTATGTCTCCCTTACGTATTAGTAGACCAAGGAAAAGTGCTAAGTTCAAAAGAGGAATAAACATCATTAACATCCACAAGCCCGAACAATCTAAGTCGTGTAGACGGCGTACACCAATAGATAAACTTGGTAATAAAATAGCCAACTGATATACCCACACGACTGATTCTTGTCCTACCGAAGCAACAGAAATAACAATCGCGACAATAATACTAATCAAAGTAAACATGCCATATTGCCGACGTGTCGCTCTACCGTTAAAATCAGCGTAGTGTTGCGTAACGGGATCCAAAAACCAGTGCATAACAAAAATTAACTAATTGATTCAATCATAACATATGGTATTGATTCACAGCTATGAACTGGTCCAATACAACTGTTTTATTTGAGATTCTTAAAAACTTCTTGTTGAGATGAGTGAAACTTCTCAGCCGCCTCTTTGCAGTACGGGTTATATTTATACACGTCTTCAAAAAGTTTTTGGTCGTTTTTAACACTTTCAACTGCGTCCATCAGGAATTGAAAAGAAAGTGTGTCTAGTTCTGTCCGATCGAAGCCGGCTTTCATGATTGACTGCCCAATGTAGTGTGTAACAAAAAGAGTTTCAGCTAGGTTTTTGTCGTGCTCATCAGCGGTCATTTCTATAATATTGAATCCAAAGATAGAAAATTTATCTTTTAACATTTGGTAATCGTCGTTTTTGAGAGTGTAGTCGGTAACAACAATTCTGAACCCTTCTACATTGCCTTTGTGCTTCTGGTAGCTGGTTGGGCCAAACATAGGATGAGTAGAAATAAACCGCCGGCCATCACAATATTTGTGACATAGATCACTAGTATGCTTCTTTACCGTTGCTACGTCGATGAAGACAGTGTGTGGGAGGGCGTGCTCCAAAACCGCTTTCATTCTTTCTTCATATTCACGAATACCAGCACAAAGAAAAACTACGTCAGATTGGGCGGCGGTCTTTAAATCAAAAAATTTTTCGTTGTCTGGTGCACACCGACGTGAGTGGATGCGGTACTCCAAACCAGGGAAAAACCGCTGCCCTAGCTCGTGGACAAAAGTCCCAAAGTTTCCATACCCAATTATTCCGATAGTGTTAATCATTATTTATAGTTTGCAAAAATTTATCTACTTCTTTCTTAAGTTCACCCATAGTACCATTATTCAAAATAGTGTAGTCAGCCATACTAATTACTTTGGCTTTTTGCATACCATTTGGGTCCGGATCGTTCATCTCAAGAGCTTCCTGAGCAATAAATTCTTCAAAAGAAACTTGGTCTGAACCTGATCTCCTGCCTTTAATACGTTTGTATCGAACCTTCTTATCAGCATCTACCGCCAAGAGAATACCCCCGTTTGCCTTTAGTGTATCTACTTCAGCTGTAGCACGAATTGACTCGATTATAGCCTTTTTGGTTGCATCTTTAGACTTTTTTTTCAAAAAAAAGACAACAAGAAAATCATTGCCGTGGGTGGCCCTCAGTTCGTTTGCCACCAGTCTCATGTTAGCCCTATTATTATCCATCCCTCTTTTTCGAAATTCTTCCTCCCAAATTGACCGTGCAGAATAATGCACAAAACCACCATGTTCAACCAAATATGAGACAACAGCACCCTTTCCAGCCCCATCTGTACCTGTGATACCTATTAGCATAGAAAGTATTATACTTTCATTTTAGTAGCTTTCCATTTTGCGTAAGTGACCACCAGTGGACTAGCAATACAAATAGAAGAATAGGTTCCAGCTAGAACTCCAGCAAACAGTACTAAAGCAAAGGTTTGAGTAACTGCACCACCAAGGAAATACAGGGCTAGCAAAGTAACCATAGTGGTAACTGAAGTATTAATAGAGCGAGCAAGTGTTTCTTGTACCGCTGAGCCAACGATTTCTTCATATGGCTTAGTGAGAGTATAAGTTACCTCTTCTCTCACCATCCCAGCTTCTGTGTGCTTCTTGCGGTGTTCAGTACGGTTTTGTTTTAGGTTTTCTCGCACGCGATCGAAAACTACGATAGTGTCGTTAACCGAGTAACCAAGTACAGCCAAGAGAGCCATCACAAACAGCACATCAACTTCAAGCCCGAGGAAGTAGCCCAGTAAACTCATGGTAGCGGTTGGTACCAACACATCGTGAATCAAAACCAAAATTGTTATCCCGCCGTAAGTCCAAGAACTGACAGGAGTACCGATGCCGGCAAAGGCAAAAGCGACGTACAAAACAATAATAGATACTACACCGAAGATAGCCCAGCCGGCTTTATCTTTAAGTTCTTGTCCGATAACTGGACCGATGGATGTAAACCGAATTACTTCACCTCCTTCACCTAACTTAGTAACGTTTTCTTCTAAAGTTACTCTTTCACTTTCAGTTAAATCACGAGTTCGGATCAAGTAGGCATTTCGCCCTGCCTCATCGACAGATTCACGGACAGAAAAATTACCAGTCATCTGTTCAGTTACCACTTTATCAACTTCTTCTTTAGAAGGAGCATTTACATACGCCACCTCTGTTAAAGATCCTCCACTGAAATCAATCCCCTCTTTTAAACCTAGAGTAGAAATAATAAACACACTCGACACCGCAATAACCGCAGCTATGATGAGAAGTATTTTTCTGTAAGTGATTGCAAACATATTAAAAGTGAAACTATTCTTGTTTTGAGCGATTAAAATTAAGTCCACTTCCTAACAACTTAGACATGAGTCCATTGCTGGATTTGTTTACATCTGGCAAAGCAATCAAAAATGTCCGAGTTATTACTAGTGCTGAAAACATTGAAGCGATGATTCCAATTCCAAAAACTAGAGCAAACCCTTTTACCATTGAAGTTCCAAACCAGAATAAAATAATCGCGGACAGAAGACTGGTTATGTTACCGTCTCTGATAGCACTCCAAGCTCGAGAAAAACCTACCTCGGCCGACTTCCGACTACCTGCTCCAGACCGGAACTCTTCTTTCATTCTTTCAAAAACTAGCACGTTGGCGTCTACTGCCATACCGAGAGAAAGAATAAACCCGGCGAGACCAGCAGCGGTTAAAGTGACCGGAATGAACAGGAATAGCGACAACATGATAGTTATATATGAGAGTAGGGCAACGCCTGCGATCAACCCTGGCAGTCGGTACCACAAAACCATAAACAACATCACTAGACTTAAACCTAGGAATCCAGCTTTGATACCGTGGTCTAGTACTTCAAAGCCAAGTGATGCACCGATTGTTTGGGTGCTTTGTAGCTCGATCGGTAAAGGTAACGCCCCAAAACTTAAGTTCTTGTACAGTGAGCGAGCCTCTTCTAAATCAAAGTTACCAGAAATTACGGCTGTCCCACCAGTGATCGGTTCATTAATAACAGGAGAAGAAAGTAATTCTCCGTCGAGGAATATTCCCAATTGTTCTCCTACATGGGCCTTAGTGATTTCGCCAAACAAATCTGCTCCTTCTGGGGTAAAGGTTACAGTAACCATAGGTTCGTTTGAAAGTCGGCCACTATTTGCCCCAGCAAATTCTAGATTGGCAGTTTGTAGATAACGACCGGTTAAGCCAGTGTCTACAAAAGGCAGTTCATCTTCTCCGATAGTAACTTCTTCCCCATTTATTTTTACATTACCAATCACTACTTCTGATGAACTGGAAGATTTGGTCAATGAATTTAGGCTCTCTAGAGCTGATTGTTGATCAGCCAGTTCTTGACTGAACAATTTAAATTCTAGAAGTGGAGTACGGCCAATCTCTGCCACAGCTTCGCTAACATCGGTTACGCCGGGAAGCTCTACTACCAGACGCTCAGTTGGATTGTCAGTTACAAAACTACTATGTTCTACTTGGACGATCGGTTCTGATACTCCAAAAACATTGACCCGACGCTCAATAACATCACGTAAAACGTTCATGAGTTCTGGGATTTCAGACTGATCCACTCCCTTGGTGTCAGCCACATAGACTAAGTGAGAACCACCGGCCAAATCTAGCCCGAGCTTGAAAGGCTTAGTAGCCTCTGGAGATATACTATTTTGGTAAATCGAATTACCTAACCAAGCAATTAGAACAACTACAACGATAACTCTAAACCAACGTAAAAAAGCTTGAGACTGGTCGGACTGTTGTGACTCGAGTTTAGACATATGATTTAGGTGAAACTATGGCATCATTTATACCATACTGGAACCTATATTACACTCCACACAACACGTTTATGTTTTATACTTTTAGCCTATTCTAGCCAAAATATAATTATTTTGTAAGGTTTAAAACAAATTTGTAGTTTTACTGGCGGACCAGTAGCACTAAATTCTTTAATAAATAAGCAATGGTGATCGGACCGATACCGCCAGGAACAGGCGTCAAAAGCTTTGCTTTTGACGCCACTTGAGGAGCCACATCTCCAACCAAGACCCCCCCATCTTCTGAAGTCCCAGCATCAAAAATAATGACCCCGTCTTTGACCGAGTCAGCTTCAATAAAGTGCGGCTGACCGATACCAGTAATTATAATATCAGCTAACTTTAACACATCTGTTGAATAGGTTTCTTTGGTTAAAACCTTTACTACTCCACCCTTTTTTTGTGCGTAGTGAGCGGCTGGCATCCCGACCAATCTGCCCTCACCCATAACCACAACTGACTTACCTTGCCACTCAATATTATGAAGCTTACTTATTTCATCAATGGCCCCAACTACAGGCGACAAACACGCATCGCTAATTTGGCCGTACTTAAATCCATCTGGGTCTTTTCCAGACGGAATTCCTGCCAAGACTTTATCTCGATCGATTTGCACAGGCAGTGGTAACTGAACAATTATTCCGTCAGAGTCTCCTATCACTTGTTTGATGCAATTCAGAACTTCCTCAGTTGAAATATCAGCTGGTAATTCAATAATATTGAGACCAACTCCAACCGAAGAAGCTTTCTTCTTCTTCATATCTAAGTATTTTTGAGTCTCGAAATTTGGTGCACAAGTAATAATAGAAAGCCTAAGCGGGCGCCCAATTGAAGAAACATCCTCGGCCACTTGTTTCAACACTCCTGCAGCAATAGTTTTTCCGTCAACTAACATGGTTCCGGCAGTATAACAAAGTTTTTTGGGTAGAGTTATGTTTTATAAAAGTTCGGCGATCCCTGCTTCAAGTGAAATCTCTGGTTCCCACTCTAGTTGTTCAATTGTTTTAGAAATATCAGCTAGTGTGTGGCGAGGTTCGTGTCTCGGCGCTACGTACTCAATCTCTCCCCCAATCATTTTGGCAAGATTATTGACACTAGTCTGTTTACCACTACCGATATTGAACACTTCACCATGCCCGACATTTGGATTGACTGAAGATTTAAATATAGCATTAACAACATCATGTACGTGGATAAAATCTCTAGTCTGTTCACCGTCTCCAGTTATTGTTAGTGGTTCGCCACTTTCTTTCAAATTTAAAAATCGTCCGATTACTAAAGCGTAGGGTCCATTAGGATCAAAATATGGACCATAAACATTGAAGAACCTGAGCGAAACAGTCTCTACGTTATATAAATTACTCCAAAGTTTCATTAAGCCTTCTCCCATAAATTTTTGTAGGGCGTAAGGACTTTTGGGGTCAACTGGCAGATCAGTCGATAATGGTAAAGTTTCTTGATCACCGTAGGCTGCGCTCGAGGCAGCAAAAACTACTCTTTTGACTCCAGCGGTTTTTGCTGCCTCGAGTACTGATAGTGTTCCGTTCACATTCACATCATGTGATTCTGTCGGACAATCTATTGAATATTGTACCTTTGGCAAAGCCGCTAAATGAACAATTACGTCAACTCCTTCGGTTGCTTTTTCAAGTAAATGCTGGTCTCTCACATCGATTTTGTGAAAAATGACTTCTTTAGGTAATCTGATTTGGTCTCCGGCACTTAGGTCGTCTACCACCACCACCTCTTGACCACACTCTACCAAAAAATTGGTGAGGTTAGTTCCAATGAACCCGGCTCCTCCAGTAATTAGAAATTTCTTTATTATCATAATATTTAAGTATAACTTAACTTAGTATATTTGGGTTACTAATTAAGTCATTTATTACTCCATATAGTCTACTGAAAATATAGTCGACTATGTGTTGTTTTCTAGCAATATGCTAGAGCCTATATAAATTATGAATAGTCGCACACTTTCTGCGCTCACTACTCCATTTATTAAGTTCCAGTTCGCATCAATATAGTCGCAATTGTTTTAAAGGCGATCTGCAGATCTAGCAATAACGAACGACGTTCTAGGTAAAACAAATCGTATGAAAGTTTGGCGACCGTCCGCTCTACATCAACTCCCCCTCGTGGGACGTCGTAATTATTAATCTGAGCCCAACCAGACAAACCTGGCTTTAAAAAGTGTCTGGTGTTGTAATAAGGAATTTCTTTAGCGTAGACTTCTGCCAAGGCGGGCATTTCTGGCCTAGGTCCAATAAACGAAAGGTCTCCTCTTAAGACATTATATAGTTGTGGCAACTCGTCTATTCTGGTTTTGCGCAAAAACAAACCAACTCTTGTATCTTTCAACTCGCTACTAAGCGCAGCCTTACCAGCATCAGCGCCATTTTTGGTCCGAAACTTAAAAATCGTAATGAGTTTATTGAACTGCCCCACCCTGGTGGTGGTGTAAAAAAGAGCACCTCTATCTTCAATTTTAATTGCCAAGGCAACAAAGGGAAAAATTAGGCAAGCAGGTATTATCAAAGCCAGCGATCCAAAAATATCAATTGATCTTTTTATGACGTCATAAATAGCGGTTTTTGATTGGGAAATATTAGTAATAAACCATTCATACTGCAACATAGAAACTGGCACTCGATCAAAAGTGTCTTCATAAAGGCGATTAAAATCTAAAAAGGTGAAAGCAAAGTGTAAGAAAGATAAATTAAACAAAACAGGCAAAAAAGATTTGATTGCTTCTCCCCGAGGATCAACAACAACTAGTTCAATACCATCGCGTTCCATTAGGGCCAAAATCTTTCTCTCAAAATCTTCTGTACCGGTGAGGGTTTGCTCGTCAATAATTCGACTGAAGTAATAATTGTAACGGTCATTATTATTGATTTCGTCTGCCAGCTCAACGGCTTCTTTACCGTCTGCAATCAAAACAGCCTTATGTCGCTGCTTGGGTGAAAGAAGTGGTATCAAGCGAAGTCTCCAAACGCTCAAGAGTACGGTAGAGATAACCAAATACAAAATTAGATTTGTTTTCGGTGTAATACCAAAAGGAATGATAAAAAAAAGTATACCGGCGACAAATACATTTATAGCTTGGGCATACAAGATACGATTAACCAACAATTTCTTAAGTAAAGTTGTATGTTTGTCGTAAAGACCGAGAATAAAAAAAATAAAAAGCCAAACGCCAGTGAATACAAAAAAAGGTGGTAGGTGTGTTGCTAACCGATCCATGCTTGGCAACTCAAAATATCGCACCAGCAGAGTCAGCCAAAGTGATAGGTTGAAAACTATTATGTCTCCAACTACTAATATAAATAATTCTCTAGTACGTTCTCCCATATCAGATAATAGTGCCTAAATCCTACCTAAGTTTCATGGAATAGCAAGCAAACTGTTTTGCTTTTGCTCCGGTTCTGACGAAAGTCAGAAATCGACGAAGGATACGAGTCGACAGGTGTGGCCCGACCCTCCTATGGCACTTCTGCCTCTAGTAGAAACCACCATAATAACCATCAAGCCTGATACTTTGTTACAATAGCCACATGCCCATAAATCAAAAAATACTCTATCTGGTCACCAAAAGTAATTATGGAGGCGGGCAAAAATATGTCCTCGAGTTAGCGGAAGCTGCGAAAAAATCTGGGTATTTTGTGACGGTTGCTTGTGGTGGCACCGGCAAAGCCGGTGCCGGGACAGGCGTCTTGGTAGAAAAATTAAATAAAAAAAGTATACCAGTTGTAAAAGTAGAAAATTTCATGAGGGACATGTCTTTTCTAAGTGACCTGCTCGCCTTTTTTGAAGTCTGGAAAATAATTAGAAACCAAAAGCCAGACATCCTCCACGTAAACAGCTCCAAAGCCGGGGGTATTGGAGCTTTGGCCGGACGCTTGGCTGGAACAAAAAATATCATCTTCACTTCTCACGGCCTCACTATCGATGAAGTCTGGCGACCACGTTGGCAGAGAATCCTAATCTACATCGGAACCTGGCTGACCATAAAACTGGCTCATAAAAGCATCATGATTTCGATCGAAACTTATGAAAGAGCTAAAAATATGCCAGGACTTGCTGATAAGATTTTCTTAGTGAAAAACGGCATCGCTCCAATAGATTTTTTAGACAAACCTAAAGCAAGAAAAAGTTTATCTGAAGCTATACCACCAAAAGGGTTCTGGGTCGGAGGGATTGGTGAACTCCACCCTAATAAAAATTGGTCTGCTGCGATTGAAGCCATGGCTACCCTTCCCGTAAAAATCCACTTGATTATTATTGGCGAAGGTGAAGAAAGGGCTAATCTGGAAAAACTTATTCAATCAAAAAACCTGCAAAATAGGGTTCATTTACTGGGTTTTATTGACAATGCATCCAGTTATCTAAGAGCCTTTGATGCCTTCATTTTAGTATCAAAAAAAGAGGGTCTCCCCTACGTGTTACTAGAAGCTGGGCTAGCTTCCCTCCCGACCATCGCTAGTGACCTACCCGGCAACCACGACATTATTGAAACCGGGAAAAATGGTTTCTTGATTGAACCTACTCCTAAGATGATTTCTACCACTGTCGAAATGCTTTTCCGAGATGAGGGTATGCGCCGAACTTTGGGCCAAAGTTTACATGAAACTATCCAAAAAGATTTCTCGATAGACAACATGTCTTCACAGACATTCTCTGTCTATGATTCTAGTAGATCTGAAGCCTGATAACGTACCGGTGCGTAGCGACGCATACCCATCACCATACCAACCGCTAAAAACTCTGTCATTAAATGAGAACCACCATAACTCAAAAAAGGAATGGTCGTACCAGTCACGGGAAGCAAACCAATATTCATTCCAATGTGAACAAAAAAGTGTGCTACTAAAAGCATACAAACTCCGGACGCAAATAATCTTTCGAAGTTGGTATCGCCAACAACAGCGTGTCTCAAAAGTCTCCACACCACAATAAAGAATAAAGTGAACATAAGCCCCACCCCGACTAGTCCCCATTCTTCTGCAAAGGCTGCAAAAATGAAGTCGGTTTCATACTCGGGAAGGAAAAGCAGTTTGGACTGAGTACCATAGCCAATCCCTTTTCCAAATAATTCACCCGACCCAATTGCGACGGTAGACTGGTAAGCGTTGTAGCCAGCACCCTGAATGTCTGACAAAGGATCTAAGAAAGTCATAATTCTTTCCTTCTGATAATCCTGAAAAGCAAATTGCCACATCAACCCAAGGGCAACAACGCCTAGCAAAAATACCGATAGTAAATGCCGAACCTTGATACCAGACACTAAGACCATACCCAACCAGACAAAAAACAAAATTATAGCGGAACCAAAATCGGGTTGAATAAAAACTAACCCAAAAATCGACACGGCGTAAAAGCCCGAGACAAGAATGTGCTTGAAGTCGCCAATCATTTCGTGTCGTTTAGCAAAATACTTAGCGAGCACTATAATCAAAACTAACTTGGCTGGGTCAGAAGGTTGTAATGAAAAAAAGCCAAGGTCGAACCGGCTTTGTGCACCAAGGGTAATTTCACCAATAAATAAAACCAAGATCAATAGTGAGACAGTCGCCACATAGAGATAAAAAGCCATATTACCACTTCTTAGAAAGCGGTAATCAGGAATAATCGCCAAAAACATCACAACTGAAGCTATGCCGATCCATAAAATCTGCCGATTAAAAAAAGAATTATCTCCCACGTGCGAGTACATAGTGACCAAACCCATAAGCGTCAGGCCAAGCATGCTAAAAAAAAGCACTGCATCAAAACCACCAAATAATATCCGGAGCTGTCCCATATCGTTATTGTACGCTAATTAAAATCCTACGTAACTTGTCGATACTATTGAAGTGGCGCAAAATTAGTCTTAGTTTTAGCTATTATGTCTATCTTGGTTGGCCCCACTTCGCAAAGTGAAGAAGTTATTTGGGTATAGATACGGCTTAACTCAGTCCCGGTCGGAGCGAAGTAGGCGTTGTCAGTGTACGATGCGATATTTCTGATGAACTGTTGATCAACATTATTCCCCAATCCGATGGAATAAATTTCAATTCCACTTTCGTTTAGTGATTTGGATAATTCTTCGGCTTCTTTAACTACATCTGCATTTCCGGAAATTGTCGGTAGTCCGTCAGTCAATAGTACTAATACTCGCCTGGCATTCTCGTTGTGCCGGTCGGATCCAAGTTCTGCTTGAGCTAATTTAAGAGCATCTACTGTATTGGTGAAGCCAGTTTCTTCGCCTGGATCGATTTTTAACTTTCTTGTAGTGTCGGCTATTGTATTATGCTGGTTGGTTAAGCCGGTGACTAAGTTTGCTTTAGAATCAAAGGTAACAACAGAAACTTGATCATTATTCCGTAAATTATCAATAAATGTGCCGGCTGCTTCAAGGGCTTTGGTGATTGGTTGCGGAGGATTAGATCCATCGTTATTCATACTCCCAGATAAGTCAATCGCAACTGTAACATCAGTTGGTATGACACAATTCTTGATAGTTTTAGCAATTGGATTCGGCCAGGTAAAGACAATTCCTTCAGTTGACCTCGGTTCGATGTTGTCTATAAAGGTCTGTGAGGCAGTGACCGGGTCGCCTTTTTCGTTAAAGACTGTGGCCACTACTTCGATGTTATCAGCTGGAAGTAGGGTGGTGTTCTCTATATCTACATATAATTGAGGCCGACTGTCAGCACTGATCAGGTTGATATCAGTTGAGCGGAACTGGTCTCGGCCGACGGTTGACGGTAGCCAGAGTTCGGATTGTTCTAATATAACTTTAGTTTCAGTAACCGGCTCTGCGCCATCGACAAATACTCTCCCCTCAAAGATTGGGTAGATACTGTCGGGAGGAAGCACGGTTTGACCCTCCCTTTCTCCTACCATCTCTCCATTACTAAATAACTGGAAGGTGTAGTTTAGAACTGGAGCGCCAGCCTCTTTATTGGCATTCTCTACATAAGCAACGACGTTGTATTGACCTTTGGTTATTTCAAAACTTTCTGTCCAGACTACTCTTGGTGGTACTACGTCGGCCTGACAAATCTGAACACAACCTCCCCCACAATCAACCCCAGTCTCATCACCATTGGCTGTCCGATCAAAACAATTCGGTGGTACGTAGAAATTAGTAAAAAATATCAAAACACCCACTACTCCAAGTGACAGAAAAAGCCCAACTAGGTATTGAACACGTCGCCAAATTGCCCACGGACGAATAAAGCTCATGTAATTATTGTACCAGATTGAGTCACCAAAATTCATCCAGGTTTTAACTTCTATTGTTCAACAAATAATTTATAAATACCCCCTATTGTCCAGCACCGAGTGCTGGACAGATTGTTTGGTAATAGTTAAAAACCACATTCTATATCTCAAAATCTTCTTTTGCGCCTGAATTTTCAACAAACTCCTGGTATTCTTCAAAAGACCCAAAAGTGCTAGTAATAACCTCCCCTACTAACAATTTTTTCCATCTGTTGCTGAGATAATCTTGGTAACTAGACCACGGATAAGAAATTGTATTATTTTTCCACCGTCTCAGTTCATTAGGATTGCGATGTATATACGCTGACAGATAGGTCAATTGTTCATCACTTTCCACTAACTTTACTTTATAAGCACCTTGAAACACATGTCCTGACTTCTCATACCGCTTATTGAAATATTGGGAATAGGCGTTGCTTAGTTTATGCATATACCTAGACAAGCCATCATCACTTAAAGTCCTCACTGTTAAATGAAAGTGGTTTGGCATTATGCAAAAATTTATTATCTCGACAAACCTCTCACTTACAATATTATCTAGATCTTTATTTTTAACCAAAAAGTCCTCTTTCTTTAGGTAATTTTTAACAAAACGATTTGTTTGAGGTAGGGAAACGGGAGACTGCATATGCATAGCAAGGAATAGAAAACGAACATAATCAGAACGGTCATAAAAAAGCGTCTGCTTTAAATTTCCTCTATTGTATACGTGGTAATAATTATCCTCAATAATTTTCAAAGATCTCATATCAACAGCATACCAGTATAGCAAACACAGTGTCCAGCACCGAGTGCTGGACAGTACGGGTGCTTCTTACAGAAGATGTGCACCTTTTGGATAGTTTGGTTCACTAGTTCCTAAAATATTTCAAAAGGTCTTGCGCGACATTATTTGATTTATCAAATAAGAAGTGCCCTTGTGGTGAAAATCTCCCAGACTCCCTTACCCCTTACCCCTTACCCCAAAGTAAAAAACCACTCGAAATGAGTGGTTTTTATATGGAGTATTTAAAAGCTCTAAGTTGGCGCCTACCTACTCTTCCCCTTGCGGAGTACCATCGGTGGTAGAAGACTTTGGCTTTCAAACGAGCGAGAGAAACGAAAGTGGACCGCAGTCAATTTTCATTTACGAGCAAGTAAAAAAGTGACCGTGCCGTGTTCGGAATGAGAACGGGTGAGCTAGTCTGGGAGACTAGCGCAAGACTCGCCCAGCAATTTTGTGAGTTTCGAGACAAAATAGCGAGCGAGTGGACAGCCGCTGTAAGAGGGACCCCTTTCGCAAATCACCCAAAGCAAAACAAAAAGTCACCTTGCGGTGACTTTTCAGGAGAATTAAATGCTTAAAGTTGGCGCCTACCTACTCTTCCCCTTGCGGAGTACCATCGGTGGTAGAAGACTTTACTGCCGTGTTCGGAATGCTCAATGTTTGTTCAAGAGCTTGCGATTGAACACAAACATTAGTCCTTTAGGGCGAACGGTCTAAAAGTTTTTAAAAATCAAGCTCTTCAAGTTGGCGCCTACCTACTCTTCCCCTTGCGGAGTACCATCGGTGGTAGAAGACTTTACTGCCGTGTTCGGAATGAGAACGGGTGTACCCCTTCCCCCAAAGCACCAACTTGAAAGGCTCGATTTTGATTTTAAAAAACTTTTAGTTGTGTACCCTTGAAATTGTCTCCCAGACAATTTCAATCCCTCAGCACCAACTTTAAGAATTTAATTCGTTATTTAACTTGCTTCAATCGCGTGAAATGGTGATATGTTGTCGTGAGTCCTTATACTCTGATTAGTAACATCTCGTAAATGGTAGGGGTAGCAGGAATTGAACCCACCGCCTTTGCTTGATCGCACTCGTAGCGAGCTCAGGCCCTTCGCGAGAACCAGTATTCTTTGTCCATCCAAGTGGTACCCCTTGAATAAACTACTGACACTCTATACCCCCGTGAAATTACCATTTCACGCGATTGAAAATTCACATATTCAAGAGACTCTTCGAACTCGACCTTTCAGCCGAGCATTAGGTAACACTTCACTCATCAAATTACACAGTTCAAAATCTTACAAATTGCCTGCATTTCTAGGCGCGCCAGAAAGATTTTTGGAACGGGGCTTGTGCCCAGTGACAAAAATCTTTTGCCAGCGCAACACCGAAATGCTGCAATTTTAAGGTTTTGATGTACAACGTTCCCTACAGGAAACTACGTCCAATTAGTACACCTCGACTCAACACATTACTGTGCTTACATCTAGTGCCTATCAACCTGATAATCTCTCAGGGGACTTAATGATTTCTAATCTTGGAGTTGGCTTCCCGCTTAGATGCTTTCAGCGGTTATCCATTCCGAACATAGCTACTCGGCAGTGCCACTGGCGTGACAGCCGATAGACCAGAGGTTCGTTCATTCCGGTCCTCTCGTACTAGGAACAACTCTCCTCAAAAATCGACGCCTGCAGTAGATAGGAGACCAACCTGTCTCACGACGGTCTAAACCCAGCTCGCGTATCTTTTTAATTGGCGAACAGCCAAACCCTTGGGACCTGCTCCAGCCCCAGGATAAGATGAGCCGACATCGAGGTGCCGAACTGTGCCGTCGCTATGGACGCTTGGGCACAACTAGCCTGTTATCCCCAGGGTAACTTTTATCGGGTAATCTCCGGCGGCATCTAAAGCCAACCATCGGTTCACTATGCTCTACTTTCGTATCTGTTCGAAATCTACTTCTCACAGTCAAGCTGGTTTATGCCATTACACTATCACCACGGTTTCCATTCGCGGTTAACCAACCTTGAGACCCCTCCGTTACAATTTGGGAGGGTAGCGCCCCACTAAAACTGCCTGCCACGCACTGTCTCCGATGGGTTTTTCCCAGCGGGTTAGAGACTACCAAAATTAAGGTGAGTATTTCACTGACGACTCCACGGTACCCAAAAGCCCGCTTCAAAGTCTCCTCACTATGCTACGCATAAATTCAATAGCCCCAATACGAAGCTACAGTAAAGCTCCTGGGGTCTTTTCGTCTAACTGCAGGTACCCGGCATCTTTACCGGGATTGTATTTTCACCGAGCAGGTCCTCGAGACAGTTTCCCACTCGTTACGCCATTCGTGCACGTCGGAACTTACCCGACAAGGAAATACGCTCTATATCCCCTATTCGCTTGCACAATAGGACTCTATCTTCACCATCATCTCAATAAATTGAATGTTAAGGTGTGCAACATTTGGTCTCTTGTTGGTTGCATTTGGATTATGTGTGCATTTCTGCATCACAAGGTAACTATGGCTAGGCTGTTTACCCTATAACCGTTCCAATCCTTCAGCGTACTGTTTATTGGACAGTGCGCTGAACCTTAGAACGATTATAGTTATCGCTGACATTTACCGGGGCTTATACAGTCCAGCAGTACATATAAATACATACCACCCCCCGTATTTAACCTTCCGGCATAGGTCAGGCGTCACCCCCTATACTTCCACTCTCGTGTTTGCAGGGAGCTGTGTTTTTGGTAAACAGTCGGCAGAAATCTTTCGCTGCGGCCACATACACCTGAAGATGTAGTGGCGGGCCTTATCCCTAAGTTACGGCCGCTATTTTGCCGAGTTCCTTGAGGACCTCTCACTCGTTCGCCTTAGTCTTCTCGACTCTACCACCTGTGTCGGTTTGCGGTACGGAACCATTATGCTTAACCCAAACGAAGTTTTTCTCGGAAGAGTGCTCCTTATAATCGGATCGGCCGTAGCCTCACCTTTAGACTCTACTCGCGCTATTGCCATCCGGATTTACCTAAATGACACGCTCATAGCTCCAACCCCAATCCAATAAGGGGCAATAAGTACAACTCTCCGTCCCTCCATAGGAACATAACAGTGTGCAGGAATATTAACCTGCTATCCATCGAGTCCCCCATTCGGGATTCCCTTAGGACCGACTAACCTTCGCTGATCACCATCGCGAAGGAAACCTTGGTATTTCGGCGGGCAGGGTTCTCACCTGCCTTGCGGTTACTTGTGCCGGCATTCTCACTTCTCCGTGCTCCACCTCGGCTCCCGCCTCGGATTCATCGCAACGAAGAACGCTCTCCTACCACTCGCACACTTCATTGAGGACCCGAGGACGAATCCTCAGGAAATTCCTATACTTTAGGAAGACTGAAAAGAATCAGGAAAAATAACATTGGTATACCTGGAACAAAAATGAATGCTCCTAGCCATGGATGAGTACTCACCCATTTGTTAAATTTGCTTCTTAATTTACTCATAACAAACCTCTTTTGTTGTTTGTTGATTTACTTTTCCTCAATGAAGTGTGCGAATCCGCAGTTTCGGTAATATACTTGAGCCCCGATCATTTTCGGCGCAAGGACTCTCGACCAGTGAGCTATTACGCTATCTTTAAAGGATGGCTGCTTCTAAGCCAACCTCCTGGCTGTTGAGGAATCCTCACCTCCTCACTTTGCACTGAGTATATATTTAGGGACCTTAACTGGCGGTCTGGGCTGTTTCCCTTTTGACCAATGGAGCTTCTCCCCCATAGTCTAACTGCCGCGCTGTAACCAACTGGTATTCGGAGTTTGATAAGAAAGACGAGATTTCTCCTGTTCTTTCTTTCCAGTGCTCTACCCCAGTGGGAACACGCGACGCCAACCCTAAAGCTGTTTCGGAGAGAACCAGCTATTACGGAATTCGATAAGCTTTTCACTCCTTACCACAAGTCATCCGATGGTTTTGTACGGCCAACCGGTTCGGGCCTCCACGACCTATTACAGTCGCTTCACCCTGCTCATGGCAAGCTCATCCCGCTTCCGGTCCTATCCCTGCTCTATTATTTCGCGCTATTAACGCTCGCTTTCACTGTGCCTGCGTGGGGTTACCACTTAGACAAGAACAAAGATACACTCGCCGGCTCATTCTTCAATAGGCACGCCGTCGCCCCGAAAGGCTCCGACTCCTTGTAGATGTATGGTTTCAGATCTATTTCACTCCCCTCTCCGGGGTTCTTTTCACCTTCCTCACGGTACTTGTTCACTATCGGTCTCCAAGAATATTTAGCCTTGCCAGTTAGTACTGGCGGGTTCGCCTGAGCTATTCATGTCTCGGGTTACTCAGGAACAGGACCAATAAAGTTTGATACATTTCGAATACAGGACTATTACCTACTGGGGTCACGCTTCCCAACGTGTTTTTCTATATATCAATTTTGTAACTTTACGCAACTAAATGCTGATTCCGCCCTACAACCCCGAACATATAAATATGTTCGGTTTGGGCTGTCCCCGTTTCGCTCGCCGCTACTAAGGGGATCGCAAGAAACTTCTTCCTGAACATAATGGCGCAAAGCACCAATGTTCAGAACAAGTCCTGAACACGATGCAATGCATCTGTTCAGAAAGAAATTTCCGTATATTGCTTTCTATTCCTCTAGGTACTGAGATGTTTCACTTCCCTAGGTACGCTCTCTCATACAAGAGTCACTGCCGATGACAGTGGGGTTTCCCCATTCGGACATTTCCGGATCAAAGGTTATTTGGCACCTCCCCGAAACTTATCGCAGCCATATCACGTCCTTCATCGCTTCTTGAAGCCAAGGCATCCACCATACACCCTTCGTTCCCGTAGGGAACGTTATACACCGCTGTATAATTTGTGGTTATGATTTTTACGTCATAACCGTTGAGTGTCGACCGGAGATACATACTCCGGTCTGTTGCACCTTACTGGCGCTTGCTAGTGTCAGTAAGGTGCTGTGTGTTTGCGCGTCAGGGACGAAAAGACCTCTCCGAAGAGAAACTAATTTCCCAACGCGCTACCTACTCCTCTGCGCTGGCGTCGATTCCAGCTTAATGCAGAGGATGCCTGCGGGCGACGATTCTACCACAAGGGTACTTCTTGTTTTCTAATTCGCATTCGCTCATAAGAAAACAATGTCGCACGCAGGACTTTTCGAAGACAGATCTTATCAATCTGTCCTCTTGAATATGTGATTGTCAAATATCGCGTACCCCCTTAAGTTTGTGAAGAAAAAAGCCGCTTCTCGCGGCAATCGAAAACGCACTGTGCGAATCGCTTGCTACGAAGGTGTCTTTGTCTCAAAACTCATAAATACGTACCGGCCATTCTATAGAAAACAAAATAAAAGTCAAGCGTTTATCGTGGATATTTGGTTTAAACCCCAGAGTTGAGTTTTGCACAAGGATCAGTGGCATAAAAAGCATTAATAAACCACCTTTTGCGAGTAAGATTAAACACATATTTCATAGCCTGCAATAGCTCAAAGTAGCCCATGAATCACTTCTTGTTCCTGATCATCTTTTTCAATGTATCGATATCTTTATCATGGACAAAAAGTGTAGTCACTCTAGCCACAAACACCATGAACAAAATCGTCCCGAGCAGACTCACCAGGGCTCCAACCATCTTCCCTTCTACTGAGGTCGGGATCACGTCTCCATAGCCAATGGTTGTAATAGTAATTACAGACCACCAAAGAGCGTCGGCCAACGAAACGATAGAACCATCGAAGCGAGCCTCGACCTGCCACATAATAAAGGCAGAACAAAGTATAAAAATTGAAAAAGCAATTAGTATGTATTCGATGTTGTATATCAAATCACGCACACTTCGGCGCAGGTGGTTAACGGCCTTTTGCAATCTGAGTAATCTAACCAGGCCGATCAGCCTAGACACCCGCATCAATCTAAGCGGGATAAAAAGTGGCGCGATGGCAATAATAGCCAGCCACCAGTTTCGCTTCAAAGCGACCACCTTGCTCTTAGCCACATAAAGTTTAGCGAATAACTCTAGGTAAAAAGCAAACCAAATAAAAAAGTTTATGGTGGCTAGTACTCCGGCCCAAAAGGGTGGCAAGTGAAACATTAGCGGAACCACCAAGGTAATGACCAGGAGTGCCGTCACTACTATCATTGGTAGCTCAAACCAATCCTCTACTCTTTTTTCTCTAGCCGTTAGTTTAACAACTGGCTTTTTCATAATTTAAGTTTAGCACTGTAATTACCATCATTAAGAAAAAATCCACTAATGTGGATTTTTTCTTAGAGAACTTTGTGAATATTATTTCCTCGTCATTTCGTCTATGAGGCGACCAGCGGCGTCTCTGCCACCAAGGCCGAAAGCCAGACCGGCTCCGAGTGAGAGCGCAAACACAATTCCCATAAATAAAGTCTGCACCAGCTCATCAGCAATTTTCAATTGGTTCAATACAGCCAAGATTCCAAAGGCAATCACCAGGGAATAAGTGACTTTGCCAAAGAATTCTACCCGGTTACTACCGCTAGCTCGCAGTGCTGCTACGAGCGTCTTTTGGGCCACTCCGGCAATCAAGACTGCTGCAAACAAAATCAATACCGCCGCGAATACATTTGGTAAGTAACCAAGGACAACTTCACGCATAAAGGTAGTCACGGCCTGTAGGCCAAGGATGTCGAAAGCCACAATGGCAAAAGCGATGATGACAAACCACTTAACTAAATCCCCCACAAAATGGGTCGGCTTAAAGTCGTGCCCCGAACGACGAGACAGTTCATCTACCCCGGCTTTATCGAGAGCGTCGTCGAGGCGAAGTGTCTTAAAAACTTTCCGCACCACACCAGATAATAATCCGCCAATAATCCAGCCGAGGACCAAAACCAATACCGCCACCACTAATTGCGGTAAGTAATGTATAACCTCAAACCAGAGACTAGACATGGATTGTTCAATTGAGCCAAATAAGTTGTAGTTCATATAGAATATTTATACTAATAACTACTTTCAGTATAGCACTCATGGGACAAGTGCTGTTTTATTCAACATAAATAGCCGTTTGGCAATATCTTCCGAATAACCAACATTTATCCCAAACCCTTTTGTAGGTATGTTACTATAAAAATATACATATATTAGTTATTAGTAAAATACTTAAGTTAATTAACTATGCAATTTAATGGTGAGAAAGAATTCCACGCAAGACCAATCCAGAAAAAGCAGGGCTGGCCAACCAAACTGGCCTACAAGCTAGGTGCCAAAGACGATGCCCAAGCTAGCTTATTTATGACTATTTTTGCTGTTGTTGGTTTAATTATTACCTTTTATTTGTATAAAGGGATTTTGTTTCCATCTATTGATACAACCATATCACATGAGGAGAAGCTACAGACAGAACTAGACGCTAATCCGTCAAGCTAAGTATGTTTAATTTTTACACAGACACAATTTCCAGAAAATTGAATTCAAAAAATTCTGGCTTTACTCTTATTGAGCTGTTAGTTGTCATTGCAATTATTGGTATATTGTCTTCTGTAGTACTAGCATCATTACAAGATGCAAGGAAGTCTGCGCGCGATAGTACAATCAAACAACAGGTGCGAGCTCTGGCCACAATGGCTGAAATAATCTACAACGAACAGCAAACTTTTGATGAGGTTAATACCCGGTGCTACGGCGACGGTTCTGGGGGTTGTTTGACTTGTGACGATGCTGCTAGACCTGATTTTTCCGGACCAAATGGAGCCGAACTATATAAACTATGTAAAGCTATCGAAGAAAATACAACTACCGATGATAACTATATGATCTGGAGGAATAAATGTACGACAGAAAATAATTGTTACTCCTTCACCGTACAGCTTAATGACGGAAACTTCTTTTGCGTTGGTGGTAATGGAAAGAACTATGAGGGACCAGCCAACCCAGTAGGCCCATTAGGTTACCTAGAAGGTCCAGGATGTCGGAATGATCCTCAGAATTAAAAATGTAAAATTATTCTATAATATTATCTATTACTTTCTTTATCCCCTAAAAGTCGAAGCCGTCACTTCGTCTTTCACGCCGATTTTATCTACCAATACTTGGTGATTGTAGTCGAAGAAGTCTCGAGTGAGTTTGTCATACATACCCACCCGGTACATTAGATCTTCTGAAGACATCGCTGCAAAACGGATTTCAATCCCTACTTCAGCCTCGAGTGAGCGAATGGCTTTTTCCACTTTAGCTTGGGAAAATTTCTTCATGGACAAGAGTACGTCTAACCTTTGTTCAAAATCTCGCACAAACACACCGGCAATACCGACAAAATCCAATACACCTGCTTGTCGTAGGTGCTTTAGTAAATTTTTCCCATCGATTGGTGCGGTTTCAAATAGAAAAGTTTGTAATGCTTGGAGTTCCTGAAAATCCTTGTTTAGTACATAGCCAACCGCTTTCATCTTCTTTGACTTACCCTCCACCTCTATGTACATGGTCTTTTGCTTAATAACACCTGCTTTTTCAAGTGCAGAAATTTCTGTCCGAGCAGTCCGACGCACCAGCTTAGCTCGACGACTAATATCATCAAAAAGAAATTCCTTAGAAGGATTAAACAAGAAAAATCGGAGGAGTTTTACTCTTGCAGTGCTACCAAACAGGATTGAAAGTGGGTCTGCCATACTGTGATTATGAGGCGATTATATCACAAAGGGTCTGTAGACAGCTTTTAAGGAAAATGTCGTAACTGACGTAATAAAAAGGCGCGAACCTTAAGGTTCGCGCCTTTTTATTAACTTAAGAGAAACTTATTTCAAAGTAACTTTAGCTCCGTCACAAGTCCTCAGAAATATATTCCTTGCAGTCATTATTTTCTGGGCTCGCGACCCCGCCTCGCGCTATTTCGTCCCCCGGACGAAGCGCTCCGACCCTGGAGCTAAGGTCACACAAAGAAAAAACGGACCGAAGTCCGTTTTTTCTTTGTCATAGTGTGTAAACACTATTTCAATGTAACCTTAGCTCCAGCTTCTTCAAGCTTAGCCTTTAGTGCTTCTGCATCTTCTTTCTTAAGGTTTTCCTTAACAACAGCAGGAGCTCCGTCAACCATTTCCTTTGCTTCCTTTAGTCCTAGACCACAAGCTTCCTTAACAGCCTTGATAACCGCAATCTTTTGCGCACCAGCTTCTGTTAGTTCTACTGTGAATTCTGATTGCTCTTCACCACCAGCGTCTCCACCAGCAGCTGGACCTGCTACTGCTACTGCAGAAGCTGATACTCCGAATCGCTTTTCAAGAACCTTAACTAGTTCATGTAGTTGTAGTACTGACATTTCTTCAACTTGCTCTACAAGCTTCTTGAATTCTGCTGGTACTTCTACTGTCTCATCAGCATCTGATGCTTTTTCTTCTACTGCCGGAGCAGCTTCTTCCTTAGTTTCTTCAACCGCTACTTCTGGAGTCGCAGTTTCTTCTACTGCTACGTCTTTTGTTTCTTCTGACATAATTTTAATTTTAATCTCTATCGATATAAAAGGGTCTAGGTTGCATTAGCTGCGCGAAGCACAAAGAAATTTTTTCGAGTCGTACTTAGTAGTACGGTAAGATAAAATTTCTGCAGTGCGACAAAGCAGATGATGTGAACTAGGCGCTTTTCTTCTCTGCGATAGCGTTCAATCCTAGAACAAGTCCTTGGATTGGTGAGTTAATAACATTTACGAACATACCTCGCAGTACTGGTAGAGCTGGGATTGAAGCAATCTCAGTCATTTCTACAGCGTCTTTATAAACACCTTGGAAGACTCCTCCTGCAATAGAAAGGTTGTCTTTGTACTTACCGGCAAATTCTTTAATCTTTTGGGCTGGAGCTATAGCGTCGGTGCTGTAAGCAACGGCGATTTCTCCTTCAAGAGCGGGCATTTCTCCTTCGAAAGCACCATCGAAAGCTCGTTTCATTAGTGTTTTCTTGGCCACAAAGTACCCTACTCCTTCTTCTCGCAATGTCGCTCGCATCGCAGTTGAGTCTTGAACTCCAAGTCCGTTGAACTTAACAAATACGATAGATTCAGAATCTTTCTTGACTCCATCTAGTTTTGCGAGGATTGTTTGCTTTTTAGCTTTTGTAATTGCCATGTGAATATGGATTACTTTTAAAAACAGGCCCATCATATATATGAGGGGGCTCGACCTGCCAAACTAAAATAAATAGATTGGACCTCGGCGGGCGAACCAATCGGTTCATTACCTGATATCCTTTTCGATATCAGACCAGCTGTCATGAGCCTGTTGCAGGACACTATATCAGAATATTTAAAAAAGAAAAGGCTGCCACTCATGGTGTCCACCTTTTCTTTTAATCTTCTCTTACAGCCCCTTTTCTTCAATCCTATTTCCAATATTTGATACTGCCGATGGCGTATTTGCTTCGATACGTTTTACAATCTCAAATGTATAAGCGTCATACACTTCTACTTCATTGGCTGTTTGAGAAACTATGTAAACAAATTTTCCATCATTAGTAAACTCTGGATGCCACGAGCTTTCCCCTTCGACTGGACGAATAGTTTTTACGATTTCATCTACTCGAGCATCAATAACATATATTTCATCGTGAAATTCTCCAAAGGCTGTCTCTGCCCATACATAAGGATATTCTGGATCCTCCAAGAATGATCTAATAAATAACCCTGGACCAGCTGTTTTTATGTACGAAACAGGTTCCCATGTATTGGTATCAATAGCTGTAATCAACCCTTCGCCCAAAGCTGGAACGTAAACTTTATTACCCCAAGCTGCACCTGGACCAGTATGGGGAGTTTCTCCTGTAACCACTTCTGTCACTGGTTGCCAGGTATCTGTGTCCATCACCCAAACTGTTTTTGAACCCATTGAAGCAACAATGTAGAATCGTCCATCGGGCGTCAAAAATGCATCATGAAGGGGTGTGGCATTCTCTCCAATATTCCAGTGTTTCTCAATTACAGGAAAATCTGGTTTTGAGGTATCGATTACCCAAACGCTATTTAGGTCTTTTAGAGCAGCAATTACTTTATCTCCATCTTCAATCATTGCTCCTACCCGTGACTCTATTTCTTCACCATCAATTTCACCAACAGTTGGGATTGTTTTCAAAATATCTAGAGTTTCGGGATCAACCATAACGACATTGCCAGGAATATAATTACCGATAGCCAAATATTTACCATCGTCAGTTAGCGCCGTCCCCCTGGAGCTTTCTCCAACACTAACCGACTTAATCGGCTCTAGAGTATTTAAGTCAATCTTAGTCAACCAACCATCGCGAGCAATAATAAACATATACCGTGCATCTTCTGTATATACAGAAGTATGAGGCTGGAATCCAATGTCATGGATTCTGCCTAATTCAGTATGTGTGCTTCCGTCCATGAAAAGAAGTTTTTCTGCATCTTTCTCTACAATTACCATCAGGTCGTGATTATCCCATGATCCTACTTCTACATATAACTCAGTATACGGATTGAGTTCAGTGACCTTCTCATCTGGATTTCCTGACTCCATCGCCACCACCCCATCATCAATAGCGCCAATGAAGAATTTCATCTGTTTATCACTAATTCCCTTTCCGTGGTTGTGGTGATAATTTTCTGAAGCGTCTGTACCACAGTTAAATGCGGCCGGATGAAGCTTAGATTCTTCAGTCATATCAAACACCAACCCATCAATTATCAACCAACAACTATCTTTGCTGTTGTTAACAGTAACCTCTTCCGCTGAAAATCCAAGTAAGCCAATCTCGTATGATTTTACTCGATCACTTATTCCGTCTGGTGTTATTTTACGATAATTTTCTGTGGTGTCTGTACCGCATGCATAAATATCAGGGTATTTCTCTGCGGCTGGAGTAGCGTCGTACACTCTTCCATCAATTGCCACCCAACAATCTTCGATGTTGCTGTGCATGGCAACTTCTTTGAGAGTATATGTAGTATTTTCCGGACCTTCATTTACCCCTTCAACGATTATTTCTTTTTCTGGATTTGATACTGCTACCACCTTCATATCCTCTTTAAAACTACCGACTGCAGAAACTCCAAACACTACAGAAAATAAAATACCTAGAGCAGCGAATCCCTTTAAGATTTGCTTGTTTCTCCTTGTCAGTCTTTTAACTGTAGTCAAGAAAAACAGAAGACCAACTACCACTACAAAAAAGAAATAGGCTGACATCACCATAGAGTAACTGCCCGGAAAGCGAAACATTGCGTGGTGCAAAATAATAAATACCCAAGACGCTACTGATACAGCTTCACTCACAACTAAGAATGCGAGGAGGTTTGATGGAGAGGCTTCAATTTCTTGATTGTTCTGTTTTTTATCTACGAGTTGTCCAAGTTTAGGTAAATAGAAATATTGGAAGATGAAGGCATTAATCATCATGAGAGTAGCGATGGTCATATCAGCATAAAAAATACCTATGCCAAGCATCGCCTCTGCCGACAAAGTGAACAAGCCCACTCCAGAAAAGGTATACAAAATAATCCCTACCCACACAACTGCTCGTGCATGACGAAGAATCCTGTACTCGTCTTTAGAAATTTCCCCATCACGTACACTGGTGACAAATAATAAATTGCTGAGAATAGCAGCCCCAGCAGCAATAGATAAACCCAGTGAAAAAATAACCAAGTAGATGAGGTGAAGATCAAAATATGATAAAAGTTCCATAAAGTAATTGATATTAATAGCTATTTACATAATACAGCATTGTTTTGCTTTATATATGAATAACTAACAGCACCAACATCGCAGGATAGAGCGGTAATTTACCTTCTATTTTTTATATACAGGTTTATTGAGACTGAAATTCTAAGCAGAAGCACGAAGACTGCAATTGCAGCAAATATAAAAGACAATCCTTGTAAAGTTGTAGGAACAACATAAGTACCAATTAAATAAAAGGTGCTCGCACAAATAAATATAAGGCCGTGATAATTGCAACTGTCCACGGCTTCTTCGTACTTGTTATATATTTAAATTGATTATCAACTGCTACTCCTTAACTTCTTTCTTAATTGATTTCAGAAGTAGGTCCATGTCTCCATCGACTTTTTTGTGTGGGTTAAATATCTTCTTTGGGTCAAACACATTTTTCACATCCTTAAAAACAGAAAGCATTTCTTCCGAAAACATTTGACCTAAATATGGGGTACGGATTAAACCGTCATTATGCTCACCAGTTATTGAACCATCGTACTCCCCTACTAATTTGTAGACACGTTCGGACAACTCTCTGATTATCTTAGAAAAATCTGGTCGTGAATAATCCATCAAAGGAATGATGTGGAAGTTTCCATCGCCAATATGACCAGCAATCGTAAATATCAATTTGTAGTCAGCCATGATTGCGTAGAGCTTTGGCAGGAATTCTGGCAACTTTTCTGGTCGAACAGAAATATCGTCAATAAATGGTGCTGTGTGTTTGCCGTGGACATTCTCACGTAACAACTTGAAGCTCTCTCTACGAATTGTCCAGAATTTTTCACCTTCCTTCTGAGTCTTTGTTACGTGGGTCGATACTTCAAATGAAGCCAGGACTGACTTCTGTGCTCTATTGGCGGCTAGTACCACCTCTTCTTCGGTGTCCCCTACGAACTCTGCCATCAATACCAGCTTGGGAATACCACCAGTCAAAATCATTTTTACTTCCGGCAAGAAGTCCAGCATCAACTTAAACGGATTGCCTCCCAACTTTTTTAGAAGCTTGGGGAAAATTCTTAACATTATCCCAAATGTCTTGTCATCGTACGATTCAAAACTTTCTGGTTTTTCTTTAAGAACAGTATTCACCATTTCTCCTAAAACCTTCATGTGCTTATCTCGCAAGAACATCACCAACATTCGAGCATGTTTCTTTGGCTTCATTAAAGCAAAAGTTATCTCGGTAATAATACCTAACGTTCCTTGAGAACCGACAATCAATTGAGTCAGGTCAAAAGTATCGGCTTCCTCATCCCAGATATTCCAAACACTATAACCAGCCGAATTCTTTGAAACAACTGGCTTTTCTTTCCGTAAAATATCTATCTTCTCGTGAATAATCCAATCTATATCTCGATATAGTTGACCTTCAAAAGTATCAAGCGACTTCTTTGCCTCAAGATCTTCTCTGGTTAGCTTATGGAATTCATATTCATTTCCGTCACTTAATACCATCTTTATTGAACGAACCCACTTTTCAGTCTTACCGTAAGTAAGAGATTTTTCTCCTGCTGAGTTGTTGGCCACCATTCCGCCCACTGTGTTTAGTTCTTTTGATGCTGTATAGCAAGGAAGAATTACTCCTTGTTTAAGGGTTTCTTTTTCTAAATCTCGATAGAATACTCCCGGCTGAGTCACCGCAAATTCTTCACTTACCGAGTAAATTTTGTTGAAATGCTTGGTCATACTGACTACAACAGAATCTGTCAGAGGACCGCCAGACATGTCGGTACCTGCCGCACGAGCGGTCAGAGTGACCTCTGGATTGTCGGCAGCAAACTTAAGCAAAGACTGAACGTCCTGAACATCTTTAGGGTAAACCACGCACTTTGGACGAACATGAAAAATACTAGTGTCTTCACTATTTATCTCTAAAGTTTCATCATCAATGGAAACTTTACCTGAGAATATACTTTCTAGTTCTTTTTGAAAGTCCATGTGCAATTTACATTATTCTTTCTCCTGGTCGCTCTTTGGTAGCAGTCACGTCGTAAACTTCTTCTGGCGTTAAAACCAAAACACCCTTAACCACTCTGTCCGGAAGTGTATCAGCCACCATCTCAACGATTAAATCAAACGTCTCACCTTCTGTGACGTATTCAACAACACCCTTAATCTGGTAACCCGCCAAACCACGCCAAGCTGCTAGTGAAACTTTTGGGTTTTCTAGAATATTTTCTAGAGTCTTGGTCATGAAATAATTCACCAGTAAAATCTGATTGTTGACCACCTTCACCGTAGACACAGGCACTACATGCAAGCAGCCAGGGACCATTGTCGCCAAAGCCTTTCCGTCAGCATTCTCAATAATATCTACAATTTTTTCTGTAAGTTCCATACTAATTATCTGTAATTAAACAATAACATTTATAACAGTCCACCATATCAGTTTCCCACCAAGACGGGCCTGCCTATTCTCCTATTTTCGAGGCTACAAGTCTCGATAGATTACTTAGGAAGGTTGCCACAGCAGATAGAGCCAGTAGCACAACAGGGAAAATTGCGTATGGGGTCATTAAGTAGAAAAAGATAATTGTAGCGGTTGCCCATATACCAAAGCACCAAGCACAATCGAGTAAATCGGCCAGAGTCCGGCGGGGGCCAGTTTTAGGCTTCACTAACTCAAAACCCCGACCCACCTTCTTAACATCCCAAAACTGCTCTCGGAAAAACTTAGTAATTAGGTCATAGACAAACAGCCTAGTCAGTCGCCAAGAAGCTAGTGTAATGATTACGTAGTCGACTAAGCTTAAGTCTACCAGCGGTATCCGAGCCTCAGTCTCAAGAATAATTGAGCCCATAACAACCAATATCAGAAAAAATATTGCAAAGATAAAATTCCAAAAGTACTGATCTGTAATACGAATCATAATATTCCCTGGTTCAACTTATTGTACACCACTTCCAACTCCAACTATTAAAATAAATAACAACACCCCAGCGATAACAGCGATAAAACTAAAAACGAAACGATAAAAGCTTTTGTTTAATGCATTTTCTTTTATTCTCCTCAACCTCGCTTTTGGATTCATATTAAATATTATAGCAGATGTAAAAAAGTCCGTCCTGAATTCCAGTATTTCAGACAGACTTTGGTCTATGTGGCTATCTAACTTTGAAGTAAAAACGTTGCACCAAAGCAAATACTAAAGTCGTTACAACCATAACTACACCCATCCCAATTGCCATTGATGTTCGTGTCGGCCAACCGTAATTCACCTCTACTGAACCCATTGCAATCAAAACCAATGAAATCGGCACGAACCAAATCATAAATTTATTTAGCCAGAGTTTGAAGATTTGGTTGTTGAAGAATAGTAAGATTATAGAAGTTGTAATTATTGACAAAGACAAAAATTCTAGCGAATCCATAAAGGCTGCTCCGTAGGTACTCCTAAATTCATAAATTTTTGTTCCTACTTCAAATATAGACAACGAATACATGAACAGTAAAAAGAATAGTGAGATTCCAAAAAAGTTTTTTTTATTTTTCATTTTGATTTAAATTATTTATAATTACTTTAATTTGAGATAAATCTTCTTCTGATATTATACGTCTTTTTGCGTATCTATCTAAAACTCTATCGAGCGAATTAAGTATTCTTGTCTCAAGTCTACTGAAAACTGGTTTCTTATCAGCCTCTCTAGAGAAGAACTCTGCCAACCTAACCTTAACCATCAATCCTTTCTCGAGGTTATGTTTAAGATTCAAGTTTTCAATAATCTCTCTTAGATCAGAATAACTATACTCAGGATCTGGTTCATTTATAACTTCACCGTTGAGAGTTTGCTCCAAATCTGTCTCTCCATCGCCATCTAAATCCGTCTTTAATAAACTGTATACTCCATTTTCAATAGCAAACTCAGCTTTCATTGTTAGACTAGTTGTTGCATTAGCCAAAAGTGACTTTTGACTTTGTCGACCAGACTCATTTACCTCATCAATACTAAGTGAATAAACACCTTCTCCCGTGCCAGCCAGTTCTATGGACACATCAATCTCAGCTGGCAAAACTAAGTATTTACTATCTCCCAACTCAAAATACTGCGAACCAGAAATCTCAGTCTTAATTTCTCCGGCGACAACTCCAACCTGATTGCCTGCTTGGTCTTTAGCCAATATCGATACTGGTGAGTGTACGCCCACAATTGTGTATCTTGAATTAACCCTTGTGAACTCAGGAATGATGACTGAATCGGTAAAATAAGGGTATTTAATAACAGAATCTACAAATATTTGAACTGAATCGCTTTCGGTTAGGTTTTTATGAGTTCTGTCTATGGTTGCAAACTTTGAATTTTCTTCTTTCAAATCCACCACCGCAGTAACTTTATCTCCTTTATATCCTTCCGCCGAGAACCCCATCACAGTCTGATCTCCTTCGTTGGTCATGATAGGAAAAGGTTTTAAATATGAATGTAAAATACAGGAGGGATTACTCTCTGCACAGCTAAACTCTCTATACCGGTAACCTTTAATTGTCGCCAAACCAGTACCAACTACTTCGTACACCTCTACTCCGTCTGGTGCATGCCAAGTATCCAAAATATTTTGCATATCTGTTGCCTCAGAAGATATTTGAGCATTAAGTATAATTGGTTCGCTTAGAACCATCGCTTCATCTCTATTACCTAAGCTGTTGAGGAGGAAATTTTGTAATCTTGAAGCTGAGTCTATATCTCCATAAGTAGATACAAGCTCCGCTAACTCTGAACCATCAGTTGTTATAACTGGTTCAGAAATTTCATTGAAGTACCCTTGTGAAGGCAACAGAGTGTAAGCTCCTGGAAGATTTCTAGTGACTTGTCGTATAGTATCTGCCGTCGCAACCAAACCAAAACCGAGACTCTGATCAAGACCATGCAACATTGAGCCAATCGCTTTTGGTGTACCAAGCTGTGGAGTTCCAATCATTATAAATTTATCAATCTTCCCAGCTAAATAAGTTTCTCCATATTCATAAAGCAGAGCCTTGGCGACCAATCCCCCATTGGAGTGTCCAATCAGGGTAACCTTACCTGTATATGATTCTTCAGCTAGGGCAAGTACTTCATCTAACAAATGCTTAGTTTCATTTTCATAGATGACATCTTCCTTTGCAACATCAAAAACACTATATCTCCAGTCATAAGCGAACGGTTCAAAGTCTCTAATGACTTTATCAGATTTAAGTTCTTCCATTTGGTCTAAAAATGTCTCGTATATATTGCCTCCAGAGGGAATTTCATCAATGACATCTCTTGTGTAGATATCATTTATGCTTGCACCAGTACTTGTCATAGTCAACTTATCTACATCAGCGTTTCTATTCGGCTCCCAGAGTTTGTTTTCTGTACCTAAGGCACCTTCTGTATATAAGCGGCTGGCTTGGATTCCTGGTAGGAACAAAACACTTGAGGCTCCGAGTGGCTCTGTGGTCTCGTACTCTATTGTGAATGAAACTGCTACCACTTCGAAATCATCTGGGAAAAATGCATAAGCAATGTTTGGTAAGAATATTTTTTTAATAAACTGTTTCCAAATTGGTTCGGACAAAGTCTGAAAAGGTGGCAGCTCATAGGTCAGTACCGCTACATACTCCCCTGCTTGGAGTGAGTCAAACAAATAATTTTCGTCTTCAGACAAATCGACTTGTCTAAAGTCTTCACCTTCATGGCGGAAGAGCTGGAAAGGGAAAGCAAAATTACCACTCTTATTAATCTCAAAAGAGCCGGCCACCGGCTCACCTTCGATTACCGAAATTACCGCACCCTCCGTAACACTTTGCTCAGCTATCGATAATTCATAAGTGAAGGGTTCCGGCGTATCGACATTGAAAGGATTGTCACAATCTTCGATTGGGGTACTCTTTTCAACAAAATCTTCTAAATCATAATCAAAATAACGAGTAATTATGTCACCACAACTAGCAAAAATGGTTGGAGACCAAAACGATAAATAAATTAGTGCAAATAATGCGCTTAATAGACTTTGACTAAATATTTTCATTTCTTTAACTTATCATGATAGAAAAAAACTGAAACACCTATAATCAACATCTTTGCTATCTCCCTTGAGCCGGTCTTAGGTAATCCTAGACTTTCCTTAAGACCGGTTCAGGGGAGATGTGGATTAAAGGTAAGCCATTCAAGCAAATCTTTCTGGATAATCGGGCTACCCGAAGGACCGTCCTTCGGAAAGTTTGAGTGTGGTGTAATATTAATCCCTTTTGGGAATTTCCTCGTCAGCGCCATAAGAAAGCCATTCTTCCATTTCGCTGTCGTAACTCTCCTTACTTGTGAAGTATTCTGGAAAACGTTCCCGATTAATAATCTTAGCTTCTGGGCGAACATAATTATTGTCTACATAACTTGAATATCTAAAACTTCTCAAATAATTCAACACCTCTTCTTTGTTATGAATACCCTTCTCTCTCCAATCACTTTGAATTAATTTCACCGGATTCAAATGTATATACGAAAATAAGTACTTAAGGTACATATCATCATCTACATGTTCTGACTTATAATTACCTTCGAACAATGAACCTGTGCGAAAATTTTTCTTATTAAAATACATCGAGTATCCTGTCGACAGCTTTTTCATAAAGGTTGTCGCTCCTCCATCAACCAACGGTGTGAGGAGTATATGAAAATGGTTTGGCATTAGACAATATGCCCCAATTGCTACCTGTTGTTGACCCCTGTCGAACTCAAAGACTCTATCTTTATCAATCTCTCGAAAATCAAACGAGGTGGTTCCATTCGAAATATATAATAAGGCACTAAATCTAGTGTAGTTATCTTCTGTAAGAAAAATAGCTTGCCTTGAGTTGCCCCTATTATAAATATGGTAGTACTCTCCTTCAACCAAAGCGACCTTTCTCTCTGACATTATTAATATTATACCACATCCTCATTTCCCGGAGGACCGTCCTTCGGAGTTAGTCTTTCCCGGAGGACCGTCCTTCGGAGTTAGTCCTTCGGAGTTACTAGCTGGTGTTGGGGTACAACAAAAGCCCCCGAAGGGGCTTTTGTTCGTTTAGAATTTCGTCTAAGAAATCCTCATTAACTAAAATTAGCTAGCGATAGATTGACTCTTAGATCGGAAGTCTGAAACTGGTGTTAGGTTGTACTGAGTTGTTCCAGTTACACCATCTGTATCATCAGTATAGTGAACTTCGTCAATTTGTACTCGGTATGTACCACCAAGACCTGTAGCGTCAACAGTAACTGTCAAAGTGAATGTTTCTGTTTCACCTTCATTTACTGTAAACACATCAGTTGTATCTTCATCAGCAGTTGAATCAAGTGCAGATGAGATTATCGCGTTACCACCAGTTACTGTAAATCCAACACCTGTTGTTGGAGATGTAGAAGCAGCAGCAGCAGCATTAGCGATGTAGAAATCACCTTCAACTGCGGTTACTTCAAAGTCCATCTGGAATTGGTAAACCTTACCATCAGCGTCAACCTTACTTGGAGTTGATGCTTCAAATCCATCAACTGGTACTACGATTCCTTCCGCAACAAGAGTATGAGTCTTACCAACAGCTGTTCCTGAGAATGTGTCAATATCGTCAGCTCCTTCTGCATCAGTAGCGTCTCGTTCAGCTGAACGAACTTGTGCCATGATAGTTGTTCCGTTTGCGTAAGTAGCTTGTGACTTGAAGTCAACAACAACTTCTACAGTAACTTCATCGTCTTCATCAATAGTGATGTCACCATCAATATCGAATTCAACTGTAGTTGAACCGTTTCCAGTTACAACTGGAGATTCATCCTTGAATGTTTGACCATCAATGACAAGTTCAACATCTGCTACTACATCAGCATATGTGTCTCCACCAATAACGAAGTTTACAAATAGAGTATTTAGTTCAATATCTCCCTCCTTAGCTTCGATAGTGTATTCAAGTACAGTCTCATCGTTTGTTCGATTACTATCGTCTACGATGATGTCAGATGCATCTGGATTATTTGATCCTAGAGAGAACTTTAGTTCTTCTCCTTCACCTTCTTCTTCAATATTGAAGGTTGCAGCTGGACCTGTCCAGTCGTCTTCAAGATCACCTTCTTCCTCTTCTGTTGTAGCAACGCCATCAGCATCGAAGTATCGAAGTGAACCTGCTCGTAGATCCCAGTTTCCTTGGTCACCTGAGTCAAGGTTGTTTTGGATTGAAGCCGCAACAACGATTTCAACTTCTTCATCTTCCATAGCGATGATGTCTAGACCAGAGAATCGGATTGAACCATCATCCTCATCTAGATAGTTGTCTTCATCATCAGCTTCGAATTCAGCAATCATATCGCCGTCTACCCATAGAGAGATAGTTTCAAATACATCCCATGGATCTGAACTAGTTCGTTCTACAGCAACATCAAGACGTGAGATTTCAGCATCACCATCAGAAAATTCGATAGTGAATACTCCGATCTCTACATCTTCGTCACCTTCTTGAACGTCTACATCGTCAGCGTCGTCGACTTCAAAGATATCTAGAGCAGCTTCGCCTCCTAGAGTTACGCTTGAATCGTCATCATCATCCATTGAATCATCAGCGTCATCTTCCACTACTGGAGCAGTAACACATGAAGCGTTAGCCTTAGCTCGTGATGATGGACCAAAGTAACCTGTTGGGTTAACTAGGTTTGCTGGTGAAAGAATGTCTGAACGGTACTTAACTTGGAACTTAGAAACAGCTGCTGCTGTTGCTGGTCCGTAGTATTCAGTTTCTGCTCCAACTGATCCTGCACCTGCTGCAGCCACTCGTGTGTCTGGGTCAGCGTTTAGGAATTGTTGTAGTTTCATAACATCAGCTCCTGTTGAACCTGATGAAAGGTCACGTGTCCATGTGTAAGGACATACACCTGATGCAACACCAGTAGCTCCTTGTCCAGTCGAAGACTGTAGGGCAGCAACTTGTGCTAGTAGGTCGTTGATCATTTGCTGTAGATCTTCAGTTGTTTGTGCCTTTGCTGTTGAAGCAAATGCTGTGAAGATCATTGCAGCTGCTACAAAAGCTACAAGTAGCTTTGAAGCAAAATCTTTTGCAATAGTCATAAGTATAATTTCTGTAATAATTTGCGTAATTACTACGCGTGCTTCTTGCGAAGCGTTAATTGATAGATTCTAATAATATGAATTAATTCATATTGGCAAACGGTTATCAAATCGTTTACCTAATATCACTAACTCCAAACTTGAGTCTGTTTTATTCAAACTCTTGTATGAAGGTTAGCTGCGGATTGGGACTGAGTATCGGCGTGGCGGTGAGCTAAGGGATAAGGTCAATCGGTATTACAACGAACAATAATAAATAGTGTGTCGTTGTGTTGTGTTGTTTTTAAATATGTCGGGCTTTAGTGAAATAAGCTTTTGCAAATTTCTACCTGTTATCAAGGAACATCCGCTGTCAGTACTTTTTCTTATCGAGTGACATAGCTGTGGTCTACACAGTATGTGACTTTGACTTAGAAAAAAAGCGCACTGGCGCGTACAAAGATAATAGCATTGTTATCAAGATAAGTGGAGTTCACAGGTTGTGGATACATGGTCTTGTGGAGACACAGACATGTATATAAAACATGAATTCGCACTGTTTATTTGAATAAATCCAAACGAAAAACACTACTCTTTGCTCTGGTGTATATGACGATAGATACCAGAGGTTCTTACAAGCCAATAAACTACAAAACAAAAAAACTATCAATGCAAACAATGTTTTTAAACAGATCTGCTGTTCAATATTTATGCTCTGCTCCTCTTTTCAAAATTACTTTTTAATAGAGGGTTTTATTTGTATTTGTCTTTTATATAACTGTACCTACCTAATGCTTATGGTACTCTTAGAGACACGATAGTCAAGTAATTTTAAAAGACTTATACAAACTACTTCTGTACAGAGTATTTAGACCAACGTCTTTCGCCCTCTCTTGTAACTTGTCCTTTTTCTATGAGACTATTAAGTTCACGTTGGATAGTCTTCTCACTAACGTCGGTAATAACTTCTGAGATGTCCTTTATTGTTGCTTGAGGCTTAGCTTCTAAGACTGTCTTTATGCGCTCGGCTCTATCGGTCATTTGACTGTAGACCAAGTAGGCATCGGTGCTAATGTCTCCAGCTGGAATATTGACCCGTCTTTGTCTTGGAGCAGACTGAGGATTTCTGGTTTTATTGGTTGACACTCGTGGGCTCTGGTCTCCGACTAAATCATCAACTGTTATGCCTTGATTATGTAGGTAGTGGTTGTTCACATACCTTAAGACTACATCTAGCTGGTCGATCAATAAGGTAAAAATATCGGACGGAATGATCTTGGCCATATGAGCTATACGGAGAGTACTGTCTAAAGCTACTAGTCCGTACTGAAACTCTAAAATACCTTCTGGTTGTTCATGTGGTTGTAGGGTCAAAGTCTTAAGGGACAACTCGTGAGTCTTTAATGCTCTGTCCTTTATAGTTTGTATATGTGTCTCTGTGGCCCTAGTTTCCTTTGTCTCAGACATTATATAAAGAGTAACGGACACAATCTTTTCTGTCTTTTTAAAGACATTATTATAATATCCAGTGTCGCTTGATAGTCTATGAAGATGTATTGTTTTGTCTTTTTCGATTTGCATAGTCTGAAATGTCTTTATCCCCTGTTAAGGACTTCACGCTGTACGATACTACTACTATAAGGGCATTTACGGACTTTGCAAGGGCCTGTCTTTTTATGACACACTTAATTACTAACCCTATTTAATGAGGCTATACATGATATTATGGAGGCAATATTTACTGGATATTTGTACGCATGAATTAGCTTCTATGGCACGTAAGAAACGAAAAACAAAAGTTGAAAAAACACCTCTCTTTGAGGATCTGTCTCCCCACGCCAGGCAGGCCATCTGGGCGGTCGTGATGGGCATTGCTGCTGTATTTTTCTTATTCTCTTTGCTTGACTACGCTGGACCGGTTGGACGGTTTACCGAGATTGCTCTTCAGGCTATGTTTGGTGGTGGAGCTTGGTTAGCACCTTTGGTCTGTGTTATTTATATATTTGTCTTATTAAATCCACGAGAGGACGACCACCAAGTAAGTGGGGCCAAAATCACCGGGACCATTCTGCTCTTTGTTTCACTACTCGGCGCGCTGGAGCTATACAGTGAAGGACAAGGCGGGTTTACAGGCCTCGCCATCTCATGGCCACTTGTGGCTATGTTAGGAAATGCACTGACCGGAGTGCTTATCTTTGGTTTGGTTCTAATTTCTATTTTCCTTCTCCTCAACACTGGTCTTAAGCTACACTTCTTTAGAAGAAACAAAGAGGCTGTCTTAGACGAAGAAGACTTTATAGACCCAGAAACGCTTGAACTGCCGGAAGAAGATCAGGAAGAAGAACCAGAAGAAAGTGATGAAGAGACAAACAGCTCATCAACTTTGGCTGCCGTTACTCAGAAAATGGCTGCCCTCACTAAAGGCAAAGCTAACGAAATCACCGTCAAGAATTTCAACGGTACTTACGTCGCCCCCTCACTTTCCCTCTTAAGTAAAGAGAAAGGTAAGGCGCAAATCGGAGACGTCAAAGCTAACGCCAACACGATCAAGCGAACTCTTAGGGAGTTTGGTATTAGTGTAGAAATGGATGCGGTTGAAAGTGGACCGACTATCACCCGCTACTCTCTTAAGCCGGCCCAAGGAGTAAAGATCTCTCGGATAGTTGGTTTACAACAAGAACTACAACTAGCCCTCAAGGCAAGCACGATCCGGATCGAGGCACCGATCCCTGGCAAGTCGCTTGTTGGTATTGAGGTTCCTAACCAAGTCCGGGCAGCCGTCGGCCTAGCATCACTCCTCTCTACCCCCGAATACACCGACTCGCCGCACCCGCTAATGGCCGCGCTTGGAAAAGACGTAACTGGAAACGTGCACTTCGCCAACATCGCTCGGATGCCTCATGGATTGATTGCTGGTACGACCGGAGCCGGTAAGTCAGTGGCAATTCATAACTTAATCATATCGCTTCTCTACCGAAACTCTCCCGACCAGCTAAGATTTATCTTAGTTGACCCAAAAAGAGTTGAGCTCACCTTATACAACAAAATCCCCCACCTACTGACCCCAGTAATAACCAACGCAAAGAAAACCATCCAGGCGCTCTCTTGGGCGGTTAAAGAGATGGAAAGACGCTATGACATTCTTGAAGCCGAAGGAAAACAAAACATTCACGCCTACCACGAAGATGTATACAAACCAGCTAAAAAAGACTGGGAAGAAGCTGGATCTATTGATGAAGAACGGATCAACCTTCCCGAAGCTCTACCGTACATAGTGATTATTCTCGATGAGTTGAACGACATCATGCAGGCTTTCCCACGTGAGCTTGAGGCTTGCATAGTAAGACTAGCCCAAATGAGTCGAGCCGTTGGGATCCATCTTATCTTGGCTACTCAGCGCCCGTCGGTAAACGTTATTACTGGTACGATCAAGGCCAATATCCCAACAAGAATTGCTTTGATGGTGGCCTCTCAGATAGACTCAAGAACCATTCTCGACACTCCAGGAGCTGAAAAGCTGCTGGGTCGAGGAGATATGCTCTACCTTTCTTCGGACAGTCCTAAGCCAGTTAGACTTCAATCGGCCTATGTTTCAGAGGAGGAAATCAAAAAAGTGGTTAACTACCTGAAGGACCAAGCTGCCGATGAGTTAGAAACTATAAACTTCGATGACCAATCAACCAGCAGTAACGACTCTGTCTTCAATGCTATGGTCAGTGGTGGAGATGACGCCGATGACGAATTATACGAAGACGCTAAGCACGCTGTGATGGAAGCGGGCAAGGCATCCACCTCATATATTCAACGCAAGCTTCGTGTCGGCTACTCTCGAGCGGCTCGACTTATGGACCTCCTAGAAGAAAATGGTGTGATCGGGCCGGCCGACGGGTCGAAGGCGAGAGAGATACTGTCTCATGGCACCCCACCAGAATCTGATAATCCTGAATCCGAAGAAGAAAGTGACGATCATTATGAAGAAGATAACGATACTGAAGAAAGACGTTTCTAGTTATTATGAATGAAACTCTACCCTTTCGCTCCTTAGTAAAGCTAGTCCTTATAGCCATTGGCCTAATGTGTATCCTGGCTTATGTGATATTCCAAGCACGATACCTGATCAGCGGACCACAGATTTCTTTAGTTGAAAACCCGGACCTACGACAAAATGAACGCCAGATCTTTCTTTCCGGGGCCACCTTCAATATTTCCCACTTATGGCTCAATGATAGACCTATTTACACCGACGGGCAGGGAAATTTCAAGGAGGCGCTGATACTAGAAAACGGCTATACTGTAGCTACTCTGCGGGCCGAGGATCGTTACGGAAGAGAGACCAGGATTATAAAACCATTTGTCTATACCCCAGCGAGTTTTGAGTGATAATGATAGAATAAAATTACATTATTGAGCGAGATTATAAAAATAATAAAATAACCACCATGGCAGGAAAAGCAAAAAAGACTACTAAAGCAGCACCAGTCGAAAAGGCTGACAAAGATATTGGTAAAGAAGCTAGTCAGATAAGCGAGACCATTAGAAGTATCAAAACCAAGTTTGGTGATGATTCAATCATGACCTTGTCTGAAACCAAAAAGGTTGACGTAGAGGCTGTCTCTACTGGATCTATCGGCCTAGACGATGCCCTTGGTATCGGTGGCTACCCGCGAGGTAGAATCCTTGAAATCTACGGACCAGAGTCTTCAGGTAAGACCACTCTCGCCCTTCATGCCATTGCTGAGGCGCAAAAGCTTGGTGGTATCTGTGCTTTTATCGATGCGGAGCACGCCATGGACCCAGTTTACGCAGAAGCATTAGGGGTAAAACTAGATGAATTACTCATCTCTCAGCCAGACAACGGCGAACAGGCTCTAGAAATTGTTGAATCTTTAGTCCGTTCTGGCAAGCTAGATGTGGTTGTTATCGATTCAGTTGCCGCCCTTACCCCTAGAGACGAAATCGAAGGTGAAATGGGAGCACACCACGTTGGGAAACAAGCTCGTCTTATGAGTCAAGCTTTAAGAAAGCTAACTGGAATTGTCTCTAAAAGTAAGACGGTGGTTATTTTCATTAACCAGATCCGCATGCAGATTGGAGTGATGTTTGGTAACCCTGAGACTACCCCAGGTGGAAAGGCGCTCAAGTTCTACACCTCTGTCCGATTAGACATCCGACGGATTGCCCAGATTAAAAAGGGTGACGAAGTAGTAGGCGGGCGCCACCGAGTCAAGGTGGTGAAGAACAAAGTCGCTTCCCCTTTCCGCACCACTGAGTTCGACCTTATTTATGGAGAAGGAATCAGCCGTGAAGGTGAACTTTTAGCGCTTGGCGAAAAGTATAAAATGGTTACTAAGTCTGGTTCTTCATACTCATACACCCCACCGGGAGGCGACGAATCAACAGTTGTAAAGCTTGGTCGTGGCTACGATGCCGCTCGTAAGACCTTGCAAGCAGACAAGAAACTAATGGCCGAACTGCTGAAGAATATTAGGAAGTCTATGAAGGAAGAGGCTGCGAAGTAACAACTCCAGGAACCACATTTACAATAGTGTCTTAGTAAAATGACTTTATTGAGCTCATATGGATGTTACGAAAGAATTTCGTCTAGAAATTCTGAGTATAGGGCTCGACCCGCGTCCAGATGAGTTTAGTGAGGTCATTTACAGAAGAATATTATTGTCACAAAAGGCCGGCGCGCGCTGGCCTTTTGTGACCCAAAATATTTAATTATTATACTCGCGACAAGTGTAATAATCTTGGAGCAATTTCATGCATCAGCCTGTATCCTACTGAAATTGCTACTCCTCCAGCCAACACTAGGGTCATTGCGGTAAGCAATTCTCCATGTGATACGGCCCCAAAGAAGGAGTGATAAAGATAGCCCGGTACATTCCCCACTGGTACCGATAAAAAGTTATGAATTATACTTTCGACATGAAGCCATTTAGCCAGCAAAAGAGTCGCGACACTCAAAAACACTCCCTGCCAAAACATGGCGTGGGTAAAAATACTAAGAGCATAGGTGTAATATACTCGACGCATTATGTTTGATTGTAAACTGTTTGACTTCATACTTATCTTATACTCTGCTACTGCAAAAAAAGTTGCATTGAAATAATACGGTGGAATATTTTGACATAAAAAGCCCCCGCCGAAACGAGGGGTTCACGGAATCCGGAATCCGTGGGCCTAGCTAGTATGGGTGCCAATCCATACTGCGCTTCGTCGATGGAGGTTCGACTAACCGTGCTCTTACTTGCCCCCAAAGGTACTCTATAGAATACCTGAGCAACTATTTGATACCCTACTCTTACTTTTTCGTCAAGACTAACTGTAATGACCTTAGCAATGTAAGGGCGACAAATCAATCCGCCAATAACTCTGACTCCTTGCCTTTGGCACGTTTGCGAAAAGCGGCCTTGGCCCGATGGATGCGGGCTTTTACCGCTCCTACCTGCTCCCCGGTTTCGTCGGCAATATCTTGGTGGCTCCAGCGCTCTAAGTAATGGAGCCTGAGGACGACGGCGAAATGACCTGGTAATTCAGCCAAGACTCTTTCGATGCCATCTTTCCTTTGATTGAGACCAGAGTGGAGAGTCCAGTCGCTGTAGTGTTGTTCATACTCTGGGTCCATTGAAGCAAATCTTTCGCTATTTTTAACCAACTTCTGGTAGCGAGTGAAAGCAGTATTAATCAGAATGCGGTAAGCCCACGAAGAAAACTTGGCGCCAGACTGCGGTTCATATTTGTCGGCATTAACATAGATCTTAGTGAAAGTGTCTTGCACTACCTCTTCAGCGTCTAGTGGATTGTGAACGATAGACCGAACCTTACGCATAAAAGGCGCTTCATAACGCTTTACCAAAATAGCAAAAAGCCAGGGTGAGTTTTGTGATTCAGCCAGAATCCTCTCATCCTCCCACTCTTCAGCATCGTCTGTAGCCGTAAAACCCAACATATGTTAGTATCTTGCCACTCTAACATAACCAGAAAAAATTAGCATGGCGATCCTATCATATAATGAAATAACCCTTAAAAAAGTCATCTTGCATGATGGCGAGCCTTGTTTGGTGGTGGCTTCTCACGTGTTTAGAAAGCAACAACGAAAGCCTGTCAACATTACTAAGCTCAAGAGCTTAAAGTCTGGCCGAGCGCTTGAGGTCACCTTTCATCAGAATGAAACTGTGCAAGAAGCTGACCTAGAGACCAAGACAGTAACTTTTATATTCAAGAAACCAGGAGAGTTTTGGTTCCACAATATTGGCAAGCCAGCGGAGCGCTTTTCACTCAGCGAAGATTTGGTTGGTGACCAAGGAAAGTTTCTTAAAGAACGGTCTGATATAGACGTACTGGTTTTTGATGAGGAAGTGATTGGTATCAAGTACCCGATTAAAGTTGAGCTCAAGGTAAAAGAAGCGATGGACGCCGTTAAAGGCAATACTTCAAGTGGTGCTCAGAAGGAAGTTACTTTAGAAACCGGAGCAGTAATTATGGCCCCGATGTTTATCAATGCTGGAGACATAATTAGTATCAACACCGAAACAGGCGCTTACTCAGAGCGGATTGAAAAGGCTTGAATTTAAAAACAAAAGGCCGGCGCGTAAGCGCCGGCCTTTTGTTTGGTCTACTAACTTTCTAGGCTTCAGGGTGACAGCTTCAGCTTTATGACCCTCGTCATTTTCTAGGAATGAAAATGACTAACGGATCGGCCTAAAAATATACTAGCATTGCTAGTTATTTTTGGCCTAGAAAGGGATGTCCTCCGGATTGATCTCCTCTTCTGGGTAGTCAGGCACAGACGGTGCCTTGCTATCTTCAGCTGGGCCAGAATCATTGCTCGGTGCTCCCCCTCCGCCACTACCATTTTTTGGTCCAAATTGGACTCGGTCAGCCACAATCTCAGTTCGGTATTGCTTCTGTCCATCCTTCTCCCAACTCCTGGTTTGAATTCGACCTTCAATATAAACGCCATTACCTTTAGATAGATACTTGGCACTATTTTCTGCTTGGTTACCAAATACAACCACATTGTGATAGTCGACACTTTCCTGCTTCTTACCATCTCGGTCTTTGTATACGCGATTGGTCGCAATCGACATCGAACAGACATTCATACCGCTCGGTAGAGCCTTTAGTTCTGGATCTCGTGTAAGATTACCGTAAATCATTGCTTTGTTCAGATACATAATAGTTTATACATTAGGTGTTATGCTCGCTATTATACCTTTTCTATAGCCACTGTCTAAATTCCGACACAGAAAAGGCCGGCGCGTAAGCGCCGGCCTTTTCCTCCAACCTATTTTAATGCTGAATAAACGGCATCAGGGCCATAAATCGTGCTCGTTTGACAGCTCGGGCAAAGTTTCGCTGACCTTTAGCAGACTTGCCTGTTCGGCGACGACTCATCATTCGAGCATGTGGGTTCACGTTGCTTCGAAGTCTAGTGATGTCCTTGTAGTCTACATGGTGCATCGGGGCGTTGATTGTTTGTTGTGTTTCTTTTTCCATTGAATGAGAAAATTAGCGTAGCTAATACTTTCGAATTTAGTTCCGAATTTGCTCGTTTCCTTGAGCAAATTCCTGGAACACTCGAACGTTAACTACAGTTTAATAAAATTTAACGTTCGAATGCTACTTTTTATCTTCTTCGTCTTCAGTATCTTCGACCACGTCGGTTTCAACTAAAACCTCTTCTGAATCTTCTACTTCCTCCTCAACTTCTTCGTCAAGCTCTATTGTCTTAACCTTATCGCTGTCTGCTAATGCTTCATGGAACATGAAAGGATTTGCTTCTTCAGCTTTAGTAAGTTTGATTAGGATATGACGCAGGATTTGTTTATTACCCTCAACTGTCTTACCAATCTCATCTACCTCGGTAGGATTAACTGTGAATCGCACCCAACCGAAATAAGCGCTAGAAAACTTTCGATTCCTACCCTCAAGATACTTGACGATTTCGTATGCAAGGTCAAAGCGGGCTGGCGCTTCTTCAAGAGTGGTTTCACCCCCATGTTTAACAATAAGATCTTTTAGTCCCTGAAAGACTGTAGCTACTTCCCCTTCAGCAACCGTTGGAAGAACGTGGAAAGCTAGTTCGTATGAACCGGCTTCGATTACTGGCATTTCTGTTTTAGACATGAATTGATGTCTTAACTAATAACGGCAGAACAGTACCATACATAACCTTTAGCTTCAAGGTGTAATCGCATGTTAGAATGACCTAATGAAAATTCGAAGTGATGGAACTCTTTACACCATCGGTGCAGTCGCCGCCATCGGCATTATTGCCTCAAGCTATTTGGCTGTACAAGGAATGAGCAAGAATTCTGAAATTGAATCCTTGCTTCAGGAAAGGAATGCTCTACTAAAGGAAATGAACAACAAAAGCGCCGAGCTGACTACGGCCAGCACCACCATACTAGAACTGCGCACAGAGTTTGATGATCTTAAAGCAGACTTAGAAGACTTGGCCGATGACTACCGCGATGAAAAAGATAAAAATGACGAATTCGAAGATCAGATCCGTGGCCTCGCGGGTACTTTAGGCGACCTCGACAAACTAGCCAAAACCGATAAAGAACTACTAGCCAAGTACTCGAAGGTGTATTTCCTCAACGAAAACTACATTCCAACCAAACTCAAGAAAATAGACGACAAATATATTCAAGAGGGCAAAAATGACCAATACTTCCACGCGAGCGCAATCGACCACCTAGAAGACATGTTTAAAGCCGCAGCTCGCGATGACATAGATCTAAAGGTAGTTTCAGCCTATCGATCTTTCGACGAACAGACCAGTCTAAAAGGCCAATATACTCAGGTGTACGGTACTGGCGCAAACACTTTCTCGGCTGACCAGGGTTATTCAGAACACCAACTAGGTACCACAATAGACATTACAGTTGAATCAGTGAGTGGAGCCTATGAAAGTTTTGCTCAAACCGAGGCTTATGCCTGGCTACAGAAAAACGCTTATAAGTACGGTTTTATACTCTCCTATCCTGAAGGAAATACTTTTTATGTATTCGAACCCTGGCACTGGCGCTTTGTAGGCACTGAGTTAGCCCGTGACCTGGACAGGAAGAACGACTCATTCTACGATCTTGACCAAAGAGAACTAGACGAATACCTTCTAAATTTCTTTGATTAAGGTTAGGAAATTTTTTCAAGCACTGAAGTATCAACTCCAATCTGAGAGATTATTTTAGCTGCTGTTTTAGAACCTAGCGCTCCAGCATCCTCATGCGTATACCTATGGGTAAGACCGTACAAAAATCCAGCGGCAAACAAATCTCCTGCTCCGGTTGTATCTACTACATTAGCCGGCTCAGCGGCGATTGTTGTTACTCCTTCTTCGTAAATAATGTGTGCCCCGTCTGCCCCGCACTTAAGAACCACGATGTTTGCTATTCCTTTAAGTTTTTCAATCACCTCTAAAGGTTCAGTCGTTCCTGTGAAAGCCGCTCCCTCAGTTTCATTTACAAATAAGATGTCGACATCTTCCCGAACAATTTTTTTAAACAAATCAAGATTTCTTTCTATAAGCCCGGCGTCGTTTAAATCTAAAGAAACTAGTGTTTGATTATTCCTAGCCATTTTAATCACTGTTTCAATAATTTCTTTAGTTGGCCCTTCGAGCTGAAATGCTTCAAGATGAATTACTTTTGATTTACTAATGACCGCTTCATCTATAGCTTCTAGTCTCATATGTGAAGCGGCACCCAGGTGGACTGAGAAAGTCCGTTGGTGGTCTGGGGTAATGTATGTAATTGCATTTCCGGTCAAAACCGATTCTTTGTGCAAAAATGTCTGAACACCAGCCAGGCTAAGGGCTGTGTCGTACATTTCTCCATACATGTCTTCACCCACTGTCCCAAAAAAGGCTGACCTGCCTCCAAGCGCACTGACTCCCCTGGCAGTATTGGCAGATGCACCACCGGGAACAGTCTTAATATGAGTATCGACCAATTCTGCCAGTTGGACTTCAGATTGAGAAACGTCTACTAGTTTCATTCCTCCCTTAGCTAAATTATGTTTTTCAACAAAAGAATCTTCCACCTCAACCAGAATATCCATCAGAGCATGACCAACTGAGGTGACGTCGATATCCTTGCTAGGTGAAAAATTCATAGATCTTAATATCGGTAATGATCTGGTTTGTATGGACCCTCTTTTGGAATGTCTAAGTACTTGGCTTGTTCGTCGGTCAAGATCTCTAAATCTGCTCCGATCTTAGCTAAGTGTAAGCGGGCGACTTCTTCATCTAGTGATTTGGGCAATATATGAACTCCGATTTCGTAATCTTTCTGCCATAGGTCTAGTTGTGCCAGGGTTTGATTGGTGAAACTAGCGCTCATAACAAAACTCGGGTGGCCAGTACCGCAGCCTAGGTTAACCAAGCGTCCTTCTGCCAAAATATAGATTGTCCGTCCGTCATCGAAGGTGTATTTGTCGTATTGGGGTTTGATCTCGTCTTTCTTAGCTCCAGATTTAGTATCAAGCCAAGCCATGTCTATTTCGTTATCAAAGTGTCCGATATTACAAACTATTGCCTGGTCTTTCATGGCCTTAAAGTGACGATCAACAATGATGTCTTTGTTTCCGGTGGTAGTAACAAAAATATCTCCTTCCGTAACCACATCGTCCATTCGCCGGACTTCAAACCCTTCCATTTTGGCCTGAAGAGCATTAATTGGGTCGATTTCGGTAACAATTATCCTGCAACCATATCCTTTTAGTGACTGGGCGGACCCTTTCCCCACATCACCATAACCAGCCACAATCGCAACCTTTCCAGCCAACATCACATCAGTCGCTCGCTTGATCCCGTCGACTAAGGACTCTCGGCAGCCATATAAGTTATCGAACTTAGACTTTGTTACTGAGTCATTCACGTTTATAACCGGGATGAGCAATTCTCCCTTGGCCATCATCTGATACATCCGGTGCACACCAGTGGTTGTTTCCTCAGACACTCCTCTCATTTCTTTTACAACATTTTGCCAGTGAGATTTGTCCTCTACTTCCAAAAGTAAGGTGTTAATTAATTTTAGATCTTCATTTCCTTCGTCATTTTTCAAAATAGCGGGATCTTTTTCACCGGCTACTCCACGGTGAACAAACAGAGTCGCGTCGCCCCCATCGTCTACAATCAAATTAGGACCCTTTCCTCCACCAAAATTAAGAGCTTCTTTGGTACACCACCAGTATTCTTCTAGCGTTTCACCTTTCCAGGCAAAAACAGGAATACCGGCGGCTGCTATTGCAGCCGCGGCATGATCTTGAGTTGAAAAAATATTACATGAAGCCCAACGCACCTCAGCCCCTAGTTCAACTAAAGTTTCAATCAAAACTGCTGTCTGGACTGTCATGTGCAGCGAGCCTGTAATCCGCGCTCCATTGAGCGGTTTCTCACTCTTGTACTTTTCTCTTAGGGCCATCAGTCCTGGCATTTCTTCCTCGGCAATAGTAATCTCTTTTCTTCCCCAATCTGCTAATGAAATATCTTTTATTTTGTAGTTTTCTGACATAGTGCTGTCTATTGTCTCGTATTATTGAAGTATGTCAATTCACAATATTTTATAGTGTCGTATAGCATTTTTTACCAGCTGTTCTCTGACGACATCTTCATCCATTTCTTTTATCTCAGCGATCTTTTTATAAACTTCTTGGACCATCCAAGGCTCGCAACGCTTCCCCCGGTGCGGAATGGGAGCTACATAAGGACAATCGGTCTCTCCATGAATAAGCTCTAGTGGGGCGTTTCGAACCACTTCTTCGTAGTCTTTTGCGAAAGTAATCACTCCGGTAAAAGAGATGGTGCCACCGAGCTCAAAGAATTTTTCTGCTTCAGCAAAAGTGCCGGCATAAAAGTGCACATTGAAGGGAACTTTTGCATATTGTTTGAGCGTATCGTAGACATCGGCATACACACTCCGGCCTGTCGGACTTTCTTTTCCGGGCTTCGGCCCTCTGGTATGTATCATCAATGGTAAATTGAGTTCATTGGCCAACTCTATCTGTGCTATAAATGCTTCTTCTTGTACCGCATAACTATCTGACGCAGTATGCCAATAATCAAATCCGCACTCGCCAATCCCGACCACTTTTTCACTCTTGGCCAACTCTCGATAAAAATCTTTATTGAAAACTTCCCCCTTGCTCTTGAAGGGTTCTCCTCCCTCTCCAATCTCAACTTCGTCATGCATCCCTGGAACAGTCTGGATTGGATGTAGACCAATTATTGAATACAGATGGCCGTACTGCCTAGATAGCTCCACAGCCTTTGCGCTAGTAGTTTCCTTGGTTCCAACATTAATCACCGCTACCCCTTCTTTCTTACACAACAAAGCCACCGCATCAACATCCTCCTTAAATGCAGAGAGGTTTAGGTGAGCATGAGTATCGATGTATTTTATATTCATAAATTAATGCCGGTTGTTGGAGAATTTTTCGGAAACTTTTTATCTAAAGGATTATCAATCTCCCATTGTGGATTCCCCTTAATCCACGCAGATATATCAGTCCAACGAAGTCCATGGTACCCAAATTGGCCATTCCATACATTTCCATATTCTCTGTTATTCTCAAGGCTAAATTTATGACCCAATTCAGACGGAGCAAAACGTATACCCTTATTTTCTAGGTATTCTCTCATTACAACGCAAATTACCCAGTCTTCATTTTCAGCATACCTATGATCTTTTTTGTTACCAAGTTGAATTTTATCATCGGACTGAAGAAGTGACATGAGTTTCTTGCTACGTATACTAAAACCTCCATTGCCAACCAACTGCTTACCCTCAACAAGAAGCGGTGCTCCAATAAAATCATAATCTAGAAACTCGTCAGTCCAAGCGTCTGGGTTAAGAATAAACCCATCGTACTCAGCTACCATGACAAAATCGGTATCAAAATAATCATTCATTCTTTTTAAGTTGAATTGATTGTAGTCATGAAGTGAATTCACCTCATCAGTATGTATAATTTGAATCCCTGAGTCAGTAACAAATTCCTTGCTCAAATTCGTTATTATCTTTTTGGCTTTAAAATCAGCGTAACTTTCACAAATGGCAAAAGCTTTGAGTTGCCTATCTAGATCAACAGTATCTACACCGTATAAAGTTACATTTTGTAGATCTAGTTTCATATTATTTAGTATACTTCATTACATCTTCTACCACCTCTTCCAGTGACCTCTCTGTATTAATTACTTTTGCACCAGCCTCTATCATTAATCCATCTAGAATCTTCTTCCACTTTAAGATCCTTGGGTGTACGCTCGGATCTTTTCCGAATGAGTTTGTGTTTCTGGTCTTAAGACGTTCAATCTGAGTCTCTGCTGAACATTGAAGAAGAAGCACGGTATCAAACAAAGGTAAGAAATTACTATTATCACCCACGTTACCAAACACAAAAATATCTTCCTCACTTTGATCCAACATCTCTTTAAGTTTTTGAATATCACATCTGTAATCATGCTCATCCATAAACTTGTCATTGATACTATCGGTGTTTCTACTAGTCGCTTTTTCTCCTGTACTTAAATCAAACCAAGAGCAAAGACCGGGCACTGTATCAACATCAATGACACGAATACATCTACTACTCAGCTCTTTGGCTACTGTAGATTTACCTACCCCAGACACACCAGCTACAAAAATTTTCTTTGATTTATTGACCATAATCAAAGCTTATTTGTCTCAATATACTCCTCTAAGAAAGCAATGTCACTCTCCTGGTGTTCTCCCCTTAATTCATTTTTGTACTCAATCAAAACTCTCGGATGCATTAAGACTACTTCTAAGTCTTGTATCTTTTTAACCACATCAGGGTATTTATTGTAAATGAGCTTATTATCAAGCCACTCAGTCGCCCCTTTATTAGTCATCTTTAGTGTGTCCACATCAGTCAAATCAATATCTTGCTCTTCGTAGTTTAAAGATAAGGTCGTACAATCCCACTTTTCATTTTTGTAATGTTTTGGACCAGCTACAATATATTCTTTAACCAAAGGTACTAAAACATCAAAATCTTTCCCCGACATGGAAATATCTATGTCGTTTATTTTCCTGCCCGAACCATAAATATACGCTGCTGTTCCGCCTCCGACCCGATACGAAATATTATTATTGGAAAGAATTTCTACAATCCACTCAAGTGCTTTGTAAGTTTTACTATCCATACAATTACTTCAATATGACATTAAGCAACTCAATAAACTCAACACCAATATCATCAGCTGTAAAATGTTCGTTGTCAGGAAACTCAATAAGCTCAACACTGTCTATCTCATCAATAACTCTTTTTACGCTCTTTTGTACAGAATCACAATCTTTTAGCCCATTTAAAATGGTTATTTGATTCATTCTTTCTTTCAGTTTTGGATCAATTTCAAAATCAAAGAAATTCTCATGAACAAACTCATTCCGATTAAAAGACGGGGCGACTAAAACTAATTTATCGATTTTTACATTTTTATTCTCTGACAACCATCTAACTAAAAAGCCTGCACCATTACTATGTCCAACCAACACAGATTCTTCGTTCACATCAAAACGTTCAAATTCTGTCCTCCAAGTATTCCACTCTGGTGCAAAAGCCATAGGTATTTCAGGAGTATCTGCCTTAATGTCGCGGATCATTAGTTGTTTTTGTAGCCAAGGAATCCAGTGAAAATTACTAGCTGATGGATATTGGTCAGAATAGTACTCCTCCTTTTCTGGTCTTCCGTGAACAATAATGGCATTTTTCATACTAACTTTCTAATCGCACGAACAGGTTTTCTGGCTTTTTGTTTTTTAAAACTGCTTCTTTAATGATTCTGTTTGCTTCTGGCATTACTGGATAGAGCAAACACCCAATTCGATACAACGCTAAGGTTAGTTCCTTAATGTTTTCAACAGCTTTTTCTTTATCAACCTTTATTAGTTTAAATGGTTCAGTCTCAGCAATTCTTTCATCAAGCTCTTGAATCCTACTCCATATATAATCACAAGCGCTCAAAAAATCACATGACTCAAGAGAGTTGGTATATCTTTCGTCAAAGACTATTGGCTCAGGTTCAGTAATCGGATCACCAAGGTGCGTCTCGGCCATTTTCATAATTCTGGCAGTAAGATTTCCTAAACCGTTCACCAGATTTGCTGTATACCATTCATCCATTTTTTCCCATGTTAAGTCTGAATCATCCACAGGATGAACATGACGGAGCATGATGTATCGTGTTGCGTCAGTGCCGTACTTCTTTACCAGCTCATACGGGTCAATCGTATTTCCAAGCGACTTACTCATCTTTTGTCCCCCGCTATTAATAAAACCGTGGTAGAAAATTTTATCAGTGGCTTTTATGTCGGCGCTCTTAAGCATCGCTTGCCAGATAACAGTCTGGAAGCGAACTTGGTCTTTCCCAGCTAATTGCAATGTCTGTCCGTCTTGCCAAAATTTTGTAAACTTTCCTTCAGAATCTTCAGGCCATCCTAAGGTTGAGATGTAGTTGGTAAGAGCATCAAACCAAACATACATTACATGACCATCATCTTCAGGTACTGGTACTCCCCAATCCATTCTTGAGACCTCACGAGAAATACTCAAATCCTCCAAACCGCCTTGAACAAATTTCAACGCCTCTTCTCGTCGCCAGTCAGGCAATACTGATTCTTCTTTAGATAAATACTCTACTAAGTAGTCTTGATAGTTTGAGAGTTTGAAGAAGTAATTTTCTTCTTCGATTTCTTCGGGTGCAACACCATGGTCAGGACATTTACCGTCAACCAAATCTGATTCTACTTTAAAAGCTTCGCAACCAACGCAGTATAGGCCTTTATATTTCTTTTTATAGATGTCGCCTTTTGCGTCACAAAGTCGCCACATCTCTTCCGCTGCTTTTTTGTGGTCTTTGTTGGTGGTGCGAATGAAATTGTCGTAAGAAAGATTTAGAGCTTCTTTCAGATTGTTGAATTCGGAAGCAAATTTGTCAGCATAGGCTTGTCTATCTATACCTGCTTCGTCTGCTTTCTTTGCTACCTTTTGGCCATGCTCATCTACACCAGTATTGAAAAATACTTCTTCTCCCATTAATCGCCAGTAGCGAGCTAGCGTGTCTGCTTGCACGAATTCAAGCGCATGCCCCATGTGAGGCTTGTCGTTTACATACGGCAAAGTTGTAGTGATGTATTTACTCATTACAATATATAACCTTATTTAAGACGTTGAATCAAATCTGCGATAGCTACTCTTTCCTGCTCACCGGTATCTCTGTCACGCACAGTCACCGTGTCAGCTAATTCTGGCTTTTCTTGGCCGAGGGTTTCAAAGTCAATCACAATGCAACTAGGAGTTCCTATTTCATCTTGTCGACGATATCGCTTTCCGACATTTCCGTTGTCATCCCAAGCTACGTTGCCAAATTCTGCTTTAAGAAGCTTAAATACCTCCCGAGCTTTTTCTACTAGTTCTGGCTTGTTCTTAAGTAATGGTGACACTGCAACTCGGTTTGGAGCAAGATCAGGATGTAACTTCAAAACCGTACGTGTGTTTCCGTCCATTTCTTCTTCATGATAAGCGTCAGCCAGCACAGCAAGGAACATCCTCCCAAGACCAACCGATGTCTCAAGTATCCAAGGGATGTATTTCTCTCCGGTTTCGGGATCTGTGTAATTTAGATCTACTCCTGAGAACTTCATGTGTTGAGTTAGGTCGTAGTCTGTCCTGTCGTGTATTCCTTCTAACTCGTCAAAACCTCCTGGGAAATTGTATTCAATATCCCAAGCATCAGCAGCATAGAACACTAGGTTTTTGTGTTGAGTGAAGCGCAGATTTTCCGGCTTAATACCAATTGATACGTACCAATCAAAACGATCTTGCTTAATCTTTTCAAATGCTTCTTTGTTTTCATTCGGCTTCACGAAAAACTGTGTGTCCGCCTGTTCCATTTCTCTAGTACGAAACAAGAAATTTCTCGGAGAGATTTCGTTTCTAAACGCCTTGCCAATTTGAGCCATTCCAAAAGGTAATTTTGGTGACATTGAATTTAAAATATTCTTATAGTTCAGGTATATACCCTGACAAGCTTCTCCGGGAAGATACACTGGTTCGCCGCCCTCAGAGGTAAAATCACCAAGATTGGATTTCACCAACAAATTAAACGCACGAGCTGGAGTAAAATCTTTTTGACCACATTTTGGACATGAAATTTTCTCTCTATTCTCTTCAAAGAGTTTATTGATTTCCTCTTCGGACATCTTTTCGTCTGCAGTAACGCCAATCGCTTCAAGTTCTTTATCTACTCGAATCCTTGTATTACATTCTCGACAATCAGCTAAGGGATCTGAGAAGCCTGATGTATGACCACTAGCCTCCCATACCTTTGGATGCTTGAACATTCCAGAGTCGATTCCGTAGTAATTTTCCTTATCATAAACGTTAGCTTTCCACCACAGTTGTTTAAGATTATTCAAAAGCTCTACCCCGTTTGGACCATAATCAAATACCCCAGCTAATCCTCCATAAATCTCACTACCTTGAAATACAAAACCACGTCGCTTACAAAGCGAAACTACCTTCTCCATCGTGTCTGACTTTTTATCCATATATTTCTATTTTACCACTTTGCCATTTCCTTCCTCGTATCCCATCTCTTTTGATAGTTCTGTTGTAACAGCTGGAGAGCTATCTTGCAAGAGTTCGCTAGTAAAGCGGTCATTTGCTCTTATGGTTTGGGAGTTTATCAGGACAGGACTATTACCAATCTGAGAGGTGCTTGGTTTAATACTGACATCAAAAGTAAGCTCCTTCCTTTTCCCTGACTCAATATCACCGACATTCCACTGGAGTTTTTTAGATACGGTATTGAAAGACACATTTCCTTCTGCTTGATAAGAATTCAACCAATCAATATTTAGTGGCAAACTTGTTTCAACTACTCCATTGGCAGTATCATTAGCGCCAGCTTCGGCCGCTATGGTGATGGTATATACGCTGGTCTCTCCTACTTTTGGTGGAACTGGGCCAGACTTGCTAGCCGCCTGACTACCCAGTTTTACTGTCGCAGAATACTTGGCCTCGGCTCTAGCGGTACCGATAAGTGTCTCGACGGCGCTTGTCTCTGCCACTCGCCGGGCGTAGACATTTACCACCAAATCATAGGAAGCTGTTGTGCGATTGGGCCCAGGTTTTACAGTAAAACTTAGTGGCCTAGAGTCACCTGGTGAGACTTTATCAAAAGAACTGTTGTTGGAAACTTCCCAGCGAACCGTCCCCCTATTTGAATCGTAAAAACCATTCCCACCAATAATAGAGTCCTCGGTTAAAGCATTGCCACCAGGTATCACCTCTACCGCCATGTCATATACAGTTTCATCGAGAGTGTTAGTTATGTCTACTTTGACCGAAGAGCTTTTGCCCTCAGGCAGCACCGCCACTTGCCCGGTCTTACCGTCGATTGAAATACCGACATTTATAAACGGACGTTCAATGGTAAAGTCAGCTCGACCTTGGGCTAAGTTTGCTCCGACCAAATACTGATTATTAGGATCTGCTGGTCCGATAGCAAAGTTTATTCTGAAGGTTTCCTCGGTCAGACCAGTGGTGACCCCTTGAAGTTTTATCGACACTTCCTCCTCTGGGAGAATTTTATCTATATGCCAGACGTTCTGCCCGTAAACCGGGGCCGGGTCTGATTTCTCAAAGATGAATCCAGTTGGATAGGAGGCCGAAATGACCAGGTCTGTCAATGGAGTTGGAGCGTTTGAGACAGCGGTTATAGTGATGTCAACAACTTGTCCTGAAGCGACTTTTTCTATGTTGTCTATTCTTAAAACCAACGGAGAAGAGCTGATCTTAAAAGCGAGTGGCTCAGCATCTTTATAGAACATTCCGTTTGAGCCATTGACCCGATATTCAATAGTAGTTTGAATTTGTTTATCCGTACTTTCTTCACCAAAAACAGCAATTTGGATAGGGATAGTTTGAACTTCTCCAGCGGCAATATCACTAATTGGGATCCTTTCTTCATACAAATTTTTCGGAGTTTCCCCCACTGATCTTGTTCCTTCGGGATATTTCAGAATAAGTGTGGCGGACTGAATCGGCACACTGTTTTTGTTGTCTACCGTAACTTGCAGAGACATGATTTCTCCACCACCGACAAACTGCGGACCAGATAAAGAAACTTGTATGTTGTCATTGGAGATTTGGTTACCACCAAAATACAAAAATAGGGTTGAGACTATCGCTACAATGGCGAATATGAACACACTAACACCTAAAATAATGCTCCGATAATGACGTTTTGGTTTGACTGGCTCTTCAAGAGTTTCGTTTTCTGTTACTACTACATTTTTCAAAGGATCAGGTTCATTTGACCTCATGTTTGGACTGCTACTAGACCAATCTCGAGACACATCAACCTTTTTATCAGATAATTCGTGTCGCTTCACATGATCAAGAGCCGTCCCCCGGTCGTAGAGCCGTCTGCGCATCTCGTCTATTTGTTCCTGTGTTTGCAGGGGTTTCATATTATTAGTATACCACTTGCTTATAAATGACTGATATCAATGGCGTGGGCATACAGTTGATTGATTTTTTGTTGTGTCTCGGGAGTCATATGTTTAGCAATATTGGCTGGCTCTTCTTCTCGGACCCCTTCTGGAATCTTTTTAGTATCAACGTAGCCAAGCTCTGACAATATTCGAAGCTGAATTACTTCTTCAACAAAAGTACGTTCCTCTAGGTCCTTTTGTAAAACCTCAAGACTTTCCTTAACTAAATCAAACAATTCGCAAGCTGTTTCTTCTCCCTTAAGAAAACGACGTAAAAGCCTAAAAAGTGACACTACACTTCCCCGGGCAGATTTATCTATGGCTTCACTATAATAGTTCTTTAGGGCTTCGATACTGCCGACTTTCCACCCTCGCTTTCCTTTTACCAACGAGACTCTTACCAGAGAAAAGTCTTGTAGGGCGTAGCGTTGGCGGGAACGTTCTTCTCTAGCGCTCCGTGCATCTGCATACAACATCCCCGCCTCTCTGGTAAACAAAAGGTAAGAGCCGTCGGCGGTGTTTCGATTGAAAGTACCGCACACTAAAGCTTCTGTGGTGTAGGTAACGTAGGCCATTTAGGTTAGCTCCATTTTGAAACTAAAGTTAATGTCTCCTGCTTGAAGGGATTCTTGATCAGCCTCACCAAACTCAATTGATTTGGCTCCAACTGTTTTAGTAATTAGGTCCTGGTGATCGGTAACAACCTTTTGTCCGGAGTTGTCGGTCTTAATCGTGAGCAAAATCGAGTCCCGAGGCGAAAGGCCTTCGGCCTTTCGCCTCCCCTGCACCGCCCGCATTAGTTCACGCACCACCCCTTCAGAGATAAGTTCGGGAGTAAGATTTGTGTCTATTGTTACAGAATCTGCCACTTTGTAAGATTTTGCATTTAATTCATCAAGGATAACATCAGTAAGTTCACCAGAAAGCGCCGGGCCAGAAACGGATGATATTGGTTGTCGCACTTTTATGCCAATCTTTGTTCGGGCCTCTAGCGCTTGGGTCACAATATCTCTAGTCCTTTGCATCTCTGCCAATATATCCGTGTTAACTTCATCCGCATCTGGCCACTTTGCTAAATGTACGCTTTCAGAATCAGACTCCTTCTTTACTTTTTGCCAAAGATATTCAGCATAAAAAGGCATCGATGGAGCCATCACTAATGCAAGAATACTTAGTGTATGACGAAGTGTAGCCAGCGCCTTAACTCTATCCTCCGCATCTTCTCCTTTAAACCTGTCGCGACTTCGACGTAAGTACCATACAGATAAATCGTCAACAAACTCGGTAATTGGTCGAGTGGCCTTATCTAGTTCATAATTCTTATATCCATATGTCGTTTCTGAAACCAGTTGGTTAAGACGATTCAAAATCCATTTATCTAGAACATTATCTGAATCACTAGATGCCGAGGTATCATCAGCAAACATTTCGTACATCGTCAGAACATTATGTAGACGACCAATGTTTTTTCTTTGCAGTTCCAGAACTTCTTTTTCAATAAAGTTGAAATCTTCCCCCTTTATACCAGGTGAAGACAACAAATAAAAGCGCATGGCATCAGCACCAATTGTATGAGCTACATCCATTGGGTCTGGATAATTTTGTAATGACTTACTCATTTTACGTCCATCCTCTGCCAAAACCGTCCCATTTACGACCACGTTTTCAAACGGTGACTTACCAAAAAGAGCGGTCCCTAGAACAATGAGCGAATAGAACCATCCTCGAGTTTGATCCAAGCCTTCAGCAATAAAGTTTGCTGGGAAATGCTTGTCCTCAAAATCTTCAGCACACTCAAACGGATAATGGTGTTGTCCGTATGGCATCGAACCACTTTCAAACCAACAGTCAAAGACGTCCGGTACTCTTTCCAGCCTTACCTCACCTTCGTATAAATCAATCTTGTCGATATACGGTCGATGAAAATCTAGTTCGTAGTTATCGTTGTGAGGGATTGGAATGAATTTAAGCTTTCGAACTTCTGCATTATCTAACCAAAATTCATTCTTTTCTCTAATCTCTACCGCTCTATCAATATTTGCCCCCTCAGAGACACACGCTGTAGCAAAAGTTGAGCTAACGTGACCGATAATCAAAATATTTCTATCTTTGTAGTTATTCTCTAATGAATAAAGTAAATCACCGACTCTTTTCTGTACGTCAACTCTGTTCTCATCAACCCCTTCAACCACCCTAGTAAATTGATCCTTGAAATCTTTATATAATTCTTGGTGTGTATTCCATTTTCTACCTTGAAATTCTGCCCCAGCTTGAATTTCTCTTATTCTTTCATCGACAACAACTTGTTCTGAAGAAAGACCCAATTTTTCTCTTACAATCTCAGCGGTTTTTTTAGTTCTGTGGAATGGAGATACTATAATCAAATCTATATTTTCTTTTTTAAGTTCCGCCGCAGTTTCTTCTACCTGCCTAACACCAAGGTCAGTAAGATTATCTTCATAGTTTACATCTGTCCTAATTACTCTCTCAATATTACTTTCTGCTTCACCATGTCTCATCAAGAAATACTTATTACCGCTCTTTGGTACATACTCCTGAATCTCAGCTAAACTACCAAATACTTTGTATTCGCCTGTAGTTGGATTCTTCCAAATTGGCAACGGTGCTCCCCAGTATCTTTGTCTACTCACGGCCCAATCACGAGCGCCATCTAGCCATTTACCAAAGCGGTTTTTACCAACGTGCTCGGGAACCCATTTTACTTTGTCGTTGGCTTCTACCAACTGGTCTTTGATTTTTGTCACCTCCACAAACCACGACGTAGTAGCGTAGTTCAAAAGTGGTGTATCACAACGCCAACAATGCGGATAGCTGTGAGTGATATTTTCCTTCTTAAGAATAACCCCTTTAGCTTGCAAAGCCTTCAGGATTTCAATATCAGCATCTTTATGGTCCACTCCAGATGCCTCGTCGTCCTTTGGCTTTACTAGTTGTCCGGCGAAGTCAGTCACAAAGTCCGTAAAGTGCCCAGCTTCGTCTACATGGTGCACTATCGGCACATTGTTGGCCTGAGCGAGCTTCATGTCATCATCTCCGTAGGCCGGCGCAATATGGACGGCACCAGTTCCTTCTTCACCCACTTCTACATAGTCTGCGTGATAAAGAGTCCAGGCTTTATCTTTGTTTTCGAGGTCTTGATTTTGCAGATAATTAAATGGTGGTTGATATTTTTTACCAAGTAATTCTGAGCCCTTGAATTCTTCGATTATTTCTATTTCAAAACCATTTAATTGAGGTAACCTGCCTTTAGCGAGAACTACAAAAGTTTTTGAATCGCCCTCATTCACTTTTACTTTCACATAATCCAAGTCCTGATGTATGGCAGCTGCCATATTGCCCGGCAAAGTCCATGGTGTAGTTGTCCAAACAAGTAGACTGGTGTCAGTCATCTCACCTGCTTCATCGAGCAGTGGGAGCTTCACCGTAACAGCAATATCCTTAATATCTTTATATCCTTGATTCACTTCAAAGTTCGACAAGGTTGTCCCACAACGAGGACACAAATGCATGCTTTTGAAGCCCTCATACACAAGACCTTTTTCATGTAGAGATTTAAATACCCACCAGACGCTTTCAGTATAAGTACTGTCCATTGTCCGGTAGTCATTTTCCATATCGACAAACCGGCCCATGCGCGGGATGATTTTTTTCCAGTCGTCGGCGTATTCCAAAACAGCTTCACGAGCTTGTTCGTTAAAATTCTGAATCCCGTATTCTTCAATGTCTCGTTTGGTCGCTAGACCAAGCTTCTTCTCAATCAAATTTTCGAGTGGCAAACCATGACAATCCCAACCCCAGTTGCGCGCTACTCGATAGCCATTCATCGTCCAAAATCTTGGAATTGCATCCTTGATAGTACCGGCTAAAATATGACCGTAATGTGGCAAACCAGTTGCAAACGGTGGCCCATCATAAAAAACAAAATCCCCGACCGGCTCTTCGCCAGCTGGAGTTTCAATACTCTTCTTAAAAATATCATGCTCGACCCAAAAAGCCTGCATAAGCTCCTCTCTCTCGGCTGTTTCTGATTTAGGAACAGCGTCAACAACTTCTACCGAATCGTTTTCACGTCCGTGCATTTTTTTATTCATATTAACTTAGTTATGTGTATCAGACATACGAGGTCAGCTTTCACCAAGCTCGAAAGTAGCGTATCAGGCTACTTTAGCATGGTAACATGATTTCTATTTTTGCAAAGAAGTAGCCGGCGCCTTCGGCGCCGGCTACTTCTTAATCATCTTAAAGAATCATCCAAGTCCTTTATACCTAGCTTTATTTTCCCCAAAACCCATTTTTCAAAAAAACGTTTAGCTGTTTTATTATCAAATAATTACCTCTGGCATACCAAACCTTACTCCAAAGAAACACTACCTGATCTGCGTTTCCATCGGACCAACCTTCCCTTTCGTATCAATATTGACTATTTCTCTACCAAGTATCTGCCCTCTAGCTGTCTCTACACTGCACCGCCAAACACCAGGAAAGAAACTTTCGGCTTTAGTGTAGCCCCCATAACCACCTTGGTTAATACCGGATATATCGTACCCTAGGCGAAAATGTTCCCGCCAGGTACCAGCTTCGTCTTTGTATTCCCAGCGATGATAAATCTTGGTTGAAAGTTTAGTTGGAGCATATACTCTAGCAAAGCAGGCAATCGAACCTCCAGTTGGATGGATAACCGGATGTATAAATGGAATACTCCGGTACCAAGGTTGGAGTTCACTCACCACCCGATACCCCCCACTTTCTAGCTTATTCACACTCTGGACTATTTCCATGTCAGTCAGAGAAAGTGGGATTGGTGGAATCAAGCTAGTGAAATATAGAACATTAAAACCAACATACATAAAACCAACAGCCAAAATCACCCTTCTGATATTAGCCTCCATAAAGTTTGGGACAATTTTATATAGGATTCGTATGACGAAGCTCACAATCACTATAGAAATAAACCCACTCAAAACAAACATCCAATCGCCCATGATGCCGGTTAAAACCGGCATCACTAAAACTACGTAAGAAAAAAGCCCGATGAAATATAGGGTAATGTTGTATACCAGCCGATCCGAACGTTTCCCCAAAAACTCATTCCCTAGTATCACTACTAGTATCAAAACTAAAAATGGTGCACTGGCCAGCCAATCTCCACTTCTACCATAGAAAATTAGCATTCCAGACAACAAACCACCAAAAGAATATTGCATCAATATTGGTGCGTACTTCTTAAACCAACCAACCATCACCCCCGGTGCTTTCTCAGCTACCCCTACATAAAGTAAAAGCATAGTGGTGGTAGCCAACAAGACATAAAAGAGCAGCACAAGATTATCTACCAAATTATCAATTTGGTTGAGTAGTATGGTGTCAGTTATGAACCCCAATATAAATCCAAATGTCAGCCAATGGTGACGAATGAAACTAAAGAGTCCTCTGGTTTTATCAAACATAGGTTATCCTATGTAATGTATCACGCTTGTGAAATAAATTTAAACAAATTTATTTGGCACAGGAAATGCTTCACAAAGAGCTTTTACTTCAGCTTTAATAATTTCTTTTTCTTCTATGTTGCCCACTGCTCGCAATGTACGAATCATAAGTTGAGCCAACCTGGTGGCTTCAGTTTCTTTCATTCCTCTAGTGGTCATAGCTGGAGTACCAAACCGAATTCCTGAAGGATCCATTGCAGTTCTTGATTCATCAGCAATCATGTTCTTATTTAAAGTAATACCAACTTCATCGAGTAAAGTCTCTGCCTCTTGTCCTGTCACCCCGAGCGAACCATATACATCTGCCAAAAGTAAGTGGTTATCGGTACCTCCACAGAGCAAACGGACGCCTTCTTCTAAAAACACCGTCTCCATAGCTTTAGCATTTTTCAGTATTTGTTCTGCGTAAATTTTAAAGCTTGAGTGAAGAGCTTCACCAAAGGCCACTGCTTTAGCAGCAATCACATGCATGTGAGGGCCACCTTGTACACCAGGGAAAACGGTCTTATTTATCCGCTTGGCAATTTCAGCGTCTTCACGCACCACAATCATTCCCCCACGTGGGCCACGTAGTGATTTGTGAGTGGTCATAGTCATAACATCAAAGCCATAGTCAAAAGGATTCTTCACCACTCCAGCCGCGATCAGGCCGGCGATGTGTGCAACGTCGGCCACGGTATAGGCACCAATTTCCTTGGCAATATCAACAAACTTTTGGTAATCGAGTTCACGACTATAAGCTGAAAAGCCAGCCAAAATAATCTTTGGTTTTTCTTTTAGAGCCACCTCCCTAAGTTCATCATAATCAATTTCTCCGGTATTAACATCCTTCATTTTGTAGCGAACAAAATTAAAAACTTTGTTAATACTTGTAGTCGGGTGGCCATGTGTAAGGTGCCCACCGTGAGACAAATCCATTCCTAGTACGGTATCGCCTGGCTCCATAAGGGCAAAATACATGGCAACATTGGCCGCCGCTCCGCCTAGTGGCTGGACGTTGGCAAAGCCAGCTTTAAATAGTTTTTTAGCCCGCTCTATAGCGAGTGTTTCAACTACATCGGTGTACTCTTGTCCGCCATAGTACCGGCGGCCGGGATAGCCTTCCGAGTATTTGTTGGTCAACACCGACCCGGCCGCCTCCCGTACCGCCAAAGATACATAATTCTCACTTGGAATTAATTCGATTCCAGAACGCTCTCTTTCTTCCTCACCGATGAGAGCATTGTAAACGGCAGTGTCTTGTTCTTTGATGTGTTCGTATTCGTTCATAAAAAATAGTCTTAAATATCTGTAATTACTGCTCTATAGAAGCTGAACGAAAACATTAGATCATAGTAAAAAAATATTTAAACCATTATATCATAATAAATAAGGCCCGGATTACTCGCGTAATCCAGGCCCTAAGGAGATCCTCCTCAACTTATGAACAACATTACCGTCATTATTGTCAGATATAAACCACCCAAGAAGAAAGCGAATTTTTTATTCTCTTGATCGGCGGCGATGGCGGCGACGATGGCGATGGCGGCGAAGGCGGTGAAGGCGGCGGCGATGGCGATGGCGGCGAAGGCGGTGAAGGCGGCGGCGAAGGCGGTGAAGGCGGCGGCGAAGGCGGCGAAGGCGGTGGTGGCGGCGAAGGCCTCAAAATAAAGGAAAACCATCGCCAGAACCATAGATACCATCCCAATGAGAATAACTACTCGATCTATTCTCAACCATTGTCTAGGCTCACTACCACCTGGCTGCAGTTCCTCACCTGTTTTTGTAATCAGGACAGTTTGAGTCCAAGTACAGTTTTCTACACGGTGCCACCAGGTACTTTTATCCGGATCAAGATTACAATTGTATGCAATCTTGATTTCCCGACCAGGTTCGAGCCAAATTACTGGATCAACTACCGGCGGTGGCCGGTTATTTATGTTGCCATAAACCTCCCCGTCATCGGCCTGTACCTCGGCCATAGCAAAGTTTGCACCACTGACAAAGTATGCGACCCATACTGCAATAGTGATGATTAGCAAAAACAAATTTCTTGAACTGAACATAATCTGCACTCCTCTGTTGGCAGAATTAATCAACACTTTTTATACAGGATTATGGTGTTTTGTCAAGATTAAAATTTAGTTTAGAAAAGGCCGGGCGTTTTGCGCCCGGCCTTTCCTTTATCCTCTTAGGACAACGATTCACTTAAATCAGCTGCTTCTATCAGCTTCGCTCTTTCAACTTTTTGTATCAACATCTGAGCGATTTTTTCTCCAGCTCCAAACGATACTGATTCTGGTCCTTGATTAGACAATTCAATCTTAATTTCTTCACGAAATCCAGAATCTACAATGCCCGGAGTTATTTTTAAAGGTTCTTCTAGTGTAACCCCTTTGCGATTCCATATGACACCCACATATCCAACCGCGATAGCCATAGCCACTCCAGTTGAAACTACTACCCTTGCACCTGGTTCAATTGTAACTCCCACCAAACTATATATGTCTATCCCAGAACTTGCTTCACTATTGTATGCCGGTAGTTTTGCTTGATCATTTAGTTTTTTAATTAAAATTTCCATAAATAGTTAATTACTCTAGTAATGGTTTGATAAGATTGTACACTTCATTATTTATATCGTCTTTACTTCGTAACTTATCATCAGAAAGACAAGAGACAATCTGCCACTTCTCTAGCCCTGCTATGTGCTTTGCACTATTTTGCACATTTGCTTGATATATAGCGTCTGTTTCGGTGTGTCCAAGGTTTGGCTTACTCTCATCGGTGGTTAAAAGAGCGTGTCTCATTTCCGCCGGCATATCGAGATACACGACTATATCTGGACGAGGAACCTTGAATACGTCGTACTCTAAGCGTGACAGCCAAAGCAAAAATGCTCCACGTTTTTCGGTGTCTGAAATTTTTGCCCCTTGGTGAAGCATACTGGCGCTTACGTAGCGATCAAGCACAACGTGCTTTCCTTCCTCTAGCCATTTATTGATCTGGTCACGGGTTTCAAATCTGTCGCCAGCAAATAAAATAGATGCCAGTCGTGGATCTAGATCAACGAAGTTACCATGAACTTCATCAATCCATTCTCTAATATATGCACCAAAAAAAGTCTCATCGTAGTGAGGAAACTCTAGAGTCTCAACTTTGATTTTTTCTGCTTTCAACCGCTCAACCAGTAGCTTAGCCTGAGTCGCCTTACCTGCTCCATCCGCCCCCTCTATCACTATTAGTTTTCCTGACATAAGTTTTTGTTGATCATATAATATCACACCTTATTTGTGACTACTCTTCTTCAGAGTACCGACAGCTTTTAAGGTCAGCTGTGTAAAGTATTGCCTGTGGATCCTTCACAAATTTTCCTTCTCTCAACTCTCCTGAACGTGAATTTATTTCTGTGTACACCTCATCCATAACTTTGGTTGGATCATATCCTAGCTTTGCGATTGCCCCACTGGCAAAAACTATAATGTCGGCAAATGCATCCACAACCTTCTCCTCATCTACTGAAGCCTTGCCCACCATCTCTGTAGCAAACCTGGTCGCCTCATTTCTGGCGGTGACACTGTCAAACTTACCCGTACTTTCAAGCAGCTCTTCAACTATAAATGAAACCTCTTTAGTATAGTCAAACCCTTGCTCAAGAAGACCCCTTTCATTATTCCAATCAACAATCTTCTGAAATATACTCATGCTGTTAAATTTTGAGACAATAATATGTATTGTAGCTATATGAATTACATATAGCAAAGATGTAATTTATAAACCTTATGCCACTTGTTATTTTAGTTTGCTACAAACCAGTTGGTAGATTTCTTCATGAATGTCCTCTCTACTGCGTAATTGCCCGTCTTTTACACAATTAACCGGCTGCCAGTTATTGAGCGAGGAAACCAAAGTTTGGGCTGCCTTTTCAGTAGCGATCTGATGCTCTTCATCTAACTCGGATGAATCTAGCGACTTACGACTTTTATCATTTTTAAGTAGTAAACCACGGACAGAATAAGGAACTTCTAAATAAATAATCAGATCAGGTCGCGGGAGATTAAATACGCCATGCTCAACTTCATCTAGCCAGGTTAAGAAATCCTTTAGTTTAACTTCATCTTGTACCTTTGTACCTTGGTGAAGCATATTTGCGCTAACATAACGATCAGCAACAACTATGTTACCGGAGTCAAGCCATTCTCTAATAAGACCTGACGATTCGAAGCGATCCGCAGCATAAAGTGTAGAAGCGATACGCGGATCCATCTTCATAAAATCACCTCGCTTACCGTCGAGACACTCACGCAATAGTTTGCCAAATTTATTATCTGTGTACCTAGGAAAATCTATCGTTTTCACTTGGTGGCCCTCTGCCCCTAAACGTTCTCCCAATAAAGCAACTTGCGTTGCCTTACCAGAACCATCACTACCATCAATTACAAAAAGCATATTACTTCCTTAATAACACGCTCGATTAATTTATTAAAGTATTCGTAAGTAATTACACTTTTAATGTAACAGACTATTAACTATGTCAATGTTAGTATTAGACTTTAAAAAACCTTTTTTGGTACAATAAAATTAATCACCTTTAAATAAAAATTAAAATGAAACAATACCTAGACACTCTCAAGCACATTTATGAAAATGGTACCGATGTTGTTGGGAGAAATGGTAAGACCAGGAAGTTAATGGCCCAGCAAATGCGTTTTAACTTAAGTGATGGTTTCCCAGCTGTTACCACCAAAAAGCTTGCTTTTAAGGCAGTTAAGAGTGAGCTACTTTGGTTTATAGAAGGATCTGGTGACGAAAACCGTCTCAAGGAGCTTAACGGCACGGACAAAACTATTTGGACACCTAACGCTGAGGCTGACTATTGGAAACCCAAAGCGAAATTCCCTGGTGATCTTGGTCGTGTCTATGGTGTACAGTGGCGTCACTGGAAAAAATCAGACGGTGGTGAGGTGGATCAGCTGGCTGAAGTGATAGAAAAAATCAAGAAAGATCCGAATGATCGACGTTTGATAGTAAATGCTTGGAACCCTGGTGAGATAGACCAAATGGCTCTCCCGCCCTGCCATATGACTTTTCAATTCTTTGTGGTAAACAATAAAATTTCACTGCATATGACACAACGTAGTTGTGATATGTTTCTCGGTGTACCTTTTAATATCGCTTCCTACTCTCTGCTTCTTTCAATGGTGGCACAAGTAACCGATCTTACTCCGCACGAATGCGTACTGACATTAGTCGATGCTCACATCTACCACGACCACTTTGAGGCAGTTGAGGAACAACTTACGCGACAACCACATAAACTGCCCACATTATGGCTTAATCCTGAAATAAAAAATATTGATGATTTTAAAATGACTGATATCAAGTTAGAAAACTACCAACACGATGAAACCATCAGCGCAAAAATGGCAGTCTAAATAATATTCTTTCTATTATTTATTTTTTCTTATCTTTAGGGTCAGCAAAGTGATTTGAGTTTTCACTGGTGAAGCGTCCTATATCTTCGTATCTCTTTGAAGCTGGAGACGTGAGTTTTCCAAAAATCAGTTGGGCTATTTCCATTCCTGGACGTAAAATAATTGGGATGTTGCTACTATTTACTAATTCGAAAGTTGGGTAAAATTTATGCCCCGGATTGAACAGCATGGCAGTGTTGTGTACCACTAGACCAATCCGAGCCAAGCTACTTTTTCCAGAAAGCAGAATTAAGTGCTCTAGATCTACCCCAATGAATTCCTTTTGTTTCCCGAGTACGTTCTCTCCTGGATGAAGAACGAAACTTTCACCATCTGGGATGGTTATTTTTCTGGTATCAGGATAAATCTTTCGAGCAGGGTCTGAAGCTTCAAGTTGGTGTCGATCTACAATCTCAAATTCATTTCCAAGCTTCACGTCATAACTAGCAAGCTGTAACTGCTCTTCGTTAAATGGCTCGATAATGACTGCGCCACTTTCTATAGCTTTTTTTATATCGACGTCAGATAAAAACATGCTCTATATTTTAACTAATAATTCTTCCAATAAACCATCTCTGTAAAGATGTGCCTCCAAACCAAAACCTGCTGCATCTAGAAGAGCTTTCATATTATTCAATAGTGAAAGTCTTATCGGTTCCGTAATATGACGTCCAGTTGTCGTTATAGAAAGAAAACATCCTAGCTAAGCGTTCTTGGCTGAGCTCGACTACGTCGAGCTCAGCCATCAAAACATCGATCTCCTCACGTACACTATCGGCATCATTTTCGTCGATCACAATTTTTTCAAACTCAGCTAGGTAACCGTACCCAGCATTTCGATCAAAACAGACATTGGCCCCTTTATATTCATACTCTTCTCGATCACGCGACCATTTAGCCTGATATTCATAGTCAGCTGACAAAACCAGAGCATCTAGCTCATCGAGCGATATGGCGACCGGCTCTTCAAACTCCATACGCTTCACTGTGTTGGCACTAGTACCCTCATCGATTGAGGCTTTAATCACGAGTAGAACCTCTTCGTTTCGCTGACGGCTTCGTATTGAAAAATCGCTTCCACGCTGAGTAATTATTTTGAACTTTTCGAGTTGTTCTCCCAAAAAAAGATGTTCAACTTTTTTGAAAAGTTTATTTATATCTCCATCTTTAAAGTAGTGATTTAATTGCTTGTTGGTAGAGACATGCTTACAGTCCACATCCAACTCATACATTTTCTTCTTGAGCGCTTCGGCTCGTTCTTTCTCCCCCAGTAGACTTTTTACTTCAATTTCAAAATGTGACATACGCAAGATAAAGTTAGTTTTTTTATTATACCGTCCTGCCCAACTAGCGACAAAAGACAGGATTGACCTGACATGGTATAAACTGATGAACATGAAAAACAAGACACCGATAGTAATAGTAGCTGGTATGGGTAAACCCCGCAGGGTCATAGGTAAAGAAAATGGCTTACTTTGGCATGTACCAGAGGACCTAAAACGCTTCAAACGACTGACTATGGGTCACCCAGTAATAATGGGTCAAAAAACTTTTCTTTCAATAATCGAAATTCTTGGGAAGCCCTTTCCAGGCCGTACCAATATAGTCGCCACTTTAGACAAGGACTATAAATACAAAGGAGTGAAAGTTGCACACTCTCTTGAAGAAGCAATTGAACTGGCTTATTCTGAAAACCCTACCGAAATTCACATCGGTGGCGGTGGAGAAATTTATCGACAAATGATGCCGCTTGTAGACAGACTTCATATCACTTGGTTTTTTGACGATAAAGATGGAGACGCTTTCTTTCCCGAGTTTGAAGATAACTTTGAAATAGTTAAAGAACACCCGGTGATGGAACACAATGAGGTTAAATTCCAGTGGGTTGATTACGAAAGAAAACGTTCGTAGAGAACATTAAATACATCGTCTTCAAAAGAACAGAATAGTTCATCCTTGCAGTCTGCATCAACAAACTCGACATTTGGCACATCACGTACAATCACAACTGGCATGCACTCTGCCACCTCGCCCATTACCACCGTTGCACCAGCTGTTATACCGTCGACTAAGTTAGAGCGCTCAACTTTAATTTTCCTACCAAACAAATCTTCTTTACCAATGTGATTTTGTAAAGGGTGGATACCCCAAAAAGAAATAGCCACCCCCATCGCTCCGTAGCGACATGGTACCGAATGACTATCTGCAATTATCACGCCTAGGTTTTTTAGCGCAAACTTCTTTATCAAAAAATTATATATCTCCCTGGCACTAACAAATGGCTCGGCGGGGAGCATGGTAACGTATCCATTACTATTACTTCGATCTACACCGGAATTACCGACCATAACATTGTTGATAATAGTAAGTGGTGAATTCCAATTTGATCTTGGGATGATCACATCTGCTTTTTCTTGATTGTGTTTAGTTGAATCAAAATCAGACTCGGTTACACATCTTCCCTCATTTATAGCCACCACCTTTGAAGAAATTACCACCACATCTCCCTCTCTTAAGGAGGTCAGACTTTCATCTAACACTGCAAATAAGTCGTCCTTTGGTGGATTCATAATTCGGGTTTTGATCGGTATATACTGCATGGCACTACTATATAGAGTTTTATGGAAATAAAAAGAGCTGCACCTAAGGTACTGCTCTTTTTATAATATTTACAGAAAAATTAGACTTTTTAGTCGACTACTGTTACACCCATTGTGTAGCACGAGCCTTCCACAATCTTCATCGCTGCCTCAATTGAAGCGGCATTTAGATCTGGCATTTTTTCTTCAGCTACTTCTCGCACTTGGGCTTTGGTAATAGTTCCAATTTTTGAAGTGAGATTCTTCCCTGAACCTTTTTGCTTACCAAGCTTTTTTAGGATTAAACGTGACATTGGAGACACCTTAACCACGAAGTCAAAACTTCGATCATCATAAACATTTATAATAGTCGGCACGATTTCGCCCATTCTCTCACGAGTTTTTTCGTTAAATTGGTTTACAAACTCGCCGATGTTGATACCGGCCTGTCCAAGCACTGGGCCAAGTGGTGGGGCTGGTGTTGCCTTTCCGCCAATTGCCTGTACTTTGATTTGTTTTGCTAGTTTTTTAGCCATGTTTTGGTTAATTTAAATCTATGTTGATACAAGCAGTCCATACCTACTCATATCTGAAGCTCGCGTATAGTACAAGAGAAATCCTTGTTTTGCAAGAAGAATATAAGTGGCTCTGTAATATGTACAGAGCCAATGAAAGAGGATTCCAGTGCAAACCAAGTATCCAAAACCTAAGTTCAACTTGCAGGCACAACTGCGACAAACCAGTCGTCGCGCCAGTCAACCTCGTAACGGTCCACATCCACGCTCCGGTCATCGTTCCACCGAAGGAATGCGGCGTAGCTATGACGACCTTCTTTATCTCTGCTTTGAATGAAGTGCTGGACCTTTTCAGCAAAGTCTGGGTGGTCTTTGTTGTGTTTTGCCACCGCATGCAGACTGGCGTATTTATAGCCACCGTCTTCAACCAAAGAGTCAACCGCCCCTGGGCTCATTCGTTTTTCCAAAGGAATGAATGTTACGTTTTCTGTATCCCCAGTTCCTATTGGCAAGCGGATAGCGTGGCTGATATCGCCATAGAAGTTTCTGCCTGTTGACTCTATTGCTTCTTTAGCCGTTTGGCCGCGGTCAATTCCCTCTACCAGTCGAACGATTCTTTTCTCTATTGCCTCGACACGCTCGCGTACAATGCCAACAAACTGCGCGACTATTTCTTTTCCTTGTGTCTCTAGCACCCGCTGGACAACATTTCCGGGTAAACCAGACTTCAAAAGTCCGGCTACAAATATGTCGTCAATTTGCGTGTTTGTGCTGGGGTCATGTTAGACATGGTGTCATCTCCTTTTGTGTAACTACGGGTTCTAGCCGAAGTGGCCGAATAGACGTAGCCAAAAACCTTCCTTGACCTAGGGTAACCCTAGGTCAATGCTTGGCCTAGGGTGTGCCTAGGGTTACCCTAGGCAAATTAGAAGTGCTTCGGGCTACGTCTATTGCGAATTTTTAAGGTTCAATTCAACACCTTTTATATACCATTGTTTGATGATGTTAAATTTATTCTCAAGGTGTAATTAAAAAGTGGGATTTTGCAGTGCAGTAATTACGAGAGGTGTAAAGAAAATGGCCCACATTCGGACCTTTTCTCAAAACTTTATAAATTAGATGAGTCACGGGGAGGCTGGGAATTTTCTGAGGAAGACGTAGGGTTTCTACGTTGACTGAGGAAAATCCCGTAGCGACAAAGTGAATCGCTAATTTAGGAAGTTTTAAACCTTCTTGGCAACACGCAACCGACAGATTCTTCCCTAGGAAAGGGTCGAATCTGACGAAGCGTTTGCATAAGCAGTTTATAGTCGCTTCCGCTCCTTAAACCTTCTTAACTTGAAGAAAATCAAGCTCTACTGGAGTCTCCCTCCCAAACATAGAAACTAAGACCTTCACCTTTCCACTGGCTTCATCTACACCACCTACCTTTCCTTCAAGGTCTTTGAATGGACCATCAGCAATAATGACCATGTCGCCAGTTGAAAGATCGACTTTGTGCTTCACAGTGTCGCTAGTCATCTGCTTCATTAGTGAGTTGTATTCGGCTTCAGTCAGTGGAACCGGCTGGGTACCGCTACCAACAAAACCAGTTACTCGAGGCGTGTTTCGGACTACAAACCAAGACTCATCGTCTACAATCATGTCTACCAATACGTATCCTGGATAGATTCGTTCTTCTTCAGTCACTCGCTTACCTCCCTTGACCCGGATTTTCTTTTCAGTTGGTACAACCACGTTGAAAATCTTTTCGTTCATGTTTAGTGAGTCGATTCTTTGTTTGAGGTTACGGGTTACGGCATTTTCATAACCTGAGTAGGTATGAATTGCATACCAGTTTCGCTCTCCTGTGCTGTGTTGTTTGGCCATAGAAGAAAATTAAAAACGGTTAACAATAAAGTTGATGCCTTGAGAGAAAATGTAGTCAAAAGCACCTACAAACATCGCTACAATGAATGAGATACCAATAACCAACGCAGTGTAAAGCATTGCTTGGTGTTGGGTCGGCCATGATACTTGCTTCAATTCAGCTGCAGTATCATGGAAATATTTTGTAAGTTTGTCCATATTTATATTTTAATTCATTTGGTTGGGTCAGAAAATGCAAAATTAGTTAGCACTCACTCGCTTTAGTCCAGTGATTTTCTCATGGTGAGAAAAAATCAGGACATAAATTCGCAATATGCCCTTCAGGCATTTGCTTATTTAAAAAAACGCCTCCAGGGCGATTTCTAATATAGTACTCCTATTGCTGGAATTGTAAAGAGCCGGCCCCCAAAGGGGCCGGCTCTTTACAATTCTGGCTAAATATTATCTTTCTAACGACTCTAAAATATCTTCTAATGCACTTGTTTTATCAAGGTAAAAAACTTTTTTACCCGTTTTTTCTGCCATTGCTATTTCTTCTTTTGTACCTGAGGAATTTTTCCATCCTGGCAAAACAGCCAGAAAATCGCAGTTATCTAGGATCGTGTGGTGAACACTAGTAGCATAGTTTCTCTTGTCTCAGTACGCTCTATGGTTTCTTGATTGAGATTTAGATGAGGTGAGAAATACGGTATCTCATAATCTATAAACTTAGAGACATACATTCTAGCTAATGCAATACTAGCTTTTTTTACTTTTTCAGACCCGTCACCTCTAAAAGAGCCGGAATAAAAACAACTTTCATGTTTACTTTACTTCGTACGTTAAATTCACCCGCACAACGGTACTATCTTCTCCGACCGGGATTTCTGCACCACCAAAACCGACTGACTCTTCTGCCATATCGTAGGACATAGTCTTCGCTTGGAAATAAGGTTCCGAGTATCCACCTTCTTCATAATAAGAAGCGATCCGAATAATCCGTACTCCAAGTTGGTCAGCCAGCATGTAAGCTTTGGCCTTAGCATCTTTGATGGCTAGTTCTCGTGCCTTATCTTTAAGTGCATCTGTATCATCGACAGTGAAGTTTAGGCTACTTATATTAGTAGCTCCTCGTTCCCCTACTCCAGCGATTATTGATCCAGCTGTTTTGGTATCACGAATCTTTACCGATACAGTTTGTGTTACCTCAAAGCCATCTTGTACCCTCTCACCTGGAGGACAGTACGAATTGAAAGCACAAACCTTTTCTTCATATCGCCACTTTGGATAGAGGCTGTAATTTTGAGTCTTAACGTCTTTGTCTTCAATACTTTGCTCATTCAGATAGGCCAAGATTTCGTTTATTTTTGTTCCAGATAGTTCTTGTGCTTCTGAAGCAGTATCACCTTCAGCATCAACCGAAAATGAAAATTGCGCCACGTCTGGCACGGCTAATATTTCACCCTCTCCAGAAACTGAAATGGTTGCTGGTACCGGATTCAGAAAGTCTACTTTCTCAAAGTTTAGGGTGGCGTAAGAAGCCAGGGCGATTAAGGCCATCAATAACGTCAACGCACCAAGAAATCGCATCTGTTTTGTATTAAAAAATCCATCATTCATAAAATTTATTTTAAACTACTTTTAATAAGTCTCTAATGACTCTACGTACTTTTTGGGTAAAAGTTTCATTTCTGCCACATACTGAGTTAAAGGCCAAAATATCATCTTCAGTCAAAACTGGAAATTCGGTTGTGTCTCCCAACAAATAGTACATCAGTGACGACTCATCTTCAACGTGGTCGATACCAAGCGAATGGCCAAATTCGTGTGCTAAAACTGTCACCAATTCTGATTCTGAGGAGAATTTGTATATTCTTATGTTATTTTCGTGGTAGTCACCTTGGGTAAATTCCCGGGCAAAACCATACTTTTCGTTATACTCGTTCACTTCCTGGTTGTAGGCATTGACCAGCAAATTACCCCGCTCACTTAGATCATTTATTTTCTTAGCAACCACATTTAGTTCTTCGGCTGTTTTATTCAACTTCTCCGACTCTCTACCCAAACTTTTTCTTTCTATCTCTAGCTCTTTGAAAATATCTGCTGGTGCCCCTCCCCGATCGTTATACTTATTTACTTCACTGTTATATTCACCCAACCTCTTCTCATAGGCACTAACATCTGCCCTATAGCTATTTGATAGAGACTGATAATCTGCTTGCAGGGATTCTACTGTCTCTTTTATCTTTTCGCTCTCTTCCCACTTTTTATCGAGATCGTATCTTTGTGTCTCTTCACTATTGGCTGTAGCTTGTCGCTCATCAAAAATAAAATCTATAGTGAAACTAGAGTCTTCATCATATTTAAACAACTCACGATCGGCAATAGACTCCCAATAAGTCTCTGCATCTGAAGCATATAAGCGAGCCTGGCTTTCAGTAAGGTCAAATGAAGCGTCTATGTCGCCAATTCTATATTCTATTGGAGCCGGGCAAACACTGGCAGTTGCCTTATACCAATAGGTCATCCCTACCGCTACCACCAAGGCTAAAGATATTAGATAAAAACTTCTCATATGGTAAAGCTAATCATATCAGAGCCGACAATACAAACGGCGCCCAGCGGGGACTGCGTAGTCGCGATACGTAGTCCCTGGTGGGCGCCATTGATAGAGGCGAACCTCTTATAAAAATATGTACGCAAGAGAATGTCTCTTACTTACCCTTACTATACCGTACTTGCAAGCGGGGAAATGGGAGATTTCAACACCCTGTTTAAAAAGCGCGGGGCCGAGGGCCCCGCGCTTTTTAGACATTTACTTCACCGCCTCCTTTTCGGCCAACTTCTTTCTAACCATTTGTTGGGCAGCGTTCTGACTGTGTTGGTAGTAAAGAGATTTAACCCCTTCTTTCCAAGCCTTTATGTAAAGCTGGTTGATTTCTTTTACAGGAGCGTCTGGAGAAACCATGATGTTTAAAGACTGACCTTGATCAATAAATTCCTGTCTAACTCCTGCTTGTTCAATAACTTTGGCTTGGTCAATTTCACCAAAAGTTCTAAAGACTGCTTTTTCTTCGTCACTTAAGAAATCCAGATGTTGCACTGAACCATCATTGTCTCGAATACTATCCCAGACTACTTTGGTGTCTTTATCTTTTTCCTTCAAAAGTTCAACTAGAGTTGGGTTCTTTATGGTCACCTTCATCTTGGCTACGTCTTTTATGTAGCAATTAGACCAAATTGGTTCAATTCCTTGTGACACTTGTCCAAGAATAAAAGCTGAAGAGGTGGTCGGTGCAATGGCAAGCAAGGTCGTATTTCGCCGTCCGTACCCCTCCAACACTTCTGGCTCACCAAGTTCTTTAGCCAGTTCTTTTGTTGAGGCTTCAGCCTTTTCTTGAATGACTTTGAAAACTTCCTTATTTAACTTGGCTGCTTCATCACTTTCAAATGGCAGATCTTTTGATTGGAGGAGAGAGTGGTATCCAAGGACACCTAAGCCGAGAGCTCTGTTTGCTTTTGCAAAGTTGTACGCGCGTTTCATGAATTCAAACGCTTGTTGTTTTTCTACATCCTCATCGTCACGCATAGCTTCTAGTTTGACAATGAAGTCTTCCATAACTGCATCAAGGAAGGCAATCATTGTTTCCACTAAATCAGTATCCTTCCAGTCATCGTAATGGAGGAGGTTAACCGATGACAAGCAACACACAAATGACCAATCTTCCTTACTTGGAAGCATGATTTCACTACACATGTTACTGGCGTAGATTTCTAGTTTTTTGTCCTTGTAGACATCAACCGTGTTTTTGTTGGCGGTGTCATTGAACATGATGTATGGATATCCCATTTCACCACGTCGTTGAATAATACGAGCCCAAATCTTACGTTTTGCTTCGTCACCCTCAATCATGCTTTCCATCCACTCATCCCCCACTGTTACACCATGAGTTAGTTTTTGGATTGGATTACCTTCTGTTCCAATATCCAAAAACTCCATAATGTCAGAGTGCTCTGCTGGAAGATATGGAGAAAAATGTCCTCGTCGTACAGAACCTTGAGAAACCACATCAACCAAGGTTTCGAACAATTGCATAAAGTGTACAGAACCAGAAGAGTGTCCGTTGTTATCTGAAATGTTGGCTCCTCTACCCCGCAAAGCTCCAAAGTAGCCAGAACAACCACCACCAAACTTACTCATCATCCCTACTTCAGCGTTTGAGTACAAGATGTTTCCCATGTGGTCAGCCACATACGAACCAAAACAACTAATAGGTAAGCCTTTGGTAATTCCAAAGTTAGACCAGACTGGTGAAGCTAGAGATATCCAGCCCTTAGACATGTACTCATAAAACTTATCCGAAAAGCCATCTCGTTTGAGATATTTTTCAGCTGTGTCGGCGATTACGCGAATTCTTTCTTCTGCTGTTTGGCCTTCGGCCAGATATCCTCGGGCTAGAAACGCGCGACTATTTTCGTTCAGCCAGTACCAGGGTTCCATAGATTTTCTGTGTGTTATGCGTTAATTTTGATTAAAGTTACACCATTATACATTTTCTCCGAGATTTGGTTAAAATCATCAATTTCGATGCGAGCGAGCTTCGAAACATGAGTTGTACGGTTTGTACGGTGAGTGTTGAGAACGAGAAGCTCAACAAAGAAATTTTGATTTTTGCCGAATCTAGAACAAGTCATCACTCGTGACACTTGCTGAGCGTTTGTTGTAATTGATTGAGCGTTTGTTGAAGAAATCCACGTGCTTAGTTGCAATAACTTCGTTATCGAACCAGTCAGTTTCTTCAAGCAACGCTTCGCTGACTTCAAAGATTCTTGGTAGGCCAATTGAAACTAAGGAGTTATTAAGTCGATGCTTAATAAATTCTTTTACGTTTGCAGCTGGCAAGAAATCTAGTTCACCTTTTTCGTAAATCCAATCAACGATGTCACTTTCTGCCTCGTAAGCTTCTCGACAAGATTCAATAATTAGATTGTTACAACTCTCATCGAACCATTCAGGGTGTTCGTCCTTGATGATATTAATAACATCAATACCAAACATACCGTGTAGGTTTTCCTCTTTTGAGGTTGCTTCTACAGCATTGCTAATACCCTTGAATAAGTTCTTATGCTTGTTGAAAGACATCATTATCAAGAACTGTGAAAACAATGACACGTGCTCCACAAACAGAGCAAAAAGAAGCACTGCATGTGAGTATTCCCGATCTTCAGAAGTTCGAGCAAGTTCATTAACCTTCTCTAGGTAGTTCATTCGCTTCTGAATAACTGGAATGTTCTTGATGTTAGTGAACTCATCATTTAGACCAAGAATCTCAAGCAAGTGTGAGTAGGCGTCAGTATGACGAACTTCTGACTCTGCGAAAGTTGCTCCCACTGCCCCAATCTCGGGCTTTGGCATTTTTTTGTAGATGTCTCCCCAGAAAGTCTTTACGGCTACTTCAATCTGAGCGATAGCTAGCATCGAATTTTTGATTGCACTTCTTTCTGATTCACTTACATTGATGTGGAAATCTTGAACATCAGATGTAAAGTTGAACTCTGTGTGCACCCAATATGAGTGACGAATAGCACTAGTGTATTCATACAGCTCTGGATATTCGTATGGTTTAAGATTTTGTCTCTTGGCAAAGATATCTCGCTCTCGAAGTTTCTTTCGAGCGTTTCGATAAATAATATATGCCTTTGCTGTATTGTAGTAATCCTTTTCCATCAAGGCTTGTTCTACCAAGTCTTGAATTTCTTCCACCGCAGGGTTACCGTCAATACATTTTTTTGCTTGTGGGTCTTCTGGTGCTGCTGTGCCTGCTTGCACGCACATGGCAACAACTTTTTGATGAGCTAGTTCTGCGACTGCTTCTGCGTCCTTTCGATTTCCTTCTCCGGTTTCAGAGAGGGCTTTCGCGACTGCGCTGACTATTTTGCTGATATCAAACGGCTGGATTGAACCGTCTCGTTTGCGGATATTTTGGATTTCCATATCAATCTTTATAAGCGTTGTTTATAAGTAACTTGATTTAGTAGATTGCGTGCAGACGTAATTGGTGGAAGAGTTTCTATCTTTGTTGAGATAGTCAATTAGGTCTAGGCGCAATCTGGGTCGCGACAAACACACCACCATTAAGAAATGGCGACTGGCTCTTCAGTGAGAGGAGCGTGTGTCTTACCTCCGACACACGACTACTTCGTGTGATGTATTCATATTACCACCTATCTGATAACCTCACTTTCTGCGGAGTCTTTAAAAACAAGGCTATTTTATATTTTTATGGCCCCAGACTGTGGATAACTATCGAACAGTGAAAGTAGAAATCAATAATCAGCTTTTGCCAATATATACAAGCATTTATTTTTATTTCCCGATAAGGTATTTTCTTGACAAAATAAAAGAGCCGACCCCTTTGGGGCCGGCTCTTTATATTTAAAAAACTATTTTTTTACCGAATCTCTAATCTCTCGCAATAGTTTTACTTCTTCTGACGGTTCAGCTGGCTTCTCTTCTTTGACCTCCTCCTCTTTTTTATCCAAGGCGTCCTTTGCCTTATTAATGCCTTTCACTACCATAAAGATAACTAAAGCAACAATTAAGAAGTCAATTACCGATTGGATGAACACACCATAGGTAATTTCGGCATCATCTACCATGTAAGCCATACCAGAAAAATCAATTCCACCCATGATCAAGCCAATAATCGGAGTGATGATGTTTGCTACTAGTGAGGAGACGATATTTCCAAAAGCTGTTCCGATAACTACCGCTACTGCCAAGTCAATCACATTACCCTTCATGGCAAAGGCCTTAAATTCTGCAACAAATCCTTTCATACAAAAATCTTAATTAAAAAATAAATCTAGCTAAGTAAAAACCAATTCCTGCACCTAAAAAAAGCATGAAAGTGAGGGCTACCATTAAGAATGACTGGTCCATAGGTATATTATATAGTATAAGAAACAAAAACATTTTTAGCTCTCGACTTTTTGCTAAAAAATAGGTATAAATGTACCCACGACGGCGGGATTTTCTCCGAAAATCCCGCCTGAAACATGGCGGCTATAGTATAACGGTTAGTGCATCGGTTTGTGGTACCGATAGTTCGGGTTCGATTCCCGGTAGCCGCCCAAAATTCAGAAACTCCTTCGGGAGTTTTTGTGTTTTGGGTGGCTAGAAAGTAAACTGCTTTGCTCGCGTCGGGAATCGAAGGCCACAGGTATGTTTTTATTTCCTTTCCTAGAAATAAAAACAGCCGAGGCGGGGTCGAGAACACTTGGTAGATTTGGAGTTGTAGACGAACAATATGCTTAGTAACTCGTGACCGATTCCTTCCCGGTAGTCGCCCATTTTAAGAAGCTCTATTTGAAAACGTATTTTAGGGTATTTTTTTAGTGTCTACCAGACCTAGTGGAACCAAAGCAATGTTCTATTGAAAAATAGAATTATTTGTGGCATTGTGCAACCAGTAGAAACCCTGTCTGGAGGCTTGTATGCTGACAATCTTCATAAGTCCTCACAATCATCAAATTACTACCGCTGATGGTCAAACTATGATTGTCAAAGGAATGTTTTTGAGAGAGGCTGGTGGTTTTGTTAGTCTGTTTGACTACCAGCCACCAAAAGACCTAAACGATGTGCAGATTGTATTGGTAAGGAAATACAGGAAAAACAAAATTCTGTCACTGCCTACTGATTTGAAACAAGCGATATTGTCTTTCTTGCGTGACCATCACGCTCAGATTGATATGTCATTTGACTGCTATGCGTTTGCTAACCTGGTGAAAGGGGTAGAAGTTCACAAAGTTCCTTACATGATTGCTTTCTGGGAACGAAAGAAAAAGCCATGGCTACCACAGCCTGGCTCGGTTGTCTTCTACGGCACAGGAGAAACTCAATTTCACCACGCTGCTATCTATCTTGGTGCTGGTCTGTATATTTCGGTATATGGTGCTGGCGGTAACCTGGAGATAGCAACTCACCGAAATATGATGCGAGACTATCGTGCAAAACACGCTTGTCTGGCAGAACCACTAGAGGAGCCACTCGTATGAGCTTATTTGAAGGTTATAACCTTGAAAACTGTGTTAGCCCTGACGAGTGTGGCTACCGCTGGATGAAAGAAGGTCTACCTGACCAAGACTTCTTGCGGACACGTTGGAGGTTGCGACGCACTCTCCCAACGGCGCAAGAACATCTCCAGCGTCACGCTACCGACTTTCCTTGGGGTGAACTTTGTCTGCAACATGGACAAGTCAGTAAACCGCCATCATATCGGACCAATATCACAATGGTTAAACGTGGAGGCTTCCTTGAACCTGGTCACTGCTTCCGCAACTCTCTGAGAGCAGTGCAACGCTGGAAGGAAAAACCTCCTGAGTGGGCTGAAGGTAAGCTGATTACGTATGTTAAAGGTCTGGCCCTTGACCCTACAGGTATCTTTCTTCACGGATGGATTGACGTTGACGGACAAGCGGTTGACCTGACGTTCATGCGTGCACACATGACCACCTACTTCGGTGTTCGGTTTGAACCTGATTGGGCAATTGAAACTTGCAGGCAAATCAACAAATACGGCATCTTCCATACTTGGGAGAAAAGCCAACCATTGCTTGAAGAAAAACTGGCAGCTTAGCTGTCTTTACCACCCATCCGTGCAAACGGGAGGGTGGCTTTTTCTTTTCCCTATCGACCCAGTGGAACCACTTTCTTCCCTCTCAACTGAAACAAACCCTTGCGTCGCTTAACCAATCAAGACAAAGCTCTTCCAATTGGTTCCACCCCAGGGTTGGTAGCCGCCCAAAGTATAGACAAATATACTTTTTGTTGTATTATTATATCTAGCAACCCGTACATCTACTTAAACAAGGAGGTGTCTAATGCAGACGCTTGTAATTATCACTGGCACCTCAGGTGCTGGTAAGACACTTCAACTTGAGCTGTTGGAACAACATTATGGACAAGGGCGAGTACTGACTATTGCTACTCGTGCGAAAAGAAATGGTGAGGCTGGCAATGCCTACCACTTTGTCAGCGATGAACAACTTTCAGAAATGGAATCGCGCAACGAAACCATTTGGGTTATTGGTCGATATGGCAGTCGTTATTCCATCACGGAGCAAGCGATTCGAGAACCTTTACGAAAAAATAATGGTCTGGCGTTTGTGGCAATCACGCCCGATTACCATGCCTTCTTGGCTCAATGGTGTGAGAGACACAATATCTCACCAATCAACATCCACCTGATTGCTCCTGGTCCTGATGAACAAAGACGGCGCCTGCAAGCACGTGACGGTAGCTTCAGCCTCGAACGTGTGGAAGCAAACACCAAATTCGAAACTGATGCTCAGAAGGCAGCAGAAATTGTCACGCTTCACTTCATCGAGCAGGCCCAACCAGAAAAGATGTTCGCCAAGCTGTGTGAATTGATAGACTCCGCCCGCACCCCGAGCTAAGGAAAACGCCCTGCGTTCCCTGCTAGCTCGGGGCGTTTTTTATTTCATAATTATGAGTACAATAATGACTATGACAGATATACAAATACCACGAGTTGGCGTTGGTCTCATTATCCGCCGAGATAATAAAATTCTACTCGGTAAACGAATGAATACCCATGGTGCCGAAACCTGGAGCCCGCCAGGAGGTCACCTAGAGTTCATGGAGACAATTGAAGACTGTGCAAAACGTGAAGCTATGGAAGAGACGGGTTGTGTCGTTACTAATATTCAACCACCAGTTTTTACCGAAGAATTTTATCCCGAGCTAGACAAACACTACATAAACTTAATGCTTACTGCAGACTGGTTAAGTAACGAACCTACAGTATTAGAACCTCACAAATGCGAGAGTTGGGAATGGTTTGCATGGGATGAGTTACCATCTCCGCTTTTTCTTCCACTCCAAAATCACATCAATCAAGGATATACTCCTTTTCCTAAATAAATCATGTAACTTAGCAAAATACTCATCATTTACGCACGGGTATCTGAGCCTACCGAACTAGTGGAACCACTTTCTTCCCTATCACCAAAACAAACCCTTGCGTCGCTTAACCAAGTAAGACACAGCTCTTCAAGTTGGTTCCACCCGAGGGTCGGTAGTCGCCCAAAATTCAGAAACTCCTTCGGGAGTTTTTGTGTTTTGGGTGGCTAGAAAGTAAACTGCTTTGCTCGCGTCGGGAATCGAAGGCCACAGGTATGTTTTTATTTCCTTTCCTAGAAATAAAAACAGCCGAGGCGGGGTCGAGAACACTTGGTAGATTTGGAGTTGTAGACGAACAATATGCTTAGTAACTCGTGACCGAACTTCCCGGTAGCCGCCCTAAAGCTTTTCGCAACCTAAACTTATCCCCGTGGTACTACGTCTAAAAGATACCTATTGCCTATGGCAAGATTATTTAACACACTTTCCCAAACAAAATCGTTATACACTCGGTAACAGAATTGCTTTTTATGGTGCTTTATAAAAAGCTCTAGGAACCTTTTTTAGAAAACACACTGTTGACTGGAGTTTTCAGCTGTACTGTTCCTGATTCGTCCGGCAATGGTAGGTTACCTCCGCGCATATTTACCTGAATTGAAGGAATGATCAACTTTGGCATGCCAAGTTGAGCATCTCGTTCTTCTCTCATTTTTTTGAATCGGTCTTTTTCGACACCTTCCTTTATATGTATGTTTTGCTTCTTTTGTTCACCAATGGTCGTTTCCCAAATATACTCAGTCCTCCCTTCTGGCAAATAGTCATGGCACATAAACATCCTCATACTTTCCGGCAAAGCGAAGATTTTTTGGGTTGATTCGTACATTATTTCAGCATTACCACCCGGGAAGTCACATCTAGCAGTACCAAAGTCTGGCATAAACATAGTATCTCCAGCAAAAACAGCGTCTCCTATTACATAGACCATGTCCGCTGGTGTGTGACCTGGAGTGTGAATTACTTTAGCTGGTATCTCTCCCAAGAAAAAAGTGTCACCATCGTTCCATAATTGGTCAAACTGACTACCGTCTCGCTGAAACTCTGTTCCTTCATTAAAAACTTTTCCAAAAATATTCTGTACATCGACAATATACTTTCCAATTGCCATGGTTCCGCCCAGTTTCTCCTTCAGGTAAGGGGCGGCAGAAAGGTGGTCAGCATGTACGTGGGTCTCTAATATCCATTCCACCTTGTATCCTTTCCCTGTTACAAACTCAATTATCGCATCAGCGTTTTCAAAGAAAAGTGTGGCTCCGTTTGGCTCATAATCCATAACACTGTCTATAACGGCGCACTGTTTACTATTAGGGTCTGCCACCACATAACTTATCGTATTGGTTCGTTCATCAAAGAAACCTTGGACCTCCGGCTTATGGTTTAGAAATTTTGAGTAGTCTATATTATTTTCCATGTATATTTTGAATTAATTTCTGCCTTTTACCTGACCTCCGCCCTGCTTCTGCGCGCTACCGCGCTCAACGTCGGAACTAATTATCGCATCGAAATCTGCTTGAGAAATAAATTCTGGATCATAGTTACTACCTGTTTCGTTTAACAACTGCCGATTAAATGCCCTAAGGTGATTCCTCGAGCTACGTTGAAGCGACTGGTAGACCGTTTTAATATCGTAATTTTCTGTCTTAGCCAAATTGATGGATAGATCACGGATATCTAAGTCTTCAATTTTTGCCCCCACCATAAAGGCGCCTATTTTTGATTCGAAGCCTTCAGCTATAAGTTGGTTGTAGAGATCTTGTAGGGTTACATCACTAAAGACACCTCTTTCGGTACTAGCTGGATCAGCAATACCATACCGTTGCAATAAAGTCAGCACCGCACCCGTGTGAGTCTGCTCGCTAGCTGAAATATTGTTAAAGATATTTACTCCCCATTTATCATATAGTGCCAAATAGACATCTCTGGCTAATTTTTCCTCCTCTCTCATAAAGACCAAACCATTTATTTCTGCTGGAGTAAGCAGGTCACTTGCCTCAGTTCCAAGTAAACTTACAGCATCAACATAATCTATTTCAGCCACTTGATAATTATCTAATTCGTCAGTCTCACTAACTACTACTGGGGCGGTCTCTACTTTTTGTTGCAAGGAAAAATCTTTTTCGCTAGCTGAGTAGCTCCAAAAACCAACTGCAACCATTAACAAACCAACAACTACTATTACTGTGTATTTCATAAGAGCAAATTAAGGTTAATAAAATTATCTATTCCAAGGCATCTTAGCTAAAAGAAACGACATTCCGCACCAGCCACTTAGTCCAGCAAACAGTAGGCCAGCTCCCACAAAAACACTGAGGTATATTAGTCCGGGCGCAAGAGTTACCGATAACAAAAATCCAAGTAGGACTAAAGAACCAGCTGCTATTAGCACCTGTCTCATTAGCGGAATTCGGTTGGTTTGTTTATTAGTAGTAAAGCCAGCCTCATCCCATGACAATAATCCGCCCTCAACATTTACTAAGTCGGCTTTAAGACCAAGTTGCTTGAGCTCATTGATCGCTCTAAGACTTCTGTTCCCACTCCGACAGTGTACATAAATAGTTGTCTTTGAAGCAAATTCATCTGCGTGATTTTTTATTTCATCGAGCGGAACATTCCTTACCCCGTGGATATGCTTCTCTTTATATTCGACCGGAGTGCAGACATTAATGAAGTCAACCGTCTCGTTGTTACTTTCAGAATCAACCACCTCTTTAAATGAGTGGACGGATATATGTTTTATTTCATTCATAACTTAGCTTTTTATTAAGGCGATTAAACTCTCAAACATTGTCCGGTCTTTAATTTTTGATTTATCAATAAAGTGCGTCGTAAGAAATGTCTCGACGAACTGTTCCCTTAGCCCAGCAAAAGACCTTGAGGCCGACTGAAGTGTTTTGCTAGCTTTTTCGCAATCTGGCTTTTCTAACATTAGCTCTGCCTTAACCGAGGACAACTGCCCTTCCAACCGACTGATGTGGTTGACGATTTGTTTTCTATCTATTTCCATGTTTCTAGTATAGTATACCCCCTACCCTATGTCAAACCTGTGGCAGGCTGATTGCTCATTCAACCAATAAGAGTCGTGCTTTATATATTTTCTAGAATCTCTGCTTTTAGGGACCTTACGTATGAATAACGGCCCATAAAATCAATTTTTTGTTTGGCCACTTCCCCGCTGACACCAATCCCTAGAACGTAAAACATAAAAGTCTCAGCGAAATCCTCCTCCGGTGAAATAGCTGCATAGCCTGACACAAACTCGGCTTGATGTTTTTCGAAGTAATTATCTGCATCTTCTAACAAATTGTCTGAACGGCTCTGTTGTTTGGCTCTTTGTAGATCGGCCGTTGACCAAAATCTATTAATAAATTGTTTTAAGTATGAGTTCTCTTCTGGGCAGCCATTTAATTGAAAATAAGCTTCGCAGTTTTGCTGATACGGTTGAGGCAAGCCGGTTACCTCTTCAAAGGCAATAATATGTGCCATCTCATGGGTGATCAGTTCGTTATTAGAGTCAGAGTTAATGTCTTCCAACATATCTTCGTTGGTAGCATATAACCACTGTTCGTAGTTTGGTGGAATAGTTTCCACGAAAGCATCGTAGTCAGTGTTACCACCCCTAAAAACTACGAGCTCTTTTATCTTGTCATCAAGTGCGTTTGGCAACAAATCAAAAACCCGTTCAAAATACTTTCGATGAGAATAATCTTGAATATATTTTACAGCGAACGGACCGCTAACTTTATATGCCCTGATCACATCAACAGAAATTATAAAAGGGGTGGTGCTTTCGTAAACACTTAGAGCTACGTTTTGTCTTTCTTTTAATTCTGCCTCAAGTGTCGCAATCTGACTCTGCAAGGTTTCAATAATCTTAATTAGGGTTGCTCGATATTCTGAATCATCTAATGGTGCAGTTTCGGCCCGAACGAATTGAGGTACTAAAATAAATACCGTAAGAATCAATAGGCTGGTAGTGAGTAAACTTCTCATATTTCTTATCTTAGCCGATTTGGCCTCCTCACACCACTAAAGCTAATAGGAATTGCCTCTTTGTTGCTAAATAAGCCTTAAAATGTGTACTGGTTGAGATTCTTAACCTAAAGTTTTCTGGGGTCGTAGGCCCAGTGCAAGATGGCTTGCCGTTGGCGAGGGCGACAGTGCTGGTCACCAGCCCTACAATTATGCCTTACCTGTGAGGCGTGGCGAGTAATCGCTTTCCAACGCTTTATCTGGCGTTCATCATCTTCGTGGCGACGCCCCAGATAATATCGGCAATACCACTGGAACCAACCTCTTGGATCATCTTTATGGATCCAACCTTTCTGTTGCCAAACTGTTAGCGGTTGGCTAGCGTTAACGCCATAGTAATTTAATTCTTTGTGCTGAGCTCCATCTTTAGTTAATTTGGCCTTTTTAAACCATTCACCAGGAAACTCTTTTGGAATATCCTCGAAATACAATCCGCCAAAAATACCCAGCTCTAGCATTTCTGCAGGGGTTAAATGTGGTTTAAATTCAGGGTGAAAATTTCTCCCCTCCGGCTCTGTTCTTTCATAACCATAACCACTTTGCATCACATCATCAACGATAATCCTTTTCATATTTAATTGAGTATAACAAGAATCAATCAAGGAAAATATCTCCTAGACGATTATACGATTGAGATGGTACAGTTATTTAAATTAGAGAAGCTTAAATTTCAACACTTTATGGAAAATTCTGAATCACCAAAAACTATTGATAAGTCCACGATCAGAAGAATGTCAAATAAGTTAGCTGAGGTGGACTATATTTGGTATACCAATTTTGCCCAAAACCTAAAAGGGCTTGTGGAAATGACTCCACAGACTGCACTCGCCATAATAACCGAGACAGTTGAAGGAGCGGCACGCACAGGCCTTTCAATCAACGATATGGGAAATATTTCTAGTGTAATTGTAGAAATATCAAAACTTGTCGACCCAGAAAGCGCGACTGGTAAAGCGGAGGAATATTTTGGTATTAAGGGACAGCCCACCCCGGAAGAAATCATAATCGTACTAGAAAATATCGCACGATTTACTGGTGGACTAAACCAAGAATTAGAGAATGCTTATGTGACTTGTTTAGAAATTAGCGTACACCCAAAAATCGTTAGCTGTGAACAAGACCCAGATTGTATTGAGACGGCACTGCAAGAGATTAGAGAAAAAATTACTCTAGTTAACATAGATCAAGAAAAAATTAAGGGGCTTCAGAATAATATTAATAGTTGGGCTTACTTACCTAAACCAGCTGAAACGACTTAATATTTTCTGGATGCATCAACACCTATTATTATTGGTGTTTAGCTTGACATGATTAATAAAACTAAAAATTGGTTGTAGGAATTTGTACTACAAATTTTGCTCCGTCATTTTCTCTCGACTCTACACTGATTTCTCCACCAAGTTGTTCCACTGACTGTTTAACAATATAAAGCCCAAGGCCAGTACCTTCTGTTTGGTGCGACTGGGCATTACTAGCACGATAAAATTTTGTAAATAATTTATCAAGTTCACCCTCTGGAATACCAATACCATCATCGGCAACAATGATTTGTACCTTGTCACCCACTAACTCATAAGAAAATGTTAGTGCGCTGTTGTTCTTAGAATATTTAACTGCATTCGACATCAGGTTGCTAACTACAATATGAATCAGCCGGCTGTCTGTTCGAATAATTGTTTGAGGTGGTTGGTCTTGGCGATTTAGAGTTATTTGTTTTTCGATAATTTTTTCGGTGAATTCCTCTTCTATGCTGGAGAAGAATTCAGTCAAATTTAGTTCCACCTCTTCTGCCGCATAGGTGCCCATTTCGAGCTTAGAGACACTTAGAAAATCATTTATTAGGTTGATCATCCGCAAAACATTGCGTTCGATTTTGGTTAGGTAACGATCTTGGGCTTCGGTCTTTATTTCCTTTAAACTTCTTTCCAAAAGTTCTACATTCCAACGGATAGCAGCAATCGGGGTACGGAGTTGGTGGGTGGCTAGAGCAACAAATTCTGATTTAGCAGTATCGACATTTTTCTGCTCAGTGACATCAACCAACGAAACGAGTCTTTCGCCCGAATTGCGGTAAGGGAAAACCGATACCATAGCCCAAACAGTTTGTTGGTCTATGGTCTTCATTTGCACTTCTTTGTCATTAATAGTGACTCCCCCTTCAACCTTTCCTTTAAATACTTCCACGTCTATATCACCACTCTCTTCAATAAAACTATAAAAATTCAGTCCCTTAAAAGTCTTTGTGTTCCCGCCTAATAGCTTAACCGCCGAGGGGTTGGTGTTTAAAATTTTTCCTTTAGTGCTTAAGGTTAGATAAGCAACCGGACTTCTCTCATAGAGCGAATCAAAAACGTCTTCTTCTGCGAAGCTGTTTTGTGAAATTAAGACAACCAGCCAGGTATCCACACTAGTCTGAATATACAAAAGTAGAGCCAACAAAAGAATTACTACCCCGATACTGGCATACAGCTCATTATTGGAAATATATCCTAAACCATAAACAGTCGCCAAAACTCCAATCCAAACAATCAAAACCACCAAAGTGGTCTTTTCTATAAACCTTATTATACGAACTTTCCGTATTGAGGGCATAAGAGTATAGTACCAGGGAGATGAATATAGTGATAGTCAATAAACCCAAGTCCAAAATCTCGTGTTAATATATATTAATTATGGAAAAGCGTATTCTGATTGTTGAAGATGAACAAGACATTAGAGAGGCCATGGCTGAGGCTCTTGAGCAAGAAAAATTTGTTGTCACTACTGCCAATAACGGCCAAGAGGGTTTGCAAAAAGCATTATCTGGAAAGCCTGATTTGATACTACTCGATATTGTTATGCCAGTAATGGACGGTCACGAAATGCTAGAAAAACTTAGGACCGACGCTTGGGGCAAAACGGTTAAAGTAATTATGCTCACCTCCATGGACGATGTAAGGAATATCGATGAAGCTCATCGGGGATCTATAACAGATTACATCATCAAAGCCCACAGCAGTCTCAACGAAATCATTAACAAAGTAAAAGTGTCTATTTATCTCCAATGAGCCCTTCTTTTTTACGTGAAATTTTAGCTTGTATCAGTGGTGTCATGGTTGGAGGTTTTTTTGCCCATATTTTTATTCTTCCTCCCGTTGAACACAATCACGATTTAGATATTGCTCATAATGAGGAATATCATGTACACACAGACTTCCGGATTTATATTGAAGACGAACAACTTGATCTGTCTGCTGACAAATACAAAACTACTGCCAAACACGAGCACGGTTATGAGACACACCTTCACGACAACGAAGGTGGGGTTGAACATATTCACGCAGAAAATGTTTCCTTCGCTTCATTTCTTGATTCAATCGGACTAAAGCTCACCGACGATTGCTTAACCACCGATGACCAGAAGGAATACTGTAGGGACGAATCAAATGTTTTGGAAATGTTTGTAAACGGTGAACAAATTGACACTATTTCAGAATACATTCCGGTGGATGAGGACCGAATACTGCTCTACTTCGGCGAACCCAACAATCCAAAAATTGAAGATTATATAAATGAAATTCCTTCCGATGCCTGCCTATACAGTGGCACCTGTCCCGAGCGAGGGGTGGCTCCACCAGAGAACTGCGGTTTGACTTGTGAATTGTAATTAAAAGAAAGCCGGAACATTATGTCCGGCAATCGGCGACCATTTGGTCAGTTTATAGGTTTGCGCAAGACACTGCTTGTGCTTTTTTTATACAAGCTTCTTTCTTTTTATCTTTCTTCTTTTTTTCGCAAGCTTGGATTCGAGATTTTTTTTCTTCCTGGCAAGCCTCAAATGCTTCGGCTTTTTGGTTAGGTGACTCACCTATTATTTTTTGAGTCTGGCAATTATTTCCAGAAGTATAAACACACCAGGCTTGGTTTATATCCTCCTGCTTACCCGGGATAGGAGTAGTACAGTACTGAACCATCAATTGATCAGACAGATTGCCCTCAGTGTATCGATACCCGTATATGAGCACCCCATCAACTTCTGTCTTTCGAGCCAAGCAAACTGGATGGATCCCGAACTTGCTTTTCTCCCATACATTTGCAGGACGATAACCAATGGAGTTGTTATCAGTAAATAAGACTCTCTGAGCAGACATAATAAAGTCGTCAGAAAATACCAACCCCATAACCCCGACTCCCTGCGCCCTTTGTTCTGACACTCCAGCCTCCAAAGCTTCTGCCTTGTTTTCGGCGAATGGTCTGTCAGCAATGGTACATGGGTATTTAACCCATGTCTTCTCGTCATTATTTGACACCTGGGTAATTTTATTTACCTCCTTAAACCTCTCGACCAGGCCTTTGGAGGTGAGACAAACCACATTATTGTCTTTTGGTTCTCTGATATCCCATTGAGCGTAAACCATACCTGGTAACACAGCCAGATAAAGAACTAGAAAAATAATAGCTTTCATTTTGAACCCCCTCACCTTTCGGTGATAAATTAAAAAGATCAAGAAGATCGTTCTTAAACACGATACAACAAAAACTACTATTTGCAAGGGTTAGTTTGCTTCGTAGGTCTTTATAAACTCTTTGGCTTTTTTGAACATTTTCTTGGCGTTGTTGTAATCAAGCTTAAGCGAAGCTTCCTCTAGTGAATACCAACCAGCTTCAACCACCTCATCTTCCTGAAGTACATACTCCCCACCTTTTATAATACCGACATAATAAATAACCGATTTGTTGATTTGTACTCCTTCGTACATAAATTTATACTTTAGCTTAAAGGTCGGATATTCAATTAGTTTCTCCGGTGTCATACCAGTCTCTTCTTTAAGTTCTCTTACGGCGGTTTCTTGAGCAGTTTCATTTGCTACCGGATGCCCTTTGGGTAAAATCCAATAGGTATTATCTCCGATTCTACTAAATTGATGAATGAGAAAAACTTTCCACTCATGACCAACTCTCATAATTGGTATAACACCGTATGAGGTGTCGTCTTTTGATTGCATGTTTGTAGTATAGCAAATATAGGCAAAGGCCGGACAGCTTCGCTGTCCGGCCTTTGTTATTGTGCCTAGGAGAGGACTTGAAACTTACAGTTTCAGTACACCTTTTGGACACCTTCTCCTTTCAGTCGAATCTACCTCAAAAGCTCTTCAAGTCCCCACGCAAAGCCTCCCAGGCTTTTCTTTCTGTACGCATTAAAAAAACACCCTGTTGGGTGCTTTTTAAGTGTGCCTAGGAGAGGACTTGAACCTCCACGCCTTTCGGCACTAGTACCTCATACTAGCGTGTATACCAATTTCACCACCTAGGCATCTTTTTTGGTCGGGTCATTATGCACGAATTAACCAGGCAATTCAAGTAAAACAAAACCGCCCAGCCTTAAGGCTGGGCGGTTTTGTTCCTTGTTTATTTATTCTTTTCTTCTTCTGTTTCCGCAGGAGCTTCTTCAGCAACCGCTTCAGCTTCCGGAGTAGCTTCTTCTGGAGTCTCAGGAGTGTCTTCAGTAACCTCTTCTGCTGTTTCAACCACTTCCTCTACATCTGGAGTTTCTTCTACCACTTTAGCCGCTTCTTCTTCAGCTACTTTAGCAGCTTCTTCCTCGGCCACCTTAGCTTCTTCGGCTTCGCGAGCTGAAGCTTCAGCACCAGACTCAGTAGCTAGAGACATTAGGCTCATTCGGCGCATTTGTCGCTTGATCTCTCGATTTACCTTCTCTCGGATGTAGTAGAGTTTTGCTTGTCGAACCTTAGCTCGTTTCACAATCTCAAGTTTATCGATAAGTGGTGAGTAAAGTGGGAAAATCTTTTCTACTCCAACTCCACTAGCTACCTTACGAACTGTAAAAGTTGCACCTGGTTCATCACCATGCTTTCGAGCTAGTACTAGACCTTCAAAGATCTGAATACGAGTCTTGCCTTTATCTTGAATTTTTTGGTGGACACGAACAGTATCACCTGATCGAATACCAAGAGATTTACGTTCTTCCATGTTTACTGGGGATACTGAGACCCCCGCCATTTCTGCTTTCATAATAAGTATTTTAAATAAATTAAACGAATGAGCCGTTTAAAACGTGCCCGTACACTAACTTTTTGGCTGCACATTTTCTTCAAAAATGTGCACGCTGGGGTGCAGCAAAAAAGTTGGTGTGCGGGCGAGCCACAATCTAACATAATAAACCCTACTCTGCAATACGTTCAGCCGCAGCTTCGAAGTCTAATGGTACTGGAGCGATAAATCGTTCAGTGGAACCGTTTGGTAGGGCCAATTCTAGTATGTGAGCATGCAAAGCCAGCCGATTGAGACCAAGATTGTTTGATTTTGGTATCTTATTTTCAGCATATAATTCATCCTTTATTATTGGCCTATCAATCGCTCTTAGGTGCGCTCTGAGCTGGTGAGTGCGCCCTGTTTTGGGCATAAGTTTTACATATGAAAACGACTCTTCTTCATACTCACCCATTCCAATCCTTTCAAACTCGGTAATCGCCTCTCGTAAGACTCCCTTGGCTCCCCGTTCGGCAGAGCGCCGCCGATGGTCTTTGCTACTTCGTCCGATTGGCCGATTGATAGTTCCCCAACGGTCATTGATCCTGCCGTAGACAAACGCACGGTATTCTTTGTAGGCAAGTCGATCTTTAAATTGTTGTTTTAAATATGTGTATGCGGATTGGTTTTTAGCCAATATTAAAACTCCAGAAGTTTCTCGGTCGAGCCGATGAACTACACCAGAACGCTCCAAAGCTTCACCTTTAGAAGAAAGACCCGGTTCTCCAACGCCACGAGCTAAGGGCACGCGCCCACAAAACCATTCCACCACCGTCGGTGCCTCGTTGTGACCATCTTCATGCACCAGCCAGCCATATGGTTTGTTTATTACCAAAACATCTTCATCTTCATATAAAACGACTGGTTCGGTACTAACAGCAGTATTTTCCATACTCATGACTATACGGTTTTTATATCGATAAGCAACTCTTCGACAATATTAAGGAGTAGGTTTTTTTTATCTTCAGCAATCGAAAGAGTCGAAAGCAAATTATTTATCTTATTTCTTTTTGCATCAATCTCGTTCATGACCACATTATAAGTATCTGCTTTATCCAACATATCTACCACCCTCTTTGCCTGATCCACGGTAACTTCATCGCTACTATTATAAATTTCCAACAAGACTTTTTTATCTTCGTCAGACGCTTGATCGATCCACCATAAAATAGGCAGGGTTTTTTTGCACTCTAGAATATCCCCGTATTCTCTCTTACCAGTCTGTTTACTCGTGCCCCAAATAGAAACCAGGTCGTCACACATTTGATAAGCTAGTCCAAACTCAAATCCGAATTCAATTAAAGTCTTTTTTTCTATGTCTGATAGCCCAGCTAAAATACCGACTACACCAGAAGAAGCCGCCACCAAATCGGCTGTCTTGCGACCAATCATATCCCTATAGGCTTCTTTGGTTACAACATCATCACCCAACTTTGCTTCAGTCAACTTAAAGTCTAAAAACTGACCTTCCGCCACTTTTATATATTGGTTCAATAAAAAAGATTGGGTGCCTACTTTTACTGAGTCTTCTAGGATTTCATTATTTAACACTGGTCTTAAAGACATTAATATCTGCGCGTCTCCACTATTGATAGCGTGGTCCTTACCAACCAGTTTCCACACCGTCGGCCTTCCTCTCCTTAAAGTATCACCATCAACAATGTCATCATGAATAAGGGTTGAATTATGAAATAATTCAATCGACACGGCCGCGGGGACTACTTTTTCTAATATTCCGTAACAATCCCCTAGTAGCAGGGTCAATTTTGATCTAAATCTTTTTCCACCATAACTTCTTTTTAGTGCTAAATTTTCATCGGCAAAACCCATGAAATAGGCCATGTGTCGATACATTTCCAAATCCGGCGCAACATCAAACACGTTTTGTAATTCAAAATCTAGTATGTCTGTATATTTATCTAGAGGTTGGTTGCTATGTTCTGAATTATTCATAATTTATTTACCAAAATTTCTTTGCCGTTCAGAAAATTCTTCTACCAATTCTTGTAAGTGTTCCGAGGTAAAATCTGGCCAGTAGCAATCAATGAACTTTAATTCACTGTAGGTCGACTGCCAAGGCAGAAAATTTGATAATCTTTGCTGGCCACCTGTCCTTATAATCAAATCTGGATCCGGCATACCAGACGTCCACAGCATTTTTGCAAAAACCTCTTCACTTACCCTCTCTCCTTTTTCGATAGCTTCATTTACTGCCGACACCAACTCAGCTCGACCTCCATAAGAAAGGGCAACCCATATTGTGGTACCAGTTGCTTGTTTTGTATAATTTTCTACTTGGGCTATTTTTTCTTTTATTTCAGAAGAAAATTTGTCTAAATCACCAACAAACCGTAATCTGACTTTTTTTTCTTCATTTTCATCGTTATTAGATTCAGAAATAATTTCTGCCAATTTCTCGGAAAATAAATTTAGTAGTCCAGATACTTCTTCTTCTGAACGATTCCAATTTTCACTCGAAAAACTATAAAAAATTGCGTGAGGGATACTTAGATCACTAACTTGATGGATGATTTTTTTAAACACTTCGGCTCCCTTTCTGTGACCTTCAACAGTTGTAATGTTTTGTGCTTTAGCCCAGCGGCGATTTCCGTCCATTATGAAGCCGAGGCACTGTATATTAGTTTTTTGCATGTTAATTAGTGTAACAAAGAAAATTCAGTGTAAGTTTTATCAGCACTCCTCCATTCAACCGCCACGCCTTCCACAACAGACATTAAAGAACCTTCGTGAAGATATTCAACAAAATCCTTCAGTGTATCGGGCGCTCCTTGGGCAACCACCTCAACTGAGCCATCTGACATATTTCTAATAAACCCGACCAACTTGAGCTCAGTAGCCGAATCCTGGACATAAGTCCGATAAGACACACCCTGGACCTTACCAATCACTATACAATGCATTTCTACCATGAGTGACAGTATACCTTGCAAAATTTATAAATTCGAATTATAAAGAGAGTTGCAGTACCCAACAAAAAACAAAGGAGTTCTTAATGAGCCAAAACAGTGAAGTATATGACAGTGTAATGGAAATGTTTAAGCACGAAGCCGAAACCGGTGAGTTCAAACCTCCTGTAGAGGAGTCGTCTACAGAGATGGACACCCCCACGCCTCGCCGACCCGAACGACACAAACGAGAAACCAAACGGCGGGCGGCCACTCACAACTGTCACTAACACCACACCAGCCGGCAAGAGGTATGCCGGCTGCTATTGTTTTTTTCTGAAAATTGAGTAGGATAATGCCTACAAATAAATATTTACATGCGCGATTAGCTCAGTTTGTGGAGGTGAGAAAGTCTGGGAGACTTTCGAACCGTTTACACATGTAAACGAGCTTGTAGTAAATTTATTATTTGATTAAGGAGTAAAATAGAATATATAATGCGCGATTAGCTCAGTTGGTAGAGCAGCTCGTTTACACCGAGAAGGTCGGGAGTTCAAGTCTCTCATCGCGCACGAGTACAAAAATCAGCTCAAGCTTTGCTTGGGCGATTTTTGTTAGTGCGCGATGAGGAAGCAAACTGCTTTGCTTCCGTAGAGACTTGAACGGCGGAGACATGTTTCATTTTCCTTTCCTAGAAAGTGAAACGGTCGAGCCGCGTCCAGCGTTCTTATGAGCGAAGAGAATTAGAAAAAGCGGGACAAGTCTCTCATCGCGCACTAGACCAAGAAAGCTCAGACGTTTGTCTGGGCTTTCTTGTGTCTCAGATTTTGCAGAGTAAAAGGTATCCCTTTCAGAATGATCACGCTAACTGTAGGGATTTTTTCATTGTATAAATTCTACCCTGAAATGATTGCTCTAAACACTGAAAACTGATCCTTACTCTGGTGTAACCCGACTATATTTTCACTGCTTGACAATTAAGACCAAAACTTGTTTACTTTTCATGAGTTTCTTTAACTGTTGGAGATTGATTATGAATACTCTGTGGTCTTTTGTAGTGATAGTAGCAATCCTGCTTGGGGGTTGTGCCACCCCTCCTCAAAGCAATGAAGCGGTCAAAAAAAGCACTTCGCCTTCGCCTGAAGATGTGATGCAAGAGCTCTACTAATAGTGGCAGAGCTCCCCACTGCCCCAAACCTGACTGATGTCCGTGATTAAAAAACTCAGTCAAGTTTGGGGCATTTGCTTTAAAATTAAAGTTTGCAAAGAGTTTTCTTAAAGCTGTAAATCTGCTATGGTATGACTGCTCGGGGACAACTGTAATATTGATAGAGTAAAAAAGCTCTAACAAATACAGTCCCCCGAACTGTATTTGCCCCTATAGTTTAATGGATAAAACGAGAGGCTTCTATCCTTTTGATGTGGGTTCGATTCCTACTGGGGGCACATAAATAGAAAATTGAATATTAAATCAAAACAACCTTTAGAATTAGAGATGGTTTTGCGGTCCATAATAATTCATTCATAAGGTAGCGAAACAAAACCTAACTAAGAATCTTCCTCAAGATCATATTTTTTAGAGTCCCATTTTTTACGTCGGTTTTGATCTCATTTAAATCTAGTATGTAGGGAATGGCGGGGGCACCGTTCACTGATCCGTAAGATTTTTCTTCACCTATCTGTTCGCAACCTAGAACTTTGTAAAAAGGTGCATGTTTTGGGTTTACTGCAAAAATAAAATAATGAAATTGGTTGGCTAGTCCATAATTTAAAACGGAACTAAATAACCCCAAAGACACTTCCTTTTCATCTAGAGACTTGTCTAGTTCGACAGATTTTTTATCAACAGCAAATTGACACACCTCACCCAATTTGGCTCCTTGGTCACGATAAGATTTTATTTCCTGTCTATATAAATCATCCATCGGAAAACCAGCGTCAGAATCCGCCACTACTGAAATAGTACCGACCATCAAACCCTTCCTATTAGCAGAAAAGGTAACGGTTTGTTCTTTGCCCAAATATTTACTGATCATGTCCGTTTTGACAGAGTCTGAGGATAGATAACCTCGAGCTAGATAGACTTTTCTAACGAGCTCAACAGCTGCTTGGAGCCCTTTTTCTGTCTGAATTTTAGCGAAGGAAATCATAGGCTACTAATCAGAAGTAATTTGAATAGTGTACTGAATGATATCTTCAACCGTGTTCAAATTCACTACATCATCGTAAGCAGTTTCCACATCATAATATTTTTCAAAAGCTAACAATAGCTCAAACAGTTGGATAGAATCATCTGAAATATCATTGATGGAAGTTTCAGGAGTTATTGTTTCTGCTTCTTTACCTAATGTTTCCGCAATAAAATTAATTATTTCAATTTTTGTTTCTTCGTAGATTTTATTTTCTTCCATAAACATAAACTTTATAAATACTACAAACTATTTAAATACTCACCCATCTGAACCAACGACATTTTTGGTGGGGGTTCAAATACTTCACCATAAGTAATTGAACACTTGCTCTCTCCCCCTTTGCGAACATTAAAACCACGCAGTCTCACAAAAGTCATATTAATAGCGTGTTTTTTAAAAAAATCTAGGCCCTCTTTAAGTTCTTTTACATTCTTATCACTGGTAATGCTGCCCTCTGGAAACAGAACTACTGACTTCTTATTTTTAAGTAAGCTTCTGATATAGAAAATACCCTTCATTTTTTCTGTGCTAGTGATTCCGATACTAAAACAACCTAAAAATTTTAAAAGTCTAAAAAATGGCGGATTAAAAAAAGGGTTTCGTAAAACCCAATCAGCTACTGGGAATCGGAGTGGCAACATACTTAAATAAGTTCTAAATGGCAAGGCAAGTATGACATAAAAACCATCAGCAAAAGATTGATGATTGGCCACCATAAGCGATCCACTTCTCAAGAGTTTAATATTTTTTGGTAGAGTGCGTTTAGCTCGGTAACAAAGGCGAAGTGGGAACGCAACAAAAATATATAACAAGATCTGTGAAACTGTTATGGTGAGATCTGAATAAGTAGGTGGTTTTGTTTTGTTGCTCATATTTATATATTACACCAGTTTAAATTTGCTTATAAAAAAGGGTGCCCTTGGGGCACCCTGATTTGCCGGTCTGCCCCGGTCCTAACAGCCTACTATTTCTTTTGCTATCTTATCTCGTTCCGCTTTTGATAACGGACCTTCAGGTAAGTTATAGGGCTTGCTGATAGACACCCTGCCTTGGGTTGATATCCTAACCGGAAGTATCGGCACATTACTACCCTTGGCAATGCCGACAAAAAGAGAACTTGCCAGACCTTCCCGATTTGTGCCTCCGGTAACAAATATACCAATGACCCCTCCCTTCTCTAATATATCTCTGCTTTTCCTGTAAGTGTCTAGGTTTACTTTTGAGCCGATAGTGTCCCGTTCTACCGGTAAAACACCATGGTTGTTTACAAAACCAACAACTGTTCCTGCTATGCTGGGTATTAACAGCTTTGGACAACCATATTCTTTAAGTGCTGAACCGCACGCTGTACGGTCACAGATTTCTATTTTTGCCAGCCAAGTAATATTACGTGGCCACATAGCACCAGCAACGAGCCACGGGTCTTTCTTGCTTCTGTGATCTAGTACCGCGACCACAAACCCGTTATCTTTTGAGATATTCTCCCTTCCACTCACATTCCTCATCACCTGCTGACACAAATGTGTCGTGCCGCAAGTGACATAATATGTCGGTGTCATTTGACTCCTCCTTAATCTAAAGATTATTTAGTAAAGTATATTGTACTGAAAGCAGTTGATGATAAGAAAAACTAAGCCTTGCTTAGATTACGCTTATATAATAATTAGTCAAGATTCACTGCTTTAATGTATCCTATACCCCTCCTCGATCATTTTGCGCCACATACGGTGATACCAAAGCTTGTAGCCAGTAGAACTCGGGTGAATCCCATCAAAAGAAAAAAGTTCATCTCCATTTTCTATAAATGGATTATGGTCGTCATCAGTAAACAAATCAATCGTTGGCACCTTGAGTTTATAAGTAGCTTCTCTAATGACGTTTTGCACCTTTATACAACGACTTTTAAGAAAGCCTCTCATTAACTTAGGAAAAACGGGAGCCGAACCAATGTTGTTGTAAGTTAAAAAAATTACCTTGTGATCACTCATGCTTATTAAGGTTGGAATAATATATTCTAAATGGCTGAGGATATTTTTTAGCCTAGTCATATGCCAAACATCATTCCCCCCCACACTTACTATAATTAAATCAAATTTTTGTTCTTTTAGTGGTGTTATTTGACTATGTAAGTCGCGCACTAAACCACCATTTTGTGCGACGTTTATAATTTCAGTTTTGGGAAAATCATGGGCTAGGCGACCAGCGATTGTGTCCTCTGGGCGAGAAGCTCCGGTGCCAACTGCTGTACTATCACCAAGTAATAAAACTCTGCCTTCTCCACGACCGACTTTGGAAAATGGTTTGGTGGTGAGTCCTAGAAACTTGTTTCGAGAGAGTTGGACAATCATTACTATCACTCTCAAAACAACAGATAGAATAATTAAATTGACAAACACCACAGCAATCTCATCCGATGAGGCGTTGGCTAGCCAATAGTGTATGTAATCTAAATAATAATCCATGTTTAATGTGCTCAGTTGAATATGTGTGGAGAGACAGCTAGTTTAACTTTTTTATACCAGATTTCATATCCAAGGTCATTGGGATGTATGCTGTCAGGTGACAAGTGCCAAATGCCGTTTTGGTACAAAGGCTCTTCTTTCTTCTCTGCATAAAGCGGCACATGTACAACTGAGCTTTTTTCTGATTCTTCATGGCAAAGCTGTGAAATACACAGGCTTCTGTATCTGAATATTTTATTGATTGGAAAATGAAACAAGGGTATTGAGCCAACGTTATTAACTGACACCAACACAACAGACTTGGCCTGCATTTTGTTGGCGCAAGAAAAAATATTTTGTAGTTCTTTGCGTATTTTTTTAGCTGAAGTAAAGGCGAGAGTATCGACTCCACCCACGTGAATTATTATGATATCAAACTTTTCAGACTCCAGAGACTGCATTTTTTTTCTCACTTGATTAACATTTAAAGCATTCTCTGCAGCATTTACTACTGTCAGATTTGGAAAATCAGCAATTAGACGTCCGACCATCGAAAACTCTGGGGCAGAAGCTCCGGTACCAAAAGCAGTACTGTCACCGACCACTAATACTCGAAGGCTGTTTTCTCCCCCCTTCTGGCTTGCTGGTACCGCTACCTCTCCAGCTCTGACGGCTCTTTTTGCTCGTGTGGTAATCCATATGACTTCAAAGATTACAAAAATCACCAATACCAATACAAAGAGAAAAATGAAAACTTCTGTTAAGCTCATGTTAGTAGTATATCCCACATATTTACTAAGGTCATAAGTCATCTTTATTCAATTGAAGATAATCTATACTATATCAATAATTCAGATTATCTGACCATAAATTAATTAATCAAATGATAGAATACTCTACGAACCCAAGTCGGGTCTCCACTGATACTTTGCTAAATTATAATCTGGAAGATTTTTTGACTCTTTCTGAACAAAACACTTACCACAAAAAAAATCAATCAACGAAGCTGTGTTGGGCACTTGGTAGACTAGCCGCTAAAAAATCAATCCAGGATTATTTTATTAAAATTGGATTAGAAATATCCTTACTACAAATAGAAATCGACAATCGTCCTACCGGCGTTCCTTTTTTCAGGATACTTCCATCAAGGAGTGGTGAATGGAAATTGGTTAGTCATATATTTTTATCTATATCCCACTGCAAAAACTGGGCAGTGGCTAATTGTGTGCCAACGGAGGAAATTGAGGGTCTTGGAGTGGATATTGAAAAAATAAGAGATTTCTCAGACGAAACAATTAGGTCTTTTTTGACTACTGAAGAATACGAATTATATTTAAAAATTTCTGACTTAGAAAAACCTAAGTTTGCCACCCTATACTGGTCGATAAAAGAATCTTTTTTGAAAGCTCTTGGCACTGGAATAAGAACACATCCCAGACATGTTTCTATTGATCAATCTGGCACCAATACTTTTACGATTTGTTTTTCAAAATTACATTACACAAAAAAACCTATCGTTTTTTATAAATTGTTAGAAGGATCCTACATAATGACAAATACAATTATTCCACGTCCACAATAAAACTATTGCGAATACTTTACTCTCATTTGAGGGTATATAATAAACCTATGGATATGAACTCACGTCTCGATATTGAGGACATAATACGAGCTGGTGTAACTGCACCCTCTGGCGACAACCTACAGCCTTGGCATTTTGAGGCCAAAGAAGATACCATTGATGTCTTTATTACAGAACCCGATAAGCTTGATTTAACAATAGGTAAACACCATCTCTATCTGACCCATGGTGCATTGATAGAAAATCTGGTGATTGCGGCTGATCACTTTGGCTACAAAACTGAGGTGACACTGATGCCGAACCCTGACAACGAACTGCACACGGCCTCGATTAAAATCGAACCTGATACAAATGACTACCAGGTTGACTTATTTCGTTTTTTTAAAGAAAGATCTACCGATAGGAGTAAATACTATAATAAACCGCTGAGCGAAGAGCAGAAAGTGACTCTATCAAAACCAAGCAATAATTACCTAGAAGGGAGTCGACTGGTTTTTATTGAAAACAGGGACGCTATAGACTCATTAGCGGATGCAGTATCTGGGCAAATCACGCTTTTTTTTGGTCATCAACAACTCCATGAGATGTTTTACCGCACCTTGCGCTGGACCGCCAAATCTGCTCTCAAAACTAGGGATGGACTATACTTAAAAACTTTGAGAATAGATAGTTTTAAAGCTCTATCACTACATTTTGTGCTTGAATCATGGACCATGGTAAACTTTCTTAAGAAATTGTCTTTCAATAAAGTACTGGCCAAACTAGAGGCACTTAAATATAGTCAAACAGGCGCTTTCTGTGTACTAATCAGCAACGATAGCCAAACTAGCCGTAAAGCAGCGCTAAATAGTGGCCGAACGCTTCAGCGGGTCTGGCTAGAAGCCACAAAAATACAACTTGGTGTGCAACCGGCAGCTGCTATGTTTTTAATTAAAGAGGCACTAAACGAACAATGTTTACAGGTATCAGAAGCACAAGAAAAATTTATCGATGAAAAAATCCTCCAATCTAATCTGGCTTGCGGCACAACCAGTGGTGAAAAAATCATCTGGGCGATAAGGATTGGCAAATCTAAGGCAAAGAAGAAATACCCCACCCTAAGAAAAGAGCCGAAAATTATGTTTACCCAATAATTCATAAGTAATATGTCGAATCAATTTGAATACAACGAAGCTTTCTCAAGAAACATTGGATTACTAACTCCAGAGGAACAAGAAAAATTACGTACGTTTACCATTGCTATACCTGGCATGGGTGGAGTTGGGGGCTCTCATTTAATATCTTTGGTCCGACAAGGCTTTGAAAAATTTAAAATCGCTGATTTGGATCAATACGAACTTAAGAATTTTAATCGGCAATATGGAGCTCGTCTAGACACGATTGATAGACCAAAAGTAGAAGTTATGAAGGAAGAAGCACTTAAAATTAACCCCCATTGCCAGATTGAAGTTTACCCAGAAGGTATTTCAGTAGAAAATATAGACGGGTTCCTATCAAATGTCGATCTGTCGATTGACGCCATAGACGCTTTCTCGCCCGATGTAAGAAGAATGTTTATAAACGAATCTGTGTCCAGGAACATCCCAGCCGTATCTGCCGGCCCGATTGGGTTTGGTACTGCTTTTATGATTTTTATGCCAGGTGGGGCAACTTTTGATGAACACTTCTCCATGCATGATGGCATGAGCTTTCAAGACAAAATGATTAATTTTGTCGTAGGTTTAGTACCCAAAATGCTGCAAAGGTCTTACATGAACCGTACAAACATAGAAGAAAAAAGGGGTCCTTCTTCAATTGGTTCGATAAATCTCTGTGCTGGTATTGTGGATATCTACGCTATTAAGATTTTACTTAAAAAGGGCTCTGTTAAGGCTATCCCTTACTACCACCAGTTTGATGTTATGAAAGAACGCTATGTGTCAAAACGCTTATGGTGGGGAAACAAAAATCCATTACAAAGAATAAAAATATTACTAGCCTCTCATCTAGTCAAAGACTAGTTTTAATCTGGTCGCATGACTGAAATCCTAGTCTATTTAGAGACACACATAAATACAGTGGCCGCTTTGATTGATCAATTCGGTTTTATCGCCTCATTTTTAGGAGTATTTTTTTTAGGCGAGTCAGCTATTATTGTTTTGCTTAGCATGTCCCAGGGGGGAGAACTAAATATGTTTGAGGTTATACTGGCTGCCAGCTTGGCCACCGTAGCAGCTGATACATTCTGGTTTTCTGTTGGCAGATATTACGTCAACCACAAAAGTCCTGGCTTTATTAGAAAAAAGTTTTTATCTCCAGTTAACTCCTTCTTGGAAAAAATAATTGGTGGAAGGTTTTTTTCATCTTTACTTTTACTTAAATTTTTAATTGGTATTAGATTGATTTTGATACTCCACTTAGCTCGCTATCCAATCTCTTGGGTAAGATTTATCCTATACGACATTTTAGGTACACTTATTTATATATTAATACTAGCTTCTATTAGTGTGTATTTAAGTAAATTTATTACCTCGGCCATACCAGCTTTTCACTCCCTGACGACAACACTGTCTGGGGTTCTTCTTATTATTATATTGTCAGCTATTGCCCACCAAATATTGCTGCCCAAAAAATAATTTATTTGTTTTTTCTAATCAACTGAAGGGGCTTCAAAAATTTCTATTGGATCTGCTGAAACGTCATCTTCTAGATTAATCTCTTCTTGTTCTAAAACTGGAAGTTCTACATTTTCTACCTCAGTAGCCTCTTCTTCGATCTCTATGACACTGCTACTACTTGTTTTCTCTGCCTCTTCTTTTACTACTGCTAATGAGTCGGTATTATTTAAAAGTTGTTTTTGCTTGCTGGCTTTTGCGGCAAAAGACTCAAGGGCTGATTCAACCATTGCTTCACGATAAATCACAACATTGTCTACTTCTATTGATCCATCGCTTTCTCCAATAGTCCTGTTGGATAAATAGGTTTGCACGCTCCAGACTGTGGTCACACCAAAAATGAGAAAGCCAATCAACAATCCTGTGGCCCACTCCCTCCCTGGATTCATGATTTGAGGGTTTTTTATTTCATTTTTTGAATGAAAAACCTTTTCTGCTATTCCAATAAAATTATTTTTATTTTTCATAATCCAAAATTTGTACTTGTATTGTAACTTTTGCTCCCCACAGAGAACTGGATTGTAGACTAATATCGGTAGATATAAGGCGCGCTACATAAGGTACTGTTTCAAGTATTTTTATAAAGTTTTGCACTCGTTCGCGTGAACCAGAAAAGGAGAAAGTGGTTACTATCCAATGCGTCTTTGCTTCTTTGTCTTCAAAATCTACGATACTATCGGTCTCGAGTGTCACTCCTGCAACTGGAGCCAAGGACTCGACTAAGTTTAGAAAGTCAATACTGTTACCCTGACTCTCTAAAAAGTAACCTGTTAAGACAGAACGGTTATTTTTTGTTTCCTTAAATACCTGTTGGAGCTTGTTGTAAGAATTTTCTTGCTCTCTTTCAGCCTTCAAAGCCTCTACTTGTTGCGCCAATCTATCTCCCTGTTTGCTAACCTGGAATACCATCAAACCAAATCCTACGCTGGTAATAGCGAAAACCAAAAGAGAAATAATGATCATTGTAGTGGTGCTTTTACTCATACTGATTTTTCTTTATTAAAAGTAACAGTAATTGTAAAAGATATATCCTTATCTTTCGTCAGATTAGAAACGGGAAAATCTACATCTGACACAACCTCAAGCTCCTTTATCCTATCCCTAAAAGAAGCAAGCGCTTGTCTGTCGCTAGCGACACCAGATAATAATATAGGCGCGACTCCGGTTGTATCACGGGAAATATTTATGGAGCTAATTTGAATGGATTCTCCTTCCAGGTTTTGAAATATGGTAATGTATTCAGAAAAGTCAACTAAATGGGCCTCGTCTACAATATATTTTGCTTGTGTGCTAGCTTGAATTAACTCGGAAGAGATATTCTCATAATTGACCACATTTTTTGAAGCCGCGCTGGCGGATTCCTCATAGGCTTTGACTTGTGACCCAATCAAAACGTTGACCGGTAAGAGGATGAATACTCCAATTACTAAAGACAAACTACTTAACAACAGCCAGACTGAACAAACTCGGACCCAATACTCCTTGCGTAATTCTCGCTTCGCGTGTGGGGGGATAAGATTGATCATATTATGTGTCACTTTTAAGAGCTAAGCCGATGGCGGTTGCATAACCAAATGATTTCCTAGAATTAATCGGCGGAACAATGGAATCAAGTGGAAAAGAGTTCTCCCAAACATTTGCAAGTAAACAAGGAACTCCTAGAGACTCACTTAGGTAGGCTGGTAAACCTTTCAGGTTGGCACTACCTCCTGACAATAAAACTGATGTGATTCGTCTCTCTTCACTATTTCCATTGCGGACGTGCCAATACTGCATCCTGGTTGCAATCTCATCTTTAATCACTGAAACAGTACTAATTAAAGTATCATGTACTTCTGTCGTATCTATCCCTCTAATTAAGCCTTGAGTATTTTTCAAGTTTGTGAGCTCTGCTTCGGCCACGTCTGCACCCAATACTTTTCTCAGAGCTTGTGAGAGAGCGTCTCCACCGATATCAATAGTAGATGTATACAGTAGTGTATCTTGGTGGACAATACCGATACCAGTTCTTGTTTTCCCGAAGTCTACCAACATAGTGGCTCCGCTAACATTTTTAGGAACTACGGCTCTGGCAACTGCTTGCGCTTCTACTTCAAACGATACTGGATGTAGACCGGCTTCTTTGCAAGCATCGTAATACTGCTGGATTGTTTCTTTGGCATAGGCTGCTACCGAAACCTGCACATTTCGGTTTTCTTCACTATCAATTAATAAGTAGTCAAAAAAAACATCCTGGGAAGGTATCGGTACATTTTCCTCTAATCTAAACTCTAGCAATCCTCGGATTTCTTTTATTGGAGTACCTTGTTTTACAGTGGTTTCAAAAAGATAAGCTCTTTCTTCGGGCAAAGAAACTCTGACAAACTCCGCTTTGGTCTTATCCTTAAATTCTTTCAAAACTGCCACCAGCTTACTAATATCGAGAATCTGTCCTCTTTGCACAATACCGCTCGGGATATCTATATCTCCCCATTGTTTTAGTTGACGAGATACACCCGCCGATCTAGTCGGGTGGAAGGCAACATATTTTAAAGAGGTATCAGAAATATCAACCCCCACACAGGGCATGGAAAGAAAAGTTGGCGGTGGTAATATTTTTGAAAGAACCGACATAGTTGTACCTCTAGTATACGCTGTTACGCCGATCCTTTCGAGACAGCAACTCACATCTTCATCCAGAAAAATAATCCAGCCAAAATAAGTACCAGTATAGAGACCAGTCCCAAATAACGCTTAATATATGAGACGGCCAATGGTCCAAATTTGTAAACACAGTAACCTACAATTGCGTATCGTAAACCCCGACCAATAATAGAAGCGATGATCAAAGCAATAATACTGCCCTTAAGCACCGCCACTGACCAGGCAACTAACGTGTACGGGATAGGAGTCATGGCCCCAACTAAAGTAAGGACGAAGGTGCTTGATTCATTGGAGCTGATCATTTCATTAAATTGCTGCATGATATCAGGCGACATGAAGCCAGATAAAAATTCAAAGAAATAAAGGGCCGAGAAGTAGGCAAAAAGCCCACCCAAGGTAGAAGCAATGGTCGTGGCCAAGACCAGTCGAAAAGTATTTTTTCTGTCAGCAAGGACGGCCGCGATTAAAAATGGATCAGTTAAAATGGGCAAGGGTAAGGCAGACTCAAAAAATGAGATGGTTGAAATCAGACTAATTCCAGACCGCGCCTGCAAAACTTGCTTGGCCTTGCTGACAGTACTTGTCTCTAGTACCTGTTTAACATTTGTTTCAATTTTTTCTTCAAACGACATAGCTTATTTTATTGGTGTGCCAGATGGTACTTTTGTGCCAGGATGAAGAAGCGTAAAAACATCTTCTGCCCCTCCGGCCAAAATCATTCCTTGGCTCTCTAGGCCACGTATAGTCCTGGCTTCCAAATTGACCAAAAAAGGACACTGCCTACCGACTAACTCTTCAATGTCTTCAAAATATTCACGAATTCCAGATACAATCTGACGAGGATTTTCTTCGCCAATATCTACTTCTAGTTTAAGTAGCCGGTCGGCTCCCTCGACTACTTCTGCTGTTTTGATAGTGCCAATGCGGATATCTAGTTTTGCAAAATCTTCGTAAGAAATGGACATATAAAATTTATTTATGTTTGGTAATGTAGCTATCTAAAATTAAGGCAGCAGCAGAAGCGTCGGTCAAACTACCCTTACCTTGAACCTGAGAGGCCTGCTGGGTGGAGTATTGTTCAGGCTCTAAATGAACGGGTAAGCCAAGAGACAAGGTTATATCCGTTATGAATTCTTCTACTTTTTCGTGGACCGGATTAGGGTTGCCTTTATTATCAAGCGAGTGACCTATGACTATTTCTTCTACCTCTCTTTTAGCAACTAGGGATTCAATATATTTCATGAAATTTTTGTCATTGGGCACGACTTCATGAGGAAAGGCCATTTGTCCAGATTCATCTGTCACAGCAATGCCGATTTTTTTTGTGCCAAAATCAATTCCGATACGTTTCATAAAGTAAGGATAGCATGGATATTAAAAGACGTGCATGTGGTCACGAGTTACTAACCATAATCATTCGCTTCGCTCTGATTCTGCTAAGTACTCTCGACCCCAGCTCAGCTATTTTTATTTCTAGGAAAAGAAATAAAAATATGCTTCCGCTAAGCACAGAGGCACGAAAGCAAAACTTTTTGCTTTCTAGGCGTAAGAATGACCCACTTTCGTGGGTCATTCTTACGTCTGCCTCTGTGCTCCCGCCAGGAATCGAACCTGGAGTTCCGGTACCGCAAACCAATGTTTTATCCATTAAACTACGGGAGCAAACGAGAAGTTAAAAGAAAGTTCACTTTCTTTTAACTTCGAGTGTAGCTCCCGACCTTCGCGGCTTTAGCCGAGAAGTCAGTGGAGCAAACACTGTGTATTGTTTCTGTTTCGTCCTATGTTACTCCAGCCTAAGAAGTAAGAGAAGAAACACGGTGCGATATTATCACAAAGACAAAGTGGTGTCACCTAAAAGCCAAACAACTCTAACACTTTGACCAGCAAAGGCTCCTCCAGGTTTTCTTCGAGTAACCGCTCTTTCAAAATGTCGTCTATATCGTCGACATGATCAACCGGAATTGGCAAAACCATCAGTGGCATCAGTTTTTTCTCAGACTTGATTAGAAGTTGTGGCCCGCGCGGGTCGTCTTCATCGATCCGGTAACTATCGAGGGTAGAGTATGGGTACACTCGGTCCCCCACCCTCACCCCTCGCAAAGTAACAGCAAAAGGAATAATAGAAGGTCGCTTGGCCGCTGACACAAACAAAGCCCCACCAGCCAAACCGATCAACAATGCAAACAGAACATTATTAAACAAGATAGCGACGACCACCAAAGCAATTACAATTATTATCAAGGCAAAAAACCAATCATTGCCTTTTTCGACATGATGATGCTCTGGGGCCTCCCAAGTAATACTTCTTAGTGCTGGTTCCATTTAAAAAATTGTACCACGTAACGTAACCATATAGTGTACAATCCAGCCATCTTCTGTTATTATCTTGGCTTAATTAGTGGCCTAGCTACTGGTTTACATAAGGAGAGATGGCTGAGTGGTTGAAGGCGGCAGTCTTGAAAACTGTTAAGGGTGAAAGCCCTTCGAGGGTTCGAATCCCTCTCTCTCCGCACTGGATACTGGTTATCGGCAGACCCGATTGCTTCAGTATTTACAACATACAAAAACAGCCTCAAATGAGGCTGTTTTTGTATGTGAAGTAAGTAGTCTAATTTACATCAAACTGGAACATCATGCCTGAGTGCAGGTGTTCAGCGATGTGACAGTGAGCCATCCAGTTTCCTGGGTTACTCATGTCCACCAGAATATCTACTGTCTGTCCTTTTGGTATCAGTACAGTATCTTTCCATTGCATGTTTTCATTGAGTTCACCGTCTTCTGCCAAGACAACAAACCGTTGACCGTGGAAGTGAAGCGGGTGTTGCATTGGATGCATGCCTTTTTCATCATTATAGACACGTACCTTCACCAA
>JACKGG010000002.1 GCA_020632035.1 Candidatus Nomurabacteria bacterium
CACAGGCCTCACTGAATCAGAAGCGAAGCAACGTTTGACTAAAACTGGAGAAAATATTTTCGAATCAAATCTAGCCAAAACTAGTTCAGAGATTTTTGCGGGTCAGTTCAAGAGCCCTTTAATTATAATCCTATGTATCGCAGTAGTTATTACAGCTTCTCTTGGAGAATGGTTGGACACATCTATCATAGCTTTTGCAGTAGTGGTTAATGCTGTCCTAGGTTTTATCCAAGAATACAAAGCGGAAAAAGCCATCACTGACCTACGCTCATATATTACCCACCGTACCAGAATCATTCGAGACGGAAGAGAGTTCGAAATCGACCCACGATACTTAGTTCCAGGTGACATTATCCACATCACAAATGGTTCGCGCATAACAGCTGATGCGCGAATAATAAAGGAGATTAATTTTACAGCTGATGAATCCATACTGACCGGGGAGTCGCTTCCTGTTGAAAAAGATCCGGGGGTACTATCTGAAACTTCAACCCTTCCAGAACGAGTAAATATGGTTTTTGCCGGTACACTAGGCATTAATGGCTCCGCTTATGCTGTAGTCACTGCAACTGGTTACAGTACAGAAATTGGTAAACTGGCACTCCTGGTAGACGAGACGGTGTCTGAACAAACACCCTTACAAAAAGCCTTGACTAAACTTACCTGGGTCATAATCGTTATGACCACCATTGCTGTCTTGGTGATTTTCTTTGTGGGGATAATGCAAAACCAACCTCTATATGAGATGTTGTTAATTTCAATTGCCGTATTGGTCGGCTCTGTTCCAGAGGCTCTACCAATTGGGCTGACGGCTATCCTGGCTATCGGTGTAACCCGTATTGCAAAGAAAAAAGGCATCATGCGCAGTCTTACCGCCGCCGAAACATTAGGATCAACTACCTTAATTATCACCGACAAAACTGGCACTTTGACTCAAGCCAACATGACTCTAATAGACATCGATACCACCGCCCAACTATTGGCTCAAGACTTCACCCCCTCTGATCACTATGATAATTTCAATCTTGAACAGAAAGAAATTCTAACTTTGGCTCGTTGCGCAGCCGATGTGTCCATTGAAAATCCTGATGATAATTTTGACTCTTGGGTAATGAGTGGCTCAGATCTTGAGACAAACATTGTACGCGCATCAGCCAAACACAATATTGTGCAATCAGCCGAAGATAGGACTGGTATTCAAATAAGGATCCCTTTTAGTTCTAAATATAAGTTTTCCGTTGTTCGTATTCCAGTTACATACTTACCCAAGCATTTAGACCAATACGATGATCCTCATGTTGTCTTGGGAGCTCCAGACATTATCCTGGAGCGCTCATTTATGAGTCCAGAAGAAAAAACCAAGTTACAAGAGTCAATTGCGGAACATAGTCGTTTTGGCCGACGTGTACTAGGCGTGGCTCTTCTTACTCCTCACACTGATCCCTCATCTATCACCACCGAACATGTTTCAGACGTCACCTTCTTAGGAGTTTTAAGTTTTCACGATCCCATCCGGCCAGAAGTACCAGATGCTCTTAAAAGAATAAACTCATACGGTACTAGAGTAATCATGGCGACCGGCGACTTGCCTGGTACAGCCATTGCTGTAGCTGAAGAGCTAGGTTGGAAAGTGACTGAAGCCAATGTCCTAACCGGCCAACAACTCCAACAACTCACAGATGAAGACCTAGTTGACGTCCTAGATAAAATCCACATCTTTGCTCGCGTAACCCCTAAAGACAAATTACGCATCACCAAACTTCACCAAGCACAGGGTGAGATCGTGGCCATGACTGGCGATGGAGTAAACGATGCTCCATCGCTTAAAGCCGCAAACATCGGCATAGCAGTTGGCTCAGGTAGCGATGTTGCCAAGAGCGTGGCCGACTTGATTTTACTCGACGACAATTTTAAAACTATAGTTTCAACAATCGAAGAGGGTAAGCAAATACTTTCAAATATTAAAAAGATGTTTGTTTACCTGATGTCCAATTCTCTCGATGAACTCTTCTTGATTGGTGGGGCTATTATTGCAGGAGTAGCCTTACCTCTGACAGCAGTACAGATAATTTGGGTTAACCTTTTCACAGGGAGCTTACCGGCTATAGCTTTTGCTTTCGATCGACAACAAATGCGTGAGACAGAAAAGACTAGTCGCCAGTTCTTTGACCCTCGAGTATTATTTCTCACTATTTTTATTGGCATCACTGTCTCTGTTATGCTTTTTGCTCTCTACCTCAGCCTATTGAATTTTGGAGTTGAGGTTGAACTGGCCCGAAGTATTTTGTTCGCTAGCTTCGGTAGCTACACTTTATTTATCTCTTTCTCCTTCCTCGATATGAGCCGACCGCTATATAAATACTCTCTGTTTAAAAACCGTGTCCTATTAGCTGGAGTTGGTGTTGGTACAGCTTTACTTATAGCAACCTTTACAGTCCCATTCCTACAATCTACTTTCGAAGTACAACCTTTATCTCTAGCTTGGATGGGATTCGTCTGTTTTTGGATAGTTATCAATGTTGCTTTGGTTGAGGCCTCTAAATGGTTTGCTAATAACTTCATCATAAAATTAGTGGACAAGCGGGCAAAAGTATCATAGCCTCATACACTATATGGCCATGAAACCCAATTTTGTTAAAAAGAAAAAGCGCAAAGTTCACGGTGCTACTTTTTGGGATCAAGAATACACTAACCCCGAACACTTAAAACTTTCAGAGAAAGAAAGTGGCGACCTGGCCAAGTTTACTCGCTGGATCATTAGGCGTGAGAGAGGTGATTTGTTGGCGCCAGGGGCCAGTGTAATAGACGCTGGCTGTGGTAATGGGCGAAACCTGATCTACCTAGCTAAAGAATTCAACATGAAAGGTGTAGGTGTGGATATTTCTTCAGCTGCAATTGCCCAGGCCAAGAGAGCATCCGTAGACTTGTCAATAAAATACCAAATCGGTAACGCAAGCGACCCTGTGCCAGCCGAGGATGAATCTCAGACTCTGGCCCTAGACATGATGACTTCTCACTTCCTAGACAAAATAGGCCGTGAGCGACTTAGAGACGAGCTTTTTCGGTCGCTAGTACCGGGTGGGTACTTGTTTATAAAAACTTTTCTCAAAGACAACGATCTTCATACTAAGCGCCTCCTTGCCGATAGTCCCGGCCAGGAAGACGGTAGCTATATTCACCCAGTAATGGGTGTGGCAGAATACGTGTACAGCGAGGAAGAATTGGTCGCTTTTTTAGAAGAAAAATTTATAGTAAGAAAGATCTACCGCTCACACAAACATGCTTTTAAGGGTCGGGCCCGCAAGCGTAGAACTATCTCGATCTACGCAGAAAAAGATTATCGTTGATTTTATGTTTAAGAAGATTACAAAAAAAATATCACACGCTTTTGATGGGCTAAAACACGCAGTTCTGTTCGACATAGGCTTTCGTACCCAAGTTTACCTAGTGATTGTCCTAACATTCTTTGTATTACTTTTCTTACTACCCTTAACTCAAACTGAATTCCTATTTATCACTCTAGGCTATGCACTAGTTTTTATTACTGAGTTACAAAACTCAGCTCTTGAAGCAGCTTTGGATAAAGTACATCCCGAGATACACGACAATATCAAAATCAGCAAAGATATGGCCTCGGCCGCTGTACTGGGAGCGGTCGCTTTCTTATTTATTGTCTTGATCGTGATTGGTTTAGACAGAATATCTATCTGGACATAAGTTTTATTTCTTTCTGTTTCCTAATAAGGAATTTCTGCCTCGTAGACTGTTCCGTATTCCATGCCAGTCTTCATCAGATCGTTCAAGTCTCTAAATAGTACATCACCTGGTGGCAAAAAGACTGTTCCGTCGACATCAGCCCAAGGAGTGCAGTCGTAGCTAACATCTTCATTTACTGACACCGGTATACCAGTATTGGTATCTATGTTAGAAGCCTGATCAACTGACATTTTCATACCGTAGGTTTCTCCTTCTATTTCAGACCAGACAAACACATTTTCTCTATCTATGATAATCGAAGACAGAACCTGTCCACTTAAGTCAGGTGACTCCGTGAGGAAGTCGCCACGCATACTTCCGTTACTGACAAAATATGTCCCTTCAACTTTAGTTGCAGTATTGGCTGAGGTAGAAACAATTTTACATTCCAAATCTTCTTTCAATAAGCGCAATGACTCTAATGTCCCAACTCCCTGCTTGGGTTCCGGTAGTTTCTCCGTATCGTTATTTTGGTCTATAGACAACTTTTCACTTTCTTCTACCGCCCGACTGGCTGTGTCACTAGCTGGACTAGAGAACAACGTAAAGTACCCAAAACTTATTACTACTAACGCTACAACACAAATCAATAAAATGTTTTTTTTCATACCATTATGATACATGATTTAAGCAAAGTTGTTTACTGTTATAGACCAAACTCAAATAACTAACACTATTTATGGCATAATTACTACATGAATTGGCGACCTTTATTAATCAGGATTACTTATGTGTCGGTCTTAGTAGGCAGTACTTTTGCCACTATATTAATTTTAGTTTTTCTCCAATCTAAGATTAATATATACAAAGAACAACCGATAAAGGAAGAGGTGGTGACCCCTTTCCCAGTTTCAGTAAACTCTCACACTGAAACCATATTTTATGACCCAACAGTAATTGAGTTCTTTTCCGAAAATGTGGCCCTCTCACCTAAATCTAAAAATCACTGGTGGAACCAGGTGGCTGCCGTTTTTGCAACCAAGGGTTGGTATCAAAACTTAGCCTCTCCAGTTAGCAGAATCGTTGTAATCTGGCCCGGAGAAAGGAGAGAGCAAGTAGTTAAAGATATGGCTGACATATTACGCTGGGATGAAGCAGAAGTTAGCGAGTTTGAGTCTTTAATCGACACCTCTTTCCCTATCTTACCCGACGGAAAGTATTTTCCTGGCCAGTACGTCACCCATCGCGACGCCACACCAGAAGACATTTACCAGCTAATCTATGAAGCTTTTGACACAGAAGTGCTACAACGCTATACACCAGAAGTCGAAAGCAACGTACCCCTTTATGACGCGCTCATCATAGCTTCATTACTCGAAAGAGAAGCAAGTGATTTTGAAAATATGAGGGAGGTAGCTGGAGTTATCTGGAATAGATTGTTTATTGATATGCCACTTCAGCTAGACGCTACCTTGCAGTACGCCGTCGGTAGTCGTCCTTATGAAAAAAGTTGGTGGCCAAAAGTTAAACCAAGCGACAAGTTCATAGACTCCCCGTTTAATACCTATCAAAACTCTGGCTTACCGCCTGCCCCCATCGCCAATCCTTCAGTAGAGGCTATCCTAGCTGCTCTCAATCCAGTCGAAACTGACTGTCTGTACTACTTCCACACAGACAAGGGAGAGTATTATTGTTCGGCTTCTTACGAAGAACACGTAGCAAAACTAAAGTCTATCTACGGTCGAGGATCATAATTTAACTGGACAGACTAAAGGATCATCAATTTTTTTAGCGAGAAACCTAATCGACAAGAGCAGTAATAAAATTCCAATAATCCCAAACTCTATACCGTGTAATGGTAAAAACAATATCAATCCACTAGCTCCAAAAAGTCCAAGGAGAGCCGTCAACACAACCGACCCGCAAGCAGCACACCCAATCCCCAAAATAGCGCTGGCCATACCGCCAATACTAGCGAAGTGTACTTTGGTGTTTCGACTTACTTCCTGTCGCCTTCTGATATAAAAAGTTAGCAAGGCAATATTAACACCGAATAAAATCGCAACGAGAATAAGATAAGATGACGACAGAATAGTAAAGTTAGTACCAAGCGAAGCAAAAATACTAGTTACAAAAGCAAACTTATCTCCCGAGTCGATTGCTTCAGAAAAAACTACTTGTTCCACCACTGTGCGGTTTGGTAGCAAAAGAGCTGCACTAATGACCGCTAGTGCAACTCCTACTACTATAACTCTGTACCGTGTATGACGAAACACCCGTCTAAGTACGGTCAGAAACATAGTTTAAGCTTCCTTAAGTGCCACTTCGATAAGTTGTTCTACAGCAGATTGTGGCAGAGCCCCGTTAATTGGGTAGGTCTTTCCTGTCGGACCAATGATGATACTCCATGGCGTACCTCGACCACCAGTTTCAACAGCGTTGTTCATGTCATCCTGAACTTCGCTAGCAAGTTCTTTATTGTCAAAACATTCTGTAAAAGCTGGGCCACTTACACCAGCTTGTAAAACAAGTTTTGGAATTAACTCGTTGGCTGGGGTTGAGTCACCACTTCCCTTGGCGCTGAAGTATCCGTCTGCAAATGTCCAAAAAGCATCATTACCACCCAACTTAGATACACACTCAGAAGCTAGGGCAATAGCTGGAGCATTTGGGTGTAGTTGTTCGAGCGGGAACTGTCGGTATACCCAAGCAACCTCATCACCAGAGTACTTGGCCATCACAGCATTCATTACGTCATGGAAGCGACTGCAAAATGGACAATCAAAATCGGAAAACTCTACCACTTTGACTTTGGCAGCTAGGCTACCCTTTATATGGTCGTTCTCTGTTACTGGGTTAACCTTGCCAGTATTGTCGACCGCTTCTGCCACTGGTTGATTAACTGTGTCAACGGCAATAACAGGTGAGCCTGAGCCACCTCCTCCAAAGTAGAGTCCGGCACCAACAAATAATCCGGCCACGATAATTGAAACCGGGATGAGTAAATCTCTCGAAGTAAGTGGTTTCGCTTCAGGTGTTGCTGCTACCGGTTGATTTGGTTGTGAAATTGTTTCTTCAGACATAGTAGTTGATACGTTCTAATCGTTAATATATTTAATTCGCCCATAAGTATACATGTTATGTGCCCACTTCACTAGTTGGTAGCCTTTGATAAAGTTTAAAATAAGCGTAATAAATAACCTATTGCTAAGACTAGAGTGAAATATATTACTGCCCAGCCCTTGGCTGGCGGAAAATATTTTGCCATTGGGCCAGTAAACTGCAGCCACCACTTTTGACCAAACCAAGACATAATTATAACTCCCATGCTATCGATCAAAAGTAGCGTGTATATGACGACGACCCAGTTAATTTCCATATGTTTATTATAACAAATTAGTACTTACCTCTACTTAGTTTTTGTCGCTGAATGGCCGCATATTTCTGACTTTGTCTCTTCTGATTTTGATTGTGGTGGCGTGCTGCTGCTGTTGAATCTTTACTTTCCAGGAAGGCTCGCTCACGAAGAAGTTTGTGGTAATTTGCCAACTCTCTTTCTGTCACCGCACCAGATTCGACAGCAGCCAATACGGCACAACCAACGCTTTTCTCATGATCACAATCATTAAATTTACACTCTAGTGAAAATTGTTCAATTTTTTCAAATACAGCTAGTTCATCTTCGGCATCAGTATCCAAAACGCCAAGCTCACGCATACCCGGAGTGTCGATGAGGTACCCACCATTAGGTAGTGTGAACAACTGTCTTGAGGTTGTGGTGTGTCGACCTCGACTATCATCAAGCCTTGTTTCATTTACTTCTTGTTTAGTTTCCTCTAGTAACCAGTTAGTAATAGTCGATTTACCAGCACCCGACGAGCCTAGCAAGACTGCCGTGGAACCACTTTTAACGTAATTCAAAAATTCTCCCATATTAGAGCCTGTAGTAGCCGACACAGCAATAACCGGAGTGTCGCCCACAACACCTGCCGCTTCTCGTAATAAACTATTCAAATCGTTAGCTAAATCTATTTTATTCAAAACAACAATGGTATCAATTGCACTTTGTTGCGCTAAAAGTAAGTACCGCTCTAAACGACTGAGACTGTAGTCACCATCTAGGCCCATCACTATAAAAATATAATCAACGTTAGTAGCAATAATTTGTTCCTCGTCCGCGTCAGCTGCTTTTCTTTTAATTACAGTTTTTCTTTCTAGAACCTCTTCAATAACTGCTTTATCATCTTCAAGTAACTCTAGAGAGACGTAATCACCAACTTTTGGAAAATCTTTAGCCACATGAAAATTACCCCTTACGGTAGCCAACAGTTCCCGATTATCAAAGGCGACAGTGAAGTTTGTCCTATGGGCTTCAATCACTCGGCCTTTAGTCATAAATTACATTTCCTTAATAGTTTCTATTCCCAGCAATGCAAGGCCGTTTCTTATGGTTATTGATACTGCCTCAACCACAGTCAGTTTGTATGCTTCTCGACTGGAGCCATCAAGAATTGATTCTTTTGCGTACCAAGAATTAAATTCACTACAAAGTTGTAATAGGTACTGCGACACATGGTGAACCGAAAGATCATCGACTGACTTGGCCACCACATCTTCAAAATACAATAAGGTGCGTACCAGTGAAGCTTCTTCGCCAAGACTGACTTCTACCGCTGGTTGGCTGTTGCCCGGAGCGCCGGCCTTCTTCAAAATAGATCTAGTCCGAACATACGTGTACATTACATACATCCCAGAATCGCCCTGGACGTCTACTGATTGATTCACATCAAAAGAGACATCTTGGGTACTGTCTGACTTCAAAAAAGCAAACTTTACTGCCGCTAGGGCGAGTTTTTCAGCCAACTCTTCCCTTTTACTTTCATCATGCTTGCCTTCTTCATCAAACCTGGCTTTTACAGTAGCTTTTACCTTATCCAAAACATCATCAGCCAACACAACTGTGCCTTCTCTTGAAGACATTTTTTTATATGCTCCACTTTCATCTCTTAATCCAACGTAACCATAGGTAACGTGAGTAAAGTCAGCCACTTTCCCAATCCCCAATTGCTCACAAACAGCAAAAAGTTGCCTAAGTGCTAGGGTTTGATCCGGTCCAACCACCCAAACCAATTTGTCAGCTTGGTAGGTTTTCTTTTTCAAATCAGTCAGTGCAATGTCTTGGGTAATATAAAGTGAGGTTCCATCTTTTTTAAGTAGTACTGTGTCACTAAGTCCATAATCAGCTTCTAGATTTGAGATAATCGCTCCGTCTTCTAGTTTAGTGAATTTTCCTTCGTTTAAGCCTTTTCCCACGTAGTCTTTCCCTTCTTGGTAGTGTTCATGCTCATACCAAATTTTATCCCAATGATTTCCAACTCTATTTAAAGTTAGATTTATCCCATCGTAAGCAAACTGCAAAACTAAAGCCCATAGTTCACGTACTTTCGTATCGCCAGCCTCCCAATCAACCACCAGCTGTCTGACTTGTTTTTCTATTTCAGTGTTTGCAAAGTCCTTTTCACCCAAGACATAACACTCCGTAACAAACAAATCTGGTCGCTGGTTCTTTTCTTCGGGAGTAAACCATTCATCTTTGTGGGTTGACCAATACTCCACATCGGTCGGAGCCTCTGGATTTTTCTTCATGTGCGCTAAGTAGCCGTACATATTTTTAGCGATCGAAATCCCTCGATTGTTATAGACAGCATCTGAAGCCACTTCGGCTCCCGCATTTTTTAACAACCTCACAATACTCATTCCGACCAGATTATTTCTTAGGTGTCCTAAGTGCATGGCCTTATTTGGGTTAGGAGAAGTGTGTTCAATCACCCAACTCTCTCCTACACGAAGAGTGTTCTGACCATACTTATTCTGGGCGTTTATGATTGTCTCCAAGTGCTCTATCTTTGCTTCATTAGTCAAGTAAAAATTTATAAATCCAGGCTTCACAAATTCTATTTTTTCTACACCATAAGGATTTTTGTCAGCTAAAAATGTCACCAGATCTTCCGCTAGCAGCAGAGGGCTCATACTAAGCTCCTTAGCGTACTTCATACCAACATTAGTCGAGTATTCGCCAAACTCCGGGTCAACCGCGCGCTCCAAAAACACCACCGGAGTATCAATCCCAGCTTGTTTTAGCCAGTTAGAAATCTCTGACTCTAAATTTTGCAAAATATCCTTAACCATAAGTGTTATTTGATACTTTATACCATAGCACAAAAGTAAAAAAGACCTAAACTAAGCTAATACTATCCCCTGCCACAAAGCCAGTACTCCAACAGAGCTGTAGACTATAACCTCCCGATGGTCGGTCGATTCCTAAAACGTCACCAACTAGGTACAAACCAGGTACAATTTTTGAGCTCATAGTCTTAAAGTCAATCTCAGTTAGGTCTACCCCTCCGCCAGCAATAACAGCTTTATCAGTCCCCAGGAGACCTTTAACAATAAGCGTAAATTCTTTTAGAGTTACTACTACACGTTTTCTATCTTCGGTACTTAAACTATGACCAGGAGTTTCTCCGTCAATCTTCAACTGATCAAGAAGAACCCCCGCCAAAGACTTGGGCACCAAATCAGCTAAAACATTCTTAATCTTTTGATTCGATTTATCAAACAAGTGATAATTCAAAGTTTTCCTTAACTCTCCAATATCAACTTTAGGGAAAAAGTCTAACTTTATTTCTACAGACCCTTCATTTAATAGGTCTCTCACTTCACTACTCATATTTAATATAGTCGGACCGCTCACACCAAAGTGTGTGAATAAAATTTTTCCGATTTTGCTGTTAACTTTTTTACCATCAAGGTACAAGGAGATTTTTACACTAGCTAGTGTAACTCCGCTCACTTTTGCCACCCATTTATCTTTAAGTGCCAGCGGAACTAAAGATAAATCATCCTTTTTCACAGAGTGACCCATTTCTTTCAACCACTGAAATCCTTCTCCAGTGGATCCTGTTTCCGGCCTAGATGTGCCCCCAGTCGCAACCACACAAGAGATTGAAAAAAATTCGGTTAGATTTACTAAAGTAATTTTAAACTCTGAGGTGTTATTGATGAACTCTACACTTTTAACTGAAGTTCCTTTAATTACTTTTACCCCCTGTTTAATCACTTCGTCTTCAAGTACTTTGCATATTGTCTCTGCTGATTGACTCTCAGGAAAAAGTCTTCCCTCGTTTTCTTCTATCATAGTTACTCCTCTCTCTTTAAACCAAGCAACACTTTCTACTACACCGTGTTGCATAAAAGTTGAAAAAAGAAATTTTCCAGAATCTTTATATTCACTAAGCATTTCACGAACAATTGGCTTATTGTTGGTCACATTACATCTTCCTCCACCGGTAATCGAAAGCTTCTTACCCAAACGTAAGTTCTTTTCAATCAGTAAGACAGATTGCCCACGCTCAGCAGCCCGCGCCGCAGCCATCATTCCTGCCGGTCCTCCACCAACCACGATGACATCCCACTGGATATTTGATTCAGTCGCCACGATACAATTCTGGGTTTATAAACGGTATAAGTGCGAATATCATCGCATCCTTATAGAAACTTTTTCTAGTAACATTATCCTTAGTAAGGATACTTACCACACCTCCTTTCTGGCCAATATTATTTTCATTAAACACCGCGTCTCCAGCATGAGCCAACTCTTTCCCCTGCTTCACTAAAAGCCTTATCCTGTCGGGTAATAAAAAAGACGAGGCTTTACCAAAACCATATTTACCTGCATTGTCTAACACGCACATCCAAGCCGTAGCCCACATCTCTCCACCATCTTCTTCCAAACCACCTTCATGACCAACAAAATAATCAGCCTCTGGGTAGGCATTCCGACAAGCCTGTGCTCTATTTTTAGAACCAAGTCTAGTTTCCTTAGAACCCATAGGCTGGCTTGATACCCTTGATTCCGCTTTAAAAGAAATAAATTCAAATTCCTCGTCAGGAAAGGCGACATTGAACACTTCTTCCGTAACTCGAATTTTTATCGGATTCTCAGAACCAATCACAACTCTTTTCATACTTAATAGTATAACAATAAAACTTAGTGGGCACAGACGGCTTTAATATTTCCAAAAGCAGACTGCCAGCACTTCTCCACTCGCCAACCCGAATTATTCAACAGTTCTACAAATTCATCCTTTTTGTACAGACACACTGGTTCTTTGATACTAAACTTCTCTCTATTATCGACACTCAATGCTGTAAATCTATCTTTAATGTTTAAATTATTTCCTGAATACCCCTTTCCGGCTTCTGAAGCAATTCCCATTGTCGAGATGAAGAGCTTATCATCAGTAATATTAAATAAATACTCTAGCAGTGACAACGCTTCGGTATACCTTAAGTAGTGAAGCGTTCTTTGCATATAGGTATCAGTAAAGGTACGACCATCGATAAGCTCAGGCAAATTCCTTATATCACCGTAAATAAATTTGGGTTGACCTTGAACCCCCACTTGTTCTTGCAATTGTAAGAAAACTTCAGAGAAATCATGTACATCTACAGCTAATACATTCGTTCCGGTCTTGCTCATACGCATTGAGTGACCACCGGCTCCGCAACCGAGATCAAGCACGCGAGGAGCATTTTTCTGTGAAAAATGCTCCAACGACAGTCGGTCTAAATCATCAGCCCGATTCAAGGCTACATCAATGCCGTGACCATTAAAACTTATATAAGTGGGTTTACTGATGGGCTTCTTTTTCATTTACAAATATTTGAAATGTATCTCAACCTTATCCTCGTGTAATTAAAATTATCGTATACAATATGTACAAGCAAACGAACATCACTCCCTGCCAGCGCTTAAGCTTATGTTTCTTACCAACAAATAGAGCAAAAAATAATAACAACGTTACACTAATCATTACTATTAAATCAAAACCTAACTGCTCAGAAAAAGGAAGTGGAGCGACGGTGGCAGATACGCCCAGTATCCAGAATATATTGAAAATATTTGAACCCACAACGTTACCTATAGCTATGTCTGCATTTTTCCGATAGGCTGCGACAGCAGAAGTAGCCAACTCGGGTAGCGAAGTCCCCACGGCTACTATGGTTAAGCCTATTAACGCCTCACTAACACCGAGTTGAGTAGCAAATGAGACAGCTCCATCTACAATCCATTTACCTCCCAAGACTAGACCACCCATTCCTGCCAAGATCATCAACGATGATTGAGTATTTGAATATTGATGAGTCTCATTTTTTGATTCAGAAGTATCAGATGATTTTTTAGATATACTGAAAATATAGTACAAGAAAATTGCAAAAAAACTCATCAGCACTATACCCTCCGTACGAGACAATACAGATGTAGAGGCATTATCAATAATCACATCACTAGCCATGACTGATACAACTATTACGGCCAATATTGCAAAAGGGATCTCTCTCCACACAGTCCCTTTCTGAACCGCTAATGGGAAAATGGTTGCTGATATACCCAAAATCAATAGTATGTTTGCTATGTTACTACCTACTACATTTGCGATTGCTAAATCTGTGTTTCCGTTAAAGCTAGCCAGTAGGTTTACTGTCAATTCCGGAGCAGAAGTCCCAAAAGCAACTACGGTAAGTCCGATGATGAGGGCTGATACTCCAATTTTACTAGCTAATGACGAGGAACCCGAGACTAGCCAATCCGCACCTTTTATTAATAAAAAAAACCCAACGAAGAATAAAACGATGCTCATATCATAATAATTAATACCCAATTATCATACACTTAGACAGTACATTAAAGTACCACAAAGTACATAAACCACTTGTTTCATGCCTCATGTTCTGGTTTATTAACGCTATTTATTAGTTTTGGTAGATTTCTTGACAACCTTTTTTACCACAGTCTTCTTGGCAACCTTTTTCTTAATTGCTTTTTTCCCCACCTTTTTGGGTGCTGTGGCTTTCTCAACCGCTTCTTTTAATGCCGGTTTATCAACCTCCTTTTTAACAGATGCAGTCTTTCTTTCCAGCGCCACGGTACTTTTTTCTGGCTTAGTTGGCGAGTTAATCAAATCTAATATTTTATTTAATTTAGTCTCAATGGTTGCTAATCGTTGCTTAAGCTCTCCATCACTATCTCTTTTTTTATCATTCGAATGTTCCCTTCGTGCAGGAAACCTGTTATCAAACTGTGGCCGGTTATTACCACGATCTCTATCACCACCACCATTTTGCTTTGAGAAGCAATCACTACAATACACTGGCTTATCTCCTGAGGGACGAAACGGGACCTGACACATCTTTTGGCATGAAGCACAAGTTGCTGAGTGCATCTCTTTTTGACGATCGTCTCTATCTCTCCCACCGCCAAATTTATTAGCCCCACCTCGCTTATCTCCCCCGTAGCTTGAGTGCCTCCCACCAAAACCACCTTGATTTTTATTAAAGCCTCCACCCCCGCGATTGTTATAGTTATTCATTACCAGCACAATGCCATGGTTTTGATATATAAGCAATTACTGAGTGAATTCTAGTCTGCGTAGAGATACACCAGCTTCAGTCATATCTCCTTTGATAATTGCTTTGGTGGCTTCAGTGATTTGGTCTTGGTTACAAACTGACTCTGTCCCATCTACTGACACACACTTGCTGGCTTCATTAAAGAATATTGGCGCGGTGTGACCAGGTTGCCCATTTTGGGTAAAGACCAGATGCCAATTGTTTGGATCTAGCGGAGGCACAACACTTTGCTTAAGTAGGAAACCTTCATGATCAAAATCAAATTCTCGAACTGGAGCAATCTCTCCTCCAGAGCAAATAATATCAGAAATGATCCACTTGCCATCGATAGCAGTAAGAGTAACTAGTGCACTTTCTGAAGCATCACTTCTTCTCGGAATGACCATTACCTGTGCTTCTGTTCCATTTGTATAGATTATTTTTGCACCTATTTTTTCAGGCACAACAACCTGACATAAAACTGAGTCGACTTGCAAACCACTAACACCAACTTCACTCTTAAGTCTTTCTCGTAGATTTTCACTAATAAGTGGAGAGCTTAGTAAGTCCGACTCATAAGGAGTGGTGGTGGTCGACAACAACGCTTCAAGCCATGGTGTATAAAAACTCATAGTTACATCAATCGGATCGTCTACCGGTACAATAGCTGCCGATAAAAAGTCATTGTCTGTGCTCGAACTAGAATTTGATAATTTCCATCCAACAAAAACAACGACGACTATCATTACCACCAAAAATCCAATCAGCAAGTTTTTTCTATTATTCATACGAAAATTATACACTATATACAACATTAAAATAAGAAACAAAGCAATAATGTATACTGTATTTTATTAAACGATATAGACATCAATATGCATCAAGGAAATTGGAAATGTAGTAAATGCAGTGGAGTAATTACAGAGCTCCCCTTCGAACCAAAAAGTGAAAAGGGGCTAACTTGTCGTGATTGTTGGAGTAAAAGCAAGGGCATCAGTAGCGCTTCTGCACCAGCTACGCCTGCTTCTGCTGGTCCAATGGACATGGACATGCCAGAAGACGCTGGGTTAGCCGGAGCTCCAGACCCAAATGAAGATGATGGATTAGGAGCTACCCCTATCACACCAGGAGACAAACCAAAATTCGCTGGTGACTGGAGTTGCGCCGGGTGCGGAACTTCTATTGCTTCACTCCCCTTTAATCCCCGCGATACCAGTAATCTAAAGTGTATAGACTGCTTCAAGGCTAGTAAGGCGTAGACTAACTAAATTTAAAAGACCCGAAAGCTTTGCTTTCGGGTCTTTTAAATTTATCCTAACGCTGCGGACAACCAGGCCAACAACAAGGCCGACGCTTACCCATTAACGTATCTGAATGTAATCGCTTGATATGATTTTCCTTGTTTCCAGCTTCTTCACTGAAGTGGTCCAACAAATCCATTCATTTCGAGCCAGTAGTGTTAAATCATTCCAATCTTCTTGCACTTTCTTAGACGACAATAATGACTTCCGCATATCAGCCGTAACTTTGTGCACTACCCCAGTAGAAATTATCTTAGTCATACTAGTTTTAAGAACCGGCTTCCTTTTCCATCTTAAGCAAACGAGCGTAGTAGTCAGGGATTTCCTTCAAATGAGCCCAGGTTATTTTTACTATAGACTCATCAACATTGGTTACATTAGTTTCAGGGTCAGACAGACCATGTTCCATTTAAACAGCTAGCCCTTTTGTAAACTCCTCCAGCTATACTCAGTAAAATCAATTCCAATACCTTCCCACACTCTTAGCTTCTTCCAAAAGAATTATTTTTTTATCCAGTTGTATAGCAAATTTACTCACTTACTATAGTGGTAAGTAGGTTAAACCAATCTTCGGGAAAATCTAAAACATCAATACTAGCTTCAATAGCTGTATTTCTTTCTAGTGTTGCACCGTTTGATTCGTCCCATCTAGGTAAGAAGTATGCTTGTTTAATTAGTCCTGATTCCAAAACTGGTTTATGAAAATATGTAAAAATATTTTTATGAGAATAGTTCTTACCAAATATCTCTTCTTCAGATTCACCAAATTTCCAAACGGTCAGACCTTTCTCTTGCAGAATCTTTTCAGCTTGTGCTAACCGGTTTGCGTTGCGTTCATACCCCACAAGGCCATCACAGGTAAGCGGACCACACACTCTTACAACTGGCTGGGTAAGCTTTTTGATTTTTTCAATCTCCCGCTCTGCTAGCGCTGAGAGTGCTTCTATTTCTTGAAAATTGTTATCGAAATTGTTCATTTTAATAATTTAATCTTAGCAAAGACTTGTGATTAATTTTGATAATCTCAAAGAACATGTCCATGTGAGTGGTTGTGACTATGTTTTGATTTGTATCCCTTGAGATAAAATACCGAGAGCGCAGTCACAATCGGTACAGTCATGATCAGCCCAATACTACCCACAATTGCGCGGATTATTTCGGTAGCGAAAACTTCTGAGTTAACTAGTGACCAAAAACTTATTGGTGACATATAGAAATAAAGAAGTAACGGCAACGAAACTCCGGTATAGGCTAAAACAAGCGTGTTCACCAGTGCCCCAACATGCTCCCGGCCGACTCTTAAGGCTCTCTTGTACACTTCTCGCCTACTTAGCTTAGCGTTGCTATCATACAGCTCAGTTACTACCGCGGCTTGAGTCACTGCGACATCATCAAGAACACCGAGCACCCCAATAATAATCGCACCTAGTAGCAGTCCGGTGAAGTCTAGTAGGCCGTCTGTGTTCATATTTAAATAAACCGATTCATCACTAGCAAAGCCAGACAAATCACTCATGTGTACAGCGATAATTGCCAGGATTCCAGTTAAAAAAACAGCGATCATCGTTCCGCTATAAGCTACTACGGATTCACGGTTAAATCCGTGGGTAAAGAAAATAGCTGCTGCCAAAATTCCAGAAGCTACCAGTAGACTAATAAGAAGCGGGTTCCACCCTTGTAACAGGCCGGGCAAAAGCACGTAAAAAATCGCTACAAAACTACCACCTAGAGCCACTAAGGAACGAACTCCTTGCCACCCCCCAAAAGATACAACCGCTCCGACAAACAGCAACCCGAATAAAATCAGTGAGTCTCGCCGGTCAATGTTTACTACCGCGTAATCCACTGAGCCGTCGATATAAATGTTGTAATTAAAATAAAACTTGTCATTTTTATCTAATTCTAGATAATCGTTTTCAATTGTAATTACTTCACCTTTTTTTGGTCCATCTAATATCTCAGCTTTAATAGTTTGATAGAGATGGTCGGTGTTAGTCCCAGGAATCTCTCTAAGCTCCTCAGATTGTATTTCTGTCACTTTTCCACGATAAGTACCTTGATAGTCGTTCTGTATTTGTTGAGCAAAACTTACATCAGGCAAAAAAACCAGAGCAAATATAGTGAAAGAATAGAATTTTAGTCTTTTTTTAAAATTTACCATAATCATGTTTAAATTATACCTGACTTACAGAATAGACTTAAGTGCAAAAAGTTGACTATAATTTTTTGCAAAAATACTTATATAGTAAGCTCTTAACATCTTTAAAAGAGTCAACAATCTACCATGCGGCCGCAATCGCTGCCGGACAGGGGCTCGAATGCTACGAATTCTGTACAGGTTATCAGTATTTGATTCGTATTCACTCTAAAATACTAGTTAACCTCCTAAAACAGTTCACCGAACTGTTTTAGCCCCGATAGCGGCACTAAGCAGAAAGCCATGAGGTGGCTTTCTCCGGTAGTCCATACAGTTGATCAAGCTAAAGAAGCAAAAGAGTGATTTCAATTTCCGTTCATCGCTGCCGGACAGGGACTCGAACCCCGATAGACGGCACCAGAAACCGTAGTCCTACCATTAGACGATCCGGCAGCGATGGACACAAATTGTATTGAAATCACTCTTTTATCTCCGAGCGAGAACTGTATAAATATAACATTAGACTTTTCCGATAAAGGATCTGTATTTAGCTGGTGGCACTATACTGCCAGAATCTAGAGAAGTTTCAAGTTTGCTATTAGCTGCTAGATATAAAAGCTGGTGGCTACTCTATCTGTTCACACATCGCCTTGATATAGTCCTCTCCCGAATAACCATTATCATCTAGGTATTCTTTTAGAATTTTGATATCGAATATCTCCGGGACCTCCTTATATAATTCAATAATTTCTTTTTCGTGTTTTCGGCCAGACGATTTGACACTGTCTTCTGTGGTCTGCTCAAAAGCTAGGTTTGTTTTATCGACCGACTTTTTCAAAGTCTGCTGTACAAGCAAACTGTCAGAAGACACTAGAGCGTCAGATAAAGCCTCTGAAGGAAAAGCCAGTGCTTGGTCTTTGGTTTCTTCAACTATCACTCCGATACCGCTTGAAACTCCACTCGCCGCTTCAGACAGATGATTTTCAACATTACCTTTCACATCAACCAAACCCAGTCTTTTGTTTTTTACCTCAATATCTCCACTGTTATGTGCGAAATAAAATCCAGCTATAATAATGGCAATCATTGCTGCTATTCCAAATCTTCGCTTTTTCATACTTATATAATACCGAAAGAGAAGCTCGATAGCGAGCTTCTCATTTAAAGCCTCAGATTTTTTTAGAATTTAGCTTACCAAAGTCTAAACTTAATCATTGCCTACAACAGACCAAGCGCAATTATTTGATTCTGTCGAGCTAGAAAAGCTTAGGTGTATGATGTGAGTGTTGGGCATTTTTAACATTCCAGTAAATATTATAAAGGCACGAAATGGAGTGAGAGGCTTACCGCTGCACAAATGCGCTATGAACATGTTTATAAAAACAGAGTGAGAAACTATAACTAGTTTCGCATCACTTGGATATGTGGAGATTTGCTCTTGAGCAGCTTTGATTCTTTTTCGTAATGATAAGTAGGATTCTCCTCCATCCATAGCAACAGTATCTCTACCCAGGTACCATAAAGAGTAGTACCAGAGAGACAGCAAACTGTAGTGATAGCGACCATAGATATGTTTAGGCCTTCTTAGCTCGATAAAATTATGATTGGTTTCTGGAGTTAGTCCGCATGCATTGCTAATAATAGTCGCCGTTTCAATGGCTCTGACTAGATTACTGGTCAGGAGATGGGTGGGCTTGAGTTCCTTAATTTTTTCGGCCGCTACTACAACCTGCTCGCGACCGAACTTAGTCAAGCCTGTGTGTTCAGCCTGGTGTCTTTTGGCGACATTTCCACTTGTCTGCCCGTGTCTAACTAAATATATATCCATCCCGTTTGAAATCAGAAGTTATTCTTCCAATATGTTAATTGAGTTTAATAATGCTATTTCGACCAAGTAATAAGCTATCATACGGTTATTATAGTAACTTTTGTAATTTCTAACGGGACACATACTAGCCAGTTACTTCTATAATAACGATCTCGAGTGGCGCTTGTGGGATTGGTGAACGAGATACTAGGTCGGCTGCTTTAATGAGTTGCAAAAGTAAGTGAGAATTAAGTGGAGTTACTTCACTAGCATATGTCTCTAACTTAGTTTGTGTATCTATACCAAACGCATTAAGAATGATTTCTTTTCTGGCCGGTAGGTTTCTCAACAACATGACAGCTCTCACGTGCTCTAACACAACTCTGGCAAACAACTTCATGTCGACTCCAGCTTCAACTGCCAAACTCACGGCCTCAAGTGCCTCGGCTTTATTTTTAGTATGCAGCCCTTCAAGCAACTGTTGGATAATAGCCACTTTCGGAGCACCAATAATACTAGCTACTTCATCAGCGTCACCTATCTTATCGCCTGAGGCCATAATGACTTTTTGTGTCACACCAAGTGCATCCCGAAAAGAGCCATCGGCAGCTATCGCAATTAAGTCAGCGGCGTCTGGATTTAGCTTAAAACCTTCTTTCTTGGCAGTTTCAGTAACAAACTCGGCCAATACTGCACGTGAAGGCGAGTGCATACGAAACACCTGACAACGAGACAAAATAGTATCTAAAAGTTTTTCTTCTTCAGTGGTGGCGAGAATAAAGACAACATGGGCTGGAGGTTCTTCTAAGGTTTTTAATAAAGCATTAAAAGCCTCCTTGGTGAGCATATGCACTTCATCGATAATGTACACCTTATGCGTAGATTCGTATGGAAGTGTGTGCACTGCTTCTTTCAGTTCGCGCACATCGTCGATACCGCGGTTTGAGGCGGCATCGATTTCATACATATCTAAATCAGAAGTCCCAATAGCTTTAGCAAAAATGCGAGCCAGGGTGGTCTTACCTGTTCCTCTCGTACCAGAAAAAAGCATGGCGTGTGGTATCTCACCTTTCTTAATAGCTCCCTCGAGCACTGTTACGATATGGTCCTGGTCCTTGACCTCAGCAAAATATTGCGGTCGGTATTTGCGGTATAGAGCTCCTGTTACAGACATGGTCAGTAGTATAGCAAATTATTCTAAGTGGACCGAATTCTCCACAAATGATCGTAGTTTTTCAACATCGGCACGGATATTGTCACTACCCAGGATGACATAGCCGAGCTCTTTATCGCTCAAAGAAACCTCAGTAAAGACTGCCACTAGTGTACGGTTGGCGGCTTCAGTGTACCCGTGCTTGCCCCCCATGTAGCCCGGCAGATCGCGAACCGGCGAGTTGTTCATCCAGCCAGTTTGGTCGCCAATACTCTGCTTTAGCTTAGTCACATCAAAAACATACGGCGCATCTTTGTATACCCTACTAACTTCGTGTGCCAACTCATCAACGGTAGCGATATTTTTATCAGACAAGCCAGAAGCATCTGCCAGGACTTTGTCTCCAAATGGTATTTGGCCGATGTTGCGCTCTAGCGCAGCGGCTGCATCATTAGAAGATTCTAGCAAGAGTGGAAAAATTAGATCTCTGATTTTATAAATTTGCCCCGGCACCAACTTACCCGCCCTTCCTTCTGTCGCGACGTCGTTGAACGTAATAGTTATTTCATCTTCAATTTTGTCACTATCTAAAACTGCCGAAGCGGTAAACAACTTCGTGACAGAAGCTATTGGTAGTTCTTCATCAATATTTTTACCAAACAATATTTCACCTGTTTCTACATCAAACACTCCATATGCATTGGCGCCGATGGTCTGAAGCCCATTATTTTCTACCTTAAATTTCGGTGATTCAGTTTTTTGTTCTGCTAAAACAGAAGGTTGAAAAGCATTAATCACCCCCAGAACTAGCAGGATGATAGACAAATGAAGCAGCAACAGTTTCATATCTATATGATACAGAAAGAGGTGCCCACAAAGTGGGCACCTCTTTCAATTAGGTGTATAACCAAATCTACTTTTTAGTAGCTTTTTTTGCTGCTTTCTTAGCTGGAGCGGCTTTGTTTATTGCTTTCTTTACTGCTTTCTTAGTAGACTTTTTCATTGGTGCCGCTGATTTTTCGATGGCTTTCCAATGGTTCTTCATTTCGTCTTTGAAAACCTTAATGTCTACCTTAGAAGCAGACTTTAGGCCAGCATACGCGCCAGCTACCGCATTGATAACATCTTCGTATTCTTCTTGAGACATTTCTTTAGCGTCTTCAAGTTTTTCTAAGACTTCAGCTTTAGCTTTTAGCGCCCAACTTTTTACTGTTTTCCGGTTCTTAGAGGCATTTTTACTTCCATACAGAAAGTATGTCCCAGCCGCCGCAACTGCCGCCGCGGTCAAACCAACTCCAATCCCTATCTTTTGTGCTGATGATACCTCAACTTTCTTTTTTTTCTGTGCCATATATAAATAATTAATTTTCTGAACGTGCTCGCTTTTTAGTTTTCTTACTTTCGCGAGTTGCACCCATTATAAACTGAAAAAATCTAGAAACCATACCTCCGTTTGCAATTAGTGTTCTAACTTGAGCAACATCATTTGCAATCACTTCACTCCCTGCTTCTATACGCTCTATTATAGCGCGTATGCTTTTTACAATCTTGAGAATATGAAATAAGATCAGACAGATAATTATGCAAAAGGCTACTGTTGCCAAACTAGCGATTACGAAGAATACATTGGCGTGTAAAATTTCATTCATTAACTCTAGTGTACCAGTGATAGATACTTTTCAGCACCGCAACTGTACACAGTACTATTTAGTCGTTAGTGTAGCTAAAAAAAGCTCTACTTCTTCTTCTACCTCAGCTGGTGAATTTTTCTCCATTAAAGCAGCGCGCAGCTCAACCGCTCCCGGGAAAGTATTTACGTAGGCTTTGTAGTGCTTTTTCATTACTGAAAAATTCTTAAACGGCAATAATTCAACAAACAGTTTAGTATGTTCAACCATTACACGAAGCCTTTCTTCAAGAGTAATAATTTCAAATTTATTAGAAACTTCTGCCTGAGATGAAGAGTGAGCTAGCGATGAAGTTTCTAACAAAACTATTTGCTCAGGCAGACTTTTCAATGGATGAAATAACCAAGGGTTGCCAAATATCGACCTCCCAAGCATTACCCCGTCTGCTCCAGTTGCATCTACCTTCGCCTCTGCGTCTGCTAGTGAGAGAGCGTCTCCGTTGCCTAGTATTAAAGTTTCCGAATCAAGTTTGTTTCTTATCTCTACAGCTCTTTTTACTCTGTCCCAATTGGCTGGTACTTTACTCATTTCTTTTCGAGTCCGCGCATGCAGAGTCAGAACGGCCGGTGCTTCTTCTAGAATCGCCGGCAACCACTCCTCCAGTGCGTCGTGGTTGTACCCCAGCCGAGTTTTTACTGATACTGGTATTCCGTCTGGTTCACGCATCTTTGCGCCCTGCTTGGCGGCTTGGATAATCTCCTTAGCATTTTGAGGATTTTTAATCATCGCCGCCCCGCAACCTTGTTTTTCAATAGACTTATCTGGGCAACCCATATTAATGTCAATCCCATCGAAACCGAGCTCTAGACATAGTCGTGCCGCTTTTTCCATGTGTTCTGGGTTACTAGTAAAGAGCTGCGCGACTATGGGACGCTCTTCCTCAGAATAGATAAGGTCAGCCATAAGCTTCTCTTTTCCTTCAGGAGTAGCACGTACTAAACCATCAGCAGACACAAACTCAGTCCACATAACGTCGGGCCCTCCCACAGTGCCATCGGCCCGCTCATGTGCACTATACTTAGCGATCATTCGTCTAAATGGCGCGTCAGTAACATCCGCCATCGGCGCTAAAACAAATATTGGTTTTGGTAAATCATTCCAGAAATTCATTTTTTATGGCATTGTATATACAGGCCAACTAATTGCAAGGATAGTAGTATGAAAACGGACACGAAAAAAGTTCGATCTATTTTTACAACTGCCACCTTAGCACTCTCTCTTCTAAGTTCCGGATGTGTTAGTTTCGAACATGAGAAGGGTCGGTTGCCTGAGTTAGGTATCAATAACAGTTTTGCTGATAAGACAAGGGTGAAGATTAAGAGCAATAAAGCTCAAATAAAATTTACCTGGTATGGTGACTGGCTTGGTGGCTAAAAATCGTCTGTGCTCGTGGCCACAGACACTCCCGCCGTATCCTCTTGCAGGTCGGCGGGTTCTTCATTTACAAAAACCTTGTTTCCAAAACGCAAATCAATATACTGAAAATTACCTGGTTTTATGTGTGAGAACTCGTCTGAAGCTAATATGGTCAAAAGATTCTCTACTATACTTTCAGGTGGTTCAGCAGCAATTACTTTTAACTCCCCTCCACTGACAATACCCAAAAACACGTCACCAACTTGGTCAAACTCTATATGTGAAACAAACCAACCATGTTCTGCCAACAATTCAGACAAACGTATCTGAGACAAAAATAATGAGTTATCAATTATTGTATTGCCAATTAACGGCTCTTCTCCGCTAGCGATAAACCGAAGGAAGCTTCCGCCAGATAATCTAGGTGCTTTACCAAAAGCATACCCTTCACTATCTAAAAAAAGACAATCATCGCTTTCTACCGTCGCACACCAAAGTGCCTTGGGTAAGTACTCGTCAAAAGTCACCAGGATTTCAGTTCTACTCACATTGTCGACAGTCACGTTGTGTAACCGATCAACTGACTGGACTGAAGAAATAATTTCTTTTTTGGGGAAAAACCAAGTAAAACGTCTGGGAATTATTCCTATATATGATCCTTCGAGTTGTTTGTTTGCAAGCTTTGCTATTTCACTAAGATCAATGGTTTTTCCACCTTCGACTGAAACTTGTGAAATGGTGAGTGGTGCCAGCCTTGTTCCGTACCAGACTCCAGTTACAAGCAAAGCAACAGTAACAATTACAATAATCCCAATCCCAATCTGCTTCAATAGCACACGGGTATCAGGATTTATTAACTGTCGACGTTTTTTCATTCCGTTAAAAATCAGAAGCTAAACTTCAAATAGGCTATTGAGTTTAATAATGACGTTTTGAAAAGGCATAGATATATTATAGCAACTTTTGTAATTTCTAACGGGATTCATGTTTGTATCGTAGCATAAAAGTGCGCCGGTCTTTGACCGGCGCACTTTTTTTAACCTATTTGTTCTTTACCAAAATACTTTTGCAAAACCTCAGGGATCTTTATAGAGCCGTCGGCTTGTTGGAAATTCTCAATTAAGGACACCAGGATTCTCGGCGTAGGAATAGCCGTACAGTTTAAAGAGTGAGCGTAGCGAATCTTACCATCATCCTCTCGGTAGCGAATATTAAAACGGCGGGTCTGGAAATCATGAAAGTATGAAGCAGAGCTAATCTCGCGATAGGTTTTCTCCCCCGGAACCCACAGTTCAATATCATACTTCTTTACCTGTCCCTGGCCTAAGTCTCCACCACAGTTAAGCACTGTTCGGTATGGGATACCGAAAGACTCAATAAATTCTTCTGTATTTCTGTTAAGCCATTCGTGCCACTCGACACTCACTTGGTGAGATGCTTCGCACAACATAACTTGTTCTAGTTTATAAAACTCATGCACCCGGATCAGTCCTCTAGTGTCCTTACCATGACTCCCAGCTTCACGCCGATAACAAGGAGAAAAGCCAAGAAACTTTACTGGAAATAATCCCTTATCGATAATTTCATCGGCGTAAAAACCCATCACCGACACCTCGCTGGTACCAATCAGATAATCTTCGTCTTGAGTTTTATAGACATCGTCGGCTTCGTTCGGTAAATGCCCAGTACCATATAGATTGGACTTTCTAACTATAGTCGGTGGGATAACTGGTACGAAGCCTTTATTTTGAAAAAAGTCATTAGCGTAGTTCCAAATCGCCCAAGATAACTTCGCACCATCACCAAGTAAGTAGTAGCCCCGAAAGCCGTGCACTTTTGTACCACGCTCAAAATCAACCATCTTATGTTTAGTCATTAGTTCAACGTGATCTTTGGCTTCAAAATCAAACTTATGCTTCTCGCCCCAAGTTTTCATCTCTTCATTATCAGCATCACTGTCTCCGTCTGGTACCGACATATCTGGAATATTGGGTACTTGAAGCATCAAGGCTTGCCACTGTTCCATAATTGGTTTCAGAGCCTCTTCGTTTTTTTGCACCTCTTGCTTTAGTGCTTGCATCTCAGTTATGAGTTGTTGGCGAACAGCCTGATCTGTTGCGGTTGGGATACCGTCTGAGATTCGATTCTGCTCGGCACGTTTTTCCTCGAGGCTTTGCATAACTTCTCGTCTTGAGTCATCTACCTGTACCAAACGATCAAGGTCGACTGTCATTTTTTTCTTAGTGACAGCTAGTTTAACAAGATCAATATTCTCCCTTATGAATTTAATATCCAACATAGTGGGTTTGATTATACACAACAAAATCAATATCTAAAAACCTGTTTTGGCTTATTATAGTCTAGCCAAACGGGAATCGTGTACCAACACAAAATAACTGCTTGCTTCGCTTGAGCATTTTTTATATTCAAGGAAATAATTTAAGCTGGTTCTAATGTTTTACCGATAGTTTATCTTCCTGCCAGTAATGTGTCTTCTCCAGTTAACATTAGTCTAATAAACTTACCAGTTTGGAAGTTGTCGGATGCACTCAGCCTAAACGGATCTCCGCTTGATATACCAAACTCTCTCCAATCATCAGGCGTGAACTCCAAACCACTAGGAAGAATTTTGTACCCATCTTCTGAAACTGCTCCTGATAATTCTAACAAGGCCTGGGCCACTAGCCCTTCCGTGTTATTGGTAAAATTAGTGCTTCCACTAAGTAATCTAATTGGTAAAGTAATACCGTCTTTACTTACGCCATTAACATCCAACTTACCTTGATTTATAGTTTCGATAATATGTTTCGATAAGGTCTCTCCGTTTTCCAAATCAAACTCATGCGTCATAACCGCATACTTACCCTCCATACTAAATCCCCTATTATTAAGTATGGCCTCACTTGGATCATTATTAACTTCGCTACTGTCCTCTTGAGAATTAGGCGTGTTCTCAGCTGAAAAGTCTTCCCTGGAATTACTTGAACCTTCCACTGTTTCAGAAGCTCCTTCCACAGATGTTTCTGGTTCCACACCGGAAACATCTGGTAGAACCACATCGGCATTTGGTTTAACCGAAACCTCTACATCTGGAACACTTTGTGGTGTGGGTACAACGTCTACTTCGGGTGTTTCTTTAGCAATTGATGCGCTGTCCTCAGAATCGCCCGTGGAAGCTACGACTTCTTCAGGAGATGAAGCATCAGCTTCATCAGGCAAATAGTCGTTAGGTCCACGCAAACCTTCTGAACCATCTCCTCCTTGAGGCCAACCTGCTTCCTTTGCGACTATTTCTTCTACTTCAGCTATAGACAGATCATCGGAGTCCTCCGTAAATGGGCTTGCAACAGAATCTATGTTTTGCACATCTGTTGTTCCCTTCATATCGTCGATAATTGCCTGAACATTGATTTTATCAGTTTTACCATAGCCTTCAGCATCTGCAGCAAAGATCAAATCAGGATTACCACTGCTAACACCGTATCCTTCCCAAACTTTACCAGGAGAGTCTGAATGTTCAGACATCAAAATAAATTTACGAAAAAGATAGCTGTGAATAGAGTTTTCATCTTCACCTGATGGATAGCTCATTTCACCTGCAGCCACCCTATTTTTTATAGCTTCTACCAAAATGCCAGTAAGTGTTTCTCCCTGCTTAACCTCATGTATTCTTTCTATATTGTTTGCTATAGACTCTTTTAAAACTTCAGTACCTGCTTCAGGACGTGTCACATCCGAAAGTGAAGTTTGGTTCTCAACCGACGCATCTCCATTAACGATCTTCGCACCATACTCCACCTGCTCTTGAGTCATGAAATTAGGGTGATCGGGTCTCGCACCTACAGATTTAATATCAGAAGCCAACTTGCCATTTACATAGTCTTTTGCGTAATCCAGCTGCTCTTGAGTAATGTAGTTTGGCCCTCGGTAAGAAGTTTCTCCAGACGCTTGTTGAGCTTGACCTTCAACCACACTTTGAGTGTCAGTCGGAGAATCTATCTCGGACTTAGGCAAGTCTACATCTTTAGATAATTCAGCCCCATCTAAAGGGGGCAGATCTGGATTCTGCTTGAAAGGATAATCTGACGCAGATGTACTATCGAAATTTAATTTTGTATCTATTGGTAAATTATCAGGAACATCATCCGGAACACTAACTACGGACGCCTCAGCGGTAGCTTGAGCAACTGTCCCAGAAATTTGTGTTCCCGTGCTCCCACCAGTAGCAACTGGTTCAACTTTTACCTCAGGCGTATCTTCTACCGAAGCTACAGGTGCAAAAGCGGTCTTAGATGTTCCACCCGGAGTCAAGTCTGACATGAGAGTGTTCCCACTATCAGTTACAAACTCTTGCGCTGTATATAGGTCTAGGTTTTCATCTTTTATATAACCCTCAACTGAATCAAGAAATTCATCTGCTTCCGGTGAAGTAATTACTTCTAGCAATTGATCGTATAATTTAGATATACTGTCTGCCATCATTCCATAAACTGCAACCTTTGCGGTTTTTTCTGTATAGCGAGCAAACATTCCCACCGTGTCCAAAGCTCCTTGCTGACTCAGTAAGCGATCGTAGTCCTTTAACATACTTCTATTAGAACCAAGTCCAAGCCAACCATTAAGAATTCTTTCTTTCTTTGCTTCCTTTTGTTTGTCTGTAATTGATTCGTCACTGTCAATTTTTTCAAACTTTTTGTTAATTCTAGACACACTATAATTAGCGTGTTTTTGAAACACGTATTGGACCATCTTGGTGCCTGTAAATGGTTGGGGATTTTTTGCTAATCTTTTTAGGATGTCTTTCGGCACTCTTTCTTCATATATTTTTTGCAGGTTTTCACGACTTACTTTTTCTCCTTCTGGAGTTCTCTGGTTGGCAATCTCATGGATCTTCCAGGCTTCTTCAGCTGCTTCTTCGATGTCTTGTTCTTGTATTCTAGTTCTTTCAATTACTTCGTGGTTTTTAAGTCGTGCTTCTTTGGCTGCTTCTGATCCAGAGGCAGCAGCCATACTCAATAACATTGGCAGTCTTTGAGTAAAACCAACTGTTATCCCGGCCGCATCCGCCGCCAATCGACCATACTTGAGAGCATTTCCGGCTGCACTTCCAATGTTGCCCAAATGATCTAACTTACCTATTCCCCCTCCTTCTGCTTTTTTGTCTTCCAAGCTCTCTATAGTGTCTAAAGCTTTTTTTTCTTTTTCATCAAATTGCTCTTTCCATGCTGTAAAAAATCTTCCACCAGTAGTTTCCTGATCGAATCTTTTTGACATCAGACCAAAAACTTTTGAAAAACTACTTGCTTTTAATGCTTGAAGTTTATGGCCAAAATTATGTATGCCCAATTTTGCTTTTTCTTGTTCTTCTGGAGACAGTCCTTCGAGTAATTTTTCGTATAATTCCTTTTCCATCTCTGGATCGAGAACTTCTTGAACTGTAGTAGCACCTGTAACCTCTGATCTAGATGGACCGACAAATTCATTAACTTTGACTGATTTATCTGGACCAGAGTCCTCTGTTGTAGCAGTTTTTGGTTCATCAGAAACTTCAAGAGGTGTTGATTCTACTACAAGTGTACCTTCCGAGTTAATATTGGATTGTGACTGATAATCTGACTCAGGTTTTAGTGGTCCAACAAAATCTTCTATGCTTGTTTGTGGATCTAAAGAAATGTTTTCGTCTTCATTTGCAGGTTTCTTTTGTGTATCAATCACAACCGGCTCTTGGGAAAATGAGGATTTTACATCTGCGGGTTTTTGTGCGTGCTCTGGATAACGCTCAGCAAAAATTTGTTCGGCTTGGTTAGAAATGGAAGAAAGAAATTTAATAGCTTCTGGAGTTAGAGTCACAGAATCATTCCATGCTTGACCAGTCATCTTAGCTAGATACTTTTCATCTTCAATTTTTTGTCTTTCTTCATCACTTAACTGGAGCTCCATTGGACCGTTTTTATCAACCCAGTTTGCCTTCAGTTCTTGAATAATCCCTTGAAGTAGTCTTGCCTTCTTATCAATATTTTCTTGATTCTTTGTCCAGTGCACTTGATTCGGTCCTACAGGCTCAGGGTTCAAATCATCCTCGCCAAACTTTCGCAGTTTTCTTGCTCTGTGACTATTTTTATTTAAAAAGTTTGGGTTTTCTGAATCTGTCATAATATAAAAAATGTATCAGCTTACTGGTAATAATATCATGGAGCGTGCGGTAAAAATGTATTCTTATTAAAGGAAAAGGCCCGGCGGTATAGGATGTGGAATTGACTCACATCGCCGCTGGGCCCTTGATGACTGGATAAGATTCACAGCCACCTGTCTCAGAGAGACCTTCGTCCCGATGGTTGGGACGGTGCTACCCACGAAGCCTTTGTTTTTGACTTCATGGTTCACTGGCAATTATACACGCTTTATACTTTTTGTCAAGTCTTTTTACCTACGTGGTAGAATTTGATTTATATGGACTTTCCAATTTTAGAGTTAATGGCTGGGGAATTTCCATCAGGCTTGAGGGAAATTCCCCAGCCGCCGAAATCCCTCAATTACCGTGGTCTCCTCCCTTCCACCGACCTCACACTTCTTTCTATTGTTGGTTCACGCAAATACACCACCTACGGTAAGCAAGTAGTGGACGATCTAGTGTCCGGTCTAGCTGGCTACCCTATCGGTATTGTGTCTGGCATGGCTCTTGGGATTGATTCATTAGCCCACGAAACAGCCTTGATTAATAATTTATATACACTCGCCATTCCCGGCGGAGGTCTTTCAGACCGCCGCCTCTACCCCGCCACTCACAAGAAATTAGCTTTCCGAATTCTTGAGGCGGGCGGAGGACTGCTATCGGAATTTGATCCTGATTTTCAAGCAACTCGTTATTCATTTGTACAACGAAATCGTTTAGTGGCTGGTATCAGCATGGCCACTCTACTCATAGAGGCCGGGGATAAATCTGGTACACTTATTACTGCTCGCATGGTAGCCGATTATAACCGTGAACTATTGGTTGTACCCGGCAGTATTTTTTCATCCAATAGCAAAGGTGTGCATCAGTTCCTAAAACTTGGAGCTACCCCAGTAACATCAAGTAAAGATATTCTTGATGTGTTACACATTGAGACCAATCTCAAAGACTCATCACAATTATCTCTAATCTTATCCCCAGTTGAGACACTCATACTTTCACACCTTGCCGAACCAACCCACAAAGACGATTTAATACGAAAAATCAACCTTCCTACCAACGAGGCTTCTCAGATTTTGATGTTGATGGAACTCCAAGGACACGTCAAAAGCGAACAAAATATATACAGGACAAATCTCTAGTCGCGATACACACAGGTTGACAGATTCATCGTGTGCTAGTATTTGTTACCAATAATTATGTCAAAACAAACATTAGTAATAGTTGAGTCTCCGGCTAAGTCAAAGACTATCGAAAAATATTTAGGAAAAGGCTACAAAGTAATGTCTTCTATTGGTCACATTCGTGATCTACCTAAAACCAACAAAGACGCCGTCGATATCGAAGGTGGTTTTGTTCCTCGCTACATAATTTCCCCAGGAAAAGAAAAAGTGATTGAAGGTCTGCAAGCGGTCGCAAAAAAATCGGATGAGGTACTCCTGGCTTCCGATCCCGATCGTGAAGGAGAAGCGATTGCTTGGCACGTAGCTGAATTACTCAAGAAACACAACTCCAATCTCAAACGAGTATCTTTTAATGAAATTACTGAAGATGCAGTAAAAGAGGCGATTGCTCATCCACGAGATATCGACATAAATCTTAAAGAAGCCCAAGAAGCTCGGCGAGTATTAGACCGTTTGGTTGGTTATGATTTATCTGGATTGATTTGGAAAAAAGTTCGTTACGGTCTTTCAGCTGGTCGAGTACAATCTCCTGCTCTACGTATAGTAATGGAACGTGAGCGAGAAATAAGAGCTTTTATACCAGAGGATTATTTTGTTCTAACTTCTTATCTTAAAGAAAGTAAGGATATTATTCCCTTTACCTGCACTATTGAACCAAAGGAAGAAAAAGAAGCTAACCGAATTAAGGATATTGGCGAAAAAAATGACTGGGAAATTAAATCTATTAAAGAGAGTGAGGCGAAACGAGCGCCTCGCCCTCCTTTTACCACGTCGACTCTCCAACAGACTGCCTCAACCCGGCTAGGCTTTACTCCATCGCGTACCATGGGCGCGGCGCAAAAGCTCTACGAAGCTGGTTTTATTACCTACATGCGTACCGACAGCCCAACTTTAAGTACTCAAGCACAAAAACAAATACTAGCTTTAGTAGCAAAGGATTTCGGCAAAAACTATGTCTCACCAAGAAACTACAAATCTAAAAGCAAATCAGCCCAAGAAGCTCACGAAGCGGTCCGACCATCAAACTTCGCTAAGCGCTCTGCTGGTAGCACAGCCGATCAGAAAGCCCTCTACGAACTGATCTGGGATCGGGCGGTCTCATCTCAAATGGCAGAAGCAATTATCCTGCGGACAAAACTGTTGGCCAATGTAACTAGCGAAAAAGAGACGATCCCCGACTTTAGTGTGAATGGATCGAGAATCATCTTTGATGGCTGGCTAAAAGTCGATACTCGAGCTAGAGGTGAAGATACCGAGGTACCCAAACTCGCTCAAGGTGACATACTTAAGTGTAAAGAAGTTGAGATTGAAGCCAAACAAACCCAACCGCCTAACCGATATTCAGAAGCAGGATTAATTAAGGAACTAGAAAAAAGAGGTATCGGCCGCCCTTCGACTTACGCTTCAATAATGAACACTATTGTCCAGCGCGGTTATGTTGCCAAAGAAGGTCGCACCCTAATCCCTACCGATACCGGGGACGTGGTTTCCTCATTTCTTGAAAAACACTTCGCTGATTACATTGGTGATGACTTCACCAGCGAAATGGAGAATGAGCTTGACGAAATCGCCACTGGTGATCGTTCATACAAGAAGACTCTAGGTGATTTCTACACACCTTTTAAAAAAGCCGTCGATGCAAAGGAAGATATAGAAAAACTAACTACCCTCGGAGCAGGACCAAAAGAATTTCCTTGTCCTATCTGTAAAGCTGGGATGGTTAAAAAACTTGGGCGCAATGGCACCTTCCTGTCTTGTGAAAGATTTCCAGACTGTGACGGAGCTCGCCTGATAGACGGATCAGAAGTAAAACCTGACGAGCCAATCGGAAACCACCCAGAAACTGGAGAACCAATATTTATTATGAACGGTCGTTTCGGTCCGTACATTCAACTCGGAGAAACACCTGAAAAGGTTAGTGGTAAAAAAACTATAACACCAAGACGCTCTTCTTTACCGGCTGAGGTAAAACCTGAGGATGTCACTTTGGAAGATGCTGTTCGTTACCTGCTTCTACCCCGCGAGTTAGGAATTCACCCAAAGACGGGAGAACCCGTCATGGCTAATTCTGGTCAGTACGGTCCATACATCGCTCACGCGGGAGATTTTCGTTCTTTGAAAGATCCTAAGGACAACCCGTACGATATTACATTCGACCGCGCCATGGAAATACTGACTGAACCAAAACAGCTTAGAAAGGGAGAAAAACTTCTCAAAGAACTTGGTGTAAATCCCAAGACTAAAAAGATGGTCAACGTTATGGAATCAAAATCAGGCCGTTACTTAAAGAAAGGTTTCAAACGAATTGGTATTCCTGACAATATAAAAACTGACGACATTACTCTAGAAATTGCCATTGATCTACTGAAACAAAAGTAGCCGACATAGCCGGCTACAGAAAACACGATACTTCACGCTGCTTCAGATGTTATATGATCGCCTAAGAGATCAACTTCCACCTCTCCTCTATATTCTTCGTCTTCCTCCGGAGTCGGAGCAAAGCACTCTGGGTAATGCCTTCGCGTTATCCATTTGCCATAAAAATTTACATATACATATCGTATATACTCCTCTCCTTCAAATATGGGCTGTATACAATTACAACAATGATACGACTTACTTGCAGTACTTACCCTAGTCCAAGTTTCAAGCAGCCTTCCCTTTTTGCGTTTATTTAACAATTGTAGCTCCTTTGCTAATTCATTCTTTTTAAACCGAAACTCTGCCAAACTTATTAAGTCCATGTGAACCCCTTCAAATAGCTATTTAAGAAAATCTATCATAAAATTTTCTTGTTTGGAAGTTATAGCTTGTGTTTTATTGTTTCAGTCTCTAGAATACAAGTATGCATACAGCTGATGAAATTATCGCTCAACTACATCACCCCATAGACGAGGACAGGGTGCTTATTAAAAAAGCCTACGATTACGCCGCTGAAGCGCACAAAGACCATAAGCGCTATTCTGGTGAGCCATACATGGTGCACACAGCTGAGGTGGGATACAAGTTAGCGGCTATGAGTATGGGTCCACGCACTATTTGTGCCGGCCTACTTCATGACACGATTGAAGATACACCTGTCACCTCAGAAGACATCATGAGAGAATTCGGCGAAGAAATACTATTTTTAGTCGAAGGAGTAACTAAACTGAGCTCTGTACGTTACTACGGGACAGATCGTCATAACGAAAGTTTACGAAAACTTTTTGTTGCTACCAGCCAAGATATCCGAGTGTTGATTATCAAGCTAGTAGACCGGCTACACAATCTAGAAACTCTACACCATGTACCAGCTGAAAAACAGCTTCGCATCGCCAGGGAAACTCTTGAGATTTACGTACCAGTGGCACACCGGCTCGGTATGGGAAAGCTTAGAAAAGAACTTGAAGACCTGGCCTTCCCATTTGTCTATCCAGAAGAAGCTAAGCGAGTAGCTGAGTCACTTTCTCGCCGCTTTGGAAACGCCAAGGAAATGCTTGAACGCGAAAGAAAAGTGCTACAAAAAAGATTGGTTGAAGTCGGATTGCTTGATTTCCAAACTTCTTTCAGAGTTAAGGGTATGTACAGCTTATATAACAAATTGACTCGTAAAGAGTGGGACATCGATGTCATCTATGACTTAATGGCCATGCGAGTAGTAGTTAAAGATGTTGATGATTGTTACCGCACCCTTGGTATCATTCACGAATTGTGGCGCCCATTACCAAAAAGAGTTAAGGATTATATAGCTTTTCCAAAACCAAATGGCTACCAGTCACTTCACACAACTGTCACTACCCAAAACGGAGTGATCCTTGAGATTCAAATTAGAACAGAGAAAATGCACCGAGAGGCCGAATTCGGTGTTGCTTCACATGTTTTTTATAAGCAGCCATCAGTAACAGACAAAGTTAAGGAGCCTTCAAGATTCGCCAGCCTAATCCCTGGATTGTTCAAGCCTTTTTCCCGTAGACAAACTGAACTCGAAAAGAAGCTAGAGGAGACGGCCACTACCCCACACTATAAAAAAATTCCTCGCTGGATTTCTCAAATCGGCCAAACATACAATACGGACTCGGAGCATCCAACCAGCGAATTCCTAGAAGACGCTGAGTCTGACTTTTTCTCAAACCGTATTTTTGTATTTACTCCAACTGGAGACGTAGTCGACCTACCAATGGGAGCGACTCCAATAGACTTTGCTTACGCCATTCACTCGGAAGTAGGAGATCACACTTCAGGTGCTAAAGTAAATCGTAAATTAGTCCAATTGGATACGGAACTTAAAAATGGCGACATTGTAGAAATAGAAACAAGAAAATCCTCTAAACCAAGTCCGAAGTGGCTTCACTTCACCAAAACTTCCTTGGCTAGAAAACGCATCAAAATGGCCTTAGAAAACGAGTCTAAACTGTAAAGCTATTTATTGAATATAAATTGCTTTCATCCTCGTCTTGGCTTTGTTGAGTATCTGGTTTTACCTCTTCTGCTTGCGCCGGCTCTACTTCTTGAACTGACTCTCTGTCAGGTGTTGATTCTATCGGAGTATCCTTGAGTACAGAATAGATTTCATCATAATCGTCGAAGCCGTGATTGATTTCATGCTCATCAACAATTTCAGTTTCTTGGGCGGGAGCAGATGCCGTAGCGACTTCTGTGGCCTGCTGGCTGGCTTCAATTGCCAAGGGCGTGTGTTCAGACAATTTTGCCACCTCGGCTTGAGGATTTTGCGGGAGCATGATGGCCTCATCCTTAATCCTAGCCAGAATCACTTCAAGATCATCTTCAGAGAAATAGTCGATGGTAAGCTTACCACCAAAATCAGTTTTTTGGATTTGGACTCTAGTACCTAAAGTTTCAGTAAATTGTTTTTCAAATTCAATCAAATTAGCGTCGAATTCTCCCGGATTCTTTTTACGGACTTTATCGGTCGCAATCTTGCGTACAATCCTTTCAACTTCTCGTACTGAAAGTTTCTTTAATAATATTTCCCGGTATACCACCTCTTGCTCTTCAGGACGGTCAGAAAGCATCAAAAGGGTCCTGGCGTGACCCTCCATCATATCGCTATGCTTAAGCGACTCTAGCATATGCTCTGGCAGGCCAAGGAGGCGAATTGTGTTAGATACGTACTCACGGCTTCTACCAACTTTCTGAGCTACTTGGGCATGTGAAAGACCGAAGGTGTCTGACAGTTGTCGAAAAGCAATTGCTCTATCTACTGCATTAAGATCCTCACGTTGGAGATTTTCGATAATAGCCAGTTCTAACTTTTCTTGTTCGTTTTGTTCGCCTTCACGAATAATTACCGGCACTTGTGGCACTCCTGCCAGTTTACTTGCACGTAATCGCCTCTCTCCGGCTATCAGCTCGTACTCAGTATAAAATGTGCCATCGTCGCGTTGCACCTCAGACCTGGTGACAGTTAGTGGCTGAAGAACGCCGTACATACGAATAGAATCCGCCAATTCTTGCAGTTTGTTTTGATCGAATTCTCGCCTTGGTTGGAATGGGTTCGGAACTACTTTTTCTAATTCTACCCAGTATATTGAATCACCTTGAAATGCCATAATAAATATTACCTCCAAGCTCTAGCGCTTGATACCGACATTCTAACATACGTGAGTTATACACACTTCTAAATAATACAGGCTCTTCTTTACTAACGGTGTCTTGTGATGGAGTCGGTTATTACATAATCAATACTCGTTTTGGATGGATTGTTTCGAAACTCACAATCCATCTCAAAAAAGCTTCGACTCGTGCAAGGCTTTTCAAAGAAAAGCTGCACCCCGAGGCACAGCTTTCACTCCGTTCATTTGTGCCTCGAGAGGGAGTCGAACCCTCAAGCCTTACGGCATACGATTTTGAGTCGTACGTGTATACCAATTCCACCATCGAGGCAAGTGAAAAAGAGTGTACCAGAAAAAGCTTGTTTAGAAAACGACCATTGCTGTGAACCGGTCTCAACAAGGAGGAAGACAATGAACAATTTTGAAAGTATGCAGTTAGGGCCTGTCGCTGGGAGTAGTTAATTACCCTGGCATGATGAGAAAAAAACTGAGTAATTTTTGACCCACAAGCTGCTTCTGCGCTTATTTACTAAGGGCTATGAGTCGGAATAACTTTGCTTCCGGCAAACCATATGTAATTGTTGCCACCGATATTGGAAGATACCCCTTTCACTCGGTGTAAGTCGTTACTAGACCAAGTATGACCATTTAAGCACCAGTGCGATTGGATAACCTGCCCGGATTCAATCCAAGACAAGCTTTTTTATAAAATTTCAATCCTAATTTCTAACTACTTATAAATTAAATATCAAGAAGCTCTGGTTCAGTTAGGTTTTTTCTAGTAAACTCAATTTGAATGGAAAACAAAAAACCAAAAGCAATTGCAGTAGTCGGGCCGACCGCCTCTGGCAAGACTTCCCTGTCTATTCAGCTTGCAAAAAGATTCAATGGTGAGGTTATTTCAGCAGATTCTAGACAAGTCTATACCGGACTTGATCTAGGCACTGGAAAAGTCACTGTAGAGGAGATGGATGGAGTACCTCATCACCTATTGGACATAATGGACCCAAAAGGTGTATACAATGCGGCTGAATTTGAACTCGATGCTACTACTGCTATCTTAGACATACATAGTCGGGGCCGAGTACCAATAATCGCTGGTGGTACTTTCTTTTATCTAGATATGCTCCGTGGCAAACACCAAGTCGCCTCTGTTCCTCCAGATAATAACTTTCGCCTTACCCTAGCTTCTTGCACGACTCCAGAGTTATTTGAAAAACTCAAGGAACTAGATATCAGTCGAGCTGAAACGATAGATGAACACAATAGACCCCGTCTAATTCGAGCGCTTGAAATAATCAACACTCTTGGTCATGTACCTAAAGTCGAGAAAAATGAGTCTCCTTATGACTGGCTAGTGATTGGTGTTGATATCGATAAAGTAAGACTGCACGCAAATATCCATACTCGACTAGCCGAAAGACTTAGCGCAGGCATGATAGACGAAGTCTGCGAACTACACAAAAACGGCCTGACTTACGAAAGGATGCACGAGCTGGGCCTAGAGTATAGATATATTGCCATGTACTTAGAACAAAAACTCAAATACGAAGTTATGGTAAAAGATTTGGAAATAAAAATTAGGCAATACGCCAAAAGGCAAATGACTTGGCTCAGGAGAGATGATGAAATAGAGTGGTTCAAACCGACTAAGCCCGAAAAGATTTTTACTCGAGTAGAGAAATTCCTCAAGCAATAGAAACAGTTGACCTACCCCAGCATTTCCAATACTATGTTGCGATAAACAAATATCCACGGGTCTATAGTTTAGTGGTAAAATTTCGGTCTCCAAAACCGACGTCCGAGGTTCGAGTCCTCGTGGACCCGCATAAAACATTACGTCCTAATGCGTCTAGCATTGGGGCGTTTATGTTTTACGGTACTAAGAGGACTCGAAAAGGTTGCCTGATATTTTGTGACGTAGGAGCAAAAATATCGACAACCTGTACTGAATCTGTAAGATTCGAGTCCTCGTGGACCCGCATAAAACATTACGTCCTAATGCGTCTAGCATTGGGGCGTTTATGTTTTACGGTACTAAGAGGACTCGAAAAGGTTGCCTGATATTTTGTGACGTAGGAGCAAAAATATCGACAACCTGTACTGAATCTGTAAGATTCGAGTCCTCGTGGACCCGCGAGCAACAAAACCAACCTGAATAAGGTTGGTTTTGTTTTGCAAGCGAGGGCTACGAGGACTCGAAAGCCGGAACCGGTACACAAGCCGACGAGCTTGCGAGGAGGGCTTGTCGGTGAGGCGGGGTCGAGAAAAATTTTCGTAGAAAATTTATTCGTGACCGAGTCCTCATGGACCCATAAGCCTAATCACTTTATTTATCGTAGACAGAAAAATGTGGAGCTGTTATATATCCAACAACTTGCACATCCTCTGTTCGCAGGCGACCTTTAGCATCTTTTACTAATGCATCAGCTTCTGCTTGAGTAGCGACCTCATACTTTGCAGTTAGACCATTTCTATAAGCTGCTTTTATAACACTGACTATATCATCTGTACTTTTCATACCACCTTCGACTCCGTAATCCACACATGTACCATTTTGATGACAAGGATTTTTATGATTTACCCCAGGTGTTGGAGGCATAGCTTCAGTAACTCGAGCACCAACTACTGTTTTTGATACTTCTGCATGAAAATTAACTAACTTATCCAGAGTTATGGGAGAGACTGAACAAGTATTTGAATTCTTGCAAGGCACACCGGCATCTGCCAGAGAACGACAGCCATTAAAACAGGCATCTTCCAATCCTGGCGTAATAGGTGGCTTAGGAGGGTCCACACCATTTGGGCAATCCCAATGTTCTTCTTCGGTCTCTCCTCTTGCAACACTATATGTGCAATTACTCGGGAGACATTTCCAAATATTTCCCACTAAAGTACAACCCATAGCTACCAGATCCCTGTTTTGTTGGAAAACTTTACTTGGTGGGACAGTATCATTCTGTTCAATACATTCAAGCGTAGACCATGGTCTATTATTTAATTCACCTTCTCCACCAAGGAGTAAAGACTTCATAAGAGTGTCAACCAGCAGCCAAGCTCCCATAACAATTAGTATACCTATCAGAGCATTAGTCATTTTTTGCTTTGCTTCAGTTTTAGCTGACGTATTACCGCCTGAAGTGACCAAGCTAAATCCTGCCCAAGCAGTAGTTATGGCAAATATCACCAGCATAACTCCGATCAACCAGCCTAGGATATTTTCAGCCAACACCACTAAATGACAAGAATTACAGTCTGTTCCTTCGCAAGGAATTAATCCTCGGTCAACTTCCTCAGTCAGCACTTCTTGAGGCGGGTCTTCAACTGGAGCAGGTTCTTCTATTGGAGCAGAGAGCACGAAACCAGGTAAGACAATCAAACTAAACATCATTATAAAAATTGCCTTTTTCATGGTTTTAGTGATTTTAAATGATTACTATAATTATTAAATAATAACACAAAGGGCTTTGAAAAAAGGTCTATCTGTGTTATTTTGTTCCCACTAATTCAATTTGTTTGAATGAGTGACTACGCGTCGGTACTCAAGCGGTCAACGAGGGCAGACTGTAAATCTGCTGACTTATGTCTACGAAGGTTCGAATCCCTCCCGGCGCACAATAGAAATTGCCCCTATTTATAGGGGCAATTTCTTTAAACTGGGTTGCAAGTTAGAACTTAATTGATCACACGCTTATAGACAAACCCACTGTAACAAGGTCCAACTCCTGAAAAAACTGGCTCACGAGCAGTTAGTTCTAACGTTACTTGTTCGCCAGAAGCGATAACTTGCTTGTCTTCCTCACTAATTTCATTCCAAGGTAAGTTAATAATCAAACTCTTATCCTCGATCTGATTGACTGAATTACCACCTAAAGTACTCAATAGAGTTTTGAAGTGCCAAAAATTTGTCGGCCTAAACTGCAGTTTAAGTCCGTGACATTGTTGCGTCTGCTCCCACGCAGTTTTTTCGTACGTTTGATACAAGCCAGTCATTGAGAATGTTTCATTTAGTGCGTATGTATTACTAATATCATTTAGAAAATTATCTAAATTTTCTTCATCGTCAATAAAGTCTTTCACTGAGTACCTATCGAGTTTTTTACCGTCTAGGGTAATGCCAGCTTCGGTCGTATATGGTTCAACAATATCAGTCTGTCCAATTACCTCTTCCCGCACAACCTCTTTCTCAACTTCTTTCACTACAATTTTCTCAATCTCCGTAACCTTTTCTGGAGCAAAACTATATCCCACATACCCACCTACAAAAGGCAAAATGATAAAAAGTGCCATTGCTAGATATTTAGATAAAGGTGTGATGGTGTGCAAGCGACTAACTTTCTTTACTTCAACAGTTTCCTGCACAATGATTTCTGGTTCCATATTGACTAAATTTTAACACACCAGTTTCGAACCAACTCAAGTTCGGCGCGTGACCACGTTAGTGGTTCTGTCGGAAACAAGTTCAAGCGGGGTTGAATAGAGACACATTTTAAAAACACCCTTAAGGGTGTTTTTAAAATGTGTGGTGGGTTTTGAGTTACTTCTTGAAATATGAGGCAACATGGGGCATATTGTCATCAGGTGCACATTCACACCTTGAGGGAGATTAAAATTGGATATTACAATTAAACAAACCAACAGTTTGGGTGACGACAGAGAGAATGAACTCTGTCGAAGAATCACCAAACTTGTCATGGCGACCCAAAAGCGCCTAATTAAAGAAAATCCTTATAGAGACAACTCTATTTCTCGTATCAAGGAACCGGACTTCGATTTTCAGAGACTCAAGAGAGCAGATGGTGAAAACCATTTAAGCGTAACGATTTGTTCTCATCGTATCGAAAAATGGGATGATGGGTTTAAGAAAAGTTTCCAAAGTAATTTACGGAAACTGTTGACTATAATTACTGGAGTAAAAGCACCTAATGTTTATTTGATTAAGCTTGTGCCCAAATCTTCAGAATAGTAGTCTTCCTCTCTACTAAGAAAGCCACCCTCTCGGGTGGCTTTATTGCATTATTAACACTAAGCAGTTACCGCTTCTCTTTTCTTTTTCGGTGTCTGTGTAGAAGCTTTTTTCTGGACTACTTTCTTACGAGCAACTTTTTTAATTTCAAAATCTAACTCCCCTTTCTTAATCCCAACTTTCACTGATCCACCTTGGAGCATTCCCTCTCCTACCATCATGTTGGCGACTTGGGTGAGAATCTTACTCTGGATTAGCCTTCGAAGTGGTCTAGCACCAAACTTGGGGTCATAGCCCTCTTTGGCTAGGTAAGCTCTAGCTTCTTTGCTGATAGTCAAGTTGATTTCTTTTCTGGCTAAACGTTTTACTACATCATCCACTTGAATATCGACTATTTCAGCAATAGCTTCTTGCGAAAGCAGGTCAAAGACTACAATTTCATCAAGTCGATTGAGGAATTCCGGACGGAAATAGTTCTTAAGTGTATCGATCACTTTGTCTTTGGCTTGAACAAACTGAGCCGCCTCACCGTGGTCGAGAGCAAAACCAAAGTTAGACATTTGGCTAATGTGCTCAGCTCCTATGTTTGAAGTCATAATAATGACCGTGTTTTTGAAGTTCACCTTTCTACCTTTAGCGTCTGTTAAGTGACCAGAATCTAGTACTTGTAGAAGAATGTTGAATACTTCAGGATGGGCTTTTTCGACTTCGTCGAGCAAGATAACAGAATATGGACGGTGTCTTACTCGTTCGGTAACTGAGCCACCTTCATCGTGCCCAACGTACCCTGGTGGTGAACCGATTATTTTAGAGACGGAGTGCTTCTCCATAAACTCAGACATGTCGATTCGTAAAAGTGCATCTGGGTCACTGAACATAAATTCGGACAAGGCGCGCGAGAGCTCTGTCTTACCAACTCCAGTCGGACCGAGGAATAAGAATGAACCAATCGGTCGGTTCGGGTCTGCAATGCCGGCTCGAGCGCGTTTGATCGCATCTGAGACAAGCTTAACGGCATTATCTTGTCCTACCACCTTCTCGTGTAACACCTCTTCCATGCGAGCCAGCTTAGCGACTTCCGCTTCAAGCATTCGAGACACTGGTACACCTGTCCAGCGAGACACCACCATCGCAATATCTTCTTCGGTAACTTCTTCTTTCAGAAGCCGACGGCTTCTCTGCAACTTTTTGAGTCTCTTTAGCTTCACATCCAAATCTTTTTGAATTGAAGGAATGATGTCATAACGAATCTCAGCTGCACGAGTGAGGTCGGCCATAGCTTCGGCGTTATCAGCCTCGACCCTGACTTCCTCTAACTCTTTTTTGAGCTTACTTATTTCTCCTAGAGCCCCCTTTTCATTCATCCATTTTGTCTCCAGGTTTGAAGTTGTCTCTTTATGCTCACCAATCTCTTTCTCAATTTCCTTAATCCGTTCCTTTACTTTTTTCTTGTTGGCAGAAATCTCCACTTCTTTACGAAGTGCTTCCCTTTCAATCTCCAGTCGGCGGATCAAGCGATCAGTCGCAATAAGTTCATCTGGTTTATTTTCGAGTGAAATCTTAAGAGAAGCAGCGGCTTCATCAACCAAGTCGACCGCTTTGTCAGGCAGGAATCTATCGGTAATATAACGAGAAGACAAATTAACAGCTGCCAGAATAGCGTCGTCTGTGATGCGTACTCCGTGGTAAAGCTCATACTTTTCAGCCAAGCCTCTAAGAATAGCGACAGCATCCTCCTGACTTGGCTCATTTACATAAACTGGTTGGAAACGACGGGTAAGAGCTGGATCACGCTCTATATGCTTCTGATATTCTTTTAGCGTAGTGGCTCCAATTACTCTGATCTCGCCTCGAGCTAAGGCCGGTTTAAGCATATTTGAAGCATCCATAGAGCCATCCGCTTGCCCGGCTCCAACAATAGTGTGGAGTTCGTCAATAAACAAAATCACTCTCCCGGCCGCTTGCTCGACTTCCTTCATTACGGCTTTTAGTCTTTCTTCAAATTCTCCGCGGAATTTGGTACCAGCTACCAAAAGACCTAAGTCTAGGGAAAGTATTTCTTTATCCTTTACTGACTCCGGCACTTGCCCTAAGACAATCTGTTGTGCGAGCCCCTCAGCAATCGCTGTTTTACCTACTCCAGCCTCACCAATCAGGACTGGGTTGTTCTTAGTTCGACGAGATAAAATCTGAATCACTCTCTGTAATTCTGTATCTCGACCAATAACCGGGTCGACTTTATTTTCTTGTGCTAGTTTAGTCAGGTTTCGAGTGTACTTAGACAAAGTTCTAAATTTTTTTGGAGACTGAGCGTCTGACACATTACTCTCGCGCATTTCTTTAATAGCATCTGAAACTTTAGATTTATTGACACCAGTACGTTGCATTATTTCTATAGCTGGACCAGGGTGCTCTAAAGCCGCAACAAATAGGTGCTCTACCCCAACGTAAGAATCTCCGAGTTGTTCGGCGTAGGTACCAGATGCCTCCAACGCTTTAGCGAGCTCGGGAGTAAGGTAAAGTTGGTATGACTGCGAAATAGTAGTCTGGGCTTCTGGCATTTCTAGTGCTTCTAGAAGCAGATCAGTAAAAGCAATAATATCAATATCTAGTCTATCTAGAATCGCAATAACAGCACTCTCATCTTGCATAGAAAGAGCCGTCAGCAGATGAACTGGACTAACGTGGTTTTGACCTCTTTCAATGGCTAGTTCATGTGCCTTTCGAATGGCCTCCTTAGCTTTGGTTGTGAAGTTGTGAAAATTAGGCATAGTTCAAAGTATTCAATATTCATTATACGTTATCGGTAGCGTTCGGTCAGTTTTGATATGCAGTCAGGTGGCCGACATAGAGTATTACGTACCCTTACTTGGTATATTGCAACGAAATCCCTATTGAGTCAAATTTTTCATCTTGACTTTATGTTTGAACAAGATATCCGCCATTTTCTTAATTTGTTCAAATGTATTGGCTGGCCCTAGAGTGAAGCGGAGGGTGGATAGGGCGCGGGCCGGGTCGCGAGAAATCGCTTTTACCACCACACTCTCTCCCCCACCCGCACCGGAACAAGCCGACTTGGTACTGACTGCAAAACCATGTTTGTCGAGTACAACAGTAGCGAACTCTGTATCCATGCCTGGAACAGAAATATTAATATTGTTTGCCACTCGGTCTTTTCCAGTTGGGCCATTTAAAACCGCCCCATTGATTGTTTTTAAAATATACTCAATTCCTTGATCTCGGATTTTAGACACTTTCTCTGAGCGTTCTCTCCAATTCTTTTGAGCAAAAGTAAAAGCCACTCCGGTCCCAACTATGGCGGGGACATTTTCAGTACCCGGGCGCAAGCCACTCTCTTGTCCACCCCCGAACTCAACCGACCTTAACTCAGACCGAGTGCTACGCACTAACAGTCCAATTCCTTTAGGACCACAACACTTAGCTGAGTCTAAAGCTAAGTAATCTGCTCCAATTGATGTAAATTGGCAGTTCAACCAAAGTGGTGCTTGAGCGGCATCAACATGAAAATAAATTTTAGTGGAAAATTTTTCTTCTGCCTCTTTTAAAACTTTCTTAATCGCATGGAGAGGCTGAACAACTCCAATCTCACTATTAACAAGCGAGCAAGTAGTGAGGACTGTTTTAGCAGAGACCAGTTCCTTTAACTCAGACAATATGATTTTTCCAGTTTCATCGACCGAGACATATTCCACAGACACACCGCGTCTTTGAAGTTCATCCATAGTTTTTAAAACTGAAGGATGCTCTATCTTGGTAGTGATAACCTCCATATCAACAAAATCAATACGATTTGCGCGTAGGTTCATAATGGTACCGAGAATCGCCAAATTATTCGACTCTGTTCCTCCACTGGTGAAGGTCACATATTCTGATCGCACCTCAAGACTGCGCGCGACTTCGTCGCGCGCAGTCTCTACTGCCTGCTTTGCTCGCAATCCTTCAGCATGAATCGCACCAGGGTTACCAAAATCATTTTCCAAAAATGGCAACATTGCCACTTTTGCCTCCGGCAAAAGTGGCGTCGCGGCTGCCCAGTCTAGATAGACTCTCTCTTGTTTCTTCTCCAAAAATTTCATTCCTAGAATCATGACACAGGTTAACTAAAGTGCAAACAAAAAACCACCTTTTTTATAATTATTTGGGTGGCTTCACTTGTCTAGGTAGGTGCTGGAATGCCACCAACCCCTCTTTGAGTACATCTTTTACCAAACTTAAACGAAGTTGAATTATCGTATACCTTTTCTTATTAGTATCAAACTTCATCCCACCGAAGAAACTAGAGCTTCGTCTGTTAATCCAGCACTCCCACACACCTTCAACCTCTTCATAAATAACTTCGTCTGTATTCTTCACTATGTTTAAGTATCTTTCAATATTGTTCAGATCAACAGAGTACAAAAGAGGTTTTCTTACGATAATTCTTACACGTATTTTATTGCCATTGCACACTTCCGCGCAGCATAACTGCCAGCAACTCACATTCCAGATAGAAGACGAGACTATACGATGGAAAACAAAAAAAATCGTAAGATTCATCTAACACAGAGTGAGAAATCAAATTTTTACTTTGATTGATACCGCTAGAAAAAATTTTTCTTTTCTGTGCTAGTGAAAAGGTATGACCCTTCAAGCTAGAGACGACTATTGACATATAGTTCTCCTTGCGTCTGACTATGTAACACCTAAGTAATTAATATAATATTATTTATGATTTGTCAATTTCACAAAACCCCTTGATTTTCCTGGATAAGATGGCCGAACTCTGCTATACTCGCAAACATCTAATTATCAGTACGCCTATCTAGGTGTTTTAAGTCTAGTTATACAAATATATGGCAAAAAAAGGCAAAACAACGGCTCCAAATGTGATCAAGCGACCACCAGTTGTGGTGGTCATGGGTCATATTGACCACGGAAAATCTACTCTCTTAGACACTATTCGAAAGAGCAATATTGTTGATGGTGAAGCGGGCGGGATCACCCAACACCTTTCGGCTTACGTAGTGCCCCACAAAACAAAAGACGGGGCTGAAGAAAAAATAACTTTCCTAGACACTCCCGGGCACGCCGCTTTTCAAAAAATGCGCCTCCGGGGCGCCGATGTGGCTGATGTGGCTATTCTTATGGTCTCAGCTGAAGATGGCGTGAAGCCACAAACACTCGAAGCGCTTGAGTCTATCAAACAGGCAAATATTCCATACGTTGTTGCGATCAACAAAATCGACAAACCAGGCGCTGATATTCAACGAACTAAAAATACTCTAATCGAAAACGAAATATATATTGAAGGTATGGGTGGAGATATACCCTACTCACCAATCTCTGCAAAGAGTGGTGAAGGTATAGATGACCTTCTTGATCTAGTCATCCTGGCCGCTGATTTGGCTGAGCTTAAGGGAGACACCAACGCTTCTGCCACTGGGAAAGTGATCGAAGGCAAAATGGACCCGAAACGAGGCAACACTGCTACCCTTTTGGTAAACAATGGCACTCTCAAGAGCGGACAATTTGTTGTTTCTGGTACGACTTTTTCTCCTGTTAGGATCATGGAAGATTTTCAAGGTAAAACAGTCAAGGAAGCCGGGTTATCGACACCTGTTAGGATAGTTGGCTTTACTGACATTCCTGAAGTTGGAGCAGAGTTCACCACTGTAGCGAGCAAAAAAGAAGCTGAGTTGGCTATAACACAGGCCCAACTCGATAGTACTCCTGTGGTTCAAGCGAAGACAAATTCAAAACTGCCTGTTATTCCGATCCTAATTAAAGCTGATGTTCTAGGAACTATTGATGCTATCCAACACGAACTAGAAAAGTTTGAGTCAGACCGAATCACCGTACGCATTATTGATACTGGAGTCGGAGACATTTCAGTTAGTGATGTCCAGAATGTCAGCGCTACTAAAGAAGCGATTATCGTTGGTTTTAATGTAAAGGTTGAGCGACCAGCTCAAGACTTGGCAGACCGGCTCGGAGTGGAAATAGACACCTTCAGCATCATCTACGAACTGTCAGAATGGTTAGAAACTGCTCTAAAAAATCGTACTCCTAAATTGAAAGAAAAAGTTGAAACTGGCCTGGTTAAAATCCTCAAACACTTTAGCGTACAAAAAAATACTCATGTCCTGGGCGGGAGAGTAGAAGATGGTGTTTTAAAAATGAATCAACACGTGATCATTCTTCGGCGTGATATTGAAATCGGGACCGGTGTCATCAAAAATATTCAACAAATGAAATCAGATGTTCAGCAAGTAGACGAAGGAGAATTCGGAATGCAACTTGAAACAAGGGCAGAAATCGCTCCAGGAGACTACTTGAAGCCTTTTGATACAGTCGTATCATAGAATTTTATGGCTAACCCAGACAGAAACATTCGTCTATCCGGAATCCTAAAGGAGCTAATTGCTACCTTTATTCGACATGAAGCAAATAGTAATCCAATGATTACTCTGACCAACATTGACCTTTCTCCAGACGGCAAACGCGCTTTACTTTTTGTTACAACTATTCCAGACGGCAGAGAACAAGATGCTCTCATCTTCCTGAAGCGTAATGCTACAAACTTACGGAATTACCTAAAGAAAAATGCTCGGATAAAAAATATTCCTCATTTAGAATTCATGGTTGATGCCGGCGAACGACATAGACAACACATGGATGAGCTGGTGAGAGAGATTGAAGATAAGAAAAAATAATACCGCCCAGAACCAAAAAGGTTCGGGCGGTTTAAGTTTGTGAAGCTTAAGCTATTCGCTTGGTCTGTTTCATTTTGCATACCTCATCAAAGAACCTGAAGCTACTGTAGTTTATATACGTTTCATTTGCAATATCGAGGTTGCTATAGGGACAAGCAAATGTATACCGTACTTAATATGCAAGGAACAAAACCTTTGAACAGAGCCTAGAATAATGCTACAGTACTGCGTACAAATGAAATGTCCTGGTGGCGAAGTGGTTAACGCTACGGTTTGCAAAACCGTCATACGTGGGTTCGACTCCCACCCAGGACTCACGAATTAAAAACTACATCCGTAGCTTTTAATTCGTGAGTGCTACCAAATACTATTTTAGTATTTACACTTTCGCCCGGGTGGTGGAATCGGTAGACACGAGGGACTTAAAATCCCTTGCCTTTTAAACGGCGTGCGGGTTCAATTCCCGCCCCGGGCACCGAAATAATGAGTCAGACCTTGTGTCTGGCTTATTATTTTGGTCAAGGGAATTGAAAAGGTTAGTCAGATATTTTGGAGCTTGCGAACAAAATATCGACAACCTGTACTGATCCTGTAAGGATCAATTCCCGCCCCGGGCACCGAAATAATGAGTCAGACCTTGTGTCTGGCTTATTATTTTGGTCAAGGGAATTGAAAAGGTTAGTCAGATATTTTGGAGCTTGCGAACAAAATATCGACAACCTGTACTGATCCTGTAAGGATCAATTCCCGCCCCGGGCACCGAAATAATGAGTCAGACCTTGTGTCTGGCTTATTATTTTGGTCAAGGGAATTGAAAAGGTTAGTCAGATATTTTGGAGCTTGCGAACAAAATATCGACAACCTGTACTGATCCTGTAAGGATCAATTCCCGCCCCGGGCACCGAAAGTAGAAGTCGGAACTGGTTTCCGGCTTTTACTTTTGATTGTAATCGTCAGATCAGTTTTACATTGAAATGATCATAGGATAAATGCAAGTCAACGCACATATTCCAACATATTTTATTTCATTAACTCATTTCCAATTTTTTCAAAAAAATCTAACACCGGGATATTGTACTCAGCCTGCCATAAGTGTGACCATACATTTCGGCTACTTTGTGACAATAGAACGTAAGCGCCATCATTAATATACCCTTGTTGCACAAGCATTGCTTCAGCTTTTTTTTGACACGAAATATCTACAATTCCATCATCAACACTATGAAACATTTTGAATGGTATTTTCTGATTTGAACTTACAGTCTCCAAACTTCTATCTCTAAAATGAGCATTAGGTAAACATGCACCCGCCTCAGTAATCTGTTTGTTGGTCTCCCGATCAAATCCAGCGCCCTTAGCACTCTCTCGCAATGAAAGTGAAGGATCACAATCGAAATAGGTTCCATACGGATCACCAGATGCTACAGGGGCAAATGCTGTAATAAGATTATCAAAGTGTGTTGCGGTTAGAATTGCCATATATCCACCAGTTGACTCTCCAGTGAGGAACGTGTTTATAGAACTTCCGACTGGTCGCTTACTAGGGACAATCTCAGTGATTACTTGTTCAATAAATGGTAGGTCCACATTATCTGTCCTACCTTCTACAAGTGTCGCATCCCATCGCTTTCCGCAAACAAGACCGCCGGAATCAGTTACAACATCATTTGTCGATTCTAGTAGAAATACAGCAAATCCTCTTTCTACCGCTAAATCACTAAAATCCACTTGTGGTTTCACTAGTCTAAGACTTTCATAACACCATTGGGTATAATCCCCTCCTCCACCATGCATTGCTATAACGGCTCCCTTTGTCCATTTTTCTGGCCCCTTCCATAAAACAGATCGCTCTCGTCCATCAACGTGAATAGTGATCTTTTCAAAACCCCGGTCTACACAACTTTGTTCATTCAGTAAGATCGACTCCTCATTTGATACCGATCCATCTCGAATCCGTGAAACTACGTTCAACACGATCAGGATCAAAAAAATGATTATCGTGGTCTTGATAAGCTTTCTCATATAATAATTTTACCACGGGTAAAACTTTGCTAGTTGGACTATGTAAATGTATTTAGTTCTAATTCAATTTCTTATATAAAGCACCTGTCAAAACCAATACGACAACCCCTGTCATTAAAATCATGTGCGGATTTTCGTTAAAATACGGTATTTGATCTATAACTTTTTCAAACCCATAAAACGTAGCGACCAGACCAAAGGAAGAAAGAAGGACAAATATCATCGGAAACCTCGCAAAAGCTGAATCTCTCACGGTACTAAACTTTCCGGTCAGCGACTCGCTGATTTTTTCAATTTTCTTTATTTCAGCTTCTGCTCTTTCCTTCTGACTTTGTAATAAATTCATATTCTAAATTATAGCAATTAATTTGAAATTAGTGATTAATTACCTTGTAATATGTATTTAATTATTGTAAACTCAGCCCACAAAACATGCGCCTTTAGCTCAGTCGGTAGAGCAGCTGCCTCTTAAGCAGACGGTCCCAGGTTCGAGCCCTGGAAGGCGCACAATGGAATCATATTAAAAGATTACGTCTTTTAATATGATTCCTAGCCTTGAGTAATAGTTCCTGCTATACTCACGGTCACAATTAAATATGCGCAGGTGGCGAAATTGGTATACGCGCTAGTTTTAGGCACTAGTGGAGCAATCCGTGGAGGTTCAAGTCCTCTCCTGCGCACTAAGAAAACCCACTTTGGTGGGTTTTTGTGTGCTCAGGAAGCAAAGTCTGGAAGACTTTGTGTGAGGGTTTGAAAAGGTTGCCAGTTATTTTGGAGCTTGTGAACAAAATAACGACAACCTGTACTGAACTCGTAGAGTTCAATTCCTCTCCTGCGCACATATAACAAAAAACCGGCTATGCCGGTTTTTTGTTATGCGACTAATCTCGTCTTCTCAAACGGCTTTCGCTTCCGTATGTATAAATTGTAGTATTTGGCCAGAGTCTTCTTTGTTTGAGTCGGAAGCTTGTCTACTTGCGCGCACTTCCAAGAACAATAGCCGTCTTTCTTTTTCATACAAGAATCACAGCCAATAAAAAGAATATGACAAATTTGATTTTTGCAGTGGTGATGTGTGTCGCTCTTAGTTTCCTTGCAAAGATGACAGTTAGAAATGATTTCATCTCCCACTCTTTCACCTAATCTCTCATCAAACACGAAGTTTTTGCCCTTAAATTTGTTCTCCAACCCTTGTTGCTTTACCTGGTGAGCGTAGTCAATAATCCCTCCCTTTAGGTGTCGCACGTCTTCAAAGCCATTATGCTTAAGCCAGGCACTAGCTTTCTCACAACGAATTCCGCCAGTACAGTACAAAGCAATTTTTTTATTCTTATGAATTTTAAGTAGTTCTGGAGTCTTTTTTAATTCATCACGGAAAGTAACTACATTCGGAGTAATAGCAGATTCAAAGTGACCAACTTCAGATTCATAGTTATTGCGCATATCTACCACCACTGCATCTGGATCTTCGATGTATTGGTTCATCTCCTTTGCAGTTAGATAAGCTCCGGTGTTGGTCACATCGAAAGAAGCATCATCAAGGCCGTCGGCGACGATTTTTTTACGAACTTTAATATTTAATTTGTAGAAAGATGGAATATCTGCTTCTTCAACGGCAATCTTGTATGGTATCCCGGCCAATTCCGGCTGAGATTGTACCCAAGCATCGAACTGATCCCAATACATTTTAGGAACGTTCATTTGAGCATTAATACCTTCATTGGCAATATATATACGACCAAAGCAATCTAGCTCCGACCACTTATCAAGGAGTCGACGCCGAAAAGCTTCTGGGTCAGAAATCTTCACATAACGGTAGAAAGACAGCGTAGTTCGTGGCCTTTCATCCATAGCAGCTAGCCGGCGCTTTTCAGCACGACTAGTCGGATCTGTCCTTACAGCTAGATTCATAGGTCAAAATCATACCTAATGCCCGGTTGCTTCGCAACCCGCCCACACCCAAAACCACCCAAACCAGCAAAATACTCAAAATCTGGCCTAAAATAACGCTCTTTTCTACCCTCTTTGCTTGACTTTTAGTGTAAAATATGCTATTATGTAGGTAGGTGGATAGGTATTCCCTATCCAAAACAAATCGCGACATCCGTCGCAGAGAACATTGACAGAGGAATACGAACATGGAATTTAATTTGAAGAATATTGGAAATGCAGTAACGCATGTGACGGGTGTTGCTTCCCACATTCACTCGGGCTTATCAATGATAGCACCCTTGTTTGGTAAAAAGGTCAATCCTCTTGACGAGGGTACGACTACCACCCCACCCGATCAGAAAAAAAAGGGTGGCTTGTTTAGCATCGATGATGAAGTTGGTTACGGTCAGCTCTTAACGGAGCTAGATCGTAAGTACGTCGGTTTCATAACCGGCTGTACAAATGATCACTACTACGACTTCGCTCACCCGGAGCGTAGGGATGGTCTGAAAGGTCTTTTGCGAAGAGCCGAGGCTGAAAGAAAGTTCGATGGTTACAGAACAATTGTAACCAATATGACCAAAAACGGTCTAAGAAAAGCTCAGCTCGAAGAGATTGTTAAAGCTGACATAACCAGGCGGGCAAAAATTCGCCTCTCAGATACTGTGGCTAGCAACCCAAGACAAGGAAATCAAAACCGAGGTCGCAATCAACAACAGCGCCCCATCCTTGATAAAAGTACGACCACAACTACCAAGAAGTGGGATGAGTACACCAAGGAAAAACCCTATGCAAAGGCTTATCTCGAGGTGTTTGCAGAAACCATTAAGAGAGCTTATCTGGAGAATTTGACCGAGGAACAAATTCAAAGGCTTTCTATCGATAAAGAAGCCAACATCGATAACCCCGAAGCACTGGCAATTGCCTATGAGGCGGGGGTCGACTTTCTTCGGGCGACCGGTATCCCGGTCATGTCAGCGATGTCAGACGAACCTGGTTCGTTTGGTATAAACGAAATCGGAGCCACTGTTGGCCAGGGCCTGTCGGCAATCGACAGAGGCTTGGAAGCTACGTACGCTGAAAGGCGTGCCCAGCGAGAAGCCGAAAGTGGCAGGTTTATAAAATTTCTCGAAAAATTCTTGAAATAGGGAGAACAAAATGAAAGACGAAACAAAAAATACGTGGATGGAGGGTGTTACAGACACCCTGAAGAAAGTTGCTGTAGGGGCTGGCTTGTTAGCTTCGGTCGTAGACTGGGGTAATAACGGACCACCTCTGCAGAGAGCCTGGCAGGAAGCAAACCAGACAACTACCAGAAACCTGGCAATTATCTGGAAAGGCCTTTTCCAAGCCATACTTGTCCTTGTTTTGGCTTTTGTCCTTACCTGCTTAAAGGTTTACACGGGACAGGATTGGACTATTTGGCTTAGTTTTGGCGTTGCCATACTTAGTACAACCCTGGTCATCATGACCTTTCTAGGCTCGCGCCTGGTGTTGGGTACGGCGGTACTGGGTACCCTAAGTGGGTGGCTACAAGATAAGGACAAGTCGATCAGTGTCTGGGGGGCTGAGGTAAAACTCTTCACCCTGGTCATGACACTTGCCGGACTATTCTTGGCTCCCCAATACTTTCTGGTGGCCTGGCCATTCGAAAACAATCTTGGGGCCTTCTGGTTAGTTTTTCTCGGAGCTATCCTTTTGTCATTTCTGACATTGACGATACCGAGCAAGCTGATCAAAGGATTGGCGTGGGTATTCATTCCTACGACAATGATTGCCGCTCTCTGGTCAACTCTCCCAGGGACGTACACCGGGGTCATGTTCAACAAGAACGGTGTTGCTAAGTATATGCAAGAACCGTCAGAGTTTGATCAAAACAGCCTCCCGGTGGTATACGTTCAGTACACTCCTAAAACTTGCCGCCCTGAAGACAAAAAACACTTCATGAAAGCGGTCAACGAAAAAGGAGAAGAGGTAAACGGGATGTTTCCTTACGCAACGGAAGGAACCTGCGCTTCTCCAAGGAGCGGAGTCAAGCTTATCCCAGTCACTCGGGCGACAGCTTTGGCATATCAACCATGGAGTAGAATACAGGCTTTCTTTGGTGGCTTTAAAACCACAATTGAAAGTCTGGACGAAGTGCTTAAAGTGGCCGAGGAGCAGCCGCAACGGCCTTCCTACGACTACAACTCACCGGCGATCATGCCGGACCAACCGGTCGCAGCCAGTCTGAAACCGGCAAGGGCCGAACCAGTGGCACAGCAGTGCCCTGGTCCGGATTCGATCCAGCTTGAAATCTGCAACGGAGATCAAGTTTGGTCTGATCCAGTCGTCGTCCAAGTGGGCTGTGGAGTTATTGGGGTCTACAACCTGGACCTGGTCCGATACCAGGGCCTAGTTAATGGGGAGTGGATCGAATTCACCACCCCAACCAGTACAAAAGGTAAAAAAATAAGCGCACTAAAGTGGTGCGCAAGAAATTCCTTTGTTGCTGAGCGAGAAATGCCGCTCTTGCGCAAAGTGATATAAGCCCTACGGGGCGCCAAACGGGTAAGCACCTAGTGCTGCCCGTTTTTTTATATCTTATAAAAATATTTGTTTAATCTAGTTTGTCACTGGAGGTTCAATACTTCTATCAACGGGACCTGGGTTTCCTCCTCCGGTGCCAGGACCAGGATTACTTCCTCCAGTGCCGGGGCCTGGATTACTTCCTCCAGTACCTGGACCAGGGTTTTCACCTCCTGTGCCGGGACCGGGGTTTTCACCTCCTGTGCCGGGACCGGGGTTTTCACCACCGGGGATACTCGTATCAGGTAATACAAAAGCATCTCCACAGTCTGGTCCGCTTGGGTTATTGGCACAATCTAGTTGTTTATCAAGACCAAAAGTAGAAGTAGCAATACTCAATATAGCAAAAGCTGAAAGCATCACCACTAGGCCAATTATCCCAAAAGTGATATGCTTTACTCCCTGCCCCCTCGCTGTTTCGTTGGCAGAATTAACAAAGTATTCTACACAACCCCAAACAAAAACAAGAAAAGCTACCGCACTAAGAAGAGCGATAGTAGGAAACAATATAATGTCATTAAATTTATCTACAAATTTAGCAGCTTCTTCGGTCGCTTGTTGTTGAGGTGTTGCCATAGATAAATATTAGCATACCCAACTAATGACAAAACTGTTTATCCAATAATTTTCTAAACAAAAACCACCCGCAGGTGGTATTGTTTTGTTTTACGCGTAGTACTTCTGATCAAAGTGAAAATCTTCAATGAAATACTATTTTAAGAACTTGGAGGAGGTATAGTGACCCCTTTAACATCTGTATCACTAACAGCGGTTCCTTTGTCGAGACCGGTGCTTGATGAGAGTAAGTTGATTACTCCCCAGAAAACGATAATGATTACAAAACCTAGCGTTGCGTAGATCATTAAGCTTTTTCCTTTTTCTTTTGCTTCATCGTTGGCTCCACCAAAAATGAAGTAGCGGAACATACCCCAGACAAAGAACAGGAAGGCAATCCCAATAATAAACGGAATAAGTATTGTGTTTGCAAAGGTTAGTAGATCTTCAAGTAATTTACCAAAACCTCCACCGGTACCGTCATCTGCTAAACCAGCGGCTGAAACCAGAAATGGCAAGGCAAGCATTGAAAAGCTTAGTGCTATCAGTAAGTTTTTCTTTATAGTTGAGACTATCATGTATATAAGAATTAATTGATAATTAAGTGCTTGGTGCTACTGGTATATCAGCATTAATTTTAGGAATATTTTGCACCTCTTTACCACCAAGGCCTGTACTTGATGAAAGCAAGTTGATTACTCCCCAGAAGACAATTATAAGCACAAAACCTAGGGTAGCCCAGATCATTAAGCTTTTTCCTTTTTCTTTTGCTTCGTCGTTGGCCCCACCAGCAATAAAGTAGCGGAACATACCCCAGACGAACACCAAGAAACCAATACCAATAATAAATGGAATAATGACAGTATTGGTGAATTCTAAAATATTCCCCAGTAGAGTTCCAAACTTTCCGCCATTTGGATTAAATTCAGCCAAGGCCAGCATAGGCATGACAGACAATATTGCTCCACTAGTGAGAAAACTTATTTTTTTCATATGTTTTATAAATAAACTGATAACGTTGTAACGTTTACCTTATTATATGACACTAGTTAGTATGTCTAGTGAGTTATTCACCTCCTGCTTATGGAACGATAACTGAAGGAATATTCTGGATTGACTCTCCCTCAAGTCCAGTACTGCTAGTTAATAGGTTGATTACACCAAAGAAAATGATGATCACCACAAAACCAATAACAGCATGGATCATTAAACTTCTTCCTTTTACTTTTTTCTCGTCATCGGCTCCACCCATTATGAAATATAGAAACATTCCCCAAACAAAGAATAGGAAACCAATACCAATAATAAACGGTATGAGGACGTCATTTATGAACTGCATCAAGTTAATCAGAAGATCTTCAAACCCACCACCATTTGATGAATCAGCAATTTGTGCTGAAGAAACAAAAGGTAGAAGTAATACTGAACTAACTGGAATTGTGGCTAAAATCTTTTTCATAAATTAATATTATTTAATTGCTTAAAATTATACCCGGATAAACTAAAATGTAAAGGGTCTTCTGTGGTCACTAAGCCTAGCCTAGCCGAACAAAGTTGACTTTATCATGGCTACAATCCCCCAAGCACTTATCATTACCACAAACGCTATAACGGCAGATACTGCGTAACTCTTGCCCTCTTCTACTTTTTTTCCGTCTCCGGCATGAATGATCCAGGAATCAATCATCTTCCAAACAAAATACACGAACATAGCCGCAAATATAGTTGGTATGATTATGTTTATGAGGCCGATTATTAAACCTACTAGTTCTTTGTAATCTGTTGGCATGATAATTTGATTAAAGGTTGTAAGTATTAAAAAGCATTTACTACGTTTTGCACAATCTGGGTAATGGCTACTGCACCAATCAGTATCACTCCACCGATTACTCCATATAAGAGTGCTTGAGAAGCCACCTTTATTTTCTCTGGATTACCACGGGCCGTCACATACAAGAAGCCAGCGTATATAAGATAAAATATTACAATCGGCGTTGCCATTATTATAACCACATTCAAAACAGCGACCAGCAACTCTGATATGTTCGGAAATTTTAATGGGTTATCGAAATTTTCCATATTAAATATATTTTCTAAGCCCGGAAAGCATTTATTATATTTGATAGTATTTCCGACAGGGCGACAGAGCCTAGTAAAATCACACCTCCAATAATGGCATACGTGAGTGCGGTAGTCGCTTCTTGTATTTTGGTTGGGTTTCCTCTGGCAGTTACGTAGAGGAAACCAGCATAAATAATATACAAAACAATGATCGGCGTAGCGATTACGATGAATATACTAAGCAGTGCTGACAATAAACCTTCTATTGAAGTGATACTCTCACTTAAAGGGCTTTTTACAGTGTATTTTATTCCAGTAGTCTCAACGCTAGTTGATTTTGTTCCTGGTTCAGGTTCAAGTTCTTCACCCCAACAATCACAGTCAAAAAATCCATCTTCTGCAGGACTTGGGTTACATCTTGGAAGATTTGGTGGTTCACAAGAGCATACGTTACCGGGCTGGAGACCGTTACATGGTTCTTGAGCGATTGAAACTTGTGCGACACTGAAAAGTGTCAGGATAAACAGAAAAATGCTTACACTGATCACTGTTTTGTTTATACTGTATTTCATATTTTATTAATATTCATTACCCAGCCTTGAGGCTGCGTCTGACACGGCACCGTCGAGATCACGCCGGTTTTCATTAATATCTTGCGTCATTGTGGCTAAGATTTGATTAGAAGCAGACAATTCTGGGTTGAGCCAACCTAGCGCAATAGACGCCGATTTATAGGCCACCCTGCCGTAAAGATTGTTACTACCTAGTGCAACCGTGCTTCGGTATGCTGGCACCATATTGCTTTCAACCGCAATTCTATTGGCAATAGTTGCCCCAGCAAAGTTGGTCATGACTGAGCCGGCACCAACTTTGTTATCTGATGATTTGAGCAATGAAATAGCATAGAACTTTCCGTAAGTACGCCTGATGGTGGCTTCGGCTCCTTGTGGAACTTCTGCAATATCAAAGTTAAGATTAGGATTCAGCTTTTCTATCTGAGCACCCTCACTTCCATAGCCAAAGTAAGTAGTTAATCTTTCGGCAACGAACTCAGAGCGGTCATCTTTAAAGGATCTGTTCCAGGAATAAAGAGAATTACTTGGTCTGCTAAATCTAGTATAGAAATCGGCCGCAGCTCGAAGGGGGTCACTACTCCCATTTTCAGATAGACGCAATTTTACCTGGTACTTATCACTTCCATCTAGGAGAACTGCTTGGGAGCCACCCTGGAAAAGTAAGGCTGAAATTATTCCAAAAGCATTGCGAACATTGTTGTACTCACCCATAGCTACCACCGCTTGCCTGATCGTTCTATCTGAGTCACGTTTAATTAATTCCGGAAAGATAGAATTTACCAAATCTTCCCAAGTGGCCGGCGCTGATAAGAATCCGGAGTTGGTGAAAATATTTTTGTTCCAATACATCATTAGAGGGTCAACCGCAATCGGGTAACCATACAAACCATCATTAAGAGCAAAAATCTGAGCTCCGTCTATATAGGCGTCTTTAATATTCCTGAGCGGAAAGAATTCGAAAGAAATTGGTTGGATTCTCTTTCGAGTCTCGACCAATTTTTCATGAGACACCAAAACCAAGTCCGGACCAGTCCCGTCAGCCAGTGCATTAACTAATCTTTCATCAAATTGAGTTGGCGAGTAATAACGATATGATACATTGTTGTATGACTCATCAATCTCGCTGAGTTCTCTAATTATTTTATTGATCGGGTCTGCCGGCAAGGTGCCCCAAATGGTCACGCTACCAACCACTGCTTGTGGCTCATCTGAACCAGAACCACCATCAAAAGTAGACAAGATTACTAAGGCCGTAAGCCCTAATCCGACAAAGATAATCACCAAGGCTAATTCAAACGGTCGGAGTTTCATAATTTACGAAAAGCTAACCCGTAATGGTGGCCACCAGCCGGATACTCGCGCTCGAAGACAAAACCATTGGATTCAAATATTGCAGTAGACTCCTCTGCAGTCACAACGTGGTCTGGTGCTGGGCCCATGCCCGCAAAAGACTCTGTCCAATCGATGACAAAGAACTTACCCCCGGCACGAACGGTACGACCCATCTCTGCTACTGCGGCATTTTTATCTTCCATCATGAAAAAAGTATTGACTAAGACACCAGCGTCGAGCTCGCCAGTTGGTATCTTTATGCCGTTTGGCTCCTCTAAGTCACACCATAGAGGGTGTATGTTAGATAGTTTTTGCAACCGAGCCTGGTCTCCCAGCCTCTCCACTAAAGCCTTTTGGATTTCGCAAGCAAAAACTCGACCGGTCTCGCCAACTGTTTGCGACAGAGCTGGTAAGAAAAAACCGCTACCGGCACCAAAATCTGCCACCATGTCACCTTCTCGTAAGTGGAATTGTGTCACCACGACGTCTGGTATAACAAAGGTTCCGCCGACTGAAATATTCATACAATATATTATACACGGCTACTTGGCTCAAAATGGTGAGTGTGTGAAAAGAGACGCCGGACCCAATGATCCGGCGTCTCAATCACCCCTCATTTACACTCTAAACAAACACCACGCTCGCAATCGAATCCCCAGCTCGCATCTTCATTACTCGCACTCCCTGAGTCTGTCGGCCAAGAGTTGGCACTTGTTTCAATGGAAGCTTAATCACCTGCCCTTTCTTGCTCATGATCACCAGCTCTCCTTCTTCCCTTTCTTCTCCAGTTAAAATAATACCCCTTACAATAGAACCGGTCTTATCTGTCACTTTAGCGGTCTTGATACCTGAACCACCCCGCTTTTGTACTTTGTATTCTTTAGCTGGTGTGGCCTTACCGTAGCCGTGCTCGGTAACTATTAGCACAACCCGGTCTTTATCGGAAGACTTAAGCACATCGGCTGAAACAATCACATCTCCCTTACCGAGCTTCATAGCGGTTACTCCAGCGGCCGTTCGTCCCATTTCTCGCACATCACTTTCTTTGAAGCGGATAGCCTGACCTTTTTCTGTAATCAAAGACACCTCATCTTTCTTACCAACGAACAAAGCATCAATTAAGGAGTCATCGCCTTTGAGAGTAATCGCGATCAGTCCACTCCGGCGGACATCTTTGAAGGCAGCCGCATCGCTCTTCTTAGCTACACCGTTCTTAGTGATCATCATCAGTGACCAGTCGCCATCCCAGTCTTCCTTTCGCACCGCTAAGACCGAGGTGACTCTTTCTTCAGCGTTCATAGACAAGAAGTTCATGATCGACTTACCCTTAGTCGCTCGCCTTCCTTCTGGGATCTCGTACATCTTGCACTGATAAACTTTTCCAGCGTCGGTAAAGAAGAGGAGGTCACTGTGAGCAGAAGTAGTTAAAAGAGTAGTTACCATATCCTCTTCTTTCGTATTCAAGTCAACCACTCCGACCCCTCCTCGCTTTTGTACTTTATATTCAGCTGGGTTGGTACGCTTCACGTATCCACCTTGGGTTAACACCAGCACACTTTCATCGTCTGGCACTAAGTCTTCTGGGTTGAGTTGCTTTACCCCACCTTTCACAATCTTAGTTCGGCGATCGTCACCGAATTTTTCTGCTACTTCCAGCAAGTCTTTCTTGATTATCGCTAGCATTTTAGCCTTACTCTTCAAAATAGCCTCAAGCTCTTTGATCAGCTTTTGGATAGCCGCTAGTTCGTCTTCGATTTTCTTGCGTTCAAGTCCAGCTAGTTTCTGGAGACGCATATCGAGGATCGCTTGCGCTTGAATAGCGGAAAACTTGAACTCCTTCATCAAAGCGGCGTGAGCAGTTGGGACGTCTTTTGAGGCTCTGATGAGCTTGATTATCTTGTCTATATGATCAAGCGCTTTTTTTAGACCAAGGAGAATGTGCTCGCGGTCCTTAGCTTTATTTAAGTCATACTGAGTTCGACGTCGAATTACTTCCACTCGGTGCTTAACATACTCTTGCAGTATTACCTTAAGCGACAAAGTCTGCGGCACACCATCTACCAAGGCCACCATATTGTAGTGGAAAGTATCTTCGAGCTGAGTGTGCTTGTATAGTTTGTTTAAGACAGTCTGAGGCTGAGCTCCAGTCTTCAACTCAATCACAACTCGGATGTCATTGGTCGACTCATCACGCATCTCTCGAATTCCTTCGATCTTTTTATCTCGCACCAGATTTGCAATCTTTTCTTGCAGGTCGGCTTTGTTAACTCGGAAAGGAATCGAAGTAATTATTATTGAAAAAGCACCCCGTTTATCTTCTACGATCTCTGCCTCTCCCCGCACAACCACTCCACCTCGACCAGTTGCATAAGCTTGGGCAATGGCTTTTTTATCGAAGGCAATAGCTCCCATTGGAAAATCTGGTCCTTGAACAAACTTTAGTAGATCGTCGGTATTAGCCTCTGGATTGTCGATCAGGTATGCGACCGCGTCTGCCACTTCGCGCAAGTTGTGCGGAGGAATATTAGTAGCCATACCAACTGCAATCCCAAGTGAACCAAGGAGAAGCAAGTTTGGTGCTGCTGCTGGAAGTACCACTGGCTCTTTCTTAGTACCATCGAAGTTTGGTCGCCAATCAACTGTGTCTTTTTCTAGATCACGAAGTAGTTCCTCTGCCACCTTAGACATTTTCGCCTCGGTGTATCGATAAGCGGCGGCTGAATCACCGTCGATTGATCCGAAGTTTCCTTGTCCAATAACCAGTGGATATCGTGTGGAAAAGTCCTGCGCCAGCTTAACCATAGCCTCGTACACAGAAGCATCGCCATGGGGATGGAAACTACCGAGTACGTCTCCTACTACCGTCGCAGACTTGCGGAATTTGGCAGTAGAGGTAAGGCCGTTGAGACGCATTGAGTAGAGAATCCGGCGGTGCACTGGCTTTAAGCCGTCGCGCACATCTGGTAGAGCACGCTGGGTAATAACCGACATGGCATAGTCTAGATACGCAGTCTCCATCTCACCAGTAATACTCTGAGTGATGATTTTATTATGTTGTGGAATGATTGGCTCTTCGGCCTGGGTCTTTTTCGGCATACTGTTTTTCTGTATACAATATAATTAAATAATTCAATCTTCGAAGCCCGTATTTTCGCTTATCTTAAAGGGCGAACTTGGGACCTACCTCTACATCAACACTAAATCTTAGTCTCATTCAGTAAATTAGACTGCAGTATAGCATATCTACTGTCCACTTGGAGTGGTAGACGAGCTATCGGTAGTAATAATAAGAACCTCTCTTCCTCGCCCAGCACTACCTGAAACTAACTTATCTTCCTCTTTAACAGTCTGGCTAGGCCAAGTGTATTTATCGGAAGATGAGGCTCTGGGCTCGACTGTGATCGGCTCAATATATATAGACGAAGTGTCAGATACAGGTTCCTCTGTTACTGATGTTTCTTCTTCAGCAATAACTGAAGACTTCAAGCTCGCCACCTGCTTACGGACATCGCTGAAGAAACTAGCAAAACCAGGTGACCTACTCTCTTCACTAGGCTCACTTTGACCGTGCCTTTTGTCGATAGCCGCGTAGCGAGCCGGAGCTTGTGATAGCCAGACAGTGAAGATCAGGGCAGTAAAAAGAGCAGCTAAAGAGAAGGCAATATTATCTCTAGACGACTTAGATCTTTGGCGAATGTTTCTAAGTAAGCTTTTGATCATAGTGGTTATACCTTTAAGACAGCCACTTCTCCTGACATTTCACGCACGTCTTTCTTCTTTAGAGTTAACTTATCTACCGGCTTCAAGTCTTCGTTACCTTCTTCTTTAAGAAAAGCTTTTAGAGCGGTGGCGTCATAGTGCATCGGGATTATCAGTCTAGCTTCTAGCTTTACTGCTAATTTCGAAGCTTGTGGTACTTCTAGCACATCACCACCGCCAATTGGGACAAACAATATGTCGATATCACCAAACTCACCGAGGATCTTTGGGTCGATTTCTGGATTATTTAGTGCGCCAAGAAAAACAATATTCATTTCCTCTAGTCGTACTTGGTAAATGGTGTTGAAGCAGTCTTTTTTTTCATAATTTGTAGCAACACCAAAGCCGTGAGCTGTCACCTGGCCGATTTCGTACTCACCAGGGCCATCAACTAGAAACGGTTGTTTTGAGCCGTGGGTTACGTTTTCCACCCCGTTAAAATCATCGTGCCAGAGCGAAACAAACGCCACATCTGAGCCGAACTTGGCTGGACTTAGTTTGGATTTTTTAGAAATTGGATTGAAAGCAATTGTAGTGTCACCAAACGAAACTTTAAAACACTGACCGCCGTGAAATGTAATAACCATAGTGGAGATAGTATAAAGCATAAAGTCCAGAACAAGAAGTATTTCATGTTGTTCTGATGAAATACTAGAAAATTACCAAGCTTTTGTGAGACGAGTGCTTCATTCTAGGTTGAATATATTCGTCTCCAGTACGCAAAACCCATAACTCGCTTCACTCAAACAGATGGGTTTTACTCTTACGACTCACTATTCAACAGCTACCATTCCGCAAGTCTCACAAAAGCTTGGTAATTTTCAGGTAAAAACTTGACAAATACTTTAAATATGCTATCCTTTTCGTGTTCCCAAGCGGAACAAACTTCAACCTTCATAAATGTTTTCGGGAGAAAAATTATGCGAAGGGAGAAGCGCTTCATCGCGCGCCAAAGCAGGTCGGAAACGACCTAAGCGCTGAGCCAACAGCGTCAATATAAGCTAAATGGCAAAACCCGTTAACTAAAACTAACTAGAGGGATTGAGCATGCTTAATCTTCACGGACCGCCCGCCAAGGGCAAACTGGCTTCGTCCAAGGTAAATTTTTATTTTAAACGCGGCGACAACGACAACCTGCGCGACGACGGCGGCCACCTGGGCGACGACGGCGGCCACCTGGGCGATATTATCTCAGACTGACGACCAGGCCCGCTGCGCCGAAACCGGTTTTGGTTATCGGGCAAAGTAAAGCTCGGTAGACCAAATGTCCGGTTTGTTTGAAAACATGTTCTTTCAACCTAAACGTGCCCCTCAGGACTAGGAACCCTGTTGAATCGACAGGCACAAGAAGCTCAACAAAGCCCTCGGGCGCAACCATCGCAGTGTTGCACCCGGGGCTTTTTTATAGACAAATTCGTTTATATATATTATATTGTCGCCACCTAAAAGGTAATTAATAGTTTCTAGCGACACACGTTTAACCCTCTGTATATGGGTATGGCCGGTGGAAAATTTTCTTAAGAAAATTTTCCACCTCGAGAAATGGTTACAGAGACGCGTGTCGTCGGAATAATAAAATAATAAAATGTTTGGATTTGGAAAATCTAACGACAGCGAGTCAAACACCGCTGTTGCAACTGGAGTGATGGACAAGTATTTGGCCGAAACACCAGCCGCTCCCCAAGAAGGAGATATTGTAGAAGGAGTAGTATCAGCTATTGGACGAGCTCGAGTTTATATCGATATCGCACCATTTGGTACAGGTCTTATCTACGGACGTGAATACATGAATGCGCGAGATATTCTGCGTAAGGTTCACCCGGGAGACACCATTGCTTCTAAAGTAGTGATGTCAGAAAACGAAGATGGCTACATTGAGCTTTCACTTAAAGAAGCGAGGCAGGCTCTCATCTGGGCAGACGCCGAAGAAGCAGTTAAGAAAGGGACTATTCTTAGCCTTGAAGTTAAGGAAGCCAACAAGGGTGGACTTATCATCGACTGGCAAGGAGTACAAGGATTCCTACCAGCTTCACAGCTTTCTTCAGAAAACTACCCTCGAGTATCAGACGGCGACAAGGACAAAATCCTTACCGCTCTTAATGAACTAGTTGGTAAGCATCTATCAGTAGTAATGATCACAGCTGATCCAAAGGAACACAAGCTAATCTTCTCTGAAAAGGGACTACAAGAAAAGGAAGAGAAAGAAGAAAAGGTTAACAAGTATGATGTTGGAAATGTTATCAAGGGTGAAGTGACTGGTGCCGTAGACTTCGGAATCTTCGTTAAGCTCGAACCAGGTCTTGAAGGTTTGGTCCACATCTCTGAACTCGACTGGGGTCTAGTGGAAGACACTAAGGCACTATACAAGGTAGGTGACCCGGTAGAAGTTAAGGTGATTGAAGTGAAAGACGATAAGATTTCTCTTTCTATCAAACAACTAAAAGAAAACCCATGGGTTTCGGCTGCAAAGAAATACAAGAAGGACCAGATAGTAGACGGAGTAGTCATTAAGTACAACAAACACGGAGCTTTAGCATCTATTGAAGAAGGTGTAGCTGGTTTGGTTCACGTTTCAGAATTTGAAACAGTAGAAAAACTAAAATCATCACTATCTCTAGGAAATGTTTACAAGTTTAAAATCACTCTTTTTGAACCAAATGAACAGAAGATGACTTTGTCGACCAAGGATGTTGCTTAATAAGCACCTACTCACTTAGTAGAAAAGCACGAAAAAGCTGGCCTCGGGCCAGCTTTTTCGTGCTTTATCCCCAATTACTTGCTTTTTAGGTTATTTTGTGGTATTATATAAAAATGACATTTACCTATAGGAGGGATAGTCATGTTATCAAATAAGCATAAGCTGGATCGCCACTTGCCTGGGCTGGTGGCGGTAATGGTTGTTTTGGGGACAGGTCTAGGCCTGTTAACCGGACACATATCCGGTGACACTTCCCTGAAATTTTTGGTTTTGGGAGGAATCTCTGTCTGCGCACTAAGCAGGTTGAGAATCCGTCTCCAACAAAATAAACGGTCACCGAGCTGTTAAGAGTGGCCCAAGAGCTTATAGCCGAGCCCCCCGCAAATCTGCGGGGGTTTACTTTGTTTGATTCACCCTATTCATCGCTACCTTTGCCCCATCTAAAATAATCGTCTCCAGCGCTAACTGGACTTTCTTATATACTTCAGGCAAATCTCCCTTTTCTGTTAGGCCAAAAGGTTTTAGCACAAAACGCTCGAGCGGCCCACCTCCTTGCGGACGCTTCACTTTCCCGGTCCAAATGCTCTTGGGCGCAATCCCAACCCTCACTCGCACAAATTCCTTTGTTCCTAACTTATCTATAATAGACTGAACTCCATTATTGCCACCGGCTCCCTTGCCTTTTCCTATCTTTACTTCACCAAACGGTAGATCAATATCATCATGGACTACAATAAGTTTTGAGATGTCGTCCTTTGGGACAAACTTTACCACTGCACTCCCTGAGTTATTCATATATGTATCTGGGTAAAGAACCTTTACCTCACCCCCTGCAACCACCCCTTCCGTAACCTCTCCGGAAAATTGCTTTGAGCTTACAAGAGCTGGTAATTGGTTTTCCACTAGGAAATAGTCAAGTGCCAGCCAGCCGACATTATGTCTAGTGTTGCTATACTTTTCTCCAGGGTTTCCAAGGCCTACGATGTAATACATATTCAACTAATTAAACCATAATACACGTTAAACATCTCTACCGTAGTCTCCTGCCTCGTGTTTCTTTATTATGTACCAGTACATTGAAAATGAAACTATAATAAAAAATATGCCCAGAATTAAGAAGCTTTTTTGATATGAAAAATGTAAAATCAAAGTACCTAAGACAAAACTGATAGCACCAGAAATAAGAGACTTAAGTTGAGAATAGACTGATAATAAAGTTGCTTTGAACTTGCTACCACTAATAATCTGTAGTTGGTATCCTTCATCTATTTTAGAAAATCCCCACTGAATGGCATTTGCCAAAACAAACACTACTGCCACCACTAACCAACTATCTATTGACCACGCAATCAAATACAAAACCCCAAACAAGAATATCTGCCAAAGATAAAAAGAAGGTAAAGTTAGAACATTTTTAATTCTTCCACTATAAGCCAGCATCAGAGAGGCTAGCCCTCGACCTAAACCAAACAGTACCCCGAACCAAATAACTGATATTCCAACAAATTCTTGATACGGATCCCTAAACATAGAAAAACTTGTAGCGGTAGCTCCAATAAAGGCCGACAACAAAACGACACTGAAAAAATTGAGACGGTAAGCTTCTTTCATAACTTGCTTAAAATTGGTAATCCCAACTTCTTTAACGTGCTCTGGAGTGACAGGTGGTACGACTAGACTAAAAACTACAAATAAACCGATTACGTCCATAATCAGAGCTATCAGAAAAGGTACTTTGTAACTAATACTAACCAAAAACGGCACCAACACCGTGAGTATAATCGGTACGGAAAACCCGATCGCTGACACTTTTCCCATTATCCGGCTGTATTCGTGTTCTATATTTAGAGCTCGTAGAGTTTCGTGCATAAAGGCACTTCCTGTACCACTCTTAAATGCCCAACTGGCACACATAATAGTAGAAGCCAACATTAATAAAGTGACACTATTTGCAAACAAAAACAAAATCGTAGAGCAGACCATCAGAATACTAGACATTACGAGTGTTTGCTTGTGACCAAGCTTGTCTGAAATATAACCACTCGGTATTTCTAGAAAAAAAGAGACTACATTCCCCACTAACAAAATAAGTCCGACCGTCTGGACGGTTACGTCAGGAATAGTCAGATAATATACACTGATGATAGCGGCGAAGATTCGTTTGTTTACGACTCCCATCACTGTGTACTTCCAAATATTTGACCTGAGTCTTCTTTCTAGTTCAGCAACCATAAATTGCTAGTATTTATTACACAGAAACCGCTCTTCTCCTAACCACTTGATAACACTCATATTCTTTCAAGAAACCCTAAACTGCAGTTACTAAACACAAACCTACACGTATTTTGGGAAATTTGTTTTTAGTTTAAAAATTTCGTATACTAGTGATTAATTAGTCCTATGTCACTATTCTCAAACAAAGAAATTACTAACGAAACCTCTGATCAAGAGAATACTGAAGACATGAAAACTGAACACCCTCTAACCGAGATCGTTCGCTTCTCCATCATTGCAATTCTTATCGTTATTCCGATTAGAATGTTTATCGCTCAGCCATTCATCGTGTCTGGAGCTTCAATGGATAACACTTTCCACAGTGGTCAGTATTTGATTGTGGATCAAGTCACCTACCTCTTCGAGAAACCTAGCCGTGGAGACGTGATTGTTTTTCGTTATCCAAAGGATCCTTCTAAATTCTTTATCAAAAGAGTCATTGGCCTACCCGGAGACACTCTATCTATCGAAAATAGCAGGGTGACAATTGTTAATGAGGCTAATCCGGATGGTTTCACCCTAGATGAACCATACATAAAGTCTATGGAGCCTACCTCACCCTTCACCGAGACCCTCGGCGAGCGCGAATACTTCGTCATGGGTGACAACCGTGACCAAAGCTCAGATTCAAGGAGCTGGGGAGTTTTGCAAGAAGAAAGGATAGTCGGTAGAGCCTTGGTGCGATTGTTTCCGCCGAGCGCCCTAGATTATCTGCCAGGAGCCACCAGTTACATTTACGAAAAGAACCAAGACGCCGTTACCAAAAATTAGTAATTCACCACAAATTTATGTCACTCACATCAACGGAATTCCTAAAAGTCGCCAACCATACTGCCGAACACTTTGGCTTTCAAACTGTCGAACAACTCCGTAAATCTCCTGAGTGTAAAAAATGTGTTACTTCGATGCCACACACAGTAACCGGCACCAACAAAAAGCTCGACAGCCACGGCGGTCTACTAAGTGCTGGCATTACTACTTTCTGTGATGAAAAATTATACGCGCTCGAACGCCCGGTCTTACTCTATTCCTTCGAGCAAGTTCCACGAACTGGTGAGACAGCCGTTACTTTCCATATTTTCAATGTCGAGCGTAGTATCGCAGAAGCCATCCTCATTCACGCCACAAGGGCGCTGGCTAACGACCTCGGCTTCTCTAATCACACTGTACGTATTAATTCCCTTGGTGACACCGACTCAATCACCCGCTACAGCCGCGAGTTAACCAATTTCCTCAAGAAGCGCCTAGACACCATGCCCCCAGCTGCGCGCGAACTAATGAAAGACCACCCTCTTAGCGCCTTGGCGCACCTAGTAGAGCAAAACCACGAACTAGCCTACCGTAGCCCAAACCCACTGGAGTATTTGAGTGATCCTAGTCGTAAGCATTTCCGAGAAATTATTGAATTCCTCGACATGAGTGAGACTCCGTATGAAATTGATCCAAAAATGCTCGGTCACCATGAATGCTACTCCGACGCGATTTTCTCACTAAATATAAATATTGAAGAAGGAGAAGAGCCAGCTCAGATCTCAGCCCGTGGCGGTCGTTTCGATGAGTTCGTCTACCGACAAACTCGCACCCGTACCCCGGCCGTGGGAGCAGTAGTCACTTTAAACAACAGCAAGGCTCCGGCCCGGGCCCCACGCACTAAAGTTACCAAGCCTTCTGTTTACGTAGTCCAGCTTGGCTTCGGACCAAAGATAAAGAGTCTGATGCTAATCGACACGCTGAGACAAGCCGGCATTCAAGTCCACCACAATCTAGCCAGCGACTCACTCTCTACCCAACTAAGAGATGCCGAGGCCCAAGGAGTGAGATACACCCTTATCATCGGTCAGAAAGAATTCGTAGAAAATACTGTCATCTTCCGCGATATGAATGTCCGCAATCAAGAATACATCGATCAAGACACCCTCATCCGCCGCCTCAAGCGAAAGAGTTCTCTAGTGGCTTAAAAGCTTACCCTCACACTAAGTTTTCAGTTGTATATTTTTATAAAAATATGCGCACAAGGTGCAACTTAAAATTAGTGTGCGGGCTTGCGCCACAAGCCCTAAGGTGGTATGCTCTCCCGACATATGGCAATTAATGTTCAAGTTGAAAAGAATAACAATGAAAGTAGCGCGAACGTAATTCGTCGTTTTACTAAGCGTATGCAAGGAGCTGGTATCGTACCAAAGGTACGTGCTGGCAGATACTTCACTCGCATCAAGAGTAACAACGTGCAACGAACCGCAAAACTTAAGAAACTTATAAAGAGCGTAAACTACGAAAAACAAGTCAAGCTTGGTAAAATCCAAGAATTCAAAGGACGAAGACGTTAGTTACGAAGATAACAGCCGGTACACAGTACCGGCTGTTTTCGTTTACCAAGCAATGTATAATGCACGTACTAATGAGTACTTTCAACATAACCACAACGGTAAAAAAATACCCAAAAAAGCTTCCTTACGAGGAAATTAAGACAAAAATACTTGGTGTTAAGTATGTCCTGTCACTAGTTTTTGTTGGCAAGAAGAAAGCTGCCTCGATAAACAAGTCTACTAGAAACAAAACCTACTCTCCGAATGTACTCTCCTTCCCCTTAACCGACCAAGCCGGTGAGATCATAATTTGCCCCGACACAGCAGTCAGAGAAGCGAAAAAGTTTGATTTGACTAAAGATGGCTACATCGCCTTTTTATTCATACATGGACTACTTCATTTGAAAGGTCACGACCATGGCGATACAATGGATAAACTAGAGCGTAAGTACCTCAAAGCGTTCAATATTAAATAATCATGTCTGAGCAAATTATTACCGGTATCGATGTTGGAACTTACCACGTAAAAGTGGCAGTTGCTCGTATTCCTAAAAATGCCGGTCCCAATGCTAAGCCAGAGATTATCGGCACCGGATTGGCAGAAAGCCGTGGTTTGAAAAGTGGCTATATTATGAACGAAGCAGAAGTGGCAAGAAGTATTAAGAGTGCTCTGACTCAAGCCGAGAAAAGTGCCAAACTATCTATCAAAAAGGCTCATGTCGCCATCGGCAGTATTGGTCTTGAAGAAGTCTACTCGCACGGAGAAATCATTCCCTCGAGAGCAGATTCAGAAATCATTCCCTCTGACCTAGAAAAAGTAATGACCGACAGTGAAGAAAGAATAATGGATCATATTCCAAATCGACGGATTTTGCACAGTATACCGCTAAGGCACTTGGTAGACGGCGCCGAGGTACTAGGGCGACCACAGGGCTTAAAAGGGACCAAGCTCGAGGTAGACAGCCTTTTTATTACCACCTACGAACAACACGTAAACGATCTTATTCGTACTATTGAAAGCCAAGGAGTATTTGTCGAGGATATTATTGCTTCCCCGCTGGCGGCTAGTTTTGTTATGTTGTCGAAAGCGCAAAAGAGGGCCGGCTGTATACTCACTAACATTGGAGCAGAAACAACTTCCATCGTAGTGTTCGAAGACTCTACCCCAATCTCTTTGAAGATTTTCCCGATTGGATCGAATGACATAACCAACGACATTGCGCTTGGTCTACGGATCCCTCTTGAGGACGCTGAAAAGGTAAAACGCGGGGCCATGACCAGTGCCACCTACTCAAAGAAACGGCTGGATGAAATAATCCACGAACGACTACGAATGATCTTTGGACTGATTGATGGTCATTTGAAGAAAATAAAAAGAGATGGTCTCCTACCAGCAGGCATAATCCTAACCGGAGGTGGAGCCAATGTAACAGGTACGGTTGAGGTGGCAAAAGCTGCACTAGAACTGCCGGCCCGCACAGCCACTCTTGATATTGGTAAAAATCTTAAAATCAGAGACGCCTCGTGGGCAGTGGCTTATGGTCTATGCATGTGGGGTGCGATCGATACTGAAGAAACATCCGCTCTTGGCATAGTGAAACACACTAGACGCAATATACTTTCTTGGTTCAGCCAATTCCTCCCCTAGAGACTAAATATCATTAACGATATAAATAATACTACTATGATGATTTCTTACAAACGTCTACCTATCATCAATAATATAAAAAATACTACTACAGTGATCGGTTATAAACGTCTACCTATCATCAATAATAAGAATCTTACTTCAGTAGTAAATAGACCAAGCTACCTATCCTTGATGATAGATAGTAAGTTTTTGAATATAAAATTGTTTTTTATAAAGATAAATTTGATCTACAAAACAACAATTTTCTAACTTGTGTCAATGATACATTTCTCATATCTGTCAATATGGTGACAGATATTTTTATCGCGTGTATGATGTACGAGTTATAAACAAATTCGTACTCAGGGGTGGGTCGCGAACATAGACACAAATTATATCGGTATGGAACAAATAAGAACAGATGTTGAATCATTCGCACGGATCCGCGTGGTCGGTGTGGGAGGTTCTGGAAAGAACGCCGTTAACCACATGGTGTCATCCAAAGTACGTGGAGTTGAATTTATTGCTATAAACAGTGACGCTCAAGATCTGCATCACTCACTAGCCAAGAAAAAAATTCACATTGGTAAAAATCTTACTCGTGGTCTTGGCGCAGGTGGAAACCCAGAGATGGGACGTCGCGCTGCAGAAGAAACGAGAGAAGAAATAAACAACTCTATCAAGGGTTCTGACATGATCTTCATTACTGGCGGTATGGGTGGTGGAACTGGAACAGGTTCAGCACCTGTAGTAGCCAAAATTGCTCGCGAGAGCGGAGCTCTAACAGTAGGTGTAGTTACAAAACCGTTTCTATTTGAAGGACAAGAAAGGATGCGTTTGGCGCTAGCCGGGATCGAAGAACTAAAGCAAGAAGTTGATGCTCTTATTATTGTCCCTAACGATCGTCTACTAGCTATCGTAGATAAAGAGACTACTGTTCAAAGTGCCTTTGAACAATGTGACAATATCCTAAAACAAGCGGTAGAGGGTATCTCAGACCTCATAACCATGCCAGGTATTATCAACGTTGACTTTGCTGACATTCGTAGTGTTATGGAAAACGCTGGTTCCGCCTTGATGGGTGTTGGTATATCCTCTGGAGAAAAGCGAGCCGAAGAAGCAGCCAGACAAGCCATCAATTCCCCTCTTCTTGAGGTTTCAATCACTGGTGCAAAGGGTGTACTTTTCGCTATTGCTGGTGGAGAGGATCTTGGAATGCTTGAGATTCAAGATGCAGCCAGAGTCATAACAGAATCGATTGATCCACATGCACGAGTAATATTTGGTGCCATTAAGGATGACAAACTTAAGAAGAATGAACTTAAAGTTACTGTAATCGCAACTGGTTTTCCAGAAGAGTCAGAAAATGGTGGAAATTATAATATTGCTCGACGTATTCCTTCGACACCAGACCCCGTCGTGAATGAGACAGTATCAAATTCTACCAACAAAGGAAAAATCTTTAATTCTTTACAAAAGAAGCCAGACGTATCTAAAGCTCCAGAATCTGTCTCTGGCAACAAGGATATAAGCTCGGAAACACCGAAGCGAGATCCTAAACCAGTAGACCCAGCAGACGACACAGAAGATGATGATGACTGGGGAGCTGTTCCAGCTTTCTTACGACGTTCAAAATTGAAATAAAATATAATTCTGTCATAACTGGCTCAATGCTAAATATCAGCTCCTCAGTCAGTATGAATGGGGTGAGACTGTCGCAAGACCTTGCCAGACAATTTACAAATACTTGAAGTAAAGTGTCGAAAAGGTGTACCGTCTAGTCGAGAAGGTACCGGCATTTCTACGTAGAAGTAAACCTAAATAGTTTACTTAGAAGTAAGAACAAACAAAAGAACCGCTATGCGGTTTTTTTGTTTAACCCTAAATCTCTTGTAGACATGTGACTAAAAGATCAATTATGGTATCCTACTGAAACTAATCTTTAAATTCCGTTTGAACAAATGTTATGTACGATCTAATAATCATAGGAGGTGGACCAGCCGGTATCTCAGCCGGGGTATATGCTTCCAGGAAACAACTTAAAACTATTTTTATTACAAAGGAATGGGGCGGCCAAAGTGTAGTCTCTACTGATATCCAGAACTGGATTGGTACCCCATCTATTGCTGGAGACAAACTAGCCAGCGATCTACAATCTCACCTCAAGACCTACGCAGACGGTCATGTTGACATTGTCTCAGGCCAAACAGTTTCTACACTCACAAAGACAGACAATGGCTACCAGGCAACTTTAAGCGACAGTTCTACCTATGAAGCTAGAGCGGTACTTATTACCTCTGGTTCTAGCCGCCGCCGACTAGCTGTACCAGGAGCAGACGAGTTCGAACACAAAGGTGTTACCTACTGTGCGAGCTGTGATGGCCCCATTTTTGCCGGACAAGACGTGGCTGTAGTAGGAGGAGGAAACGCTGGCTTTGAGACCGCAGCCCAGCTCCTCGCTTACGCTAAGAGCGTTACTCTTCTACAGCGTGGTGCCGCTTTTAAGGCTGACCCGGTAACAGTAGAGAGAGTTTTATCACACGAAAATATGACCGGTATTCTTAATGCTACTACTAAAGAAGTTGTAGCCGATAAGTTCGTCAACGGCTTAACCTACACTGACTCTCAAACAAACAAAGATGTCACCTTGCCAGTAACCGGAATATTCGTAGAAATCGGCATGATACCTAATACCGACTTCGCAGACGGTATCTTAGAAAGAGATGAATACAATCGTATTAAAATCGACCCTTGGACCCAAAAGACTTCAGCTGAAAATATCTGGGCTGCTGGAGACTGCACTAATGTTAAATACCACCAAAATAATATTTCGGCTGGAGATGGGGTCAAAGCCTTAGAAGATATATACGTAAGTCTTAAGACTAAATAGGGGCTAAAAGATTTGCAGGAAAAAACTAAGCACTAATTTAATATCACAAAAGCGCCCCCTCCAGGGCGCTTTTGTTTTGTACAACGTAGAGCTTCGGCTTGTGCGTATTGCTCGTAGCCTCGAGCTTAAGTATGTTGATACTTCACCACCGCACAAACCTAGTAACATGTTCACACATAGGAAAAATATGTCAATACAATATGAAAACCTTTGTTTCAAGGGGCTGCTGTGCATAACTTGTGTATAAGTGTGTATATAACTGGGGTAAAACCCCGTGCAAAACCATGCCTATAACCCTCTTGACCAACCTTATCTACATTTCTACTATAGACAAGCTGTTCAGCGAACCGTCAAGTTTCCGTACGAAGTAGCTTCTCCGAATTCACGTTTCATCATGCCAGCCAACGTATGAGCTTTTATCAGCTCTAACACAATAATTATGATTAGATTTTATTCTCTATTCATAACCGATGATGACCTATTGGCTAGCCCATACGTCCGTCGGTTTAACTTTTTCCACGATATCACTTTGCATCGTGGAGAAACAGAAACAGTAAACTTTCTTTTGCAAACTCCACTCACATCTGAGCAGAGTAAGCAACTGAATATTATCAGCGACCCATCTTCGATTAACGTACTGGATGTCGAAACAAAGTCTTTTAGACACCAAAGCTTGGTCACAGTTACTTTGGTAGCTAAAGAAGTCGGTTCGATAAAAATTGGACTAGCCTTCCCTCAATCAGCTAGCTTACATAGGGAGCGAATGCAGAAATTGCCATCTCCTTTGGTTTCTGTACCATGTAGCAAGATACACAATGAAGCAATGCACAGTGTCTCGCCTTCACTTACTACAGTACAATAACCCGTTACATAATCGCTTCCTAGAAATCATGAATATTACAGAGGGTCAATAAAGTCCGCTTAACAATTTGTTAAGCGGACTTTAAAATTGAACTTACCATTATTAAAGCGCAAAGAAAGTTCCTACAAAGTAGGCCAGTACAGCGGCTGTTCCACCAACTGCCACTACTTCAAACAAAGAAGACTTTAGATTTGCTCCTATCACTCTCCATTTTAGTAAACCTAGTACCACCAAGGCAAATAGCGTACCTAAGGTTGAGTACAAGAAAGCAGTCGAATGGTCGCCATTTTCTTGCAGCATAAATGGTAGAAGTGGTATAGAACCAAACGCCATAAATGAGAAAAAAGTAGCCAAGCCAGTAAATATTTCGTTCTCCCCTCTTGGGTCAGATTGTTCTAGTTTGTGGTGCATCATGAAATCTAGCCAGTAGTTCTCATTATTCTTATAGGTATTCGCCAGAATATTTGCGTCTTCTTGAGTGAAACCTTTGTCTTGCAAAATCCTCATTGTTTCTGCTTTTTCAGTTTCTGGATCAGCTTTTAGTCCAGCTAATTCCCTCTCCCTAGTGACCATATACAAATCCTTTTCAGATCGTACCGAAAGGAAGTTGCCAAGACCCATCGAGGCAGCATCGGCAAAAAGATTGGCTAATCCAAATAATAAAACCACCACGAAAGATATCTGAGTGGTTGTGTCACTCGACAAAGAAGCCCCAGCCCCTCCGGCCACTACAGCAAAGGTAGTAACGATTCCATCGATACCACCATATATGACTTCTTTAAAATAATCTGCGAACGCTCCTTTAAACTTGTTTTTTAATCTATCCATAACGTCCAATATAATATCACAAATAAACACTTAAATAGCGAATCGGGCTAGCTTTTTTCTAATACTCTGTTATTATGTTGCGCACTTGTTGGGTCACCTCAGCAAGGCCAGTGACTTCACAGTTACATGGTCCCATCGTCTAATGGTTAGGACGTCAGGTTTTCATCCTGGAAATCGGGGTTCGATTCCCCGTGGGATCACAAAACGAGACTTCGTCTCGACACAAGGAGCGCGCCGAAGGCGCGCGAGAAGAAGAAAGTGGAAAAATACCCTGTCGCGTAGCGACGGATTGGGACGGGACGGGTGCGAGAGTACTTAGTAGATTTTGCACGAAGTGCAAAAATATACTTAGTAACTCGTGACCACAAGTACTTTTGTCTCAAAAATAATTCAGGGCCCATGTTTTCGTTCGTGATCCAAGAGAAAGACGCTAGTGCGTCTTTTGTGGGAATCGAACCAGCGGAGTCATCCTGCACGGAGCGAAGCGAGTACAGAAGTCGAGGCATGTCCCGCGGCACTTCTTATTTTGTGAGGTACGAAACAAAATAAGTTAGTGACCGTCAGGATCATTCCCCGGGGGATCACTAAGAACAAGAAAAAGAGCTTCTGAAGGAAGCTCTTTTTCTTGTTACAATTAATCTATGCGGGCAATTGGGATTTTAAAACTAATTATTGGCGTTTCCTTGGCAATAAACGCAATGGTTCAAATCTTGAATCATGAGACCTGGTGGTTTATCCAAAACGTAAACCTTATCTTTCATGAGGCGGGTCATGTGCTATTCATGTTCTTTGGTGAGACCCTACACATACTAGGAGGATCTTTGGTAGAGATACTTATTCCGATCTTAGTCACTATTCATTTTATCCATTCTAAGCAGATTTTTTCTGCTGCCTGTACTTGTTGGTGGTCCTCAACAGCTTTCTTGAGTGTCAGTATTTATGCCTCAGACGCACAAGAAAGAGTTCTTCCCCTTATTACCAATGATGTATCAACTCATGACTGGTTCAATTTACTCTTAAAATTTAATTTACTAAAATACGATGATTTAGTTGGGTTTGTATTTTTTTGCAGTAGTCTAGTGTCTGTCAGTTTGTTGATATTACTTATCCTTAGGGACAAAGATGTAAATAAAAAGCTCCTGTCTTTAGGTTAAATTTATAAAGATAAATATTCTAGTGTTTTTTCTAAAACATCTAAACGACTCTTAGTTTTCCAGAGTTTTCTTTATACAACCCTACTATGCTAAGGCTTTATGAAAGACCGACATAAACCCTAACCTATCAACAATTATTTAGTTTGATATTATAGTGATATGGATAAAAATCAGAAAATTAGAGTGGGGATACTATTTGGTGGAAAGTCAGCCGAGCACGAAGTGTCTCTACAATCTGCGAAAAATGTACTGGAAGCAATTGATGAAGAAAAATACGAAGTTTTTCTTATTGGCATAGACAAGTCCGGCAAATGGCTAATACCGAACAAATCACAATTTCTCTTAAATGAAAGCGACCCAAAGTTAGTCAAACTTAACAAGGAAGGTGAAGAAAGTGTTACTCTCATTCCAAATAGCGCTGGTGAAATAACTAACTTATCAAACCCAAACTCACATACTGAATTAGATGTAGTCTTCCCCATATTACATGGACCTTTTGGAGAAGATGGCACCGTTCAAGGGTTACTTAAACTGTCCGAAATACCTTTTGTGGGGGCGAGTGTACTTGGCTCTGCCGTTGGTATGGACAAGGATGTAATGAAAAGATTATTAAGAGATGCAAATATACCAATTGGTAAGTTTTTAGTATTCAGAGAGGTAGACAAGATAGATTTTGACCATACAGTAGCCGAGCTCGGACTACCTTTCTTCGTAAAGCCAGCCAACTTAGGATCTTCAGTTGGTGTAAATAAGGTAAATGATGAAGAGTCTTTCAAAACAGCAGTGAGTGAAGCTTTTGAGTATGACACCAAAATATTGGCTGAAGAATTTATTGACGGTAGAGAGCTTGAGTGTGCTGTTCTGGGAAACCAATACCCCGAGGCTTCCGGCGTTGGAGAAGTTGAACCACTCCAAGAATTCTATTCATACAGCGCAAAATACATCGATGAAGTTGGTGCCAAACTAACCATACCAGCCGATATTGAGGAGGCTAAAAAAGAAGAAATCAGGGAACTAGCGATTAAAACTTTTAAGACGCTTTCCTGTGAAGGATTAGGAAGAGTAGATTTCTTCATGAAAAAAGACGGTACATTATTAGTTAATGAAATCAACACGATCCCTGGCTTCACTAAGATTAGCATGTACCCTAATCTTTGGGCGGCGTCTGGAGTTTCTTATTCGGAGTTGATTAGTCGACTAATCGACCTAGCAATAGAAAGATTCGCGAGAGAGAAGAAACTAAAAAACTCTAACTAGCGCTAAGACATCTGTTGCACCTTAGTTTTGAGCTTCATTTTAGACAAAATAGTTTGGTAACCAAACACCAACAGAAAGATACAACCCTGCAAAAATACAATCGCTCCCCCAGTCGACACATCGTAGTAGTAGCTGGCGTATGATCCTGTTACTGAGCTAAATACACTCACGACAACTGCTATTTGTAGCATCACTGGAAAGCGTTTAGTAATAAGAAAAGCAGTAGAGCCTGGAGTAATAAGCATGGCGATAACCAAAATAATACCGACCGTCTGTAGTGAACCAGTAATTGTGATAGCTAGTAGGATTAAGAATGCGTAGTGAATATAACGCACTCTCATACCAACAGACTGGGCGTGGACCACATCAAAACAAAAGACCAAGAAACTTCGCCTAAAGATAAGAATTATCGCGGCCACTAAGGTGAGTGTTCCGATGGTATAGATAGCAGCTTCGTCTGATATGCCAAGCAACTCTCCAAACAAAACGTGGGTTAGATCGATCGTACTAGTTACTTTTGAGATCAATATGAGACCAAGGGCAAACATGGTGGTAAAAACGATCCCCATAATCGCGTCTTCCTTGATCTTGGTGTTAGTCTTAATTAGACCAATCATCACGACCGCTAGAAGAGCAAAAAAGAAAGCTCCAATCGAGAACGGAATGCCGATTATATAAGCCACCACCACACCAGGCAAAACCGCGTGTGAAATAGCATCACCAAGGAGAGACCACCCTTTGAGAATAAGAAAACAAGAAAGTAACGCGCAAGCTGCCCCAACCACAATAGACACCACCACGGCTTTAAGCATGAAGGCGTACTGTAATGGTTCGACGATAAATTGAATAATGTCCATATTAATTATCAAATTTAAGATTATGCATAATACCGTCAAAAGTCTTAGATACTAGCTCTCTAGTGAAGACTTCTTTGGTTGGACCATATGCCACAATGGTCTTTCTTACTAGAGCCACCTGGTCGCAGATGTCGGGCAAGGAGGTAAGTTCGTGAGTCGCCAAAATTACTGTCTTCCCTTCATTTTTTAAATCAACCAGTAGTTTGGTCAGAGACTTTTCGCTGACCGCGTCTAAGCCAGCGAAAGGTTCATCTAACAAAAGGATGTCGGCTCCTTGCGCTAGAGCTCGCGCAACAAACACTCGCTTCTTCTGTCCACCAGACAGCTCTCCTATCTGCCTGCCGACAAAGTCCATCATATTCACTTTTGTCAGCGCGTTTTCTACGTACTCCCTGTCCTCTTTACTTGGAGTTTTAAATATATTTTGCAAACCAACTCTACCCATCATGACCACTTCATAAACAGAGACTGGAAAATCCCAATCGACTAACTCGTTTTGTGGAACATATGCCACATGGCCATGCTTCTGAGATACTGAAGGCGGATCACCACATATCTCTACCCGGCCAGTAACTGGCTGAACAAGCCCCATGATCACCTTAAATAGGGTCGACTTCCCCGCGCCGTTCATTCCAATCACGCCCATCAGTATTCCGTAAGGAATATTCATTGAAGTATTTTCTAGTACAAAATTTCCGTCGTACTGAACACTCACATCATTTATCTCTATAGCGTTTACCATATTATTTAGTTAATCCACCAATTATAATTTCGGCTGAACTTTCCAATAATTTTAAATAGGTCGGCGCAGGTCCGTCTGCCAGTGAAAGAGAGTCGACATAAAGTGTCCCTCCTAGTCTGGCTCCTGTGGCATTGATCACTTCTTGTTGAATTTTTGGAGCGACGGTACTTTCGCAAAATACAGCTGGGATATTATTTTCACGTACTAAATCAATCACCCTGGCTACGTCCTGTGGTGAACCGCCCGATTCGTCGTTAATTGCCCAGAGGTAGACCTCGTGCAAATCGTAGTCAGTTGCTAAGTAAGCAAAAGCGCCTTCACAAGTTACTAAATAACGATTGTTCTCAGGTAACGTAGCTAAAGACTCCCTAAGCCCAGTGTCGACTGCTTCTAGTTTTGCAATATAGGCAGCAGCGTTGGCATTATAATAATCTGCATTGTCTGGATCAACTTCAGCTAAAGCCTTACGAATATTTTCAATGTAGATCATCCCTTGTTTGGGAGACATCCAAGCGTGAGGGTTTGGCTTGCCTTCGTATGACCCCTCTTTGATTTCTCTTACTTCAACACCTTCGCTCACAATCACAGAAGGCATATCAGGCAAGCTAGCGCGCAGCTTCTTGGCCCAAAGCTCAAGGTTCAAACCATTTTCAAAGAATATGTGGGCTCTAGAAGCCTGGACCAAGTCACCCGGAGTGGTTTCGTAACCATGGATCTCTGCTCCTGGTTTAGTAAGTGAAATTGACTCTACTTTGTCTCCACCTACTTCTCGGACCATATCAGCCAGGATTGTGAAGGTACTAAGGGCCACCAACTTGTCCCCAGACTGATCATCAACACTAGAAATAGCCGACGCTCCAAAAGAAACACCGTTGGTAAAACCGCTACTTATGACAGACACGATCAATGCGCCTATTAACACACCAAAAGCTCCAACTCCTACATTCTTCTTCATGATCTTTCTAATTCTTACTAATTTATTAATTCCACTTTTTAACTTTCGGTATAGCTGATCCGTGAGGATCATTTTCTGGGTAATCTAGAAATTTTGCTAACTGCTGGATCACTTTGTCGCTAACTGCATGCTCCAAGCGGTGAGCCTCTTCATGCACTTCATCCTTTGGGATCTTTAGCACAGTATTTAAAAACACTTCAATTAGTCTGTGTTTGTAGGTTAATTTTGTCCCTACCTCAACTCCGGCTTTGGTGAGAGTGACTTCTGAATAAGGGTCGGCTATCACCAAACCATCTTGAACCAAATCTTTAAGCCTCTCCGATACTGTCGACTTGCTTAAACCTAGCTTGTCGGCAATCTGGGTCACGCCAACTTCGTCGATAGACTCTTGCAATATATAAATCGCTCTGATGTAGTCTTCTCTTGTCGCTGTTAGTGATTGCTGTTTGGAGATTGTTCGCACATACGAACAATATACTAGATTAAAATTTTTTGCAACTTGTTGTCTGCTTATAAAAAACGTTTTTAAGATACCCAGTATTTAAATGTTGACCAAAATGACGTTTTTTGACAATATCTAATTAGCTACAGTTATTTATATAGCCCACAAGGGGGATTTGCCATGGAAAATTATAGTCAGAATTCTTCATGCACAACTTTACTTCTGCTTCGTAATAATCAGCAAGACAGTTTTCTGGTTGTATCAAATCCGAACAAAAGAAAGCTTTACAATGAACGTCTGGCCATTCCTGGTGTAGAAAACTACATCTTATCTATTGAACCCGAAGACATGGTCTCCTGGATATCTATTAACTACTTTCAACTTGACCTAACAGTGAGTCAGGTTAAGTTGCTCTGTACTTTAGATGATGGCGAAGAACAAGATGTCCATTTGTTTACCAACTGTGAGCCCATGCAAGAAATTGATGATTTGTTTGCAAATGCACACGATAATGGCAGTTACCAGATTATGACATTTCATCGGGCGGGTTTGCTGCACTGCGGCCTAGACCAATTACATCGTAAAATCCTAGCTGAAGACGCGAGGTTAATTAACCTAGCTGGTTCATCTTCAAGAAAGGTTGAACTTATGTGTGCCTACGCCAGTAGCGATCTTCGAACAAAGATGCTTGGCTATGCACCAAAACCACTTTAACCTTTAATAACTTAAGGGAAGGGCGCGAACAAGTTCGCGCCCTTTAATGTTTCTATTACAAAAAATTAAACCGCCTCAACAAATGGATTGCTGGACGGTGTGTATTATAGTCCTTCTTTTTTTAGCTCAGCGATCTCATTTTCAACCCTCGCGAGAATCCTCGCAACCGAGTTGTAGGTCTGCTGAGCTGACTCAAAGTGAAAAATGGTCATGTTGGCCACTGAAAGCCATTGGTGCTGGCTGAACAAAAACTCAGCCTTCTCCTGCGGTTTCTCACAGAAATCGACTTGAGAAAAGAATGAATCAACGTTTTCACGATGCTTCATAAACATCTCTCTGAGTCGAGGCCAAATGATGCTGTTCAGGTTTTCATACAGGACGTCATAGAAGTCCTGTAGAAACTTACTTGGCAACACTCCCTGGCTGGAGGCTTCTTCCATCATCTCGCAATAATGGTTGTAGTCTCTAGGGCCTCCACACCAAGCAATAATACTGTCCATGCCGCGTTCGGCATTTCTCCTTACATACCCGTCACCGGTGCAGTTGTACTTTATATCCTCGATTTCTCTCTGGTACCAACGTTTTGCCAAAACTTCAACACTGATGAAGACTATCTGCAAAGGTGCGGGGTCGGCCTTGGGTACAAGTTTCAGAACATTTGGCACCCTACATTCTGGACCGATAGAAGAATCCGAATTGTTTTTTAAAAACTTTTGTTGTACGCCCATTTTGTTCTCCTTTCCATAGTAAACTATGGATATCCAATTAATTTGGGGGTTTTACTCCCACTATTTCAATGGATTTGAAGTCGCGGGAGCGTTTTTGCTAAAGTACTTGTAGTGTTCAAAGTACCTATGTTTCATTTTATATAGTAGCATATTCTTGACAGACTGTCAATAATATTACTCAAATAAATTCTTAGTTTTTACTCAACCGTCACTGATTTAGCTAGGTTTCTCGGTCTATCTACGTTTAAACCCTTCTCTACACCAATATAATAGGCTAATAATTGTAACGGTATGGTGCTAACAATTGGTTGGAGTATAGGGTGAACTTTGGGCACAAACAAGACATCGTCTGCTACTTCAGAAATATGTTTGTCCCCTTTCGTCGCAATTGCCAAAACTGGTGCTTTTCTAGCACGCACTTCTTCAATATTTGAAATCATTTTTTCATACACATCGTCTTGAGGTACGAGCGCTACTATTGGAAAGTTTTCATCTAACATAGCGATCGAACCGTGCTTCAGTTCCCCAGCAGCATAAGCTTCCGCATGAATATAAGTAACTTCCTTGAGTTTTAGAGAACCTTCGTAAGCAATTGGAGCATGGAACTTGCGGCCAATAAACATCGCGTCCCTATAGCCAGCATATTTCTTGGCGACAGTTTTTATGTCTGAGGTGTTTTTTAAGTATTTTCTAATTAGGTCAGGCAGATTGTTGAGCTCTTCGACAATCTTTTTTCCCTCTTCGAGTGACATACCTCTTTCTCTAGCCAGCAGTACGGTAAGTAGCACAAAAACCGTTAGTTGTGAGATGAAAGCCTTCGTTGAAGCAACTGCAATTTCTGGACCAGCGTGATTATATATACCAGCTTCAGTTTCTCTGGCGATCGTTGAACCAACTGCATTTACTATCCCTAGGGTCAAAATTCCTTGCTCTTTAGCGGAACGAACTGAAGCTAAAGTGTCGGCAGTTTCGCCCGACTGAGTGACCACGATCACTGCGCTTTCTTTGTCTGGCAAATTTCTTTTATAGCGGTATTCACTACCAAGCTCCACTTCAGTTGGAAGGCCGGCATATTCTTCAAGCAAATAGCGCCCGACTTGCCCAGCATAGTAAGCCGAACCACAACCAACTATCATCAATCGACTAGCTGAAGTTAGTTTAGAAAATACACCATCCAGGCCGCCAAGCTTCACCTTGCCCTTACTTAAAATTTGGCGCCCGCGGATGGTGTTCTCTATCACTTCCGGTATCTCAAATATTTCTTTAAGCATAAAGTGATCGTAACCCTGCTTCTGAACTGCTTCTACTTCCAGCTCAACCGTTTCTGGAGTTTTGGTTAGCCTTTTTCCTTTAAGAGTTAGGATCTCATACGCATCTTTTGTAACAACGGCACATTCACCATCCTCAAGATAGACAACATCTTTTGTATGTGCCAAAAGAGCTGAGGGGTCGGATGAAATTAAATTCCCATCTATTCCTAAGCCAATGACTACCGGGCTCCCTAGCCTAGCGGTAACAATTTTATCAGAGTGATGCGTTGAGGTGACGATGATTCCGTAGGTACCGCGAACTAATGAGAGAGAATCTTGGACCGCCTTTAGCAGATCGCCCTGATAAAGAGTCCCAATTAATTTAGCGAGAACTTCTGTGTCGGTCTCCGAATCAAATTTGATTCCTTGACTAATTAGACCCTCTCTTAACTCACGGAAATTTTCAATTATGCCATTGTGAGCTAGGGCAATAGAGCCAGACATGTCTAAGTGTGGATGAGCATTAGCTTCGGTTGGAGCTCCATGAGTAGCCCAGCGTGTGTGTGCGATACCAGTAGTACCGGGAATACTTTCAGCAAATTTAGCAGCTAGATTATCTATTGGTCCAACTGCTTTAACGGGAGAATGTCCGGGAACATAAATACCAGCCGAATCATAACCTCGATACTCTAAAGTGCGCAGACCATCGAGTAAGATTGGTACGGCTGTTCTGCTTCCAACATATCCGATAATTCCACACATGGTAACCTTAACTTATTATAGCGTATATGCTATGTATTACATCTGTTACAGTGTAAAAGTTTCGCGGTATACTTTCATCTATGAATCACACGAAGGATCTTATCAAGAGTATCAAAACTAACCTTACCGATGACACTCGCTTTTTTTGGCTACGAATTGTTGCGGTTATCGGACTACTGTCTAGCCTACTTCTCTCTGCTCCGGCCTGGTCTCCTGAGCGAACCTTTCCACTTAGTCCAATCATAACTAGACTAACCATGCTTCCAGCTTCGCAAGATGCGCTTTTTTTACTTGTGCTTGTTTCACTTACTGCTGGCTTATTCCGCACCAACTTTAGAAAATATTTATTAAGTACTGGTCTAGTTGCCCTTCTCTTACTCCTCCTCTTAGACATAACTCGTCTGCAACCCTGGGTCTTACATTACTGTGCTGTTTTATTTCTATTTAGTAGTCTCATTGATAAAGACATTACTTCTTCTAAAATTCTTGATGCTTCACGCCTTATTGTCGGGGGAATATATTTTTGGAGCGGACTACAGAAACTGAATTACTATTTCTTTACAACTACTTTCCCTTGGTTTACTGAGCATCTATGGCTGCCTTTTGGAGATGCTGGCAGTACATTGGCTATCTTTGCTTCTTTCTTTGTTCCTTTTATAGAAATGACGTTGGCGATTGGCTTGTTTACAAAACGCTTCCGAAAACTTTCAGTTTTTGGAAGCGCTTTGATGTTACTTCTTGTACTCATAAGCCTCGGACCAACTGGTCACAACTGGAACAGCGCGGTCTGGCCCTGGAACATAGCCATTTTTGGTATGGTCTTTCTCCTTTTCTTCAACACAAATTTTTCCCTACCTGAGTTCATAGTTAGACTTAAAGGTAACCTAGTGGCCTATGTGATGATTTTTACTTTCTGGGTTGTCCCGGCCGGAAACCTGGTTGGCTTTACCGACAACTACCTAGCCTGGTCGCTTTATTCGGGGAAAGTGCCTGAAGCCTCCATCTTAGGCAACCATAGCTTCCTGGCCACATTATCTCCAAAAACTGAGGGTGGTGAACTGAGGTTTGTTGCGTGGACACTAGACAGTATGAACTTAGTTCCCTATCCAGAAAATCGAGTTTTTATTGATGTCTTTGAAAACATCTGCAACAAATACACAGCTCAACCAATGACTCTAGTGATTGAAGAGAAAAAGCACCAGCGATTATATAAGTGCAACGGGGTTGACTAGTCTTCCAGCACGAATCCTCCGGCTTGGTGGTTCCACAGTCTTTCGTAAGTTCCGCCAGCTTTTGAAAGCTTATTATGTTCACCGTCTTCAATAATTTTTCCATTTTCCATCACGATTATTCGGTCCATCTTTCGTAAGGTCGAGAGTCGGTGTGCAATAGCGATAACCGTCCGGCCCTCCATCAGGGTCTCCAAAGCCTTTTGGATCGCCACTTCACTTTCACTATCAAGAGCTGAGGTGGCTTCGTCTAGCACAAGAATAGGGGCATCTTTTAGCATGGCTCTTGCTATCGCTACCCGTTGTTTCTGCCCGCCCGAGAGCTTTACCCCTCTCTCACCCACCATAGTCTCAAACCCTTCAGGTAGCGACATTATGAAATCATAAGCCTGAGCTTTCTTGGCTACCTCAATCAATTCTTCTTCGGTAGCTGAAGGTTTTCCATAAGCGATGTTTTCTCTAATAGAGCGGTGGAAGAGGGCCGGCTCTTGTGGTACTACGGCAATATTTTGTCGTAAAGAATCTTGAGTGACTTTTGAAATATCCTGCCCATCAATCTCAATCGAGCCGGCCGTAATATCATGCTGTCTGAGCATAAGTGAAACAAAAGTTGATTTACCGGCTCCCGACCTCCCTACCAAACCAAGTCTCTGACCTCTGGGTATATTTAAATCAAAGTCAGTAAATACCGGCTGACCTTCAAACCGAAATCTAACTTGTTTCCAAGCAATTGTCGCTCCATCAGTTAACAAGGTAGGCGCTTCTCTAGCATCAATTATTTCAATTGGCACACTAAGCTCATTGAGTCCTTCTTTAATTTCTCCAATCCCTTTTGCGGTCTCGTTAAATGCTCGACCGATGAATACCAACATACCCGTAATCTGTGAATAAAGAGCCATAACGAGAACCAAGTCACCAGTAGAAACACTCCCTTGCTTCCACTCATTCAACAAGACCCAGAACATGATCAAGGCAAACACAAGTAATATGACTCCGTTCCAAAGTCGTGTTGCCTCAGAGTACATCCAACTTCTTCTATTTTTCAGATAGAGATCTGACGACAACTCTTTCATTCTTTCTTCTTCAAGAGAAAAGTTCACATATTGTCTAACTGCCTGCACATTAGTAATCACATCTATTAATCTTGCTCTGTAGACAGTAGCAGCTTCTGCAGATTCCATAGAATAAAGAGATTTTGTTTTAGCTAGTCTATTGTTATAAATAAATAATACAATAACAAGTACTAGGAAAATAAGGGTAGATTTTGGATCGACCATCATTAAAAATCCCATTGTAATGAGCAATGACATTATTGCTGTGAGATGCGACCATAGAAAATCTGGTATGAGACTATCAAATGCACTATTGATGTTATTAATCTTACTTAGAAGTGAACCTGCAAAACGATTGGAAAAGTATGAGTGACTGTGTCTCAAAATGTACTTTGAAAGCACGTCATAACTATACTTTTTGACCCCCACAACCCATTTTGATCCAGCATAGCCACTCAATCGGAATATAGTTTCGCCGATGAACACAGCTACCGGATAAAGCAAAGCGTACTTTAAGGCAGCCTGTGTATCTCCCACCTCAACAGCGTCAATAATTAGTTTGAAAAAATAGACTGCTCCTTGAGAAATAATTGAAGCAACCACCACAACAAATATCACAGTCACCATCCACCATTTAAACGGCTTTGAAACATACCAAAAGAATGCAAATGGAGTTTGCGGTATAGCTTGATTTTCTGTTTGTCTAATGTCTTTGGTTTGCATAGGTAGTATATAAGGACGTTATAGTACCTAGTTTCTTACTAATTACAAAATTTCTATCAAGAATAGGTTAGTGATATACTCTAGAAATATGGAATCTTTTGCTTCTGCAGATAATAGTAGGTTTGATTATGATTTTGAGGACTTTGATGATAAGTCTTTTTATAATCTACTTTTAAGACTACCCCGAGAGCTGGGAATAAGACATCTCGCTACAATAGTGGAGAGAAATATGTCGGATAACGAAGCGACCAATTACCTCGAAGGGATTTTAGAAGCCAGAAAAGAAGCAGTGACCGAAACTGAAATAGGTGATGAGCAAGCTAGAGAATTATTTGAAGGGCAGTTTACAGAAATGTTACATTTGCTTGAGACCGACACACTTACGCGAGAAGGTAATTTTCTTGGGTCAGGACAGACAGCGCAGATAAAGCAATTCAATCTCACAAAGGGCGACAAAACAATACCAATGGCTATTAAGTACCTCATGACCCCTACGGCAAAAACATTAAGTGCATCTGCTGAGTATGACATGATAAAAGAAGTTGAAAGAATTCATGAAATCGAAGTTATCGAGGAGAGCGCACACCTGAAACAGATTGGTGTACCACATCCATACTTTCACCACCGAAACAGCCGTATCCAATGTTATGGAATGCAGTTGATTAATGGTTCGGATTTAGAGGTGGCCATAGACGACATGAAAGACAATCGGTTTTCTTCTGAAATAGCAGAAATAGTTTCACATTTGGATGTTGATGAGTTGATGTCGGAAGTCGATATATTCTTTAAAAAAATGCACACTTATTGTTTACATGGCGACATAAAACCTAAGAACATAATGGTGGACGAAACAGGCAAGTTTTTTATAATTGATTTTGGACAATCATTATTAGTAAACGATATGACAGAAAGCACCAGAGATCAGTTTGAAAACATCATGGAAGATGAAATTAAAAAGTCCAAGGAAATACTTAGAGGATTCATAAAGCGAGCAAAACTTAGTCTGGCTCCTGAAAATTAATAGGAATTGCACCAGCTTGCATTTAAGTTATACTAACGCTGTCTTTAAAAGACCGATTAGCTCAGCTGGTAGCGGTGAATAAGTCCCCCAGACTAATTCACCATCTCCATTGTAGAGGTCTACTTTGGCAAAATAGTGTAGAATACCAGACAATCAAACCGACCGATTAGCTCAGCTGGTAGCGGTGAATAAGTCCCCCAGACTAATTCACCATCTCCATTGTAGAGGTCTACTTTGGCAAAATAGTGTAGAATACCAGACAATCAAACCGACCGATTAGCTCAGCTGGTAGCGGTGAATAAGTCCCCCAGACTAATTCACCATCTCCATTGTAGAGGTCTACTTTGGCAAAATAGTGTAGAATACCAGACAATCAAACCGACCGATTAGCTCAGCTGGTAGCGGTGAATAAGTCCCCCAGACTAATTCACCATCTCCATTGTAGAGGTCTACTTTGGCAAAATAGTGTAGAATACCAGACAATCAAACCGACCGATTAGCTCAGCTGGTAGAGCGCTACATTGACATTGTAGAGGTCACAAGTTCAAGTCTTGTATCGGTCACATTGCTTTTATTAAGAATTATCAGCTGGTAGCGGTGAATAAGTCCCCCAGACTAATTCACCATCTCCATTGTAGAGGTCACAAATTATGGAGAATCTAAAAGATATTGTTGTTATATATCACGCTCAGTGTCGCGACGGTTTCGGCTCTGCTTATGCTGCCTGGAAAAAGTTTGGTGACAATGCCTCTTACCTACCCCGCAAAAACCAAGCCGAACTACCAGCTGGTCTAGAGAACAAGGAAATATACATACTAGATTATAGTTTTTGCAAAGAAATTCTGGAACAGCTTATAAGCAAGAACAAATCTGTCCTAGTAATCGATCATCATAAAAGCTCTGAAGAATCTGTGACGAGTTTCCCTGATAATATTTTTGATTTGGAACATTCTGGGGCAGTCTTGTCTTGGAAATACTTTCACCCTGAGTCGCCTGTTCCTCCCCTACTCGAATACATAGAAGATCATGATCTCTGGAATATGAAGCTCCCTCACAACCGTGAATACAATGCAGCCTTAAGAGAATATGACTCAACTTTTGAAGTCTGGGACGAGTTGGTAGAAAAACTAAAAGACGCAGATTTTTTACAAGCACACCTAAACACAGGACGTACTATTGCCCGGTTTGAAGATAAGTTAGTTGAAGATCTACTTCAGTATAAAGAGCGCGTACTGTTTGAAGGCTACGAAATATGGGCGATGAACGTCTCTAGAACATACCGCTCAATTCTAGGTAGCCATCTTGCCGAAATTAACGAAAAGGACGGTGGTGCACCCTTAGGTATCGTGTACTATCGTAATTTAGGAAAAGTTCACGTTTCCCTCAGAAGCAAAGGTGAGGTTGACGTAGGTGAAATTGCTAAAAAATACGGAGGTGGTGGGCACAAACACGCAGCTAGCATTCTGGTTGATTCATTTGCTGATCTCCCATTTACTTTTATATAAAAACAAAGACATAAACAAAGTTAGGCTTCTTAGATTGACTGTCCATAGGACCTTTAATTATTACCTAGCCTTCTTTGTTTGCAACATTTCCTACGGTACCACACTTTTGCACTCTGGCAATATCTTCTGTATAGTAGCGCAATGATTATTTTATCGATCGAGACTTCATGCGACGAGACCGCCCTTACCTTCCTCAAGGCAGAGGGGGAATTTCCTCATGCTACCTATGAGATCTTGGGTGATGCGCTCTGGTCACAGATTGATGTCCACGCCGAATACGGTGGTGTTTTCCCTGCGCTTGCTAAACGTGAGCACGCCCGAACGATTGTACCCATGCTTGAAAAAGCTCTCGAAGAAGCAGACGTAGAAACCGAAGAACCAGATGACGAAATTGATACCAATCTTGAAAATAAAATTCGCACCCTTCTAGACCGCGAACCCGGACTAGCTGATCTACTCTTGGATTTTCATAAGAAAAATGGAGTTCCAGAAATTAACCTGATTGCGGTAACCAACGGCCCTGGGCTCGAGCCAGCTCTTTGGGTCGGGGTAAATTTTGCTAAAGCGATCGGTCTGCTCTGGAACACATCTGTGGTTGGAATAAATCACATGGAGGGCCACATTCTGGCTAGTGTATACGATGCTGATCGTGACAATCAACTTTCCGATATTACCTTCCCTTCCATATCACTCTTAATCTCTGGCGGTCACACCGAACTGATTTTAATGAAAGATTGGAGTAATTATGAAAAAGTGGGACAGACAAGAGACGATGCCGTAGGTGAAGCGTACGATAAAGTAGCTCGGCTAATTGGAGTCCCCTATCCGGGAGGACCAGAAGTCGCCAGACTGGCAGGAGAAGCTAGAAAAAGAAATCTACCCGAGTTTGCCAGCCTTCCCTCTCCTATGCTGCACTCAAAAGACCTAGACTTTTCTTTCTCTGGCCTGAAGACCGCAGTCCGCTATGCAGTAGAGGGGAAAATTTTATCTGATGATGATAGATCTGCCATCGCTAGAGATTTTGAAAATGCCGTTACGGCTGTGTTGATAAAAAAGACAGTGTCTGCCATTGAAGAATACGGAGCTAAAACTTTAATCGTTGGCGGTGGGGTCAGTGCCAACACCCACATGAAGCGTATGATGGAAACGGCTCTTCTTGCTGAGTATCCTGAAGTAACTGTCTACTTCCCCCAGCCCGGACTCTCGACCGACAACAGCATAATGATCGGCTTAGCTGGGCACGCTCGAGCTAGTAGTGCACTACTCCCCACTGGGACAGATGTAATTCGGGCTGACGGAAATCGCTCTTTAGCTTAGGCAGAAAAGACGGGTTTATACTAATGTTTTTTCGTGTTAATATCGCTTGATATATGGAGGAAAAACAACAACCAAACATACCGGAGATTTTCTTGTCTCCATACAATCCAGTTAATCACGAAAACTCACTGTACAAGATGTGGGAAGACTCTGGTTACTTTAATCCAGACAAATGTGTCGAAGATGGTATAGCTGATAGAGATGCTGAGACTTTTTCAATTGTCCTACCACCTCCTAATGTGACCGGCATCCTCCACATGGGCCACGCCGCTATGCTCGCGGTTGAAGATATTCTAGTTAGATACAATCGAATGCAAGGTAAGCGCACTCTCTGGATCCCAGGGACAGACTCAGCTGCTATTGCTACTCAATCAAAAGTTGAAAAGCTTGTCTCAAAAGAAGAAAAGAAAAGTCGGCATGATTTAGGCCGAGAAGAATTCCTGAAGCGAGTGGATGTTTTTGTTGAAGATAGTAAGGCTACTATTGTGAATCAAATAAAAAAGATGGGTTCTAGTCTTGATTGGTCACGTTACGCTTTTACTTTAGATGACCAGCGCTACAAAGCTGTAATGACTGCCTTTGTAAATATGTACAACGACCAGCTCATCTACCGGGCCGACCGCATCGTAAACTGGGACCCAAAAGGCCAAACTACAATATCTGATGACGAAATAGTCCATGAGGAACGCCAAGGTAAGCTTTATACTTTTAAATACAACAAGGAGTTTCCTATTACCATCGCTACTACCAGACCAGAAACCAAAGTTGGAGACACAGCGGTAGCGGTAAACCCAGACGATAAACGCTACCAAAAATACATTGGGCAGACTTTTGATTTTGTTTTTTGCGATGTGCCGGTGAGTGTTACTGTCGTGGCTGATACGGAAGTTGATCCTGAGTTCGGTACTGGCGCGGTCGGCGTCACCCCTGCCCATAGTAAAATCGACTGGGATATAGCCGACCGATCTAATATCATCCGCCGGCCCCAAGTGATAAACGAATACGCCAAAATGACCGTGGCCGGACGACTCAATAACTTGAAGGTTGAAGCGGCTCGAGCGGAGGTGGTTAAGTGGCTTGAAGAAGAAGGCCTTTTAGAAAAAATCGAAGACACTATTCAAAACATAGCAACGGCCGAGCGAACTGGAGGAATCGTTGAACCACTGCCCAAACTTCAGTGGTGGATTGATGTCAATAAGAAATTCACCCTCAAGCACTCAGAAATAACCGGCATAGAAAGTGGTAGTGAAGTAACTTTGAAAGAACTGATGATCAAAGCTGTTGAAAACGGCGATACTGATATTTTTCCTGAACGCTTCAAGCGAGTATATTTTAACTGGATTGAAAATTTGAATGACTGGTGTATTTCACGCCAAATTTGGTACGGACACCGCATCCCAGCCTGGTACAAAGATGGTGAGACTAAAGTACAAATACAATCTCCAGGCGCTGATTGGGAGCAAGAATCCGATACTCTAGACACTTGGTTCTCATCTGGACTGTGGACTTTCTCTACCCTGGGTTGGCCAGAACAAACAGACGACCTAAAAACCTACCACCCAACTACAGTACTAGAAACCGGTTATGATATTATTTTCTTCTGGGTAGCTCGAATGATTTTGATGAGTACTTACCACCTCGGACAAGTACCGTTTAAAAATGTATACTTGCACGGACTAGTCCGTGATGAAAAAGGGAAGAAAATGAGTAAATCAATTGGCAACGTCATTGATCCACTCAACATGATTGAAAAGTTCGGTGCCGATGCAACTCGCCTGTCGCTGATAGTCGGAGCTGCTCCGGGTAATGACGTACCTCTTTCCGAAGACAAAATCCGCGCCTACAAAAAGTTTGCTAACAAGGTTTGGAATATTAGTCGATTTATCCTGACCAGCATCGATGATGCTGACTGGAGACAAACTCCAGAACTAACCAAGAGAGATAACGAAATATTAACTGACCTTAGAAAAAACATTCTAGAAGTCACAGAAGATATTGAAAGGTTCAGTCTTTATCTTGGCGCAGAAAAAGCTTACCACTACGTTTGGCACGAGTTAGCTGATAAAGTTCTCGAGGAATCCAAAGACATTCTTAACGGGGACAATATGTCAGAAAAATACGCAAGGCAATACGTACTAAAAGAATGTCTAGTTGCTTCACTTAAGACCCTCCACCCTTTCATGCCATTTGTCACAGAAACAATCTGGCAAGAGCTTCCAAAAGAATTGAAAGACCATGACATTCTTATGGTTGCAAAGTGGCCGATTGGTGAATAGTACAAAACTTGGAAACTCCCCACTACTCCGGTAAACCTCTGGTACAATAATAAACAGCATGGAGTCGACAAACTTTGCTATCGCTTTCTTAGCTGGTCTGATACCAGCTTTGTTTTGGGTGTGGTTTTGGCTGAGAGAAGATGCAAATAAGCCAGAACCATACTTCTTAATTGCCATAGCGTTTATCGCTGGTATGGCCGTAGTACCGATTGCCCTACCTCTGCAAAAAGTCGCTGTCGATCTATACGTTGATTTCGATGTAATGATAATCTGGGTAGCGATTGAAGAGATGATGAAATACGCAGCGGCTCTAGCATTAATTTTCTGGAACCGTGAAGTCGACGAACCAATAGACATGGTCATTTATATGGTGGTACTGGCTTTGGGCTTTGCGGCCCTAGAAAACGCCTTGTTTATTTTTAACCCGCTCGATGCTGGCGACTACTTTAATTCGGCTCTAACCGGAGGATTTAGATTTATGGGTGCCACCCTGCTTCATGTATTAGCCTCTGGTACGGTAGGAGTCTTCCTTGCTCTAACTTATTACCGGTCCAAATTAACCCAGGTAATAGCTGGTACATTTGGGTTATTCATGGCTATCGTATTGCACGCTTTATTCAACTTTTTTATAATGGATGCAAGTGGAGGAACCATCCTAATAGTTTTCCTCTTCGTCTGGATGGGCATCATCATCTTGTTTCTTTTATTTGAAAAAATCAAAATCCTCGAACGCAACCATAATCTTCAACAACAATTATCATGAAAAAACCATCATTTTTAGAACGACTAACTGGCGGACAGTCTGAAGACTACGACAGAATTCTTGACGACGAACATCAATTTGGAGACGAAGATGAGCTTGCCGTTGCTGATGAAGAAACCGATGAAAACTGGGCAGAAGAAGAGGATGCTCCAGACACTCAACAAGACGGCGAACTTCCCGTAGATATGTACCAAACAGACGACACAATCGTAATCCGAGCGTTGGTGGCTGGTGTGAGCCCGGCAGACCTAGAGATATCTATAACTAGAGATATGGTCACAATCCGTGGCGTACGTGACGAATACCAAGAAGCGCATGACGATGGTTACTTCCATCGAGAACTATTCTGGGGAAGTTTTTCTCGCACACTTCTCCTACCGGAAGAAGTTGCTATCGATGAGGCAGAGGCTCAGGAGAAACACGGTCTACTAGAAATCAAACTGCCAAAACTAGACAAGCATCGTACTACTCAGCTTAAAGTGAGAAGTAACGCAGGACATAAATAAAGTAAACCGGTCCACTTAGGACCGGTTTTACAACTAGTTGTGTCGTTCGGGATAAGCGTCAGGGTAGCTGATATATACCCTTCGATCGTCACCGGTTGTCACAGGAACTAACACTAAGCCCTGATTAACACCATAGCGAAACCTTATCATACCCTCTTCAATAATTGTTACGAATCCTGTGAACGTGACACTTCCTCTGCCAGATTTGTCGTAGATTCGCACATCACTTACATATACCTCTTGAGATACCTTTACTGCATTATCACCGACTTCCTTACAAATTGACATTGTAAGATACCTCTGACTAACTAATTTGTGATATACACGATATATGGGTTATAAAAAAAATACCCACTCCTGTTTCAACTACTGCTGGTTGTATGCGTGTACCCCACGCTGGACTATGGTGACAACCCCCGAAAAAGAACAATATTCTGCCTTTTATCATTAGGGTACGTCTACCAAATATGTCATAACACTGTAAATCTTGGTATTTAAACATTTACGCCACCACTATGATTAAACGATCTGTATTACAGCATAAAGTATTATTCCGTTCAAGCCAGGAGCAGGCTCGGTCACTCTCACGGCTATTTTCTTCGTAAACTCATAATATAGCTCGTTCCATTGACCTCCACTCGTCGCGTTCCTCGGCTCCGCCAGCGGACTTTATCGCGACTCGGCTTCGAGCCTGCTTCCAAGCTACAAACGAAAACAGCCTATATGCGGAGCATATAGGCTGTACGTTTGTGCTTGGGAGCAGGCTCGAACTGCTGACCCTTCGCTCTTCAGGCGAATGCTCTACCAACTGAGCTACCCAAGCAGGGTTTCATTTATTGAATAGGTGGGGGTATTGTACCGGTTTTTATAATAATTTCAATCTATTCTCCCCCACCATACTCTCCTCTCATTGCTTCATAAAACTGCTTCCATCCCGGCACTTCCTGAAGGCCGGTTTGAAAAGTGGCAAAAGATGACCCCAATGAGGTGAAATATGGCTCAATAATATAAAAGTAAACAAGAAACGGTGCGCCGATTATAATCAAAAACCAAACCACTCTAAACCAGAAAGACCATATTGAACGACGATTTAGTTTTTTTATAATCTGATTATTTTCAGTCAACAGACGTTGATTCTCTAATAAGAGTTCCTGCAGCAACTGATGTTCATCTTTGTCGGGTACCATATTATGTATTATAACAAGCCGAGGTGACGAAATTTCTGTTTATGCTACTCTATTCCACATCCGCCCCTTTAGTTAAATGGATATAACCGCTCACTCAGAGCGGGCATTGTAGGCTGAAAAAGACTGGGAGACTTTTTCAGAAGGTTAACTAGCATTTTATGACGTAAGGAAATAAAATGGTGATAACCTATACTGATCTCGTAGAGATAGATTCCGTTGGAATCGAACCTATTGGTTACAATTGAATACTTAAGCCCCTTTAGTTAAATGGATATAACCGCTCACTCCTAACGAGCAGTTGTAGGTTCGATTCCTGCAGGGGGCACTAAAACACAACTCAACGGTCTTTGCGTTTTTCTTGTGTACCACAATCGTTTTGGTGCGCACATCGTTCATGTACCCCTCGGGTGCTTGGCCGGGAAACATGCCAAGGCGCACTTTTTGGCGTAATCCTTGCTTGGTGTTCTCGGAAAGAGAATCGACATAATATTTACTTTGTCCGAAAGCCATGCTCAACATGAACTTTCTTATTGAAAGGGATTTTTGGTTTGCTTCGCCATTCATTACACAATACAAAAAGTACCACATGTATCATGTAAACACTGAAAGCTATATCCCTGGAACGATATGTTGAAACAATTAGTCCTTCTCTCTATAATCATAAACATCAATTTCATCAAGATTCTTGTCCAAAAGACCGACAACTCTTGCTTCTCCGTCTAAGATACTCACTTTTACATATACATCGTTTCTTAACCTCTCTATAGGCGTACCAGCACCTTCTGGCACAAAGTATTGTTCTAAATCAGGGAACCTGACCCTTCTGCCATCTACTTCACCTCTCATCCACAAACCGTTGGAAAAATCTGGTCTAAATTTACTCACCTCAGCAATAGACGCAATTTTATTGTTATCGACAGCCAGTCTAACGTAAACTGAGTTACCATCAGTTAGGTCATTGTTAGAAATTTCATCGTTCACTAAAGAGTCGTTTTCAATTTTGTAGCGGAGAATAACGTATTCACCTCGAAACAGATCCCTAGGGTCAACTGGCCTAGTCTCTAAAATAACTTCAGTACCCGTAGACACTATGCGCTCTTGCACAAATATAAATCCTGCCAACACTAAGACCAGAAAAATTACCGATCCAAAGAAAACTTTATGTTTATTCATAGTCCTGTCTGTTTACATTCTGAGGAGAAAAACCTGAATCAATATTACTAGTGGGCGGTTCAGTATTTTGCATCAAAACCATCAACTTCTGTTTATTTTTTTCTAGATACCACGCACCAGCTATGAACATGATTCCACCAACAACAAACAATAAACCTGTATCCAGTATTCCTGAGAAGAGCGTGAAGTACTTAACAATGACATATATGAACATCATACGAACAGCTCCATACACCAATCTTTCTTCCTGATACTTAATAGCTTGAACAAGCACAAAAACCAAAAATCCTATGAAGAAAAGGTTGAACACGATAGACAAAGGAATCCATCCCGATTCTCTGTATCCTGAATCAGTAACGAGTCTTGCATAAAATTCAAATGTAGTCACAAAGAGTGTCACTGTAGCAACCGATGCACTCAGAAGTCTGAGCACCCCAGCTCCACTTCCCTAAACAACAGAGTTTCTGAGAGATTTCCCGACAAGGTATAGTAGTAGACAGTAGGCCGCAAAAACGACTGTGATAGTGATGGTAAAAGACTGTTCATCTAGCCACCAGTCATCAAACCACTCAATAATACAGGTAAAAATCGCCAATCCACCCAGAACAGATGAAATGCCTACATTCTCAGGCCTCCTGAAAACAAATATAAACGGCATACTTAGGAGTAACCAGAAAAACATTAACGTCGTATAGCCAGATTCAAGGTGATAAATTTGTCCAATGAGCGAAAGAGCGCCACCTATGAGACCCACTCCGAACACGTTAGCTACGCGAGACAAAACTGATTCACTCTGCCTAACCTCAACCATGTAGTATGCAACACTAAGCGGAATTACAGGCAAAAGCAGGGCCAACAAAAGCTGGACGGTCTTACCTAGATAAGTCCAATTTGATGCGATTATTAATAAAACACCAGCGGTTAAAACCGCTGCACCGACCAAAGAAACTATAGTGATGAGCTTTTTACCAGACTGCTCTGATGTCGATGTTTTTAGGTCTTGCAACATGTAGTTGGCTTGCTCAGGAGTAACCACCCCATTTCCTTGCCACCGACTTATTAGACCTTCAATGTCTTTCTGTTTCATGGCTCAATTATACAATAAATTTAATGTGAAAATAAGTGGGTAAACACACCTGTGTGCCAGACCGAAGCATGTTTTCTCTTCTTTTCTGAAGGGAAAAATAGATTATATGAAGCTTTTAATTTGTAAATTCTGTTCAATGTGCTATTAAAGTATTAGGCAAGCACAATAGAGGTGATCCAAATGATAACATTCGAAGAAGCTTTACGGGGTTCAAAAGCTTATCCAGAGATAGTCAAAGGCTTACAATTACTTTCAGTCGAACACTTTGGGTACGATGGCAAAGTTCATACCGGTCAATTAGTAGTTCCGATTATTGCAGCTATAGAGATTCGTGAAATTTTTGAGACACTATTTTTGTTTAGTGTACCAATTGAAAAAATTATCCCGATCTCAAAATATAACTGGGATGACAATGCTTCAATGGCTGACAACAATACCTCTGCATTTAATTTCCGTACCATTGATGATGGTACCAACAGACTTTCTCCTCACTCTTGCGTTGATTACGTAGCCATTGATATTAATCCATTCACTAATCCTTGTGTAATTGGCAACAATAACTTTCCTACTAATGCAAAATACAAGCCCGAAGCTAAGGGAGCTATATACGAAGAAGGAGTAATACTTAGCGTATTTGAAGATAAAGGCTGGACTTGGGGTGGAAGGTTTGAGAGTATCTCAGACTACCAGCACTTTGAAAAAAGATTGTCATCGTTTAAATAAGCACACCTATACAAAGGCGAGTCATCAACTCGCCTTTTATATATTAACTACAATGTATCACCTAGCTTGTTGGTATAGTTGACGCACTTCATCAGCCGATAATTCTCTATCGTACATGCGAGCATCGTCGATTTTTCCATTCATAAACTTGTCCGGGGTACCGGCCGCAGCCCCTATTTTCAATACCGTAGAAGAATTATTAATTTCATTAGCGCAACTCCCACTCGAATTACCCGAAGGCTCACCATCTATATAAAAAGTGGCACCATTAGTAGTAGACCAGGTTACTACCGTATGATGCCACTCAAAAGCGGAAACTACTCCCGTAGAAGGTACATTGCAACCAGAACCACTATTAGTCTGTAAGTGAATTTTATTATTAGAATCGATAAAAATTTGATAGGTAGTAAAACTCTTTCCAAATGTTGCATAACTTCCGGAATTTGCCGTATCTAAGTACACCCAAGCAGACGTAGTCATGGCTCCATCAACATTAATATTGCCAACATCTACATAGTCATCTATTCCATCAAACTTAATAGCTTGGCCGATTTTACCGATAGCAGTGGTGTTGGTATGACCTATCCAATTACCTGTATTAGTACCACTCGAATCCGATACCTCACCGGTACTATTAGACAAATCCATATCTGAACCATCAAAAGTCCAGTGTCCGACTAGTCCAGTAGCTAAAGAACCGCTAGGTAAAGTTGTGGCGATTTTAGTTGGCACACCTTGTTGATAAAGATGTTGAACTTCAATATCTGAAAGTACACGATTGTATATTCTCATATCATCTAAGGTACCGTTAAACCTTTGACTAGCACCGGCATTGAAGGCTCCAATCAAAACATTTCCATCTTCTCCTGGATCAGGAAATCTAGTTCGATCCAGTGATGCAGTCCCCACCCTTACCCCATCCAGATAAAAAGTAGCGGTACTGTTGGTACTATCAATAACCGTATTCGTGACACAGGTGTGGTACCAACGATTTATCTGAATATTTAGATCTCCAAGCAGTGCGTCTGTGTATAAGTAAGCATTACCACCCCTAAATCTTAAAGTTTCGACTCCCCAGGCAGCACTAATAGAAAAGATGGATTGAGTACCACCAATATACATCATTGAAAATATAGAGTAATCTTCCGCTGACGTAGCAGACAGAACATCTGTATTGAACCATGAACAAAGCGTACCCTCGGAATCATTTGTCATCACATCTAAAATATCCGCATCCTGTCCAAGACTAATGTAATCATTTACCCCATCGAAATCTATTGCCTGACCCACCTTACCAATAACTGTACTTTTGGAATGATTAACCCAGTTGCCAATGTTCGAATTACCACTTTTGTCTAGAATCTCCCCTGACGCATTAGCTAAGTCCATATCCTGCCCATCAAACGTATAATGACCAAGGAGGCCGTCTGATAAAGAACCAGCTGAGTGGGTCGTGGCTATTCCCACCCCTTCACCTAACTGATATAGCCTAGCGGCTTCCTCCGAAGAAAGAACCCTATCATACACTCGTACATCGTCTATCTTTCCATCAAATGCTCTGACGGTGTTCCCAAACCCTATACTCCAGATATCTGTAGAAAAGACTACCATATCTCCCACTCCGGCTGTTTGAGTACTATAGTTTAATTCAGTACCATTTAGGTAAAGACGGATTACTTTATCTCCTGAATCATCATAGGTCATTAAAACATGTTGCCATTCGTTAAGTGTTATTGATTCATTAGCTGCATTTGTAGATGAATGACTAGTATCATTTTGCACATAGGCTCTAAGTGATTGTTGACCCCCTTCATTATAAAGCCTAAATTGAACATGAATATTACTACAACGAGGACTAGCATTACTACAAATCGACATAATATGACCACCGTTACCCACTCCCCAGCCAGTAGGATATATCCATGCACTATAAGTAAAAGCGGATAGGTTATCGAGCTCGGTAGGACTCCCTAAATCAACCAAATCATCCACCCCATCAAACGATAAAGCTTGGCCGATTTTACCAACAGTCACAGAGGGGGAAGATTCAGTAGAAGTACCAAGATTACCATCGTTATCACTCAGACTTCTATCACCAGTAATAGAAGATGTGGTCACAGGTCCGTCAAACGTCCAGTGTCCAACTAGCCCATCGTCGAGTGTGAGTCCGCCGGTGTTGATGCGAAGAAGTCCGACTGTTGATTGGTAGACACCGGCGGAGGCGGTGCCGAAGACACCGCCAAGAGGGGTCTGGGTCACCACTAGCACTAACAGCAAAATACCAAAAGTGACCTTAAAAACCTTGCTAGTAAATTTACTTGGTTCAAATTCTTCCATACTTGTATAAGTATTTTATCATGATTCTCTAAAAAGGCCGGGCCCAGGGGCCGGCCTTTTTAGAGTCACAAACCTATCTTATAGACCAAGCAGTTCCTTAACTTTTGGTTCATCGAAACCAATAACTACATCGTTACCGATCTGGATCACCGGGACGCCCATTTGACCAGTCATATCGATCATTTCCTGGCGCTTATCTGTATCCGCGGCAACATCGTGCTCAGTGTATTCCACACCATTTTCAGAAAAAAATTCCTTAGCAGCATGGCAAAAATGACACACCGGAGTACTATAAATCACTACTGCTCCTCCCTCTTTGTTTGTTTCTGGAGTATCCATAATTGAAAATTAAATCTTAATGTTTAACAGTATATCAGTTTAACGCCAGAACTGATACCATTTACTGTCCTCATCATTAGTACTGCTAGACAACGGCATTATTTCAGTTTCGCTATCATCATCGACAATCACTACGACTTGTTCCCCAGGCAATGCAACGTCAAATTGGCGCCGCATTTCAGCCTCTATACCCCTCTCACTTGATAAATATTCAACCTTCTCCTCTAACTCCTGCTTATGAGACTCTAGAGCAGTAGCCTGCTGCTCTGCCAGCTCTCTCCTGGCTAACATTTCCATGGCTATATCATAACGAACGTAGGCGCTCCAACCAATCAACAAAGCTACCGCCAAAATAGTCCCTTGAGTATAAGGTGAATTGATAATGCCTCTTAATTTTCTTTTTTGGTGAAAATCAAACATTACTATTATTGTACCTGAAAACTATGCTCTTTTCCTATTTGTGCCAATCAGGTACAATATCGGACATGAGTTTTTTATTTCATAGACGAACCAAGAAGGCTATCAAGTGGGTATGGGGAGTAATCGCCATCCTGATTGTTATCAGTATGATCTTTGCCTACTCTGGCGGTAGCGGATTGTTTTAAGTCTAAAAGAAAGAAATTCCCGAGGTCTAACCTCGGGTTTTTTCAAGGAACAACGCGCGTCCAGGAAGTACCCTAATTTTGAGGAGAACTTATTCGACTATAAAAATGGAGATGCTGTTGGGGCGTGGCCTAGGAAAGGGGAGGAAAGCATATTCTATGATTATTTAAAGAAGTGGTTCTGTTTTACCTAATCACGCGCGTCCAGGAATTTGCCCTAGGAAAGGGGCAAATTCGGACGTACGTTCACCACAAGGGTACTTCCATTTTCACAGTCCTTTCCGTCCTTGAAAATTTGGTCGCGAATATGCCCTTCGGACATTTACTCACGCATCATTTTCATGAAAACTTCCGAAGGGATATGGACCTTTCCAAATTCGAGAGCTTTGGCCTTACCCTTCTTTTGTTTATCTCTAAGTTTATTTTTTCGAGATACATCTCCTCCATACAAGTGCGCAGTAACATCTTTACGTACTGCAGAAATTTTCTTAGTGGCAATAATCTTTCCCATCACTTTTGCTTGAATCTTCACTGGAAATTGTTGCTTTGGTAAGGTATTGAACAGTTTTTCCGTAATCGCTTTAGCGTCTATTTCAGCTCGAGCAATACCAACCACTCGAGAAAAAGCAGGTACGGTCTCTTCAGCCACCAAAACCTCTAACTTGGTCACGGTCGCAGAACGCATTTCGGCTATTTCGTATGAGAGCGAGGCATACCCACTACTAGCATTCTTAAGACGATCGAAGAAACCGCGCATAAGTTCTCTTAAGGGCATTTCTATGGCTAACAACGTTCTTCCATCTTTAAAGACTTCGGTATCAATTACACTTCCCTCGTGCTCATATAGTAGGGTCATTATATTGCCCATATAGTCTGGAGGGAGGATGATTTGGCCAAGTATCCAGGGCTCGCGAACAGTAACGTTTTGACCATGCTCTGGAAAGCGATTAGCAGCGTAGATATTCTCTACTTTTCCGTCTGACCAAGTGACTTCGTAAGAAATTGAAGGCGCGGTCACAATAATATCGATATTAAATTCTCGCCTAAGTCGCTCAGTAATTATTTCCATGTGGAGCATACCCAAGAAGCCACAGCGAAAACCCCTACCTAACACTCCAGAAGACTCTTCTTCATAAGAAAGTGACGAGTCGGAAAGTTGCAGTCTATCAAGAGCCTGTCTTAGCTGAGTGAAGTCATCTTGATTGTCAGGAAAGATCGATGACCAGACTACTGGCTTAGCCAGCTGATACCCCACCAGTGGATCTGCTGTTCCTTTTTCACGCATTAGAGTATCTCCTACTCCAGCTACTCCCGGCTCCTTTAATCCAGTCACTATGTAGCCAATTTCACCAGCCCCTAGTGATGCTACAGGCATTTCTTCTGGCTTAACTACTCCTACTTCAAGCGCCGTAAAAGTTCTTTTGCTAGCAGCAAATCTAAGTACATCACCTTTCTTTACTTCCCCATCAAAAACTCGCATAAAAACGATAATCCCGCGATGATTTGAATACTGAAAATCAAATATAAGACCTCGGTAAGTATCTAATTTACTCGGGGTTGGAGGCGGAATTCGTAGTCTAATAGCTTCTAGTAGCTCTGGTACCCCAGCTCCAGTCTTACCTGAGACCAACATCATATCTTCTCTGGTACAGCCAAGAAGTCTGATTACTTCTTCTCCGACTTCATCTGGTCGCGAGTGAGGTACGTCTGTTTTGGTAAGAACAGGGATAATTGTCAAACCTAAATCTTTGGCCATCTGGAGGGTAGTTAGAGTCTGAGCCTGTATTCCTTGAGTACTGTCGACTAGAAGCAAAACCCCTTCCACTGCCTGCAGAGCTCTTGAAACTTCGTAGGAGAAATCTATGTGACCAGGAGTATCGATTAAATTAAATTCGTATTCATCTGCTGGAGATGCCGGTGATCGGTAAACCATGCGAACTGGTTGCATTTTGATAGTGATCCCCCGCTCTCTCTCTAAGTCCATTGAATCCAAGACCTGTTCCTTCATTTTTCGAGCTTCGACAGTTTTGGTCACTTCCAACATACGGTCAGCCAAAGTGGACTTACCGTGGTCGATGTGCGCAATAATACTGAAATTTCTGATTTGCATAGTAAATAGTTGCCCTACTCTACCTTAGTTGAGGAAAAAGGCTAGTCTAATTATCTTGCGGAGCTATGATGTCTGTTTTGAAAATCTTAGTGTGGAATGATCGGTATATTTCTTTTAGTTCTGGTGAATTAAAAGCCAAGTAAGTAAGCACAACAGCAATCAGACCCATAATAAAGGCCGTCAGACCCTGCAACATAATTCCCAAAAAAGTCTCTTTGTTTACCCCGTCAACAATAAACGAGAGTGTGACGTATGAAGATATTGCACCTGCAAACGAGGCCAGTATTGCCTGGGTTGTGAGCTTAATAAGAGGACGATAGCTCACTTTGAACGTACGTCTAGAAATAGCCAGAAGAAGTACTAGCTGGATAAATTGACCAGCGATAAAAGCTAGTGCTAAGACTAGAATCTCGGACCCTGGCACGTCATTTAACCGAAAAACATCCTTTAGTAATATCTGAAAATTAAAATTACTTACGTAAATATTTTTTAATACATAAGCGAAGGCAACAGAAGCACCTCCACCCAATAAAGCAACCAAGAGCGGTAACTTAGTTCGGCCTCCCGCATAAAAGGCTCTGATCAAAAGCAGAAGAATCGCCTGAGCAAACAGTGAAATCACGAAAATAGCTAGTACGGCCGCAGTCAAACGAGTATCACCCCAGTCAAATTCCCCGCTACCAAGCAGAACTCTGACTATCTGAGCGCGCAATACCACGACCAAGCCAATGACTGGGACAGACCAAAATATAATATGTCTAAGAGCGGTTAGGAGCTGTAAGTTGAAACCTTCATGATCACTCTTAGAATAGAGATAAGACAAGGTTGGGAAAGCCGCTACTGAATAACTCATACCAATTACTGCGAGGGGTACCGATTGGAGATTAAAAGCAAACTGAAAAACAGATACCGAACCAACTGCCATACCGGAAGCAATCCCAACAAGCACCAAAAGAACAATTTGATTGACCGACAAAGTTAGAGCTCTCGGTACTGACACCGCTAGGATGCTTGATATCAAGCGCCATTTAATACGTGGAGCAACCACAAAAGTATATTCGCTGGTGATTATAAACGGTAATTGGATCAACAAATGGCCAAATGCGCCAACTACCACACCAACCGCTAGTCCATACATACCAATGACAGGATACAAAAAAACGATCCCTGAAATGATACCAATGTTGTATAAAAGCGGACTGAGGGCATACAAAATAAACCGGTGATTCATTTGAGTGACAACTCCACACAAACTAGACAAGCCAAGTAAGAATGGTTGGAGCAAAAGTATCTGAAGTAACGTTACCAAAGTTTCATAATCACCGACAAAACCAGGAAACAAGTGTGGAACGTACCAAGTGGCTGTTAGAGCCAAGAGGCCAGCCACCAACACATAGACACACAAAAACAAAGTAAATACTTGACTTAATACTTCCGCACCCGCTTTTTTATCTTCTGTCTCTGTATACTTGTTTACAAATGGAAGAAGTACGTATATCGAAAGTACCGAAGCAAACAACACAAATAATAAGTCTGGTATGCGGAAAGCTGCGTAATAAAGATCTAGCTCAAAACCTGCCCCAAAAGTATGGGCCAGCAGTCGATCTCGCACGATTGCTAATATTTGTGAACCAACTGAAAAAAGCGCAATGATATACGCGGCCTGGTGCAGACCGCGTACTTCTTGGTACACAAAATTAATCACTCGCTTTACCATAAAAGACTATTACTCTGTCACTTCGGGTTCGGTTTCTTCTAATGTAGTGGTAATTTCTTCAAGTGGCTCTTCTGGAATAACTTCTTCGGTTCGTTCGGGTGGGTTACTAATTGTATTTATGGTAGAAATCAAATCTGTCTCTTCCGCCCTTTTGCTTGTCTCGTAGTCAACCGAATTTCCGGCAGGTGATACCTCACTAACAGGAGTATCCAATCCTAGCTCGGGAGCGATGTTTAAGTCACCAGACTCTACTTTCTGAATAAGGTTTAATAGCTCTTTGTTCTCAGAATTAGTAACAGCCACTATTTGCAACTGTTCCAAAGCTTCACTTTGTTTACCAGAATATAGATGAGCCAGGGCCAACAAGTAGCGGGCATTAGCGTACTGAGGGTCCAGTCTAATTGCCGTCTCCAACGCAAGAACAGCTTCATCATAGTTTTGAACTGAAGATAGCAACATACCAAGCTGGAAGTATCTGGTTGGATTTCTTGGTTCCAGGGTGATTATTGATTTTGTGGTGACAATCGCTGATTCAGTTTTCCCTTCTTTTATATCTATCTGAGCTGAAAGGAAAAGTGCCTCGGTATAGTTTGGCTTTAGTTTTAATGACTCTGTTATTTCACTTCGGGCCAAGTCTATATCACCAATCCGAGCCAACATCTGTGCCGCTATCAAGTGATAGCCAGGATTTTGTGGATCTAATGTTGTTGCTTCCTCTAAAGCAGCTAGTGCCCTTTCCTTGGCACCACTAACTCCAGCTACAGCAAGACCACTGTACACCCCAGCCAAAATTGCATGATTGTCTGGATTAGTGTTGTCTTGAGACAAAGCCTGGTCTACAAATATCTGTGCCTGCTCAACAATACTTAGAAAACGCTGCTGGTCTTCCTCGGTTGGATTCTGTACGTTTAATAATGCGTTTAGATTCATAAGTTGAATCTGGGCGCGCAGACTAGCAAAACGATCGTCAGGATACATTTGGAAAGCATCTGTGGCCACTTTTTCAAATTCTGCCACTGAAGGAGAGGTGGCCTGAGCTTCTGTGAAGCTCGCTTCAGCAACATACTGCTTACCGACAGAAAGTAGAGACACGCAAAGATTTGAGATGATAATGATAACGATTGCCATCATGAAAAAACCTCTTCTTCGGTTAGTTACTAATGGTATGGACTTATTCATTTTAGGTAAAAGCGCACTAGCCGAGACGAAGGTCAAACCAGTGAAAACTGCACCCAATAGTAGTATCGCGGCACCTGGAGTGTAGACATAAGACATGGCCCAAATGAAAAAGGCTGAGGAGAAGGATACTGCTCCAACAAAATACCAATACGGATCTTGGACATAATTTCGAGACAGGATTCGGAAACCTAAATAAACAAACCAAAGATGGAAAGCGATTAACAATGCTCCCCCGACCAATCCAAGGTTAACAAACAGTGTTAACACAAATCCGTTACCAGCGTTAAAATCTGTATCCCAAAAAACAGTTTGGTTGATCACTGGGTCTTTGTGTATTCGCCAAGCATCAGCAAATCTGTTTGGACCTATACCCAACAAAGGATCATCGTCAAACACTTTCCTGGCGATCCCCAGGGTACCTTCGATCGAAGGTACCACTTCTGCATAATCAACTCGTACTATTTTACTAACAGTATTGCCAGCATAATCTCCCCCAATAACAAACACCGCACTCACTATACAGACTATAGTGGTAGCAAATATTAATACACGCGAACTTTCGGCGCCCACTAAAGTTGAATCACTCTGAAACAAAGTGTCACGAGTTATCAGGAAAAGCAGCATCAAAAGCGCAAAGAAACCAACCACTACCCAGATATTAAAGAAATTTATCACTCCGAGCAATGACAAAGCGACTAAGATAATAACTAAAACCAAACTCTGAAGTGAAAGACGAAGTGGTAGAAGAGCCAGGGTGATTAGGCCGAAGATCACCATCATCCCAGACAAGATGCCCAAGTCGTTGAAACCACCAATCGGTGACACTGTGATTGAACTAAAGCTACCAAAAGACAAAAAATCAGCGCCAAAAAATATTCTGGCCAGACTGTAGAGTAAGACCAAACTGGCAGACATAACAAATAGTGAGATGGCCTTTAAAGTGATAGTTTTTGAATTTTGTAATACCAGTGTGATCGTCATAACAGAGGCGAGTGTGGCTAAGAAACCGGCAGTCTGTACCTCAAAGGCACTGCCTCTTAGGGAGTCTAGGGTGTCGCCAGAAGAAAAACCAGACACAAAAGCAGTGACCACCACCAGCCAAAAAATGCCCAATGATACAGGTAAGACGGTTTTAACCCTAAGCTTTCTTAAGGCCATGAAACAAGCTAGCGTCACCACCACAGCCACCACAGCCATGGATAACATCACTTTGTTAAAACTTAAAGATGCCCACAGACCAGGAGCAAAAAAGATCGGTAATAAAAAAAGTAAAATCAAAACTGCATATCGTGACAACTTATGCAACAACTTTGACATCAGATCTTCTTTTGGTGCTGGCTGGTGTTCTACTTTTGTATGAGTAGAAGGCTTGAAGTTTGGAATAAATTGATTACCTGACATAAATATAACCCCTAAATAATATGACTTAATATTAACACATACAAAAAACACCCTTGCGGGTGTTTTTTGTACACATAAGCCGGATTCTGTCAGGCCGAAGCCCGGATGATTATTTACCTAGGATGTATATTGCTATACACCTCTTGCGACTCTCTTTGCCGGCTCAAAATCCCAGAAGGATATTGAGCCGGCAAAGCGCGGTCTTGCACGCAGGTAAGGATTTAGCCGTTTCACCCTCTTGGTTTCCCAAAAGGCTATTCCCGAAGGAACTCCTCAGCTTTCGCTTTGAACGTCTCTGCTCGCACCTCTTATACTGCTATACGACGGGTGTTACCCGCTACCATCCTCCACAAATAAATGTGGGCGTGTCCGGACTTTCCTCCTCGTATAAATACGAGGCAATCATCGTGTCTGTACATTATGCAATATTATTATAAAATTGCAACTTTAATATAAAAATAAAAGGACCCTAGTGGACTCTGCCGAGCATATTGCTACTCAGCGAGGCCCACGTTAGGGTACTTGACTTTTTCCTATGAGAAGTTGCGCTATTAAGCGTCATTCTCTTTAGCTGGCCAATAGGCTGCTTTTGTAGGGTTGTTTAGCTTGAATGCCGATTCATAATTTTAATCAACGAACTGTCGGGTCATGACAGATCATGTTTTCCTCCCATTGTTGGTTGTTTTAAAAATGTCCTGCAGTTGCTAGTATATCGCTGGATTGAGCGAGCTAGTGGTTAAAACCCACCAGAACTTCAATTTCCCGCTCGAACTGCAGGAAAGGCATACTAGCATGTAATAGATAACTTGTCAACTATTTATTTTACCAAGCTCACTTTATCTCCCACCAAAACAGAATTCCTTTCGACAAACCCTGCATTAGTTTCAATTACGAACCACGCAGGAATTGGCGACTCAAAGGAATCTGGGTATGTTTCAGGTGAAATATTTTCTTCAATGTGAACCACCTCCCCTTCCTCGGTAGCCCAAATAATATCAATAGCGTAATTCATGTCTTTCATCCAAATAGCGTGACTACCATAGGCACCAAACACAAACATTTTTACTACATTGTCGGGTAAGAACGGTGTGTTTGACAATCCTTTAATTCTTTCTGGCAAAGAGTCGGCGATTGAAGCTCTGACACTAGTGCTACCAATAGCCAAGGCAACGGTGTTCGGGTATACCAATTTCCAATCTTCTATTTTTACCTCTTCTTTTAGATCTTCTCTTTGTTCGTAGTCTCCCCTAGCCACAGCATCACGGACTGACTGTTGTTCATATTGGACAGCAAAGTATATCCAGGCGCCACCTCCAATTAAAACCAAAACCAATATAACCATCACTATCCGTTCAGCAATTTTCATATATTTATGAGTATAACATTTTACAGCATGATGAGCGTAGCCAGCCCTAAGAGGAAGAAAATACCTAGTACGTCTGTTGCAGTAGTTATAAAAATAGTGGAAGTGGCCGCTGGGTCATTACCCAATTGCTTCATAACAAGCGGTACTAAAGATCCTGCTACTGCTGCTACTATATGCGCACCAATAAGAGCAAGAGCTACCACCAAACCGAGAATCGGCTCACCATTCCAGAGCGATGAGACAATAGCTACAATACCTCCGATGATTATCCCGTTTATAAAGCCAGCCATAAGTTCTCGCCAGATAGCCGGCATGGCGTTTTGCAGCGAGATGGTACCCAAGGTAATACCACGAACCATAATAGCAAATGACTGAGTGGCCGCGTTCCCTCCCATACCGGCAATGATCGGAATATAGACAGAAAGAATTGTGAGCTTATCTAACGTGCCTTGAAAAGCTAAGACAACCGAACCAGCCAAGAAACAAGTAGCTAAGTTAAGAATCAGCCATTTATATCTATTCCTCACTTTGCGGCCGACAGCGTCGAAAGGTCTTTCGGTATCAAGCACACCGGCATAATCGTATAGTGACTCAGCTGGTAAGTGGCCGAATAAAGTCCGGACAGCTTCAGCGTACACAATACCTAGCACACTGGTATCGTGATCTAAGATAATAATTTTCTTACTATTAGTACTAACGATGTTATCAATGATTTCATTGACCTCAGACTGATAAGTCATGGTCTGAACAGGTGTAACGCACTTTTTTAGTAAGACGGTGTTTCTTTCTCTAACTATGACCGAAAGCGAGACCTCACCAATCAGTTCGCCATTATTATGAACCAAAACTTCGGGGTAATGGGCTGTTTCTTCGTAATGTTCGCCAATTATTTCAGAGGCTCTTTTAATAGTGATATTACCATCTAAAAAAAGGTAGTTAAAATTTATCAGAGACAAAGTGGCCTTAGGGTGGAAGCGTAAAAAGTAGTCGATTTTTTCCTTAACATCACCTTTTAGTCTTTGGACCACTTTGTCTCTTCGTTTTGCGTTAGTGATTCGAGCCAAGATATGCTGGGCTTGTTGCATATCCATATGGTCTAGCATCTCTACTATTTCGTGGATACTTAGTTGCTTAAGGATAGATTGTTGTACATAAGGCGACAATTTCTCAAATACTGCGCTCCGAGCCGGAACTCCCATTTCACGCAAAATATCCATCCTTCCGTGAGTGTTATAAGTAAGTCTCTTTACGTAATCGCTTTCACCCTTTGCCATGTATTTTAAGTATATCAAGCAGATTTAAATAAAAGTGTGGTTGTACAAATAAAACGGCGCACCTTTGGTGCGCCGTTTTATTCAAAACTTAAAAAAGATTCTTAATTATTCAACAATTTCAATCTCTGCCGTAGCTCTTAGTTCCGCCAAGTAAGTGTCGACTACTTCCTGTTCTTTAGAAGTTCGAATCTGTTCAGCTATTTGATCTGTTACATCTTCGAGTGCTGGCAATCCTGCCTCTTCCCCACCAGCTTGATTGTAAACATCTGAAATCTCTTCCTCAGTTACATTAATATTATTTTCACTGAAAACCTCATCTAGCAAAACCTTGATTAGTAACTCATCCTTAACGTCTTCTTGTAATTTCTCCACTCCGATTCCAAGCGAATTCATTTTTTCATTCAAAACTTCTTCGCCGCCAAGCTCGGTCTTTATCTCCTCCAACCTTGTGTCTACTTGCTCATCAGAAATAGACAATCCTCTCTCTGCCGCCGCCTGCTTTAGTAACTCTGTATTAACTAATACTTCTAGTGACTGTTTATGGATTTTTGCCTTAGTGTCTTCACTGGAAATATCAACCCCTTGAGCAATAGCCATTTGGTTAAATTGTTCAATACTTATTTCTAGATTTTTGTTAAGTAAGTCTTCACCGTTTACAACCGCCACTACACGATTTGCTTCTTGATTAGCCAGGTAGGTACCAAAGAAATTTGTAGACGACCGTCCCTCTTTTTCTAATTGAAATAAAACTCCCAAAATTATCACTATTACGATAGCGATAGAAATAACATAAAATTTGACAGACAATTTACGTACTGGTTCAGAAACGGTAGTTGTTTCTGAAGAAGTCAGGGTAGACTCCGCGGATGTTGGTTTTGTTTCGTGTTCACTCATGATGAAATTTACTCATTATTATAATAGTCCGTTCTGTGCTCATACTAAAGACCAAAACGCATTAGCTAGAATATTACACTAGCTAGCCGACTATGACAAAGCTCTCGGGTGTTGAGCACTCCAGCTAGCTAGGACAATCGCAGTTGCGGCAGCGGCGTTTAGAGACTCACATTGTGGATGAATCGGTATAGAAATAAGCTCGTCACAGACCTCTTTGGTCTTCTCGCGGAGTCCACTTCCCTCGTTACCTAAAACAAAAACCGATGGTCTGGTGAACCTTTCCGTCACGGTCGAAGTGGTGCCCTTACCCTCGAGCCCATAGACCCAATAACCATCCTTTTGTAAGTCTCGGAGCACAGTGTTCACGTTTGAAATGGTGACTAACGGAATTCGAAAAGCCATACCGGCCGAAACCTTAACTACCGTACCAGTAACTGGAGCTTGATTGTGTGGAGGAATTAGTACTCCCTTAATACCAAAAGCAGCCGCCGAACGAATCACAGCGCCGACATTGTGTGGGTCTTGCACTTCTCCTAGCACTAAAAGTGCGGTGTCGGGCGAGTTATTCAAAGAATCTTTGAAATCTTTGTACGGTATAGTTAATTTTTCAGCCAAGATTCCAAGCACGATTCCTTGATGTGCGTCATTAGAAGAAATACGACGCGGCGGATTTTTTAGATTGAGAACTTTAGTGGCGACTTTATTCTTTTCCAAAAGCTTCAAAATCTTCTCCATCGAAAAATCCGCCGCTACATGAGCCTCCGCCACTACGTCCGGCCGCTCTTGCAGCACCTCTACAGCCGCGTGCTTACCAAAAATATATTCTACTTCCGCTTTCATATTGAGCGCATACTAGCACAAAATAAGACTAGTGCGAGCTGTTAGCAATAGACTTTATGTATTCAATCAACTTATCTTGCATAGCTTGTGCCTCCCGCTTTTTAGACGACTCAAACATTACTTTAAGTGCGTACTCGGTAACACTAGGCTTTACCCCTCCCCATACACCACCAAAATCAACCACCAAACCATCAAACCGTTTTAGATTTTTTGGTTTCATTTTTTTTATAAAAGCTTCTGTCTTGGCGAGCGCCACTTTCTTATCTTTCACTTTCACAATCACATCTTCTGTTTGCTGGTACTTCAAGTAGGGCTTCATCATCTCTCCAAATGTCTTTCCGGACGCTTTAGCCTCGGCATAACAATCTAGTACAGAAAGTAAAGTAAAGGTAACTGAATCAGTGAAAAAATAATCTTTGAAATAAAAGTGCCCAGAATGCTCACAAGCAAAAAGAACATCTTTCTTTCTCATGGTTTCCTTAATATAAGCGTGTCCTACTCGAGCTATCACTGGCTTACCTCCGCCGGCCTCAATTGCTTCTTGATAAGAACGACTAGTCAGCATTGTGTAGCCAATCTTTGCACCCGAGTTCTTTTTGAGCATCTGCTCAGCAATCAAGGCTCCTATCACAGCGCTGTTAATATACTTTCCATTTTCATCCAGGAAAGCGATTCGGTCAGAGTCTCCATCAAAAGCTACCCCAAAGTCATATTTGCCTTTCTTTAATTTTTCTCGGAGCGGTTTTTGGTGTTTAAGTAGCGTTGGGTCAGAACCTCGGTTCGGGAAGGCTCCGTCGAACTTAGGAAACATTACTTCAAATTTCATTGGTAGCTTTTCTTGAAGCAAAGGCAAAAGTACTCCTGCCATACCATTCCCAGCGTCTGCCACAATTCTGATTCCTTTTAACTTATTAGCCTTATAGCTTTTAAGTACAAACTTCTGATAAGCCTTCAGAATTTTCTTTTGTGAAACCGTACCGCGCTTTTTACCGTCAACAAATTTACCTTTCTCTATCCGCCTGCGAAGTTTTCCTAGTCCAGACTGCTCAGTCAGCGGGATGGCTTGAGCGTGCACCAATTTCATTCCATTAAATTCCTTTGGGCTATGTGAAGCGGTTATCATTACTCCCGGTAAGTTCATCGTGCCAGAAGCAAAGTACAGAGCTGGCGAATGCACCATGCCGACATCAACCACCGATGCGCCTGAGTCAGACGCACCCTTAAGAAAAGCTTCGTGTAGCTGAGGAGTAGATAGTCGCATATCCCTTGCTACTATAATTTTCTTGTATCCAAACTCCTCGACAAAAGCACGAGCGACGAAATAAACTAGCTCCTCATCAATTTCAGTCGGATAAATCCCCCTTATATCAGCTTCTTTAAAGGCCCGCCTATAATCTGCCTGCAATTTCATTTTCATATTGAACATATTATACAAGACGAACGATGAAACTATTTACCACAACAAACATTGACAAAGAATCAAAATGTATTACTATAGCCGGACGCTTATGTTACTCGTGTAGATCTCATTAGCTACAGACGTCTGATTTTGATTACATTTTCAGGTTTCTGAATTTACAACCTGCACGTCTGGAGCAAACTATACGTTAAATACGTAACTACCCTCCATTAATAAAATAAATAGATGACAACACAAACATCTCGACGTCCTTCTGGACGCCGACCTTACTCTGGTTCAGGAAAACCTGGATCTTCATTTAATAATAATCGACGCCCCCATGGTGGCGGTCGTTCTGGTGGAAGCCGTTTTAGCGGTAGCCGATCAGGCGGTGGTAGCCGAGGCGGAAATCGTGGTGGTGGCGGTGGCCGAAAGCAACCAACCTTCGACCCTTCACAATTCATTAATAAAAATCCGATTGAAGTGAAAGAAGAAGCCTATGTGCCTAAGCATACTTTCGCTGATTTTGGACTACATGCAGATATTGTAGCGACTGTTACCAAACAAGGTATTACTTCACCTTCTCCAATTCAGGATCAAACTATTCCTCTAGCGATGGAAGGCAAAGATATCATTGGTCTAGCCGAAACCGGTACTGGAAAAACAGCCGCTTTCCTACTTCCTCTTATCCAAAAGACTTTAGTTGAGAAAAATCAACAAACCCTTATTCTTACCCCAACACGAGAACTTGCGCTTCAAGCTGAAGCTGAGTTCCGTAAGTTTGGCGCGGCATTCAAACTCTATGCAACCTCTTGTGTCGGTGGAACTAGTATCCAACCACAAATCCGAGCTCTGAAGAGAAACAATCACTTTATTATCGGTACACCAGGAAGAATCTTAGACTTGATTGAAAGAGGAAACCTTCGACCAGAGCGAATTACAAATATAGTTCTAGACGAAGCTGACCGAATGTTAGACATGGGATTCATTCATGATATGCGAAGGATCTTAAGTGGAGTAACAAAGAATCGACAAACACTTTTCTTCTCGGCTACCATGACTAAAGAAGCAGAGGGTCTGGTCAATGACTTCATGCGCTCTCCAGTCACTGTCTCAGTTAAGAAAAAAGATGTGACTAACAGTATTGCTCAAGACGTCGTCCCTTATGAGCACGTTCATAAGTTCGATACCCTACTGGCTCTCTTGGCTAAAGATGAACTCAAGCGAGTTATTATCTTCGGTTCAATGAAGCATAGTGTTGAGAAACTTTCTCAAGAATTAACCCGAAATGGTATTAAGGCTGAGTCTATTCACGGCAACAAGAGCCATGGGCAACGACAGCGTTCGCTAGGTGCTTTCAAGAGTGGAAACGCTAGAGTACTGGTAGCGACAGACGTCGCGGCTAGAGGAATTCACGTTGATAATGTGTCTCATGTAATCAACTACGATTTGCCAAATACTTTCGAAGATTATGTTCACCGTATCGGTCGAACTGGTCGCGGAATATACAAAGGTCAAGCTTTGACTTTTGTACCTAAAAAGTAACGTACACTTGTTAAAACAAAAGGGCGGTCGCATTGCGACCGCCCTTTTGTTAATCTAGATAACTATCAAAATACACTGCGTGGCAGGTGTAGCCACCTGGGTTCTTCTGGAGATAATCTTGGTGGAAATCTTCAGCTGGCCAAAATCTGGTGAGGGGTTCTAGAGTGGTCACAACCTCCCCGTCCCATCTCTCAGATTCATTCACTATTTCTATCATTTCTTCAGCGATTTTTTTCTCCTCTTCGTTACTAAAAAATATTGCTGACCGATACGAAGTGCCTTTATCGTTCCCCTGTTGATTAAGTGTAGTCGGATTGTGTATCTGAAAAAAGAAATCAAGTATGTGTCGGTAGTCGGTTAGTTCGTCATCATACTCTATCTCAACGGCTTCAGCGTGGCCTGGGTGATTTTCGTAGGTTGGATTGTCGTTTCTGCCTCCGGTGTAGCCGGCTTCGGTCGAGATAATGCCTGGTTGGGAGCGGATGAGGTCTTCGAGTCCCCAGAAGCATCCACCTGCTAGTACTGATTTTTTAATCATGAGTTGCAATTATAGATTTTCTTCTCTCTACGAGAGCTGTACACCTTGTCGCCATCTTACTTCGTAAACTCGTAAGATTGCTGGCAAGGTCTTGCGAAATGGGGCCCGTCCCATTTCTCACCCAGAAGCATCCACCTGCTAGTACTGATTTTTTAATCATGAGTTGCAATTATAGATTTTCTTCTCTCTACGAGAGCTGTACACCTTGTCGCCATCTTACTTCGTAAACTCGTAAGATTGCTGGCAAGGTCTTGCGAAATGGGGCCCGTCCCATTTCTCACCCAGAAGCATCCACCTGCTAGTACTGATTTTTTAATCATGAGTTGCAATTATAGATTTTCTTCTCTCTACGAGAGCTGTACACCTTGTCGCCATCTTACTTCGTAAACTCGTAAGATTGCTGGCAAGGTCTTGCGAAATGGGGCCCGTCCCATTTCTCACCCAGAAGCATCCACCTGCTAGTACTGATTTTTTAATCACAACTAATCTTTTAGATGTTCTGCAAAATACTTTTTAATATTCTCAATATCATCCGCTTCCAATTTGTGCTTACTCGGGTTTGCCTCCAGCCAAGCCATAGCGGCATCAAATTCAAGCTGGCTGATGCCATACTCAATCCCTGGCTCATTGAGGTCTGCTCTAAATAACTTCTCTACTTCAATCCTTTCTTCTTCATCCAACTTCCCATAAAGATTACTCATAATTTCCTTCATCTCTTCCTTCGTGACTCGCTTTGGAGTACTATCAAAAAAACCCATTGTTTCATTGTATCAAAAGACAAAAGAAATACCCCGCATGGCGGGGTAAGTTCGGCGAACAAATGGGTTTTGCATTATGGAGGGAACTGGACATGTTTGGCTTCGGTCGTACCTGGTTTATGGCCAGGGCCTAACACAATAAGAACAGGAACATCTTCAGTCATGCCGGCAGGATCAATACAGCAATCACGCAAGACGGAAACGTGAACAAAGACATCCCTGTTTCCAAAAGTGGTAACAAAGAATCCAAATCCTTTAGTTTGCGAAAACCACTTCACTGTTGCTTCTACGACTTTCCTAGAACTACCACGGACTATTCCCAGAGCAGTTGCTGCTTCTGTTCTGAGTACTTTATCATACCTGATTATAAATCTGACATGTAATCCGTTTTGGGGGTTAATGTGCTTAGTCTCAAACGCGGCTCGGGTGACCGGAATCACATAACCAGTCCCATCCGTTTTGATTGCGCCAATTCCTTGACTACCTCCAAAACTAAATACTCCAGTTACTGGATTTCGTGGAAATTTGAATGTTCTTTTCTTTGTTTTCTTGGGTGCTTTCTTTTCCCTCTTTTCAACACTATCACCAGTTAACTGACCATTTACACTTTTGACTTTTGAAGTCATTACAATCTCCTTCCTACTGTTGTGGACACACTCAATTCTTATGAGCCCTCACATAAAACCATATTTACAATAATAATCAAGATAAAACAAAAGCCGCCTTATACAAGCACGGCCTTATTATTTGTCGTCCTCGGCGACATTTGAATCACTCAATACTCAACGATAAAACGGAGAACTTTCCGGGAGTCCGTTCTGTAATTTTTGCCCTTACTCCCAGTTCTGAATATGGATAATCAGGAGAAAAATTGTTTTTACTCAAGACTTTGGCACTCAAATTAGCCTTGGTTGGTTCGAAAGTTACAGGGTTTACAAAAGTGACAAAACCACTCTGCGATTACGACAGAAAGTAAGCCCTCCATCTACCCAATAATTTCTTTTACCACGCCCTTTTATTGATACGAGCGAGCCAACTTTAGCGCCTTTGCCCTCGACCCACTTGGGAATGAACTCCACGCGATCTCCTCCCTTCGGTAAATAATGAGGGTCGAAGTCCACATAGTAGAACCTCAGTTTAACTCCATCCTCAGTTAAAACCATTACATAATCACATTGATCTAAAGGAGGTAGTTGGACCACTCCAGTCATTGACTCCGGATGAGTAGGTTTTGCCCAATCAGGCTTAGGGATACCGCACCCTGTTGAACTGACTCTCTTATTTTTTCTGGAGCCGGGCAACTTACCCTTAGGGCCTGACTGACCAGATGCAGGCTTTCGAGACAATTCTTGAATCGCACCTTTTTTCAGCAACTTTCGTTGAGCTTTGAAGATTCTCCAGTCCTCCAGGCTCATTTTTTCTTTGCCAACACCTTCCTGTGAGGCTATTACTTGTGCTGCCTTTCGTCTTCTTTTGCACGCAACCATTTTTATCCCCTTTATAAATAACAAAAAGTGTACACACTCACACCCATGAGCTTATTAAACATATAAGCATCATCTAAAAATACCGTCAATAATTTTCATTAACAGAACACAATATTTTTAACTGTCTCCATACATAAAAGCACTTATGCACTTCATGCATCGGTGCTTTTATTTAGCCTAAGCCCCTAGACCAAAGCCGTTGTAGGCCAAATAACATCCAGCCAGTAGAGCAATGGTTAACACCCATTTAATTTTTCCTCCATCAAAGACTTTATCTGCAATACCCGATAAAAACTTGGGAAAAGCAATAAATGAGATTCCTTTTAGTAGGGCTGCCCAACCAAAAAATGTAATCAGGCCAACCCAGCTAAACTCCCAGATGTTGTGATTAAGTATCACGGCTAAGCCACCCAAGACACCAGCAAAACCAGTCATCAAGACGACCAGAGAAGGTGTCTTAATATCCTTCATCACACCTTCGATCAGGCTGGGTCTAAATAAAGCTACTAAAGTAAAAATGATCATCGTTAGCCCAAAAAGTTGAGCCAGAAATAGTGAAAGTTCCATAAATATGTATTCTTAATGGATAAGCCTCACTTATAAGTATACTCCTATTTACAAAGTTGTGAATATGTCCTATTCTACGTGTTAATAAAGCTGTGTATAACTCTGTGGGTAAATATGTATAAGTAATAGGGTTATTTGTACATTACCTGTGAGTTATGCACTTATAACCCTTTACAAGCTTTGTTTACAGGAATATATTGCAAGTAGGTGTTCCGATATCAACCCTATGGAGGTGCCGTACCATGGACACTAAACCAGTCCTCTCAATGGAGGAGTACATGCAACGCCAAATAACTGGTATTCTGAATTCAGAACAAATCAAAAAAGCGTGTTGTCAAGAGCTTGGCAACGACAGCCCAACCGATAATCAGATTGTCGAATACGGTGTCACTCACGGTTTTTCTGAGGAGTTCTCGCAACAATACGCCCACCAATAGAATGGGCTGAATATCAGCAAAACACCTTGCAGGCCTCAACATAAGGCCTGTTTGTTTTTATACTAAAAATCGTTCGTTATGCTATCTTATTTATATGACAGACAGAAAAGTACTCATAATTGAGGATGACGAGGCTTTGCGAAATCTGTATTCTACAATCCTAGAAAATGCCGATATAAAAGTTTTGTCAGCTAGCAGAGGAAAGGAAGGTGTGGATATGGCGCTTAAGCACCACCCCGATGTAATTTTAATGGATGTAATGTTGCCTGATTTTTCAGGGCACGATGCCATGAAGAAGATTCGCCTCGATAGTTGGGGCAAAAAAGCTACTGTCATTTTTCTTACTAATCGTAGCGACGCCGAAAGTATTGTCAACGCTGTAGAAAAAGGTAGCGAGGAATATATAATAAAATCTCATGTATCAAACAAAGAACTTCTCAACAAAGTACGAAGTGTGATGTTTTCTTAATCTCAGGTTGAGTTAGTAAAATATCAATAGCGCCTGTATTCCGTATACTTCTCTAAGCTATTTGTACCTAAGTAACTTTTCTAGTTTATACTTTTTCTATCTCCGCAACCACCGCCATATGGTCGCTAACACCACTAACCAACCGGACGTTACTTACCTCATATTGTTTCGTTGTAAACAATCCGTCTACCATGTAGGGCAGCGGCCCGGCCTTATGTATATTTCCGTCTATACTAGTTAGGTACTTAAGTGGAACATTGTCTTTTAGCTGTTCTGTTATCTTTGTAAAAATCTCTCTTCCTCTAGGGGCGTTAAAATCACCACAAAGAACTAACTCCTTACTACTATTCAGTATATCTAGCATGTTTTTCAAAGCGTCTCTTTGATATTGAGTCACCTCCCCTTTTTCAGTAACTGGCAAGTGCGTTGTTACTATATTATAGTTCAAGCCACTTATTTCAATGCTTGCTTGTAAAATAAAATATTGTGAGGATAAGATTCTGTCTAACTCTAACATTTCAACTTTTACTGGAGCAGGTTTTTCTAGCTGGCCAAAGATAAGATGTCTATTTTCATCAATAATGGATTTTGCAAAAATCCCGATTCCTTTAGTCAAATCATTATCAGCATATTTTCTCATGGGAGCAAATACAGAATCCATATGCAACAAATCTTCAAAAAATTTGATGTCATGATCATAAAGTTCTTGCAGACAAATAACGTCCGGTTTCTCTTTTTCGAGAAGATTTTTAATTTTATCTAAGTGTTTACTTCCTTCAATGTTGACTGAGACAAATTTCATTTTGAAGATAATTTAGTTGGTTAGTTTTTTATACTTAAAATAGATTATCACCACCACAAAAGCAGTAAACAACTTTATCGAATTACCAATAATTAAAGGTATGCTATTGATAATTATTCCGTAATACAGCCATAATCCGCCAATGATAAATATAGATAAAAAAGTCCAGACTGAAACATCTGCTACGCTTTTAGTACGGACGCTCTTAACTGCTTGAAAAAGAGGATTGAATTCTAAAACTGTAGATACAATAAGTATGAGTTCAAACGAGATTAGCTCCACTTTCTGATTATATCACTGATTAATATTTAGAATATATTAAGTATTTAGGAAAAATAGTAAGATTTCTGGCCCCTGTGGCTGTAACCAAAAGCATATCTTCTAGGCGTATACCACCGATATCTTTATAATATAATCCTGGTTCTATGGTTATCACGTCCCCCTCCTCGAGCACATCTTCACTACTTCTACTTAAAGTTGGTGCTTCATGAATATTGATACCCACACCATGACCAACACTATGTACAAAGCCTTCCGCAAAAGGAAATTCTTTCCCCTTACCAGAAGTTATGTACCCTAATTCGGCAAAAAGATTTTCCACTGCTGTCTGTATGTCCGCACATATTACTTTTGGTTTTATCATAGAAATTGCTAATTCTTGAGCCTGTAGAACGGCATTGTACATATTCTTTAACCTTTCTTCTGGTTCTCCAATACAAACTGTGCGACTCATATCGGCGTAGTATCCCGTCTCTTTTGATCGAGGAAAAATATCTATGACAATCGGAGCGCCTTTTTCAAGTAAGCCACTACCCCTCTCATGTGGTTCAAAACTTTTAATACCGCCCGCAACAATGTGACCTTCCGGCGACTCACAGTTATGTTGTGCTAACACCACGTCAATAATCTCATGGGCTTCTTCAGCAGTAGGGTCGCTAGCCGTCTGTATATAATCTATGACACTTTTCATTGCTGCCTCGGTGGCCTTTTGTACACCTTCAATTTTCCTTATCTGTTCAGGTGTTTTCTTTCTTAGTGAGGTTGGTTTGTTCATTTCGTGGAAATTATTATGATAATATCCGCATAATTAAAGAGCACGCCAAACTGCTTACACCAGGTTAGGATGATCTGTATTACTTGCGTCAACTTCGGCTGGTATAGTGTAATTAATACTCTCCTCAGTGCCCCTTATCTTACCCAGACTGACAAATTCTTTTACTTCTAAATCCTTGGCTAAATATACGAAAATATCAAGGCCATTGATTGTTTTGAAATCTTCATAACGAACATATTTTTCACCATCAACCTCTATCAGCCTGGTTGTGCCGGAAACTGGATGTCCACTAGTACCGATTACTTCTGCTGGCTTGCTTTCTAGGATTTCAGTCTCTATCGTGCCTTCTGTTATTGGACTCGCTTCATCTACTACAATATCTATAAAAAGTGGCGATATTGTGTAATACGCGAACGCCTGCGCAAACAATAGTATTAATGAGCTCAGTAGGTAGTAAAATTTATTTTTCATTCTTTAAGTATAACAAGTGTATTTAAAGTTCAAATATATATCTTAATACACTCACTAATTTGTGAATTTTAGACATATGTCACTTTTATTAAGTGAGGAGTGTTTTAAATAATATGGAAAAAATAACCTTAAAACTTTTTTGGTCTTGTATGATTATCTGCGCCAGTATAATAATAGCCGGCATATGGCTTGGAGAGTTTGCACCAGAAGCTTTATTTAAAACAGCAGCCACTTTCTTTATAGTTGGTCTGGCCAACTTCCTGCTCTGGGGACCAACCGTTACTTATCGTTTACTTGGTAAGTTGTCTTAGCTTAATATATCTTCATTAGAAGAATGAAAAGAGACTTATTAATATACTTTATAAATTAAAAAAACATCCTGCAGGATGTTTTTTAGCGTTCCTTAGCTTTACTACGCTTGGTTTTTATCGTCAGTACTTTCTTTTTTTGTTTCGTTCGATTGAGTGACTGGTGCTTGTGTAGCGTTATTGTTCTGGTCTTTTTTCTCTTCTTTCATATCTATAAAGATTAGCTACTAAACCGCGGCCTAGTCAGTATACTCTTATCTACATTAATAGATACTCTTCGTGTTTAATTTTAAATTTTTTAGAGTATGTACAAAAAAGTCCAAACTACGTATTCTGTCTTTAAAATTAAAACTATTCTTTACTAATTACTCGAAGCCTATGTAGGTACACAACTATCAAAAACAGAAACAAAACCCCCGACAAAAAAGGAAATGTGACAAATCCAAACACTTCTATAATTTTTTTAGAGCAATCAGCCGTCCCATCGGCTAGACATGGCATCAGTCCCGATTCGTACAAGTCTTGAGGCAAGGCCTGTAGAACATATTGATATACAGCAACCACGAGACCAAAAATAGATAGTACCGTACCATAGACTGAGGAATGCTTCGCGTCCTTTAGTTTAAATGCAGCTAATACTAAGAGGACCTGCGGGTACAAAGCTACACGCTGAAGCCAGCAGAGTGAACACGGCACAAAGCCTAGTACCTCTGAGTAAAGCAGCGAGGTCGATACTCCTCCAATCGTGACCAGTATAATAATCCCCCAAACATAATGGGCCAGGAACTTACAGTAGAGTTTTTGATCATTAAAAAAATAATCAAAAATGAAAACAAAAGTGACCGCAAGCAGTGCCAGTCCAGCCACTGAGTACCAGAAGCTTATTAAGTGCGTGTTAAAAAGTAGCCAACTTATCATATTTGTTCAAGCATATCACAAAGCGAACTAATTTTTAACTACTAATTACGTGGCTCTATTGGGGAGTCACTAGCCAAACTTTACACTTTTTGATTTTATTTCTTTCAGATACTGATGATACCGTGCTTCAGTTAGATTCAATTTGTAGTTTAAACGGTTAAAAATAATTTTATAAACTTTTCCAAATTTACCATTTATAGTGGCTCGCACTTGAAACGCACAGGTTTTCCCAGCCGGTATTTTTGCATACAGCAGAGTACCGATAGTAACCTGGGACACCCCTTCTCCGCGGATTTTTAAATTGGCGTTTGCGATAGAGCCAGCAGCCGTTCCTTCAATAATATACATGAAGCCAGCAGTCTTTTTGCCCGAAGCGATAGAAACTGGGACAAAAACGTCTCCCTGCTTAGCGGTAATCTCTATCTCCATATAAAACTTTCCGATTGCTTTGTCTTCAGCGTTCTTTCTCCTAACCTTTTCAAATCGCGCTTGATTCTTTTTTAATTTTACACTTATATAGTCATCCTTCCCCTCTAGTTTCTCCGCTTGAGCCAATTTTATCCGCAGTATCTTTATCTCCGAGTTCAATTCCTTTAATAGTTTTTTCTCCTCTGCCGTTAATTTTTTCATTAATTAATTATAAAACATTGAATTAACCATTTTACTAACTCTGGGAATAAGGCAGCATATCATTAGTGATATAAAAAAGGTTGTTAACTGCTTCTGTAATGATGTTAGAACTTTTGTTTCTAAATAAAAAACCACCTCCATGTGGCTTCATGAAGGTGGCTACCAGTCTTTGCGTTCAAATTGTTCTGGGCGAGCGCCGAACTTGAGTCTTACGGCAGGTATCACACCATAATTTTCAATATCATCACCAAAAGGTCCTGACAAAATGTAGTCACCAACCCTTACTACAACCAGGAGCACGAATGCTAAAGGTGCTAGTAAAAAAGATAATGTAAACACCGTCAGCACAAATGACCAAAAAGTATTCAGACCAAGTGAGTACCACCGAGTCACAAAGTCCATACGGATTTTGAATGGAATAACGCTACGCACAAATGGGAACAGGCTGAGCAAACCAACTACTGAGAGTTGAAGCGCTTTTAACAACGACAAATTTGAATCGTCATCTCTTAGTGAAATAATTACTATACTAATTGATGTCACTCCACCCAGCACAAGCCACCACCAAGACGAAAGTAATTGTACATACTGAAAGAACACTGCAGATATAGTTTCCATTTCATTCTCCTGTAGAAATTATGAATCAATCTCAATTCTCAGGTTACCACAAGTAAATAAAAAAATCATGCGTAAGACATGATTTTTTACATACGTTGCTGGCAGTTTGGGACGAAGTCGAACTTTTATTTCTGAGAATCTAGAAGTTCTTTAGTCAGTCCAACCAATTTTTCTCTATCAGCCATAGGACCACCGGCAGAAGAAATCCATCCTTCATACTCATCAAACCAGTGCTCGACATCTGATAAACATTGCTTCCATTCACCTTTCTTCATATGTTCAGTACCATGCATTGGCACTAATTTAATGTGAGCATGGTCTATACCAGTCCCCTCCATAATTAAACCAACGCGACCCACATCTTCATAAAAATTCTCTAAAACTAGAGAAACTTTTTTTGCTGCAACTATAAAATCCTTTAAGGCCACGTCATCCATCTTTAAAATATCACTACCGTGGTGAATTTTAGGAACAACAAGACTAAAGCCATTTGTGTTTGGGTCTATTGATAAAAAAGCTACATGTTTTTCATCTTGCCAAAAAATTGCATCCGAATCATTTTTTGCCACAATTTCACAGAATACACATCTATCATCTTCAGTCCTCGGATTATATTGACCCATATCTGATTATTATACATGGATTCAATCAGGGACTCGAACTTTTATAGGTTTCTATATATAGCTCAAATGAATTTTCTGCCGGACAGGGACTCGGTCACGAATAAATTTTCTACGAAAATTTTTCTCGACCCCGACTCGCCGACAAGCCCTCCCTTCGGTCGTCTTGTATACCGGCTCCGTCTTTCGAGTCCCTGCGGTCAGGTAATTTAGTAAAACCCCAATGCATACGCATTGGGGTCAAACTAAATTATGCTGCCGGACAGGGACTCGAACCCCGATAGACGGCACCAAAAACCGTAGTCCTACCATTAGACGATCCGGCAAGGGATCTGTTCCTTTCTGTAACTGGTTTTATAGATTCAAACTCAGTTACTTTGGTGGGGCTAGAATAACATAAAAGTATTAAGTATTGAAGTGGTTTATTGACCTTAGTCAGCCTCATAAGATGCTTTTACAAAAGCTGTAAAAAGTGGGTGTGGGTCCAGCGGACGAGCTTGAAGCTCAGGATGAAACTGCACTCCTACAAAAAATGGATGGTCCTCAACTGGAAGCTCAGCAATTTCCATTAATCTGCCATCTGGTGACTTACCTGAGAAGCGAAGACCCCTAGCTTCTAGCTTTTCTATGTAGTTTGGATTAACTTCATAACGGTGACGATGGCGCTCGACTATTTCTTTTGCACGATAGGCTTTAGAAGCAATTGAACCGCTGGAAAGCACTGCCGGATAAGCGCCGAGGCGCATGGTACCTCCCATGTTGTTTTCCGCAATATTTTCTCTTTGTTCATCCATCACACCTATTACCAAGTGATCTGCTTTAGGGTTAATCTCTTCGGTACTAGCATTTTTAATCTTAACTACATTTTTGGCAAATTCTAGAACAGCAAGTTGCATACCATAACAAATTCCAAAATAAGGAATCTTGTTCTTACGTACGTACTCGATTACATTCAACTTCCCTTCAATACCTGTTATGCCAAATCCGCCTGGTACCAAAACCCCGTCGTATTTCTTCAAATTCTTAAGATTCTTTTTGTCTTCAAAGTGTTGTGAAGGTAAGTATGATATCTCCGGGGTAAGCTTGAGCTTATAGGCTGAAAACTTAATTGCTTCTAAGACCGACAAATATACGTCGGACAATACAAAGTCTCCCGAGCTAAAATACTTACCAACCACAGCAATTTTCACCACGTCGTGCCCCCCTTTTGAGCCGCTTACAAATTTTTTCCAAGCCTTGAGATCAGCCTTCTTTCTGGTTGGTAAACCCAATGTTTCAAGCAATCGAGTTGACAGTTGGTCCTCCTCATAATGTAGAGGAATATCATAAATACTATCCACATCTGGAGCCGAAATAACATTTTCTACTTTTACATCGCAAAATTTAGCAATTTTTTCTTTACGTTTCCTATCGACAGCAACTTTACTCCTAGCGATGATTATGTCTGGTCTTACTCCCGTCGAACCCAATGTCCTAACCGCGTGCTGAGTTGGCTTGGTTTTCATTTCCCCAATAGAGCCTGGGACCGGTAAATAACTGGCCATAACAACAGCCACATCGCCCGGATGATCACTCTTCAGGCTACGAATAGCTTCTATAAACAAAATATTTTCGTACTCACCCACAGTTCCACCGATTTCAATCAAAACAATATCAGCCTTGGCTACTTTTGCGGCTTTTTTAATACGACTTATTACTTCGTTGGGTATATCTGGTACTACTTGAACATTTTTCCCTCCGTATTCTAAGTTACGTTCTTTTTGGATAACGGCCTGGTACACACTACCAGTAGTCATATAGTTGATAGAAGGCAGGTCAGTGTTTAGGAAACGCTCATAATTACCCATATCTTGGTCAGTCTCAAGACCATCTTTCAAAACAAAAACCTCTCCGTGCTCGGTTGGATTCATAGTGCCAGCATCAACATTAATGTATGGATCAACTTTCATTGCGGTCACTTTGTGTCCACGCGACTGCAGGAGGTTGGCAATTGAAGACGAAGCGACTCCCTTTCCTACCCCGCTCATAACTCCACCCACAATGAAGATGTACTTCGTAGCCGGCTGTTTAGCAGTCGTCTTTTTTTGTTTTGGTTTCTTAGTCATGAATTGGAAGTTAGGTTCGTAAGTAGCGGGCTACGGCAAAAGTACTGGAAACTAGTCCAAGCACAACGCCAATTCCTACTAGCATTCCAAATATTTCGCCAAAGTTTGCGACATAGTAGTTAAACAAGTTCAGGTCAAAGAAGGCTTCAGTACGTGGACCAAGCCAAACTAGTAGTGGGTAAAATAGTAGTAAGGTTAGAACACCAGAAATAAATCCATACATAATACCTTGAAGCATAAATGGCCCCCGAATAAACATATTACCGGCTCCAACCAAACGCATGATGGAAATTTCTTCTCGTGAAGTATAAATGGCTAAGCGTATAGTATTAAACGTAATCAGTACCGCTGCTATAAGCAAGACGCCCATAATAATAAGACTAGCTCGTTTGGTGGCGTTGATGATATTGGTAAGAGTATCGATCGAGTCTTTGTTCCTGTCAAAGTTGATCTCATCGATCACTTGTACTTGGGGTTGTTCTAGATCGCGTTGTTCTTCCAGGAAGCGAGCAATATTTTGGTACTGGTATGTCTCATTAGCTTGAATGGCTATATTGGCCCCAAGCGGATTCTCGTCTAGTTCTTCAAGGGCTTGGAGGGAAATTTCGTTGTCTTGGTTGCGTTCTCTATATTGTTTAAGGGCGTCCTCTTTTGAAATGAAAGTCACCTTAGATACGTCTGGCAAAGCCTCAACGGCTTGGAAGATTCGCTGAACCTCTTCCTCTGGAGCATCTGGTACAAAATAAACGTTTATGTCTACTTTTGATTGCAGTATGGAAAGGGACGTACCAAGTAATTGGTTTATAAAAACAGTGGCACCAATCACAAACAGAGCAATTGTTAGAACAAAAATAGAAGCGAGAGAAACATAAGCGTTTCGCCAAAATCCGACAAAACCAGCTTTTACTACTCTACGAATTGCAGTTACCATAATTTATTATAAAACGTATTTACCTGATGTGTCATCTCTAACAATTCGCCCGTCGTCCATAGTAATGACTCTTCTTTCAATCTCATCTATCACCCCCTTGTTGTGTGTAGTCATTATAACAGTTGTGCCGAGATCATTAATCTTTCTTAAAATCTGCACTACTTCATAAGTAGCAATTGGGTCGAGGTTTCCGGTCGGCTCGTCGGCAATTATGATGTCTGGTTGGTTAACAATTGCTCTGGCTATAGCGACTCTTTGCTTTTCTCCCCCGGAAAGCTCGTTGGGGAAATTCCAGGCTTTGTCGTCTAAGTCTACCAGAGAAAGTGCGTATGGTACGTTTTCGGCTATCTCTGCATCGGTCCGACCATTGGCCTCCATAGCAAAGGCTACGTTTTCGTAAGCAGTTTTATGAGGAAGGAGTTTGAAATCTTGAAAAATAGTTCCAATCTTACGTCGATAGTTTGGTAGCTTAGTGCGAGGAATCCGATGGATATCTAACGATTCAAAAAAAACCTGACCCTGGGAAGGTTTGTCTTCAGCGATGATCATCTTTAGGAGAGTTGTTTTACCAGCTCCAGAATGACCGACGATCGAAACAAACTCCTTGGGAGCAACTTGAAAAGTTACCTCTTGCAAGGCGGCCGATCGGCCGTCGTTATACATCTTAGAAACGTTATCAAAGTAGATCATACTCGACAGTATATCACGTCGAAGCTGAGCAATAAAATATTTATTAATAACAGCTTAACTAGCCGTATTGACTCCCATTGAATCTATAAAAGGTTGAATATCACCAGCTAAAACCTTATCGACATTCCTCACTTCTAGATCATTTCGGTGATCTTTCACTAACTGGTATGGATGAAGTACGTAAGAGCGAATCTGACTCCCCCACTCAATTTTAAGAGTTTTTTCTATCGATAATCCCTGAAGTTCTCTTTTACGTTGAGCTTCGTGAAAAGCAAAAATCTTACCAGCTAAAAGAGACATGCCCTTTTCGCGATTTTGCTGTTGAGAGCGCTCGGAAGAAATATTCACAGAAATGTTTGTCGGCCGGTGCACAATCCGTACAGCGGTCTCGCGCTTGTTTACATTTTGACCACCAGCTCCACCAGAGCGAGCAAAGGATATCTCCAAGTCATCTTCGTTTAATTCTACCGCACTAACATCTTCCAATTTCGGCGAAACTTCAACCAACACAAAAGATGTCTGACGTTTACCGTTGCTGTTAAAAGGAGATATCCTCACCAGGCGGTGAACACCGGATTCATTTTGTAAAGTTCCGTAAGCATTTTTCCCTTGTATTTCAAAAGTAATATTACGATAACCATTTTCATCGTTGGTGTTGCTGTCTATTATAATTACTCCCCAGTTTTTTCCCTCGGCGTACTTTTGATACATCTCCACCAACATCCGAGCAAAATCTTCGGCGTCGTCACCCCCAGCCCCGGCCACAATGGTGAAGACGGCATCATTTCGATCGTACTTACCTTTCCCTTCAGATTGATCCTTCAACTCCTGCAATTCTTTTATCATCGCTTGAGCTACCTGAGAATCATTCCAAAAATCCGGCCTAAGCATGGCCGCCTCGATTTCTTGTATACGTGATCGATTATCGATTTTATTCATAAGGAATAACTGTCTCTTTTATTACTGGGATCGGAGCCGGGGAAATTGCCATAAGCCATTGTTTACAGTCTTCATATTTGTCAAAAGTCCACCGACTTAGGAAATCATCAATCTGGTACTCTTGCGATGGGCCACTCCAAGGATCGTGTATTTTAAGCACAAAATCATTGGCACCTACCACCACCCCATAATGATCTTCATTTTCACCAACTTCCAGGAAGCGTACAATCGGGGGGATTCTTAGCGAGAGCAGGTGGCGTATGTCAGAGATTTCGGAACCTTCATTTTCATAGCAGTATAGACCAAGCCTAACTGCTATTTCATACATGCGAGATCGCCACGTACCCACATCTTCGTTTGTCTTTAGTTTTTCTACTAATAGTTTTTCTGGGTAATAAGCGCCGTAATATGCCAATACCATCTGTAGTGTAGTTGGACCACAAGTGTATGGTTTAGCTTGCTTATAGTACGGTACGTTTAATTCCTTCATAATAATAATTATATCAACAAAAACGGAGTGTTCCTTTCTGGAAACACTCCTTGGAGCATATTTCTACATATCTTTGCACCATAACACAGTGTAGCCGGTTGTTTCCAGCACACCGGGATCGGTTAGGGGTCTGTACCCAAGCGATACGTAGAAACCAGAGTTTCGCTTTGAAGGACTGTTTGTTAAAAACAACCTAAGTGATTGTCCTTTTACTTTCCAGAGTTCGACAGCTCTCCTTTCCAGATATTCCATTGTGATCCTGCCATATCCACAACTACGACAATCTCTATGAGTTACGACATTGTTTATCATAGCCCTTGTGGTCACTAGATCTGGTATCAAATTTGCCTGAGCAGTAGAAACCAAAGCTCCAGTCTCTAGTAACTTAGTAAAAACGAGCAGGGTATGCGTGTCCTTACACAAGTATTGAAATAAGGCTGGCTGAATCGTAAAATTTGAGTGTAATTGACCCATCAGCTCCTGATACTGTTCAATGGTGTTTATCCAAAAAACGATTTTGTGCTGATTGTCTGAAACAATCGTTTGACTATCAAGAAATTGCATTGAAAGAGCTCCTTTTAAAGTTACTAAATCAAAGACTATACTAGGTAATCAAGAAACACAAGGACCAGGCTTTCCCAGCCCTTGTTTCATTTCAGAGCCAACACACAGAATCGAACTGTGGACCTCGTCCTTACCATGGACGCGCTCTACCGACTGAGCTATGTTGGCAATACGGAAAACAGGATACCAAATAATACTTAAAAGTCCTAGTCTTTTATATTATTAGTCATAATTAAACCAGTCAAAACAATTGCAAAATTGCTGCAAAACGGCTATACTCTTGCCACTTACGTTTTTGAGTATAATCTATACGTAAATACGCGGTCGTAAGAGAAATCTTTCTACCGCCACATTCGGAAAGAATGTAAAAGTAAAATTTTCTATTTTTCCTCATTTGCGGTCGTAGCTCAGCTGGTTAGAGCGTCCGCCTGTCACGCGGAAGGCCGAGGGTTCGAGTCCCTTCGACCGCGCAGTTTATAAAAACCTCAATCTTCTAGATTGAGGTTTTTATTTATCATCAGTATACAAAGCTATTTGTTCTTCCTCTTTACAACATCTCTAAAGGCAACAATAAACCAAACCGTATTCAAAACCATAAACGGATAGCTGGTAATCAAATGCGCATAAATAATTAGAATAAATGCTCCGAATGTGTTTACAGCATCATAAGAAAAGGAATCTTTTGACCATTTACCGAACTGATTGAGAACAAAAGCAACCAATATGCTACCCGCGCCAAGCAGACCTAAAAGTGTGAAGTTGTCCATAAATTGTGTCGATGGGAGGAATTGAACCTCCGACCTTAGCTTTATGAGTGCTACGCTCTAACCAACTGAGCTACATCGACATGTGTATGTGGGGCTAGAGTACACTATTTTGTTCATTGCTTCAACACTTTTATGCTAGTTTTCCACCAAACTTTTCTAGTATATATTCAGCCTTCTTAATATCTTCCGGGTAGCCAATTGGTAGCCATTTTTTTTGCTCAATTATTTTAACTTTTTTAAAACTGGCACACTGAGTCAACATATCAGTTGCATACAGCTCACCAGCATCAGAAACAGCAACATCATTTTCAAACAACGCCAAATCAGTAACAAAACCTCCGGTGTTGACTAAGTTAGATGTTGGCTCTTTTGGTTTCTCAACAATAGCTTTCAGGGTGCCATCTTCATTTTTTTCCAATACACCAAACAACTCTGGGGTTTCAGAATATACTGCCAAAATTGAATACGGCTCCTGTACCGCCTCAACCAAAGCTTCAGCTCCGTGTATATCATCTCCATTAAGCACAATGAACTTACCAGTTAATAAATTTTTTGTACATAAGAGAGCGTTACCAGTTCCTCCCGCTGGATTATCTTGATGAACATAAGTTACTTTACGTCCGTAAAACTCTTCGCCACAATGAGCTCTGATTTGCTCCTCTAGATAATTGGTCACAATAACCAATTCTGTAATATTAGCTGGAAGAGCCTCAACAATGTGATCTAGGATTGGTTTTCCACAAACTTTGATTAATGGTTTAGGTATAGTTTTGGTCAAAGGGAGCATTCTCGTTCCCTTTCCAGCAGCTAATATTACACATTGCATAAGTATTACTATTACTAAATTGTTTATCTATCGCAATACTCCACCATTACTTTCTTCAGCTCTGGATAATCAACAGCGTAGGTAAGGATTGCTCTTAAGTAGTTTTCTGGGTCACCTGTAGTTATCCATTTACCGTCTTCTACTTCTTTTGCCAAAAATCTTCCTCCTTCTTGAATATAGTTTCTAATAGCGTCAATGATCCACAACTCGTTTCCTTTACCGCAAGCTGTTCGAGCAAGAATGTCTACAATTTCACGATTTAGAATCATTCGACCAAAGTCTGCATGACGTGAAGGTGCTTCTTCTTTGGCTGGTTTTTCAACAATGTCTTCGAGCTCAATTCCATCTCCTCGGTATTTAACTATTCCGTATTTATCTACCACATCTTCAGACACTTCTTGAACACCAATCATCGGAGACTTTTCTAGTTTATAGAGATCAACCAACTGCTTAGTGAAAGACACTTTACTCTTCACCAAATCATCTCCAAAGGCATAAATAAATGGTTCGTCACCAATCAAAGTTGAAGCTGATAAAAGTGGAGTGCCGTTCCCATATGGACCTTTCTGACGCACATAAATAAAATTAGCCATTTCAGATAATTTTTGTACTTCTTTAAGAATTTCTACTTTTCCTGTTTTTTCTAGACTTTGCTCTAGTTCAAAAGATCGGTCAAAATGATCCTCAAGTGCTTTCTTGTCCCAGCGCGTAACCATTATGATGTCTTTAATCCCGGCTTCCACCAGCTCTTCCACCAAATACTGAACTATCGGTTTATTTATAATCGGCAACATTTCTTTTGGTTGAGCTTTAGTGGCCGGTAATAATCTAGTTCCTGAGCCGGCTACTGCTATGACTGCTTTTGTTATTTCCATATATGCGGGCATTATAACATCATATATTTATAATTATAAACTGACCCCTACAGTTCTATAGCAGAGAAAAGGGCAGCTATAATAAAGAAAAGACTGAGTATAAAGCCAATTATTTTCTTATTGCAGAATGAGAAAGTCTAGGAGACTTATGAAGGCTTATTAAGGGTATTTTGAAGAATGAAAAATACCTAATGAGTGGACAGGTTCTGTAAGGACCGGAATCGAGTCACGAATCACTAAGTATATTTATTCGGATTGCTCCAAATCTACAAGTGTTCTTGACCCCGCCTCAGCCTATTTCGTCTCCCAGACGAAGGCTTCCGGCCGTTCGATTCCTCCCGCTGGAATAAAAACAAAACCAGCATGAAGCTGGTTTTGTTTTTATTTGTTGCGGGGCCCGGAATCGAACCGGGGTCTGGAGGTTATGAGCCTCCCGAGGTACCTCTCCTCTACCCCGCTATGTATTTAACTTTACTTTTTCTGCAACGTTGGAGCAATCTCTCCTCATCTCTACGAGATCTGTACACCTTGTCGCCATTTTATTTCGTAAACTCACAAAATTGCTGGCAAGGTCTTGCGGAAGCGTCCCACGCTTCCTCACCCCGCTATGTATTTAACTTTACTTTTTCTGCAACGTTGGAGTACGTGTGAAAATACACTATTTTTAGTGAGTTGGCAACCTAAGATACCCCAAACTCATTGAAAACACGCTTGTAACGGGCGATGGTTTCCTCAACTATTCTCTTGGTTAAAACGAAATCAGCACCCTGATGAGCAATCTTGTTACGCACAATATGAGCTTCCCATGCGTCGTTAATAGTAGCTAATTGATTTGAAGAAATCCCCTTAAGTCGCTCGCCTAATGAATTCCCTACATATCCTCGCTTCTTCAGAATATCATCAAGGATGATGTCTGCCTCGATAATAGCCAGGCGCCAGTCATTGGGATTGTCTGACGTGGAGTGAGTAATAACATCTTGCAAGCGACTGTTTCGAGCATTTCCTCTGAACTGCTCGTCATACAATTGTTCAGCATCTCTTAATTCTTGAGTGATGAGATCAGAGTAAAGACTTCTTCGTACTGACGCAAAGACATAAAGCACTACCAATATAATGGTCACCAAATATGACAAAACCACAAAAACTGTCCAGAGTGAACTGAAAAACCCTAGTATTCCTCCCCCCGAGAGTGATCCGGCCCCACCAAACATTCCACCAATTACAGCAAAAATATCGAAACCAAAAGAAGGCACGACTGAGGCATCTGCTGCTGTTGTACTTGCAACGTATGTAACTGGTTCCATAGAGCGTTATTTGCGCTCGTCGTACATTGATTTTCCAATCTCAAACAGACGAGCATCGCCACCGTGTGGTCCAATATATTGTACCCCAACTGGCAACGACTTTCCGTCTCGTTCCACTGTACCCACGGGAAAGGTGATGGCAGGCACTCCAGTTAGGTTTACTGGCACAGTAAAGATGTCTTGTTTATACATAGCTAACGGCTCGGACTTCTCGCCTAATTTAAACGCCGGTGTTGGAGCAGTTGGAGTGAGGATGAAATCGACTTTTTTAAATGTGCTAGCTAGTTCTTCTCGCATTTTCTTCCGAGCTAATTCGGCTTTGCCATAATAGGCGTCATAATACCCAGACGAAAGAACGTGGGTGCCAAGGAGAATCCTCCGCTTCACTTCGGCACCAAAACCTTTAGCGCGTGATTTTTCATAAACTGCTAGCAGATCGTCTCCGTCAACCGACAATCCATAACGGATCCCGTCGTAGCGAGCTAAGTTTGAAGAGACTTCGGCTGGCATAACGACGTAGTAGGCAGCTAGACCTTGTTCAAAGAGAGGTAAGTCAATGTCTACCACCTCATGTCCGGCTTCCTTAAGTAATTGGACGTGTTCTTCAAAAGCTTTTAGTACATCAGGATCCACTCCCTCAGCTAGGAAATGCTTCGGTACACCAAAAGTATATTTGTCTTTATTTTTTACCTCTTCATAGGTATCAGGTGAAATTGTTGTAGCGTCCATCGGATCTTTTCCAGCCATAATATTATGAAGGGTCTCAGCGTCCGCTACCAAGTTGGTCAGTGGGCCGGCCTGGTCTAGCGAAGAACCCATAGCCATTAGTCCATAGCGAGAGACAGCGCCATAAGTAGGCTTAAACCCTACCAGTCCGCAGTAGCTAGCTGGCTGGCGGATCGATCCGCCGGTGTCGGTACCAATCGCAGCTGGGACAGCGCCCATAGCGACCGCTGCAGCCGACCCACCCGAAGAACCTCCAGGTACCCTAGAAGTATCAACCGGGTTCTTGGTTGGACCAAAGGCTGAGTTTTCGGTCGACCCACCCATGGCAAATTCATCCATATTGGTTGCACCGACAAAAATAGCTCCTGCCTCCTTAAGTTTCTTTACAATCGTGGCGTCGTAGACGGCGGTATAGTTCTCCAGTATTTTTGATGCTCCAGTAGTTTTTTTTCCTTTTAGGAGAATATTGTTCTTCAGAGCAATTGGTACACCGAGTAAGGCCGGTGTATCGACCCCCTTTTCTTTATACAGTGCGGTAGCTTTTTCAGCTTCTTCTATAGCGTCTTCATAAACTGCTAAGAAAGCGTGAATCTCTCCGTCTTTCTCTTTTATGGTGGCTAGGGTAGCTTTGACTATTTCAGTTGGCGTAGTCTCACCAGAAATAAACTTGGCTCTCAGTTCGGTAATAGTATTCATATTATTCTTCAGTTTGGAGAATCTTTTTTACCTGTAAAAATCTACCGTCAGTGGCGGGCATTTCGGCCAGAATATCCTTGGTGTACTGGTCGGCTTTGTTAGTCACTTCATCTTTACGAAAGACGTTATGTACCGCCCCCACCGCTGGAGCTGTGTCCACATCATCGGACACAATATCGCTAACCACACTGACATAAGAAACGATTGAAGATAGCTCTCCTTCAAGACTAACTTTTTCCTCTTCGGTTAATTCTATGCGCGCTAGCAATGATAAATGCTCAATATCTTCTCTTTTCATAGGTCATAGCATACCATTTGAGTTGCTATCTGGCCACGATATTCTTAAATTCAGCTTCAGATAGAATTTTTACGCCTAGTTTCTTTGCCTCTACTGCCTTACTACCTGGATCAGAACCAACCACTACAAAACTAGTCTTCTTGGAAACGCTGGAAGAAACTGCACCACCCAACATTCTGATTTTGTCTTTGGCTTCATCTCTAGTCATACTTTCGAGTGTTCCGGTCAGCACAAAAGATTGACCTTGTAGTTGGTTTGACTGAATACTTTCTGCAGGATTTTCTATTACAAGGTGTGGCAAAAGTTCACCTAGCGAGGCTTGATGGTTTTTGTCTTTAAACCAACGCACCAATGACTCAGCCACCGTTGTGCCGACGCCATGAATTTCGGCTATCTCCTCAATAGAAGCTCCTCTCACTGCCTCAAGTGAACCAAAAGATTCAGCAATCAGTCTGGCCGTCTCTTCTCCAATATTTTCGATCGACAGCCCAATCAGCAAACGGTAGAGCGGGACGTTGCGAGCCGATTCAATTGCTTCTATCACGTTCTTTGCCGCTTTTTCTTTAAAGCCTGGTAAGTCTTTTAAGTCACCTTCGGTCAAAGTAAATAAATCTGCATAACTAGACATAAGGCCGTGATCTAAGAAAAGATCAATCAACTTTGGCCCTACTCCATCTACATTGAGCGCTCCCTTAGACACAAAATAATACAGACGTTGTCGATACAATGCACCAGAATCTTTGGACACACAGCGATAAGCTGCTTCACCAGGGATACGCTCAATTGATCCATCTCCACCGCATTCGGAAACAGTTTTAGGAAAATGAAATGATTTTGTTTTATCTGGTCGCAATGACAGCACGACCGACAAGATCTCTGGAATGATGTCTCCCGCCTTGCGTAAAATAATTGTATCGCCCACTCTAACATCGAGTCTTTTTATATTATCTTCATTATGAAGAGTGGCTCTTGAAACAGTCGAACCATCAATCAAGACTGGTCTTAGGTGCGCCACTGGTGTCACGACGCCGGTTCTTCCAACTTGCAAGGCGATATCCTCTACTACAGTAGTCGCTTCTTCGGCTGGGAACTTATACGCCATTCCAAAGCGTGGCGCCTTAGCAGTATAGCCAAGCATGTGTTGGAGCTTAATATCATTTACTTTCATCACTACTCCATCGATAGCGTGCGGTAGCTTGTCTCTTCGTTTTAGCCATTTGTCGTAATAAACTTGTACCTCATCGATGGTCTGACAGAGCTCTGAATTATCACTGGTTGGTAGACCAAGCTTCTTAAGTAAATTTAACTCTTCCCATTGTGTAGTTGGTGCTTCAATACCTGTCCTACCGGGTCTAAACAGATCAATGTCGTAAACCGTCAGGGCTAAATTGCGACTAGCAGACACGGCTGGGTCAAGCTGGCGGAGTGAACCAGCGGCGCAATTGCGCGGATTGGCAAAAAGCGTCTGGCCGGCTTTTTCTCTTACTTTATTAATACGAACAAATTCCTTCGTGCTGAGCCAAACTTCTCCGACACAGATCAAATCCACTGGTTCTTTCAGCTCGTGCGGGAGTGAAGAAATAGTCTTGGCAGTATGAGTAACATTTTCACCAGTCACTCCGTCACCTCGAGTCAAGGCACGCACCAGCCGACCAGTCTGGTACTCTACCACCAGCTTCAGGCCGTCTATTTTGTGTTCAGCCACATAAGCCAGCTTATTTACCGGCTGGTCGGCTTCCTTTATCAATCTCTTAAGTCGGACATTCCACTCATGTAGCTCTTCTTCAGTAAAAACATTATCAAAAGACCACTGACGCACAGTGTGTTTTACTTTTGCAAAAGCTTCGCTAGCTAAGCCACCCACAGTATAGGCAGTGGAAATTCTACCCTCAACTTCTATCTCCAGTTCTTGAAGCTCCTTTAATAAAGCATCATAAACTTCGTCGCTTATCTCTGGAGCATCCTCTTCGTGATAAAGCTTTCGATGGTGCGCCACCGTCTCCCGCAATTGTTGCAGTCTTTTTTTCTGATCTTTACTAGCCATGTCTAGAATTGTAGCAGTACTTCACGCTCTACGGTACCGTAGCCGAAAGCTCCCTCACCGGCTGGACAGGGTTTATTGTAGCCACGAGATGACAAGATAGTACACTGCGAACCAGGTTCACACTCAGTTGTGTCTTCTGGGTAGCTTGGGATCAAAGTTTTAATGTTAGCAATTAAGACTGGACCTGGGCTGTCGATATCTGCTGTTGTGACAATAGTGTTGATCTTGGTACAGCGATCATTTCCTGCGCCCCAAGTAAATTCATATTTATATAGGTACGATTTTCCAGTACCTACTGTAATTTTTGGTTCATTTTGTCCAGATTCTGGTGATATATCAATTTCATCCGACCCAAAACAACTTACGTCAACATCTTCTCCCAACACCATTGCATCAGTATTTTCCTGATCAGGCGTATCTGACTTTTCTCTCCGCCAATACCTAGCGCACTCAGCTCCAGCGTTTGACGCGTGAAAAGCGGTCTCAGAATCTCGAGAACTGGTGGACAATCTCACTTGCTTAATAGATAAATCAAGAATAGTCATACCAACCGAAAGCACAACTCCAACCACTATCAGTGATATAAGAAGGGCAAATCCTTGTTCGTGTCGCTGAATGTTTTTTTTAGTTTGCATAGATATTATATAAATACGTATCCACTACTACTTCCTGTTGCTGTCGTTGATTACCGGTATACCAGGTTACCCTTGATTCGACCCTAACCTCATTGTCATTTGCACCCTTTTCTAATTTAATTACTCTGGTGTAAGGAGTACTTTCGTTAGGAGGACCATTGTTCTGACCATTAATGTTGTAGGTGTACCTGGATCTGGGTCCGTTTGGGGTTGGATCAAATTTTATTTGACAAGTTTCACCAGTACACTCTCCTTTATTTACAACCTTTGGATTATTTGTGTTGGCCACAATAAGTCCACAGCCATTATTTGAAAAACATTGTTTATAAGTTCCACCTCCATCGTCAGTAAACTTATCCCAGCCTATGTAGGGCTCAGAACTATCTACATAAAAATTTTCTAAAAGGAAATCATCACGCGCTTTTTGAGCTAATTCTGCTCCTTCCTGGGCTAGGAAATAAGCCACGACTTGCTCACTAGCGAAGCTGGTGCTACGGGCAGTAGAAGAGCTTATGGTCATAGGGCCAATTATTATGATTAGTAGAATCGTGATGGCGACCAGAGTCTCGACTAGGCTAAACCCCTGACACTGACTTTTTAGCGGCACAGACTGTTTGCTGTGTTGTTTAGATAGCGATACTGAAAGAGAATTAATATATGAATTTACTTTAGCTTTTGTCACTGACAACAGCTTAAAAGTTGGTGTGGTAATCATGCCAGATTGTGAAGATTGTTTGTATTTCATATATCAAGAGTTCGTTGCGTTACAGTAGTCTGTATTCTATAGGTTTTAGTCGGTAACGTGTCACTTTTTTCATGTGCTTCAATAAAGATTGTAACACTTGGTTGATCTACATATCCGTCTAGGTTTCCTAGTGCATCAGCAAGCCTATCGCTTCCAGACACAAAAAACTCTGCATCATCAATTTCAATCCCTGAAGAGATAATAGATTGTGCTTTCTGAGATCCTATTCTACGATATATACTTTTTTCATCTTTATCAAAATAATAAAGAATTCGTTTTCCTGTATCGCCAGTTATGCTCTCCCCCGATTCAATAAAAGCCACTCCATTAAAAACAGTATTTTCACCCTTTCCAAAAGGACAATTCTTTGTATCATTAACTTCAAGGATTGAGTCTAAATCTTTATCTCCATTGTAAATATTTTTATTACCAGTAGCACTATTTTTATTGTCACAGTAATAATTAGTACCCGTACGTATCTCCCTAGTCATACTATCTAGAGCAAAAGACAGGTTGGTCATGACGCTTTGCTCGGCTTGGAGCTGGAGGTTGGTGGCAATGAGTGAAAGTAAGGCGCCTACAGCAATAGTGACCACTACCGAAAAAACAGCCAACGAAACAATCATTTCGATTAGAGTGAAGCCTTGTTGTCTTTGGTGGATTTTTTTCATAATTTTAAGGACTGCAAGGAAGCACGGAAATCTGACCAGTCTTAGTAAACTCAATGGTTCTTACTTCCCCACAACTAGTACCAGCTCTACCCCTAACTCCAACCTTTATAAAGAGCGTATCTGCATCTAACGATGCTCCAAATCTATTATAAAACTTTGCGTCAAAATTTGGGCGTTGGAAAACAATTGATACTTCTTCGGGTGATGAAAAAATGGTTCCATCATGTGTTATATTTTTTACCTCAAATCGGGTATCTAGTATCCCTGGTACTCCGAATTCATTGGCAGAATCATACACCACACTGTTATCAGCTCTAAAAGTCCTATACACTCCGTTATACAACAGATCAGTCTGTGATTTTTTACTAAAACTTAACCCCAGTGCCGAGCGGAAATCTTGACCAGCGGTCGTGTCACCGCTGGCACTGATGGCCGTCAGCTGTACCTCGCGCGCAGCTAGAGCTATGTCATAAGCTTGACCTCGAAGCAAAACTGCACTATTGAAGGTGCTCTGGCTAACAATAATAGTGGTTGAGATAATGACCATAATGCTGATACTAACCATCAGCTCTACCAAGCCAAAACCACCCTGCGAGCCGGTCTTTCCGGCTTGGTTGGTCTTACTATATAAAGCTGAAAAGTTCCAAAGCATTGAAATGTGTAAATAAAATAATCAGACAGCTTGCCACCAGAAATGGCGCAAACGGAACCGCACTCTTCATTGTAAGGTCAATCCCAAGTAAATGTAAGCGGTCTTTTCCCCTACTCCACTTGGCGACCCCTATTATAAGGAGACTAATCGCCGCCCCCACCCAAAAAGCTAAGACAACAAAGGAAAAGACCGCCCCCGGGCCGACCAGAAGCCCAAGTGGAAAAGCCAGCTTTACATCACCAAAACCAAGCCATCGGCCTTTAGAAATAACCCACAAAAATAAGAAAAAGGCTGAGCCTAAAATCGCCGCGCCAAAAGTCCATGCTAATCGGTTTTGGTCGCCACCGAAAACAAAATACTCATATGCAAGCAATACTATCGCCGAGACACTAAGCGCTAGCGTTAGGCCATCTGGGATAATAAAGTGATACAAATCGTAGACAGTGATAACTACTAGTATCGAACAAATAGTCCAGAAGATTAAAATCTGCCACAAGTCAGTGGTAATGGTAAGTACCAGAGAAAACAAAGCTCCAGTCAAAAACTCCACCAAGAAATACCTTGGGGTCACCCTGCAACTACAAGTCCGGCAACGAGCACGTAAAACGACATAGGACATAAGCGGGAAAAGTTCAAACCACCGCAAGCGAGTACCGCACGACATACAGTGCGAATGCCCAGACAAAGACTTACCCGTGTGAAAGCGATAAATATAGACATTAAGAAAACTACCAATAATGATCCCAAAACCAAAAGCCACCACGTACCAGAAAGACATAGGCACCAAGAGTGAGTCGAGAGTGTAACTTAACATCAGATAATTATACCTAATAATAGAGACAGAAAATCACCTTGCAAACAAAAAACGCCAGCAGACGCTTTTTACTTTGTCCCGAGGACCGAATTGTTATTTTTGTCCCGAGGTCGGTCCTCGGGACAAACAGACCTCGGGCAAAGTGGCATTAGAGAACATCAGGACAAAGCTTCATCCTATGCCCCGCTATCCCGAGGTCCGACCTCGGGATAGGTTTGCGCTTGAGTAGTCAAGCCAATGAGTGATCTGATCATTGAAAGAATTTTCCTCCAGAAAGTATTGAGGAAAACTATCTTTAGAGAGAACATTAGACACAACTCTATTCACTCCCTGATAATCAAGGTAGCTTGAATATTTATATTCCTGCAAGTGTTTCAAAGCTTCATTTCTATTTTTAATACCAGTCTCTTTCCACTCTGGCTCAATTAATTTGATTGGATTTAGATGAATGTACGAAAATAAATATTTTAGATATTCATCTGTATCAGCTCGCTTAGCTTTGTATCTACCTTCAAATAAGACACCTGTGCGATCATGTTTCTTATTAAAGTACATGGAGTATCCAGTTGAAAGTTTTTTCATAAACTGACTAATTCCTCCTTCGTTTACTTCTTTTATTAAAATATGAAAATGATTGGGCATTAATACGTAAGCACCAATGTCAACAAGGACCTTATTTCTATCAATTAAAAATAAATCGTCATATTTTTTACCTGCTTTATATTCATCCTTTATTGAAACAGGATTTGTACTGTTGCATAAATACAGCAATGCCATAAAACGGTCATAGTCTGACTTTGTTTTGTATATTACCCTTTTCTCTGTACCTCGATTATAAATGTGGTAATACTCATCGACAGCAATAGAGTTATCTTTCAACATACAATTAATATACCACACTGTCCCGAGGACCGACCTCGGGACAGATAAACATTTACTTACAAACAACACAAAAAGTGGCCAGAAAGCGCTTTTTGATATTGTCCCGAGGTCGGACCTCGGGACAGATTTTCATTACTTATATTATAACTTAGCTATAAATCAAGTATTTTAACTTACAAACAAAAAACCGCCCGAGGGCGGTTTTTGTTTGTAATGCATTTTCTACGATGCTGGACAAGATGTTCCACCAGAACCATTCGCCGCATACGCAGCCAAAGGAAGGGTACGATTCCCTCCAAAACCTGTACTGTCTACACAGAAGAACCCACCTCCAGTCAGTGGGGTTGATGCTGCCCATTCATCCACCAAATCGTTACAATTGTAAGTAGTCGTTGTTTGCTGGGCTCCATCAAGCACTTCTGATGCTGCAGGTGTATTGGCTTGCACTGCTAAAGCCAAAGCGTCTAGAGCTGCATGGCCACATTGACCATCATAAGAGAAATTATTATTATTATATCTTAACTCCATTTGGTTTCTGATACTATTCATACTTCCTTTTGCAGAAGCATCTCTTCCATTGTCTCGTGCGTCATTTAGAGAGGCAAGCACTACAGCTGCCAATATACCAATAATCGCGATTACTACGAGGAGTTCGATAAGTGTGAAACCTCGTTGAAATATCTTTTTCATAATTTTTTGTTAAATTTAAATTTAATACTCATTTCAGATATCAGCTGCGTATCTGAAATGTGTTTGCCTACGTTGTTCTAGGCTTATTACTATTATAGAACGTTGTCAGAAGAAAAAATTGACACCTGGGGAAAAGATACTTGTTTGTGTGCACCTCTACTCATTCATATAATAAACCACTCACACCCGACATATTTCTCACTACTCCGATGAAAACCATTTTTCTACAAACATTCTCTCTGCATATACTCAAAATATGTCAGGTGTGAGTGGCTATGGCGTTTCACTTTTTATCAGAGCATTAGAAATAGGTTAATCGACATGGGCCATAAAATTGTTAAGTTCAGCCATGTTACAAAGACCGGCGCCCGAAGGGCGCCGGTCTTTACATAAATATCTTTCAGCTTAGAAAGCGCTAGAAAGATTGTAGATAGGCATCAATACAGAAGCCAAAAGTACTCCCACGCCAAGGCCAAGCAATACAATCATCGCTGGCTCGATGAGGCCAATTAAGGTGTCAACAGCGTTGTTTACTTCTCTGCGATAGAAGTTTGAGAGAGTTTTAAGAATTTTACCTAAACTTCCGGTTTCTTCTCCTACTTTAGCCATTTGCGCTAATACACCAGGTATCTCTGGGTACTCAGCGATAGCATCAGCAAACGAACGACCACCGGTCACCTCTACCAGGGCAGATTCGATAATTTCTTTGTAGACGGTGTTGTCTACTACGTCGGCAGTTACTTCGAGTGCTTGTACGATAGTAATACCACTATCGAGCATGGTCGACATGTTGTCGCAAATACGAGTTAGTAGAAGCTTTCGTTGTAGGTCACCTAAGTATGGAATAGAGATCATGAACTCATCGACTGCTCTCTTACCAACGTCTGTTTTTGAAAACCTCCATAAGGCTACTCCACCACCAGCGACAGCAATTAGGATTAGTCCGATATAAGTGGTCATAAAGTCTGATAGACCAATGACGATCTTGGTATAGATGGGAAGCTCTTGGCCTGAGTCTGTAAGGATCTTGGCGACACTTGGTATAACTAGGGTAAGCATCATACCCATAACTACAAAGAAAATAGATATAACAAAAGCTGGGTAGACTAAGGCATTTCGAGCTTTAGAAATAACTTCGTATTGACGGTCTAGATAATCGGCCAGGTAGTCGAAAGACTTCTCCAGAGAACCAGATTCTTCTCCAGCCCGCACTAGATTTACGTAAAAAGAAGAGAAGATATCTGGATGAGCGGCTAGAGCTCGAGAGATAGAACTACCACCTTGCAGATCTTCAACGATTTTGTTCATGGCATTTTGGAGCTGTGGATTTTCTATTTCGGCCGAAAGTAAGCGAAAAATCCGCAGTGGAGAAACTTGAGCTTGGAAAAGTGTAGCAATCTGCCGAGAGAGGATAACAATGTCTTTGTTAGAGACAGACTGCATAAATGAAAACTCAATATTAAGGAGTCCTGCTAGCCCTTGTTTGCTACCAGTTTCGTCAATAGAAAGAATGGTGTAGCCGCGCTTTTGTACGGCCGAGATAGCAGCATCTACAGTCGGAGCCTCGACCGTCCCCTCACGCTGGATGTTGTTGCCGTCGATTGCTTTGTAGTTAAAGAGCATAAAATTTTATTAAATAAGTCTTTCTAATCCCTTAGGGTTGTTTGAATAAGTGAAAGCGTTCTCAACAGTAATGTCACCATTTTGTACCAAGCGGGCTAGTGAACGGTTCATATCTATCATACCTTGTTCTAGCCCAGTCTCAATCACTGACGGTATCTCATGAATACGATTTTCCCGAATCAAATTGCTGACAGCATTGTTATTAATAAGAAGCTCATAGGCTGGTACTAGTCCACCAGTAATATGTGGGATGAGGCGTTGTGAAAAGATGGCAATCAGTGAGCCGGCTAGTTGAACCCGAATTTGGTCTTGCTGATCACCTGGGAAAGAGTCCACAATACGGTTAATGGTCTGAGCGGCATCGTTGGTGTGTAGAGTCGAGTACACCAAGTGTCCAGTCTCAGCTGCCGTAACAGCGGCAGCTATAGTCTCGGTGTTTCGCATCTCACCCACCAAAATAACATCCACATCTTGGCGCAAAGAGGCAGTCAAAGCAGTCTGAAAATCGCTAGTGTCAATGCCGATTTCACGTTGGTCGATGAGAGCTTTTTCTTCTTGATAAACATACTCAATAGGATCCTCAATGGTCACGATGTGTTCTGACCTAGTTTTGTTGATAGTGTTTACCATGGCCGCCAAGGTGGTCGACTTACCTTGACCAACTGGCCCTACACAGAGAAAGAAACCTTGTGAGCGTTGGGTAAAACTTTCTAAAATTGGTGGAAGGTTGAGCTCTTCATAATTTCGTATGACATTAGGAATAAGTCTCAAAGCAATACCCATTCGCCCTCGTTGGTGAAAGGCATTGCCACGGAAGCGCACTCCTTCGGTATTTTCGTAGGAAAAGTCAACTTCGTTGAGTTCAGTAAAACGAGCGTATTGATCCTCTCGCATCAAGATCTTAACAAAAGCATTTACATCTGAGTCGGTTAGAATCGGTTTTTTAATTAGTGGTATAAGTGTACCTGACACGCGAATCAGTGGGTGTGCCCCAACAGAAAAGTGTAGGTCTGATGCTTTCTCTTGAAGGATCAGTTCTATTAGTGCGTTAAGTTCCTTTTTGTAATCTACTGCCATAAAATTTATTTAGAAAGTTCTTCAACTTTTTTAACTACGTCGCTTGGTACGGACTCTGCCTTAATTATATACCCTACCGCCCCGGCATCCATAGCTTCTTTAATGTCTTCTGGCTGGCCTTGGTTTGACAAAACTATGCACTTGGCTTTCAAGCTTGGAAACTGCGTGTTGATTTCTTTTATGAGTTCCACGCCGGTCATGGCTGGCATGACCATATCAAGTAGAATTATGTCTAATTCTTGATTGTTTTGGATAACCCGCAAAGCATTTACAGCACTGTCAGCAACCTCAACCTCATAGCCACAAGAGGTAAATTTAGTTGCATACATATCACGCAAAAATGCGTCATCATCAATTAGAAGTAACTTCATCCCGTTATAAATCGGAAGTTATCCTTCCAATTTTATTATTAGATCTAATAAATAAGAATCGACCAGTTTTGGTTTTGGACGTATAGAGGCAATAGCAACTTTCGTAATTTCTAACGGGATTCATCACTTCCCATTATAGCCTCTCCCACCTCAATCTCTTGCAGGTTATCGACAGTGTCGTAATCTGGAAAAGTCTCATCTTCTGTGACGTCGCTCCCTAGAGTAGTGCTGAAGGCGTTCATTTCTTCAAGTGGTATCTCGTGATTCAAGGCTTTTATGATTGCGTCTTCCTGGATTGTGACAAAACCGTTCTTGCGCGCCGATTGGAAGAATTCTTCTTCCGAGGCATTTTTTAAAATTAACTCTTGCATCTCTTCGTCTATTTCAAGCACCTCTGTTACCGCTGTTCGACCACGATATCCGGTCGCACAAGTGGCTGTGATCTCTGGGTGTAACACAGTACGGCTTTCGGGTATTTGCTTGTGATACTTTGTCGGGAGTGATTTAAAAGTTTTTTCAATACGTAATTTTGTGCTCACATCTATTTCTTTTTCGATACCTGTGCCGGAACAAAGGGTACGAGCTAGTCTCTGAGCGATAGCCATTTTCAGAGTCGGAGCAATCAAGTACGGATCAACACCCATGTCGATAAGACGCGGTATCACTCCAATCGCATTGTTAGTGTGAATGGTAGACAGTACCAAGTGCCCAGTAAGAGCGGCCTGGATGGCCAATTGAGCTGTTTCAGTGTCTCGGATCTCTCCCACCATGATGATGTCTGGGTCCTGACGAAGCGCAGCTCTGAGACCCTTTGCAAAAGTGTATCCAATCTCCGGTCGGACCTGAGACTGACTGACGTTATCCATATTGTACTCAACCGGATCCTCTAGCGACATTACGTTTTTGGTCAGAGTGTCAACTTCCTGAATCATCCCGCGTAGAGTAGTAGACTTACCTGAACCTGTCGGACCAGAGATCAAAATAATCCCGTACGGTTCTTTAACCACTTTCTTTATGATCTCCATGTTGGCTTTTGAGATACCACTTTCTACCAAGGTACGAACACCTTTGCTAGTATCCAAAATACGCATAACGACCTTCTCACCGTGGTTAGTAGGAAGAACCGAGACTCGAAAGTCGATCTTTCGGTCATCGAAAGTGGCTGAGAAACGTCCGTCTTGTGGTTTACGACGTTCATCTAGACGCATAGAAGAAAGGATCTTCACTCTAGCGACTACTGCCATGTGGACGTTTTTAGGAAGCTCAAGACTTTTTGCTAAATTACCGTCTACTCGAAATCTGACTCCGACTTTTTTAGGAGTAGGTTCAATATGAATATCGGAAGCTCCGCCATCTACTGCATAACGCAAAATAGTAGCCACGATTTTAGTTACCGGAGCATCTTCTTCGATGTGCTCGTATGACTGCTGTGAACCTTCAGCAGACTCCTCTAAGCTAGCAGCGATTTCTGCATCCAGCTCAGTCTCTAAAGTCTCTAGCGCTTGCCCCACATCTCCTTCTAAGTTGGCATACAAAGCTTGTACTTTTGCAATATCAGCAAAAAGCATATACGACAAACGAAAAGGTAAATTGTGCTTAGTGCTGATGTAGTTTAGTGCCTCGCGCATTTGGAGATCATCTGGGTTATTGACTCCAATCACCAAAACATCATCCTCGATTTTGAGAGGTACCATCTTGTAGTAAGTAGCAGATTCTTCTGAGACGTAATTCAATAAATCTTGAGGGACAGTAAAACCATCTGGTAACTCAAAAGCTGGAACTTGATAAAAGTCAGCCATAAAATTACGGACAGCTTCTTTAGTCATTCCTAATTCTTGGAAAACTACCTCGTAGCTCTTCCCTGTCTCTGCAACCATAGCCTCAGCCTTAGTAATGAAGGCTTCGTCGACACTACCGCTTTCTCTTAAGGCTTGTAGTGGGTCCATAGTTTATCTTGTATCTACATCAGCAAATGGGTCTTCTCTACCAATAGTAGTTTCTACGATAGGAGTTGAGTAACTAACTAGATAGCGGAACCGAGCGTCATCAAAAATATCTATATCCAGGGCAATCTTTTTCAAAATAGCATCTCGCTCAATAAAGACGCGTGTTCTTTCTAGCATTGTCTGCATAGTCTGATCACTAACATCATACTCAGAAACAGAATTAGTGTATTGTGTGTATAGATAGAATCCACCAAATGCAATAGTGATAAGGCCAAGTACTACAGAAATGTTTGTTGCTGTTTTTCCCATACGATTATTCTTGATTATCTATTGCACTAATAAGTGAATCATCATTGTATGCATATGTCACTAGAGTAATGTCAGCTGAGAGGAATCCTCCGTCTAGTTGGGTGATATTCATTCCATGCAACTCGAGCGGATAGTTGTTATGTTCAATGAGCTTAAACAAATCTTTTATCTGTGTGTAAGTTCCCTCAACAACGAGTTGGAAAGAATAAGGGGTTGGTCCTTCATCACTTTGAGGTAAAGGATTTGATGAACGTCGGCTATTATTAGCCACAGAATCTTGTGACAATCCATTGATGTAAATAACACCAGCCTCTTCTGAAATTATCTGCAGATCACGCACTACTGCTATGGTGTCGACTTCATCCGGCATATAATCTCGCAATCGAGTACGATCGTCTGTAGATATGCTATTGAGCTGTACGGTGAGTGATTTTAATTTGTTATTTACGTTAGAAACTTCTCCTAACTTACTTATGTAAGTTTCTGTATCAGCCTGGACGACCTTAATGTCTTCAAAAATTGGCTGAATGTAAGTGATTATAATTGCGACCGAAACTATAACCATCCCGATTTGGGTAAAAAGACCTTGTGGAATCATATATCAAGTTGATTATTTTCTTCAACAACCGCTTCTCCTGGACTTGATTGGGTAATGTTTTCTAAATTCACTTCGTACGGCACCGCCTCAACAGGGACCTCGAGCTCTGCAGTAAAGGTAACCAGAGGTTCATCACTAGAAGCACCTGGTGATACCGTGTTACCGCTGGCTACGCCTGAATTACTTAGTTGCTTTATTGTTACTGAAGAAATGGCCGGGGCACTTCGATATCCGTCATCTCTTTGGAAGATAGTTGAGTCAAAGGTGTCTGTCTCAATAGCGACTGTAAGTAAGAATGCGTCGTCGAGTTGTCTCTCTATACCTAGAGTTTTGATTTTTACAGTATCAATAGTAGCTGCTTCTAATGCGTTGAATATAGAAACCACAGACACGCTACTGTTTACTCGACCTACTGCCTGCCTCAAACGAGAATCAAAATCTTGAACTCGACGCATATCTGCCTCGTTAAAGTTTGCTATTTCGGTATCTAGTTCGGTCAGAGCTTTAGTTCTATTGAGTTCAATGTGCTTGCTGTAAAGGAACGCTCCACCGGCTCCAATTAAAGTAGCAAACATTAAGGTGTAGCTTATAAATGTAAAAATGTATACCTGTTTAGAAGCCGAGTTTCGCACTCGCTTAGCTGGACCTCGCTTAGGAATAAATGAACTGTTTGAAGGATCTTCCATATTTATTATTATACGCGTGCAAAATTAAAAAAGGCGAATAGACTGTGGACACTCTATTCGTAAGCACGAAGCGCCGCACCCAAAGCTACTGCAAACGAGGGGCCAATTTCTTTCATGGTGTCCTCCATAAAAGCTGGATAAGCGACTTTTGAAAAAGGGTTGGCAATAGAAACATCCCTACCTAAGACAGATTTTAGTTGAGCATCTATACCTGGAAACAGAGCCCCTCCCCCAGTCAAATAAACTGAACCAATGGTGACTCCAGTTTTTTGTTCATACTCTTTGATCACCTGGTTGAATTCACGAAATGCTCGTTCGTAGCTTTCATCGTGACATCTTTTTATTTTAGAAAATTCTTCTGAATTTCGGTCAATAGAACATTTTAGTGATTCTGCTTTTTCGAAATCAACTTCCAGAGCCTCTGAGATTTTGTTGGTAGCAATTACTCCCCCAGATCGAATACGGTACATGCGCATCAGGAGTCCCTTTCTTGAAATATAGAGCTTGGAAGATACTGCCCCAACATCTACGATGGCAACATCTTCTTCTTCACTATTATAAATTGCTCGAAGTGTGCTGAAGCACTCGATCTCAGTCGGCGGTTTTGATAACCCGACAAACTGCATCAAAATATTAAACCGATCTAGAGCAGAGTTTTGAATAGAGGCAATTAAGACATTGCGATGATCGGCTCCGGCGTCTTTAGACTCTTTTTTAGTGACTTCTACTTCCGCCCAATCCAAAGTAACTTCGCTTAGTGAAGCAGGGATAACCTTGCGCGCCTCAATTCTTACCAGAGCGGCTAAGTCGGCGTCGGGGTCTACCTTTAGGCTGACGTTAGTCACAAAGCTAGAAGACAAAGGCATAGCAAATACAGCGTCGCTTGCTTTGACTGAAGACTCTCTAATGACATCCACTAGAGCGACTTGTTCTTGTTTTGGTTCTAGATTTACTGATTCACCATTTTGCTTACCAGCATATGGACCGAGTTGTATTTCACCGTAAGTTGCCAACGTAATGACCCCTTTTTCCTCATGCAATTCAACCACCTTCATTGAAGATGAACCCATATCAATACCAACCACACCACCAGATGATTTATGGCTAGATTTTAATGAAGAAACTAGATTATTAAAAATACTCATAGGAATTTATTAAGTTTATTCTATCATGAGTATTTAAGTATAATACAGACATATGCCAAAATTACTCACACAATTACTTAATCTCATTTTCCCACCCAGACCGACTGAAAAGTTGATTCAAGAATCAACTACTGAAGACATTATGAAATTGTACTCACCAGGTACATTTCAATCTTGTATATATTTAAGTTCCTACAAAACACCTCTTATACAAGCCTGTGTCATTGAAAATAAATTCCATAATAATAAAAGATCTACTGAGCTTTTGGCACAAATTCTTTTACAGTGGACAAAGCATCAGATACTGCCGACTTTATATATAGCTATACCTCTAGGTAAAAATAGATTGAGAGAACGAGGATACAACCAAGTAGAAAATATTCTGGACGCTCTTGATAATAATATATGTATAGATAGTTCGATTTTATGTCGCATTAAGGAAACAGAGCCACAATCAAAATTAGATAAAGACTCTCGAACCAAAAATATACAATGTGCCTTTGCTTATAAAAATGAAAAAGTTGATTTATCTCAATACGATCAAATTGTAATCATTGACGACGTACTTACAACCGGAGCGACTTTGGAAGAGGCGCGAGCTACGCTCGCGCCTCATGTACCCTCTGGAGTAAAACTCAGATGTTTAGCAATAGCTCACTAATCCAAAATCAAATGACTTTCTTCTTCGTGAGAATGATCATGCTCATGTGTGGGAGCGAAATTCTCGTGCACCCATGTAAGCAATAGTGTCATCAAAATAAAACCAACAGCTATCGATATAGTCGAACGCCAAATACTCCCATAATGCTTGAGGTTGTCGTGTATTCTAGGTATCAAATCTCCGGCTGCTAAATACAACATATTACCGGCCGCCAGACCAACCAAAATCCAAACGTATTCATCAGCACTGTTGTACAAGAACAACACAACCACCGTACCAAGAACAATCGTACTAGCTGAAATTAAATTTAAAATAGCTGCTTGAAGTCTGGTGTAGCCAGCTCGAATTAAAACTCCAAATTCTACAATTTCCTGTGGAATTTCATGCATCGCTAAACCAATTGCAGTTGCCACACCTACAGTTGGGTCAATCAAAAATGCTCCACCTAAAATTATTCCGTCTGTAAAATTATGAATACCATCTCCTATCAAAAGAAGCGAAGCTGCCCCCTTCCTATTACAGTCTTCAGTTTCGAGATGATGAAACCTTTCGTGTAACTTGTGGGACAAAATATAAAAAGCTAAAAAACCAACCACCACCACTGTCCCACCCCACTCAGGTGAAGCTTCTAATGTTTCAGGCAACAACTCATTTAAAACTAAACTAAGAAAAACACCCGCCGCTACCGGTACAACATAACGTTCTGCTCCAATCAGTTTTTTATCATGACCAAAGGCTACTACACCCAACACTGACAACAACGCGATTAAAATAGATATCCCGACTGCTTCTAAAAACATAAGTATTCCCCAGTATACATAGATTTATAAATAAATATAGACGGCACAGAATCGTACCGCCTATTTGATTTGAGGAGCAACTTCGCCCTAATCAACCCTCAGACTTATCTTTATACATAGCTTTGTCAGCTCTGTCTAAGAGATTTTTTGCCTCGGTTTGATTCGTTGCAAGAGTTGCACCCACACTCACAGTGACCTCAAAATCGTCACCTATATCATAGTCTGCTTTTTTCACTACAGACTTGAGCTTTTTGGTGAGGCGAAGAAGATCTTCTTCTGAGACCCTTGGCAGAATTACAACAAATTCATCTCCACCAAGTCTGGCTACCAAGTCGCTTTCACGAGGAAAGCATTTCTTCAGAGCTCCGGCAATTACTACCAAAACCTTGTCTCCAGCTTCATGTCCAAGAGTATCGTTAATCGGTTTGAACTTATTAACGTCTACAAACAACAAGCCGACACTTTTGACCGAACCTCTAGTCCGTCTCCCTCCTTTTCGCCTCAGCTCACTGGTTATCCTGTCAAAGGCTTTTTCAAAAGCTCGACGATTTGGTAGACCTGTTAGCGAATCAATAATGGCTAACTCGGCATCCTTTTGCAGTTTTTTTATTTCCTCTTCTTGACTTGCAACCAGTTCGACCAGTCTTGAGACTTCCTTTTGAAGCAATTTCACTTCATCCATCTCATACTCCTTTAGAACAATCTGAGTGTTTATACTATCTATTATTATATACTTAAAATAGCTGTTTGTCAATATAGATAAGACTAGCTTTTTAGCTAAAAAAGAAAGCAGCCCCGCTTACGCAGGGCTGTAGGTCAAACCAACTCAAAAAAGAGACTGGTTTAAATAATAATGAACAAGGATTGACGCTACATAGCCAAGAGCTATGACCGGCGTCCATTTCAAGTGGCCAAAGAACGTATACTTCCCTCTAGCTCGACCTCCCATCAAAGCCACTCCCGCAGCTGATCCAATAGACAACAAAGAACCTCCGACTCCAGCTGTCAGCGTGACCAGAAGCCACTGCCCCGCACTCATGTCAGGATTCATGGTCAACACCGCAAACATCACTGGTATATTATCAACAATTGCAGACAATAGACCAACCAGTACATTAGCCGTCATTGCTCCATATCCATCATAAGCAAACTTCGAGAGTATTTCCAAGTAGCCAATTACCCCAAGTCCTCCGACGCACATAATGATGCCGTAGAAGAAAAACAAGGTATCCCATTCAGCTCGTTCGATTTTTTTAAAAATATCGTACTTACCAACAGGATTATCTGCCTGAGTAGACTCCAGAGGAAACATTGACTCATTTGTCTTTGACAAGTAATAACCAAAGAACTTTAGGAAACTTAGGCCAAACAACATACCATAGACCGGAGGTAGATGCAGGAAGTTGTGAAAGCATACTGCGGTTATAATCGTAACCAAAAACAACAGCATTACTGTCTTCGCTCCCCTTCTCATACCAATTGCCGGCTCTCTTGAGTCGCCTGCTGGTGTCGTTGCCACAAAGAAACTCATGACTGTTGCGGGAATAAGCCAGTTCACCAACGACGGCAAAAACAAAGCAAAGAAATCCCCGAAAGGAAGGATACCTTTTTGCCAGACCATGAGAGTAGTGATATCACCAAAGGGACTGAAGGCTCCACCCGCATTTGCTGCCACCACGATGTTGACGCAACCGATTGAAATGAACTTTTTATCCTCTCCCCCAACAGACAATATCACCGCCCCCATAATAAGAGCAGTAGTTAAATTATCAGCAATAGGTGAGATGAAAAAAGCCAATGCTCCAGTCATCCAGAACAGCGACCTAAGTCCAAAACCCTTCCTGACAAGCCAAGTTCGCAAAGCGTCGAAGACATTTCTTTCTATCATCGCATTGATGTAAGTCATCGCGACAAATAAAAAGAAGAACATCTCTGTAAACTCTAGGAAATTGTGCCGTATCAATTCTTCGGCCGTATGGTTCATTCCTTTTTGGACATACGCCATAGCGATGAATATCCAAATCAACCCAGCCCCCAACAACACGGGTTTGCTTTTCCTTAAATGAATCCTTTCTTCAAGGATAACAACGAGGTAAACAGCAACAAAAATTACTATTGCCACATACCCCACCCAATGTGAAGTCAGGTCTAAGACCTCATGCGTTTGTGTCATTTCGAAACTCCCGTTTCATTTATGTGAAGTGCTACCGCTCAGAAAATTACTACATTTACAACACACTGTAAACAACCACAACACGATATACCCCTATTAAATATTGACTGACATCTATATCGGAGCACGATGAAAATGGCTTTCCACAATAATTTACTGAGGTGTCAGACGATGAAAACTCAAAGAATATTCGGAACTTTGTTCTTTTTTAGCACAATCGCTGTTCCTCATGCTTTGGCTGAGATAAATGGCGAAGTCTCTCTTTCCTACGGAAATGATTATATAGGTGCCCGGAACGGATACACCACGGAAATTTTCTATGACGGAGACATTGTTCCCCTTGAAGTTTTAGTGAACTGGAACAACCTGAAACTTGAGTTCCGAGCTGTTTCTATCGGAGACAACATCGGGAGTAAACCGGTTTCAACTTTTGGTAGCGCTGACTACACCTTCTATAAATTTTCAACTGGCAACATGGACTGGTCACTCTCAACCGGCATCTCAGCTGAGACGCATGACGCGAGTGACAATTACCAGGTTAGCATCAGCGGAATTGAAGGCACTTTGGTTAGCCTTGGTTTTAACCTAAAAGGAGATTTGGACTGGTTGCCAAACACCTATTTTCAAGCTGGAGGAGGTTACACTGAGTCTTTGTCTGATAGTACAGAAAGCTCCCCCTATGCGGTAGTCGGCTTTGGTCTAACTATACCAGTTGGGAAGTTTCAGACTTATCTGACAACCGATCTGGTCTACACCGACGTGTTGTCAGGTGAGCACATAAAAGTTGAACTTGGAGTTGACTATTCCTTAAGGAAAAATCTAACCATTACCGGACCTGGGAAAATCTACATCGTCCCCGGTGACGGCAAAACAACTAACGCCACTAAGATTGTTGGTGTGAAGTATTTATTCTGAGATGAGTAATCATCAAATCAAAGGGCCTCGCTCGCGAGGCCCTTTACTACTCAAGCAATTCAATAATCACTGGATATATTTTCTCGGCAATAATCTTATATCCATCATTATTTGGATGAATACTATCATGCATTAAACTTGGATACCCTAGCAATCCATCAAGTACATTTGGCACATATGCAGATCCAGTTTCTTTTGCCAGCGCTTTAAACTCGTTTTTATATTCATCTTTCAATACCCCACCTCGTACCCCAAGTAAAATCACTATCGATCCTTCTTCTTGTATTTCAGTTATTATTTTTTCCAAATTTGAAAACGTCTCTTCCTTTGGTATTTTTTTAATATAATCATTACCTCCAAGCAAAAGTAAAACTATTTTAGGTTTTAAATTTAATACTTCATCTACTCTTGCGAGGCCGTCTCTTGTTGTATCTCCACTTACCCCCAAATTTTGTATGGACTGACCAGTAGTATCAGATAGTAGACTCACAAAGTCGTTGCCTTTTGTAGAGCCAACACCCTCAACCAAACTATCGCCAAAAGCAACAATTGCGGTACCAGCAGATGGGTAGTTAACAATTTTGGTAGTGTCTCTAAAAAAAGAAATATACAAAATTATAATTAAAAATCCTGAAGCAATATAAAACTTGTTCATAATAATGAGTATACCTTTTTGCAATACAAAAATAAAAACAGCCCCAAAGGGGCTGTTTTTATTTAGCTCATTATTGAGTCTTACACTTCTGAATCGTCGTCATCGTCAGAGTCATCTTCATCTTCATCTTCATCTGAAGTATCATCCATATCATCATCGTCGTCATCACTGTTCATTTTGTCTTCCATTTGTTTCTTGATAGCTGCGACTCTATCCATAATCGCCGCAATCTTTTCTTCTCGACTCATTCCTTCTAAGTCTGAACGAAATTCTACTCTTTCTTCTTTAGCATCTTCACGCATTTCTTTGGACTCTTCTTTTTTAGCGTCTAACTGAGATTGGAACTCCGCCTTTCTTGCCTCAATTATTTGTCGCAAGTTCTGAACAAACTCCATCATCTTTACTCTTCTCTCCTCATCAGTAAGTCCTTCTAGACTAGCCATAAACTCTGCCCGATCTAACTTAAGATCCACCTTAGTTTCTTCTTTCTTTTTCTTAATTTCAAGTTTTGAAGCCTCATGATCCTCCTTTAGCTGTTCTTTTCTAACTTCTAAGATAGATTTCAATTCATCAATTCGTTTTTTTAACTCTGCGCGTTTAAGTGGACCCTCGACAGTTCCTTTTTCAATTTCGCTTTCCACTTCTTCTGCTTGGACAGTAGAAATACTAATAGCGAAAAATGCAAAACACATTGCTACACCCAACATCAGTGCAGAAATGTGATTTTTATTAATCTTAGTTACTCTCATATATATTTGTTAATTAATAATTTATTCTAGTTATAACTATCTAGTGCTTACATACACAAAGAGGTCGGCTCTTTTGAGCCGACCTCCGATACCTACTTTTTACCACAAAAATGAATGACCTGGTCAATCGACTGGGGATAAACTATCGTTGTTGATAATCAGGAACAATTTCAACCACCACCTTTTTTGTGAATGATGTTCCTCCTGCAGGTTCAATACACTTCAGGACAAAGGTACCAGAACGAGATAATTGTCCAGAACTAACTGTATCTTGATAGCCTAATCCTGCTTCAAAAGTCACATTCACTCCGTTTGGTCCAGTAACAGTACACTGAACAGCTGGATAATCTATATTCGTGGTCCATATTATATCAGCCAAACCACCTTGACGAATAAAGTGAGGGCTTGAAGTAATAGTTATTTCCGGTTCCGGAGGGTCTAAATCTATAATAATACAGTCAGTATTATTTCCTTGTACAGTCGGGTCTTCAACAAAAGTTATCGGTTCTTCAAGATTTATCTCTGAACAAACTTTATGAGTTCCAAAAGGTATATTATATAGAGTTCTAATTAAGTTGTTTGAATTTTCGCCCATTAAAATACCCGATGAATAACGTCCTATATCTGACTTCTGATCAACTGTTCCATCATTATTCAAATCTATACTTGCCACATACGAAACTCCTGAGACAGTTGGATCAGCTGAGGGTAGATCATTACCAAAATTATGAATATTCATCAGTACGCTAATACTGTCATAAACTCCAGTAATGGAGTTAGGAACGGGATTCCCACTACCTGTACTTGCAGCTAAGTCATTCTGTGGAATAACTGGACCAAAATCTGTTTCAAAACAATTGTCTGATTCATTACTTTCATCAATATTGTTATCAAAGTCTATACAATGTCTAATCCACAGATTTCCTGGGGAAGGAGAAGTCATTGGAATAAGTAACGAGACCTGGTCTGACAGAGACTCACCTTGATTTATAACTCCTTCATATGTCGTTCTGCCTCCTGTCATATCTGTAAAGTTACCTGAGTTACCGAATCTATATGAAAGATGATTCTTAAAGGCTCCGTCGACATCAAATTGACCAACATTGGTAAAAGTTGCTTCAAAATCAATAGTTTCCCCTACTTCTACTTCATTACCACTGGTAATAACTATACTATCAGTAGTCAAGTTTGGCTTTACTCCTACTCCACCAAATAAAGTGGCTGTATCACCAGCATTACTGGTGACAATAATCCAGTTTGCATAGGGTCTGGCGCCGGCTTCAGGTGCAAAAGTTATTGTAAAATCACTACTAGCTCCTACCCCTAAGCTAAACTCACAGACACCAACGCAACCAATATAATCAGTTAACTCTGTAATACTCCCCATTAGAGGAGCTCCGTCCCCGATGTTTGTAACGGTCATCTTCACATCTACGGTCTGTCCGGCATCTGCTAAAACATCATCGAAAACATGGACTGGAAAAGGAGTTATAGAAATCGCTGGTGCAGTTGTTGGCGGTGGAACAGGAGTGAGAACTGGGGCTTCTAATGTAACCAAAACAACTACTTCGTATGCAGCCACATCGTCAACTGAAATACCAAATGGCGAAGCTTCAAATGTTGAAGTTACTGGTCCCACTGGACAAACTCCAAGAGGACAATCGTAATTGTAAGTTATAGTAAATTCTTCGCCCGGCCACAGCACATCAACATAACCACAGTTTGACACACAATAAAAACCGTTTGAAAAATTAGCATCGTATCTTTCATGTATATCTAAAATGCTACTTGCTGAGACATTCTTATAAGTTATTGTATTAAGGTTACCTGGACCAATCACTTGAGTCACTTCCAACATGGGAGGCTTCGCTTGTGCCTCAATAGAACTTCCGAACGAAAGCATCCCTAGCACCAAGAAAAAAATAGCCAAGGTATAAGGAAGTATTTTTTTAAGTTTATTATTCATGAAATATTTATGGTTTAGCTACTTTCCAGAATCCTGATAACATATCAGCCTCACTTACATTCTCTGCTTCCTCAGGCACATAAAAGTACAATAAATATCCGTCCCAAGCGTATTGATACACACCCTCACTTACACGCACAGAAGCTAATCTTCTTCCTTCTTGTATATCCCTAGTGGTAGAAGAAAGTAAATAAGGTTGGTCTGATGTAAATGGATTCATATTATCGAAACATGAACCAGCGCATGCGCTCTTAGTGTCATTTATATAATAGAGAGGCCTTTGCTCTTCAGCATCAACCAAATAGAATCCCCTATTTTTTGAGTGGTTCATGGAGAGAATGTTCTTGTCTATTTTTAGTCCACGCTCCAACTCTCCTACTTGTTCAGGTTCATAAAGTTCACCAATATCTACAATTTCCCTTACTTGAACTTCTCTATTCAAAACCCTCTCTTGTGGAGAGATTTTATTTGCTTCTTGCTGGAAAGTAAATAAACGGTAGCTGGTTCCTAGTAATAACACGATCACCACCAGACAGATGCCCAGCAAAAGATATTTAGAGGCTCGGCTTTGTTTGGGCGTGGTTTCTATTTCTACTTTTTCAACTTCATTCATAATTTATAATTAGTTGGCTTTTATTAAGCTGGACTATACACACATATTATAGTACAGAATCTGCTCAAAATTTCTAAAAAACTAAGGACTGTGTATATATGAAGATGTTATAGCGGGCAGGCCTTAGGTACTATTCGAATGATAGCTCTTTTTGTCCTTGTTTAAGTTATAGACCTTATAGATTTTGAATATTTGAAGGAATCTCAGTATGACCAAATTGCCAATGAAGTGTGGGGCTAGAAGAGATACAATGACTAAGGCGTTGATGATCGAGTACAAGGAGAAGAATTTTTTGTCGGGGATATAAACAAACACTGAGCGAAGCGTAAACTCCATTAAAAATAACATCCCAAATACTATTTCAGCGTCTCTGATGAAACTGTGGAGACTCTCACTCCCGTGTACGTAGCCAAAGTGTTCTGCTACATCAAGAGCAAAAACTCCTACCAACAAAATATTTACCACTAAAAGCCAGTTGTTGAGAATGTAGTTTTCCCTGGTACCGATGTCAAAAGAACGGTCAATTGTTTGTAGGACGTGTAATTTTTCTTGTGGGAATGGCATTTAGTTTAATTAACTGATAACTCCTCATCATCAAACACACTATCCCCGTCATCGTCTAATCTAGTAGTCTCTCCCTCTTGTTCTGTGGCGACACCAGCAACCGAGTCATCAAAATTGCATCTGGACATATCTCCATGAGGATCGTCACAATCGTTGTCTACCAATTCATTCACAGGAGCACCAGTATTTTCATCTACATTGGCAACGGAAGCTGCAGTGGTTCGATTACTTCTTGATGAATTATAATCAGTTGCCTTAGTTCCTGAAATACCCTCGAAAAAGCCTCCTGTCTCTACAACTTCCTCGTCCAGGCTTCCTGCACTACCTGGTTCTATGGTTTCAAGCTCAGACGTCTTATCGATCAACTCCAACTCTGTTCCTGAAATTTGTGTTGCTGGCTCAACCAATGTATTAAGTACAAACATCAACACTGCAATAGACAGTATCACTAAAGTCGAAACTAAAAATATTTTTTTCATAATCAAATTGTAACAGAGTGTCATCCAATTATACTAGTTGATCACATTTACAATACATCTACGGTTTATAAAAAGGATTATTGAGTGGACTGAATCATAATTTGCATGATTTCAATGTAATTAATTTACGTATAAAATACTCTCTGTCATTGAACTGAACGCAGTATTTATACGGAATAATGAACTTATCCATAAAAATTGTTATACTTGTATAACACATATATAAGCTATTGGGACATGAATAAAAATATTCTATTAGGTATAGTGGTATTTGGAGGACTGGTATTAACTACTGTACTTTTACCAGATACACCACAAAGCCAAAGTGAAAACATTGCAACGGAAGAAACTACTATCCCTTACATACCAGATGAAGTCGTCACCCTCTTCCCTATTTATCCAAATACTGATGTCTTAAATATAAACAAGTCAACCGGAGAGGACGGTAGAATTTTTCATTCTTTTAGTCTTGATGCTAACTCAAGCATCTCTGACATAAATACTTGGTACAGAGAGGCCTTTAATCATAACGGTTGGTCTATCAAGAGCGATAAAAATGTCGCAGGCTACCAGATAATTCAAGCTGAAAAAGAGAATCTATTCACTTCAATGCAAGCCACAAATGGGAATACTTCTGACAGCGCTATCATTAGCCAACAGACTCAGATCAGACCCCACTAAGCAAACTTAAGAATTACTTACTTCTATCAAACCATTTCTTTGCGCTCTCCCTACGATGCGGACAGCCCGGCCAACAACAAGGGCGACGTTTGCCCTTTTTTAAATCTTCGCACAGTCGTATTAAATGTTCTTCACGAGTCTCTTTTTTCTTTACTATTGTTACCCAACAAATCCACTCATTACGAGCTAGCGGAGTAAGTTTTTCCCACAGCTCTAGCACTTGTTTATTTTTATTCAACACAGATTTCATATCAGCCGGTAGCCGGTGACGAAATTCCATATCTGCTTTTTGCTTTGTCATATTCTTGGTTTCATTGTATCAAAACCTCTGTAATAAGTAGTAGTAGTTTTATAACTACTAAAGAATTACCTATTCACTCCTAAGTGCATATACCGGCTGAAGTTTAGGAGTATTTCGAGCGAGATTAAAACAATCATCGCTCCCTGTTCTTTGCTTTATTCCACTGTTCTCATTTTATAAGATGAACCATCTAGAGCAGGTCGCGATTGACGTTCGCCACCACCTTCACCCCTTTCTTCTGGTAGTCGAGGTTGCTGGCCATTATTGATACGCACACCAAAGGCTTTGATGGTAGTTTCTTCTAAATGTCCGAATACAAATACCGATTCCCCTTCAATCAACTCAGCTTGTTTGGGTAACTTGGTGCGATTATTTAATTCAACAGTGTAAACTTCTCCACTATCAGCAATTAGGGTGAACTGAGAATCTGTAAGTTCACTTACAGTACCCTTAGTGACATCTTGTGGTGGGCGCTCCCCAACACCACGATACAAGGGGGCCAGACCAGGAACACCATGACGATTTGCAAAATCACCTGCTTGATTATGAAAGCCAGTAGTTTGAATAAATGAAGAAAGTGCAATCACCAAAAATACTAGTCCTACCATCGAATACACCAATGGCTTCTGGTAACTAAATGAGTAGTGGGAAACAAGCACGTAAAGAGCCAGCAAGAAAAATCCTGAAGCCAATATAATAATCCATGGTGAAGAGACAATAAACAACACCAGACCGGACCAGCCAAAGAGTGGAGCAAACATCAATCCGCTCTCACGCAAAGCAAACATCACAAAACTCAATAGATATATTGCTATAAGCGCCACAACGATAGTCATCGTCGCCCACAAGACACCACGAAGTACAAAGTGCCACTTCGGAACCATAGAGATTTCGCCAGCTTTAATTTTATTTAGAATGTTTTTTTGTAGATTATCCATGATGTAATTCGTTAGCCTGATAAAGTTCTTTTAATTTTGCTCGCGCCCTCGTCATTCGAACCCCAACAGTCGTAACTGGGATTTTAAGTACTTCACTAATCTCTTGATAACTTAACGACTCATAATAATGAAGCACAATTGCTTCACGATACTTAAGTGGCAACCGATCTATCATATGACCCATTTCTTCAACTAGTTCATTCTCTAGAGCCTTACTGTCTGTAGTTTCTTTAGCGACAATAAATGGCAAAACTGTATCGGCGTCGAAGATGCTAAAACCACTTCTCCCCTTTCGCTTCAGTTCATTAACAAATGTATTATGAGCAATTCGGTAAATCCACGGAGAAAACTTTTGTTCCGCATCGAATGACTGGATGTTGGTGTAGGATTTTATAAAAACATCTTGTACCAAATCTTCAATCTCTTCAGATGTGTTCAAGAACTTTAGAGCATACCGCTTTAGCTTTGCTTCATAACGATTAATTAGTTCGCCAAATGCCTCAACATTTCCCGATTGTACCGCTGTTGCAATTTCTTCATCAGATACTTCAGTCATATATATGATTCATTAGTTAGTACAACACAAAGGACTAATTATTACAAAAAAACAGGCCCTTCCCTTGGCCTGTTTTTTGCAGAATATTATTATTCAATTTTGGCTGACAGCCGACGTGGTTTAACCATCACGTCAGGACCACCAGAAATTAAATTAGTTTGTATCAGCTTGTCCACCCTTCAGACCTTTTCCTTGGCCCCGTGGTCTGTGGCCACCTCGATCTCCATGACCCTCTGGTTTTTCAATACCCAACTCTGCCATCAGTTCTTGTGCACCTTCATGGTCACCAGCTTGTCTAAGCTCATGCGCTTCTTTAAAGGTTTCAAAATCTGATTCTGAATCAATTGCATCTGCAAGTGGTGTATCAGTAATGGCTGTTAGGAACGCATCATAGTCATCATTTTCTACAGCTTCACGTAGTGCTTCGCGTGATTCATGACGAACTTCATGTACTGCTTCTCTAACTTCTTTCATGGTATCTTCATCAATACCATTTTCTTCAAGGTAATTTTTTACTTCTTCGCGGTCAGCTCCATCTATTCTAAGCTCATGCGCTTCCTCAAGAGCTGAGATCTGACTATCGGTAAGATCTACATCAATTTTATCAAGCAAGTCAGAATTGAAAGCGCTTGCTCCCGTTACAGTAACTGCAAAAGCTGCTACTGGTATCATTATTTGTTTTAACATTTTCATTTTATTTACTTTTTTAGTAAGGTTTCATCTTTCGCTTTGCAAAGTAGTTGAAAAGAACAATCAGTGAGGGTTGTGTGGCATAACATATTGAGTATGGTTCAGATATTTATTTACTGTGTGTGCCTACCGTCATCTCCTGTTCGTTTATTATTACAACGCGTCTCAAAACTTATTACAAAGTAAATGACACGGCGTCTGTTATTCCGCCTGACTATGATGTTGAGATTCTAGAATAATCAGAGCAAATAAAAACAAACGTTTACGTGTTTGTTTTTAACTTGCGGGCAGCTATAGACGATATTAGAACACTTTTAGACTATCGATAACCTATCCAATGGCACTCAACAGACCACATTTTGTCTTCAGTAACCTCTCTTATTAACGAGATCGCTTTTTCATATTTCTTTGAGTCCATCTCAGTCCAGGGGTGTAATTTTTTCCACTCTTCCTTTTTTCCCCCGACATTTTTTTTAATCAATGATTTAAGCAGTTGGCCATCTATTGGTGGATGGAAAATGTTTAATTTTTCTTGCTGCTTCTCAGGTAACTGCTCGTACATGGCAAGGATTGGCACAATGTGAAGAGTTTTTAGATAAACATTGATCAATTTAGCGGCAACTCCGTGAGTAAATCCAGTTATTCCTATTGTTTCAGCTTTTTTGATCAGAGTTTCTCGGACATTTCTATGAAGTAGATCAAAATCTGCCACCTTAAACGGTACGCGCCAGTTATGGGAAAAATAGACCAATGATTTTGAAGATTCAATGATCTCCACTCCTTCTTTTACAGCAAATCTACACCTTGGTGATTTTGCTGCTGTACTTGCACACCATGCCGCATATCTATGTTTGATAACCTGTCTCAAAACACCAGGTCTGTAACCCTCACCTTTTCTTTCCATTTCTTTAAAAATATTTCTTGCCCAGTCTCGACTTATGTTCAGTTCTCTAGAAATGTATGAAACGCTTGCCCTTTCATCTGATTCTTTTGAGATTTTTTGAACTTCATTATAGAGCTCTCTTTCAAACGGACTTTGATTCTTCATACCAAAAAATTAATGTAGCAAACATTTTCTCATTAACTCCTGTCGAGTTCATTTAGACGGTTGAGTATTTCCTTTCCTCTAGTCTGAAAGTAGGAATTTTTAGCGTCAACGTTTTTTACCACCAAATCGTAGATCATTTTATTTAGGTCGTACCAGTCTTGTGTGATTTCTAGAAGTTTTTTCTTGTCGTGTTTGTATTTTTCACTTAAGCGTATGTGTGTTTCTTTCATTTCAAGAAGGTTGTCAAAACCAAGTGAAACTTCCCCTAAAATTTTTTCAGTTTCTTGGGCCGTTTTTCCATCTAGCACTCTTAGACTGTCGCTTTCGATTTTTCTTGTAGTTTCTACCACTAATTTGTGAGCCCTTTCGTCGAGGTAGCCAATTTTGAGGTCTCTAAAAATATTTATCATGTTTTTGTTTTTTATTCTTTAGTAAACATTCTATGATCAAAGTGTCTCGTACTAGCTCTAAGCGGCGGAAAGTATGGGAATTTCTCTCCTTGCAGGAGCAGTATACCTTTTGGACAGATTACTTCGCAAGCTCATAATCTGACTCAAAAGCTTTTCGAACACCAACGTAAAGTGCCTCAATGGCACTTTACTTACTCTCCGCTCA
>JACKGG010000003.1 GCA_020632035.1 Candidatus Nomurabacteria bacterium
GGTTTCTTTTTGCTCTACTAAAGCTTCTGAGATTCTTTCGTTTTCTTTTTCTAAATTGTTTATCTTAACCGCCGTGTAAACACCTCCGGCAGTAACTAGCGATACGATACCAATGACAAGTGCAGTTAAAGCTGATATAAAACCTCGATTCATAATAATTTATTTAAAAAAGTAAGTAACGTCTTTCTTATACAATTTTGCAAACTTCTGTAGCTCCACAACATCAACCCTTTGTTGTCCTGCTTCAATATTGGAAAGATACGATTGCGGTCGTTTGAGCTTTTTGGCAACTTGAACCTGAGTTAAACCAGCTTCGGTGCGAGCTTCACGCAAACGTTCAGTGAACTTTGTATATTCTTTTGTCTGCGTTGACCGTTTCATAATACAAGTATGTATCTAGAAAAGCAATATCCATATTTCCGATATTCATGTTAAACTTAATATTGCAACATAGCGAAAGCAATCCAAAAACTTCCTTGCCTTATTCATTCAAGCGAAGAGGGGTCTGGGGAGGGGCGCAAAAAAATGAAAGGAAGTTTTTGGATTGCCAGCGAGCGAAGCGAGCCCGAGGGGCACCACCACGAACCCCAATGCGTACGCAGAAGTACAAAACCACCACGCGCTCCGCGCGTTGCAATCATTGTCTGTTCTCGAAATGGGTTCGAGCAAAGGTTAGTAAGTCGCCGCTCGTAGAAAATACCGCCCTTTGACGGTTATTTTCTTGGGCGGAGAGAAGTAAGCGAACTGCTTTGCTTACGGGAGGAATTCGAAAGACGGAACGATGTGAGTCTACGAGCGAGTGAGTCGGGGTCGAGAAAATTTTCTGTAAAAATTATTTGACCGAATCCTTATCTTAAAATACAAAGGATGATCTTTATCTTATAAAAAGCCCGCTCGCGCCGGCTTTAAGTCTCAGGGAGAGAATGATTACAACATATTCCTCCATGCCCCGTCACAGAACTCTTGTTTCGCTGGACAATTCAGGCAAGTTCTTCCCGCACACTCATGTGTTTGCGACTTTACAAACGATACCCATTGATGTCTGCCAATTATACATTTTACTCTCTTTTTTATAAGGAGCCATTGGATTGAGAGTTTCTGTTTCCATATTGATACATCCTGTGCACTCCTATTAATGAACAGCACTAATAATGCCTTAAGTAAAATTTTTTACAACAGATAAAAAACCGCCCTCTCGGGCGGTCATTTTATTTCTTAGCGCTAGTGGCTTTTACTCTAGCTGACAGTCGAGACTTCTTTCGAGAAGCAGTGTTCTCTTTGATAACTCCTCGCTTGGCAGCCTTATCAATTGCTTTGTACGCAGTTGGTAAAAGTTCTTGTGCTTTCTTGACATCTCCTCCGGCCACGGCCTTTTGGATAGCTTTTTCAGCATCTTTCATCGCACCCTTACGACGAATATTAAACACGCGCTTGCGTTCAGATTGTTTATGGGCTTTTATTGCTCCTTTTGTGATTGGCATATAATATAACTTCTATAAGAACCAGCTCATGATTTCATCGGGGTCATAAGTAATCTAAAATATGAGCGAAACACGAGGTGGAGTTCGAGTTGAACTTATGTTCAACTCGAACGAACCGAAGTGTTGCAGCCATATTTTTGATTACGGCGACCCGAAACGAATTTTCATAATAATGCTCGTGGTGAAATCATGAGCTGGTTCTGAGTGGGCATACTGTAACGTACAGATGGCAAAAAGGCAAGTATTTTCCTTCGTGGTACTCTTACAGTACAATAGAAATATGATTCGCACTCTAACTGGCACAATAAAAGACCTAGGAGAAGACTGGCTGGTACTGGAAGTAAATGGGGTGGGTTACTTAGTAGCCAGCCCGACCTTGACCAATAGCTTCACTTTAGAACAAAAGGTGACCTTACAAACCTACCTGGCAGTCCGCGAAACGGCGCTCGATCTATATGGCTTTGTTGACAGTACCGAACTCCAAATGTTTGAGCTTTTGCTTGGTGTACCAAAGGTCGGCCCTAAGTCGGCCCTAGTGATAATGACTCAAGCTACCCCCACCCTCTTAAGTGAGTCTGCCCACAAAAATGACGCCGTGTACCTACACAAACTGTCTGGTATTGGTAAGAAAACTTGTGAAAATGTGGTGCGATACTTAAACAGCAAACTTGAGAACTTGCCAACCACCAGTGCTTCAAGCGACATGACTGACGGATTAAACCAAGTCCAAACCGATGCGATCGATGCGCTGGTATCCCTCGGCTACGACCTCAACACCGCTAGAGAAGCGATCAAAAACATGCCAGAAGAAGGAGCAACGGTGAACACTCTGGTTACTCAGGCTCTGAAACAGATTAACTAGTTAGCGAAATTAGGGCTAAATAAAGAATATAAAACAAAAGCCGGGCCCTTTGGGCCCGGCTTTTGTTTATATTCTTCCTCCTTCCTCTAACGCTCTTGATAGTCTGGTATCACCTCAACTGTTGTCGCTTTATTACCCACTTCTGTTCCATTTTTATCTGTACAAACTAGTTTGTACTCACTGGTACTGTTTAATACAGCAGTCTCAACTGACTTGGTGGTTATGCCCCTTGTTATACTGTCAAGAGAGCTATCTTCTCCTACTGCTAGTTGCCCTAGTACTTTACATTGTAGGGGATAAGAAGTGTCAATTGTTAGATTAATCTTGGTTCCTTCGCCAGACCGGATAAACTTGTCATCTGACCAAATACTCAAAGTTGGTGGAGAGTTTTGCGGAGACATACTCATGTCTTTACACATCTTGTTATTATTTAGGGTTGTCTCTTTCCTATAGGTTCCCTCTTTGTTTAGTTCCACACACACATGGTGTGTCTTGCCGAGTACATTAGGTGGCACTTTAGAGAAAGTCGCTTGGAAATTCTCAGAGTCACCCCTAGCGAGAATCTGTTTCTTCGCTTCATATACATCGGACATTCTATCATCTGGTGTACCAACATCTGAATCCTTATTATAGTAGATGGTGAATTCATAAGGTATTTTATCACCGACCTCTACTGGGGATGAACCATTTATGTTTTTGAAGTTACTTATTACCAATAAGTCATCTAGGTTAATGGTATTAGGAGAAGAACTTAGTGCTTGTGGTATAAGGTCGACCTCTCCAGAAGTAGTAACTTCTTTTACGGTAATCACAACCTCGTCTGTAACTGTAATTGGTCCGGCTGGCCCAGTATAATGATCAGTCACGCTCAACTGAAACTTATAGTTACCCACCTCTTTCATGTTAGAGAAAGTTGGATGAAGGATTGTGTTGTCGTCTATAAGAGCAGAAACACCGTCTGGACCTGTGAGTTGAGTCCAACGAATTGTAACTGATCCCTCTGGATCAGAAGCTGTGGCGTCATTGATAGAATAATTATCAATTGGTTTGGTAATTATCGTATCCTCTCCGGCATAAGCAGTTGGAGCACTATTGTCCGATGGAGGTTCACAGGTTTGTGTACTTATGTCCCGCTCATAACCAGTCTGACACTTGTATTCACATTTTGTACCTAGATTGTCTACACCGGAATATGACTTCACAGTGTCTGACACCACACCGAATGTATCCCACACACCATCGACGTTCCAAGGTTCGGTGTTTGGTGGAAGAGATCCTTCACAATTTGGGATGTCATATACACATTCATTACCAAGAGTACTATCGCCACCAGACAAACCAGCACATCCCCATCGATATTCATCAATCCCACCATTGGAAGCAAATATATTCTGAGAACCATCGTTGTTAATAGGATTACCCGCATCACAAGTATATATAGCTGCTCCACAGACTCCATCTGTTTTAGGAGGCACCACAGTAATAATCACCTTATCAGTCATGATCGCTCCATCATCATCTGTTACAGTCATTTTAAAGACATACTCTCCAACAAAAAGTAGGTTGGTGAAGGTTGGGTTCTCAATAGTACTATCACTAATACTGGACGCGGGAGCACCATTTGGTCTACTGTCTTCAGTCCAAAGGATTGTGATTGTTCCGTCTGTATCTGATGCACTAGCTCTGTCTGAAACAGCATCATTATCTGGTTGAGTGATGGTTTGGTCGTATCCAGCGTTTGCGGTAGGAGCATTATTGTTCGGATCTGGTAAAACAGTAACTGTCATGTCGTCAAAGTCTTGTAACCCTTGATTATCAGTCACAGCCATGCGGTAGGTATATACCCCAATAGAATACATCCCGGTAAAGGTTGGGTTCACAGTAGTATCATTGGAAATTGCTCCAGCTACAGGCGAAACGCTCACTCTGTTCCATTTTATAGTATATGAACCGTCGTCTGACGCACTTGACCCATCATCACCAACCCGAGTTTGGGGTAGGTATATGATTCGATCTCTTCCAGCGTTTGCAGTAGGAGCACCGTTGGCGGGCGGCTTACTACAGGTCGGTGGATTAGAACCGTTATTATATGTGGTGTAACCAGCCATCCCATCACAATGGTATTGACATTTAGTGTCAGTGTCTGATGAGCTATAGGTCCAAGAAACGTTCTGATTTAAACCTGTCTCTTCCTCCGAATCATATCTAGTTGTACCCCTAGTCCCAGCAGGGGCTGTGCCAATACAACTAAAAGTTTGACTTTCACACTTTTGAGAATTTGGGTTCCAGGTGTACCTATCTTCACACTTAAACTCACAGGGTCGTGAATCAGTATCACTATCTGAATACATCAGACTGTAATCTCTGGCGGGATTGCTCCAAAACGCCTGCATAGTATCGTTTTCGTCATGAATATCATCCCATGACACTGCATGAGCAGGTAAAGAACCTGTACAATTTCCGATATCTAATACACAAGCTCTTTTGCCTGTATCAGAGCCACCTCCAGGACTTTTACATCCCCATTTAAACACACCTGGATATCCTTGATACGGGTCTTTGGTATCAAAAACATCATCTAGATTTTGGTTGTATGGATTGCCCGTTTTACATGTATGTACCTGCAGATAGTTATTAATAGTATCCGGACAAGCTCCATCTACGGGATTTATCACTCTTATGGTTCCTTTTGTATTTAGATCCTGAGACCAGGTGGCTGGAAGTTCTGCATTCAACCAAACGTTAAAGGTCCCAGCTTCATTAAGTGTGACCAATACATCCTTATATTCACACTTGGGAAAGTTAGGTCTATTGGTATTAATAACCCAACCCTGCATAATAGACGCGTTGGATCCCTGACTAACTACATTGTATCCGACTTTGATTAAGAATGGAGCAGCCTGATCATCACCACAGGCACTAGCACTAATTGTAAAAGCCACTCCTTTTGTTACCGTGTCGGGCCAGGATATGTGGTAATTTAATGGGGAGGCTTCCGCTCCACCTAACCAGGCTCTACCATTTGCTTGCCCAGCCTCGGCTTTACTTACACCTAAGAACATACTGACCACTATAAGCATAGTTATGATTGATAGACTCTGAACTACATTGTGATTAGTTGGTTTAAATAATGATGAGATTCTCATAGGAATTTGTAAAATTTATAATATATACTTTATGATACACCCTTTTGCTTGGTTTATGTATATTATTATGTACACAATTAATTTATTACAATAAAGAATATTTTGTTTTCTCACTAAGGCTAACGTACAATAAATAGGAAAATGCTACCTTTTTTAGTTTCAGCGTTACTAATTGCACTCACCGTGAACTATTTACAAGTTGCGGGGTGGTTATCGTTGGTTTTTTTGATTCCAATTTTGCACCAATTAGAAAAAAATTGGGCTAATAAAATTAAACGACGCTACGTGAAAGAAATGTTCGTTTTTGGACTGGCTTTCTCTCTACTGTCTACCCTTCATTTTTTATCAACCTACCCACTTAGTTGGCTCTCGATTACTAGTCCTTTGGTGTCGGTAGTTATTATTGGCGGAGTTTGGTTTTCTTTTGCAGTGGCTATGGCAGTGCCGATTATGTGGTGGCCAATGATTGTTAATAAGTTACGTAGCCACTCGCAACTTCAGTTGGCCCTAGTGGGGGCTTCGGCTTGGGTGGGGCTAGAATTCTTGCGGTCTGTGTTTATTAGCTTAAGTCTTTACGGCAGTGAGACAGTTTTTGGCCCCCACCATACATACTATTCGCTCGGCTACACCTTCCCCCACCTACCGGTGCTAAAAGAGGTACTGGCCATGGGAGGGATTTATTTAGCTAGTTTTTTAGCAATTTTAATTAACTTCCTGCTTTATTACCTTTATATAAGCTGGAAGAAAAAGCAATCACCTACTAAGGAAATAAAAACATTAACACTAACTGTTATCCTAATAATTTTTGTTTGTTTTGTCACTCTACAAATTATTCGCTCAAAGGAAATTGGCTCTCCAGAGGTTGAAGCAACAATCATAAGCACCAACTTCCCTAGTGGTACTAAATATACCCAGAGTCATAAGGACCTAGCGACCAGCCTAGCCCCAGGCGGAGTTAGTGATATGTCGAATATTGTGATTTCCCCTGAGGGGTTTCAAGTTGATCAACTTTTTTTGGCCCCTAAAGAAGACAGTCAACAACTATTTATCGGCACCACGGCTGGAAGTGCAGGGAAAGTTATGTATTTTAATGAGTTTAAAACTAAAAACATATTTTATAGGAGCAAATATATAATGATGCCGATTGGTGACTACCGGCTTGCCTGGACAGATATTATTTTAAAACACACACAAAGTGAAAGGTGGTTAGAGGGGTACTTCAAACGCTATGTCAGTAATAAAGAAACACCTGAATATAGTCTATACCGAGATCCAGACTCACCCTTAGTTATTGCTGGTTCAGTGTGCTCTGACAATATATCTCCTTACATTTTCCGTAATGGTGCTAAAGAAGGAGCAACTCTACTACTAAATATTGCTTCACATGCCCCCTTTAGGGGATCAGAAATACTGACTAGAGAAAACTTAGCTGTAAATACCACTAGAGCAATTGAAAATGGTCGGTACTTTGTTACTGCTGCTAATTATGAAAATAGTATGGTGATAAGTGACGCGGGCGATCTTATCTACCGCTCAACTTCTGACGCTATAATTTCTTTTGAAGACACTAAAATTATTTTGAAAAACTATACAACGCCTTATGTAAAGTTTGGAGATTATGTTTTGATCATCTCATTCTTTATATTATTGTTTTCTTATATAAAGACTAAAAAATAAAACCCTAGTTACATTAGGGTTTTATTGAAGTTAGTCTGTGGTCATTTGTTACGCTAGGTCATCCACTGGAGGAACATCTTCTTTCTTTCGATACTTTAATAATAGACCAAGAACAATAATCAAAATAACCATCACTACCATAAGGATGGCTACACCGTTGGGAGCATCATCCACTGCTGGTGCACTTGTTTCCTCCATTGGTGCACTATTCTCATTTGCTTGTTTTGCCTTTTCTATTGCAGCGTTTGGAGCCACAACTAGCCTCATGTATTCAGATAGTAGAGCTTCTGTTTCTGACTCTGGCAAAGATTGAATTATCCTATGAGCTTCGGCTTTTTCTTCACTAGGCAAAGAATCAAACTCCTGGAACAATTCCATTTTCTCGGCATCAGACATGCTTGCCAAATCCTTGGGTGATGGGACAACAAAGCTTCCCTCTTGGGCCTGCGCTACTCCAGCCATCATCAGTACACTACAGATTAATAATTGTGTGATTTTGATTTTCATAAATATTAAAGTTAATCTCTTTCCAATAATAGTACATCCTATTTCCAAAAAATGTGAATAGATATTAACACTCTATTAAAATTGATTTGTTTGGCACGTTTTTATATTTTGTGTTTAAAGTAAAAATTGAAAGACGTGCAATCAGACTGAAACCATCATATACTTACTGAATGAATTCTGTCCTACAGAGCTTAAAAAAGGTGATTCCTAAGCCTATTTTTTCTTTTTTACAACCTTATTATCACTTTATTCTGGCTTTCATCGGGGCAGTAAGATACGGACTCCCCTCGAGGAAAATAATGGTGATTGGTGTAACAGGCACCAAAGGGAAATCCTCTACTACTGAAATCCTGACTCATATATTACGTTCTGACGGCAAAAAAGTAGCTTCCCTTTCTACCATCCAATTTACTGTCGACGGGAAAGAAGAGAGAAACTTGTTTAAAATGACTATGCCGGGTAGGTTTTTTATCCAGAAATTTCTCCGTGATGCAGTAGAAGCTGGCTGTACTCACGCCGTAATCGAGATGACTTCAGAGGGAGTTAAGCAATACCGTCATAAATTTATTGATATAGATGCATTGATATTTACCAACCTTACCCCCGAGCATATTGAGTCTCATGGCTCATTTGCAAAATACAAAAAAGCTAAACTTTCTTTGGCCAAAGCTGTTGAGCAATCCAAAAAGCGTCCACGCTACTTGGTAGCCAACACGGACGATGAACATGGCAACGATTTCCTTAATTTTAAAGTTGAAAACAAACTCCCCTATTCGCTTAAGAACTTGACTCTTTATTCACTACATAAAGATAGCGTGAGTCTTATTTTTAACAACATCACTATTCGAGTGCCTTTAATCGGTCTTTTTAATGTATACAACGTGTTGGGTTCAATCACTCTAGCAAAGGCGCTTGGGATATCCTTAGACAAAATGCAAAACTCTCTGCGAGACCTGCCAACTTTGCACGGTCGAGTTGAAAGATTTGAAACTCCTCAAGAGGCAGACAAGCATATAACTGCGATTGTAGATTATGCCCACACTCCCGATTCTCTAAGGCAACTTTATGAATCTTTCCCTAACCGTACCAAAGTATGTGTCCTTGGCAATACCGGTGGTGGACGCGATACCTGGAAACGACCAGAGATGGGCGCAATTGCAGAGAAATACTGTGAGCAAATTATTCTCACCAACGAAGATCCATACGATGAAAACCCGCTTAAAATAGTAGAAGAAATGAAAAAGGGTATGAGTGGAGAAGCTCCAGTGCAGATTATCATGGATAGAAAAGAAGCTATCCGAACCGCTTTAGCTATCGCTCCTCATGATAGTTGTGTGATTATTTCTGGTAAAGGCACTGATCCATATATAATGGGACCAAATGGTAGTAAGGAGGTGTGGAGCGATGCTGAAGTGGTACAAGAACTTTTGAAAGAGTTTGAGTTAAACGAAAATTAAACTTTAATTTGATGGTACAAAATAATTCCAGCTGAGACAGAAACATTAAGAGACTCTTTGGTTCCTAGCATAGGAATTTCCACCACTACATCTGCTAAATCTAGTGTGCTTTCTTCAACCCCCTCGACTTCATTACCCATAACATAGGCGACTTTTTCTGGAACGATAAACTCTGGTAGTGGGATAGCCCTCTTTTCTAATTCAACAGCTACTACTTGCACTCCCTCCTTTTTAAGTCTTGAGATAATTTCTGCTGATTCTTTGAGATGTTCCCAAGGGATTTCTTCACTAGCACCAAGAGAAGTTTTTATGATCTCAGTTTGCGGTCTACCAAATCTATCTATCGGAGTTGGTGTGTATCCAATCAGAAATATTTTTTCTATCCCGGCACCGTCAGCAGTTCGAAAAATGGCTCCGACATTGTATGCGCTGCGGATATTTTCTAAAATAAGAAACTTCATGTTAGAAGAGTAACAAAAGCTTGTGTAGTTGCAACCAATCGTCGTCCTTCCGCTGCTTATATATTCTGAGCGTCCGCGGACTGAGTGCTACACGAAGCTTGGTGTTCATCGGAGCGTGTGAGGAATATATAAGCAGCGGAAAGACGCAGTAAGTAAGGTTGGTGTTGATTTTGGTGCTCATCGTGTTATAGTTTCCCCACTTTGCTTTGCAAAGATATACACTCTTGAGTCTTAGTCTGGTAGCGTGAACAGTGTCCCACACTCTTCACCCCTTAATTAAGAAGATGGTGTGTAAAGATTCCCGCCCTTAGTCTTAGTCTGGTAGCGTGAACAGTGTCCCACACTCTTCACCCCTTAATTAAGAAGATGGTGTGTAAAGATTCCCGCCCTTAGTCTTAGTCTGGTAGCGTGAACAGTGTCCCACACTCTTCACCCCTTAATTAAGAAGATGGTGTGTAAAGATTCCCGCCCTTAGTCTTAGTCTGGTAGCGTGAACAGTGTCCCACACTCTTCACCCCTTAATTAAGAAGATGGTGTGTAAAGATTCCCGCCCTTAGCTCAGTTGGTAGAGCGGCTCCCTTTTAAGGAGATGGTCCCAGGTTCGAGCCCTGGAGGGCGGACAGATTTGAACGAAGTGAAAATAGGTACGACCTCAGAACAGTCTGGGGGACTGTTCGTCAGGGCTCGAAGCCCGATTGAGGAAGATTCGACCAGCGGAAGAATCTGTCCAATTGGGGTACTGAACGTGTAGCGTTCGAGCCCTGGAGGGCGGACAGATTTGAACGAAGTGAAAATAGGTACGACCTCAGAACAGTCTGGGGGACTGTTCGTCAGGGCTCGAAGCCCGATTGAGGAAGATTCGACCAGCGGAAGAATCTGTCCAATTGGGGTACTGAACGTGTAGCGTTCGAGCCCTGGAGGGCGGACAGATTTGAACGAAGTGAAAATAGGTACGACCTCAGAACAGTCTGGGGGACTGTTCGTCAGGGCTCGAAGCCCGATTGAGGAAGATTCGACCAGCGGAAGAATCTGTCCAATTGGGGTACTGAACGTGTAGCGTTCGAGCCCTGGAGGGCGGACAGATTTGAACGAAGTGAAAATAGGTACGACCTCAGAACAGTCTGGGGGACTGTTCGTCAGGGCTCGAAGCCCGATTGAGGAAGATTCGACCAGCGGAAGAATCTGTCCAATTGGGGTACTGAACGTGTAGCGTTCGAGCCCTGGAGGGCGGACAACGTTAAGAAAAACAGTGCCTGCGCACTGTTTTTTAGTTGTCCGGGGCGGAGACATGTCTTTCTCCCTTTCCTGGGGAGAAAACAGTCGAGCCGGGCTCGCGAGCCAATAAGATAACTTTCAAAGAAAGTATATTTTATTAGGACTTGTGAGGACAAAAGCGCTAACCTGACATCTGTACCGTTTCTGTAAGGAAAGAGGACCTGGAGGGCGGACCAACGCGAAAAAGCCAGATGGATTTCATTAGAAATCCATCTGGCTTTTTCAGTGAGCCGGGTGAGAAAGCTTGGGAGACTTTCATCACAAAGGTACTTCTTGTTTTGTAAACAAAATAGTGTCGCGCAAGCCTTGCCTAGTATTTTGAGCTTGCGAATAAAATACTGACAAGATGTATAAATCTGTATGATTCCACAGTACTAGCAGAATCAGAGCACAGCGAATTATTATGTTGGGAACTTGTGACGACAAGCACTGAAATATGTTTAGATGTTACTAAAAAGTGCCAAATGTGTGTACAGATTACCCAAACTCATTGACAAAAAATGTTATTTATGACAATGTTTTAGTAGCAACATTGTACCCTGGCCTCTAGTCAGGAATTGAAATTCACAAAGTGAGGATTTAAGATGAAAATGAAAAAGATGGTTCTGGTGGTTCTGGTGGTTATGGGTTTATACCTCTCAACCACTGCTGGTGCAGCAATTGTAACATTGGGTATAAGGGCGACCAATGAGGATGTACCTGACTCTTTGGTGAGAAACACCTACCCTTCTTATGAGATGAGTGGTAGGGCAACTTACGACGAGAATAAAATCGTGTCCCCGGGACCGCTCCCTTTCGTCCCTGTCGATAGTCTTGTGATTGAGTTAACTGATGGGGATGGAAAAACATCCTCTCTGGAGATAACTCAATTCAGCGAAGATGGCTTTCTTCTTCTTGGAGATTTTTTAACAGAGGAAACTGGCGTTTTCTTTGCACTCCGAGGGGTAGGTTATTCTAACACTGACCCAATCGGGTGTGCTTTCTCCGAATCATCGGTTGGGCTCGGCTTATCAAATTGGTCCTGTCGGGTGGGAATCTCAGACCTGGATGGTGTTACGGGTTACCACGAGATGTATTTCATTGAGACAAGCACTGTCCCCGTGCCCGCTGCTGCCTGGCTGTTCGGATCGGCCGTACTTGGCCTGATCGGCGTCTCGCGACGCCGGCGCACATCCTCTGTCTAGCGCCCTCGGCGCCTGACATAATACCCGTCCCTCGAGGCGGGTTTTTTCGTTTTAATATTATAAAGTCAAAGCCCATTCTTCTAGGGCCAAGTCTAGGTCTCTCTTTCCGGCGTGTCCGTCATGGTAGAGCTGGAGCAAAGACTGTGACAGTTGTTCTGGTTCTTCTTGTGAAAATTTATTAAGCGCGCGCTTGGCTTTATTGTATGGAAAGTCTTTCATGCCAGCTTCGACGGCTGAGTTTGTTCTTGAAGCCAATCGCAAGGCCTTCAACTGCCACCACAACATACCGATAATTTTTTCGTCGCGTAGGCCAGACAGTCGTGCTTCTTGGAGGACTAACCACAACTTTCTTTTATCTTTTTCGGCTAGCGCTTCAGCGAGAGCAAAAGGGTTGAAAAGTTCAGATTTATCGGCCGAAAATTCCGTTATGACTTTTGCGTACTTGGTAAATTTTTTCTTCGGTTCAGCTAATAAGCTGTTCTCAAGAATCACAAAGATGTTGGTTGATTCACCCATTTCTTTTAAAGACTCTTTCACTTCTTCGGAAAAATCCTTATTCTCCGACGGTCCGTCAAACACAAACCACTCACTACCACCAAATAGTGAGGTGGCTCCTAGCGTATCGCTCACTCTACCAGCTACATAATCCCCCGCCTCTATTGTAGTGAGGGTGGCGTCTTTGGGCAGATTTTTGTCTATATACTTGGTGGCAGCATCGCGCACTCCCCCTCGATCTGATCCATAAAAAACAACGTACATAATCTAGCTAGTGAATTTTTCAAGCGCGTTCCAATTTTTGCCAAACTTAACTTCAGCTATTAGGGGCACACCCTTACTTTCATTTTCAGTTAAAGCGCCTTCCATTATTTTTACCAATTCTGGAACGATGTTTTTGAGCTCACTATCTTTTATTTCAAATAATAGCTCGTCATGTACCTGCATCAGCATTTTGACTTCATCTGGTTTTTTAAGTGATTCAATATATTGGTGAACTCTGATCATCGCAATCCGCATACAGTCAGCGGCTGTACCTTGAATCGGTGCATTGATCGCCATGCGCTCGGCTTGGGCTCTGATAAAAGGCACACTGGAAGTAATGCCAGGGAAATAGCGTCGGCGGCCAATAAGAGTCTCAGTGAAGCCGGTCTGACGAGCAGAACTTTTAGTCTCTTCCAAGTACTCTGCCAAACGAGTAAAAGTTTGGAAATAGGCATTGAGGAACTCTTGTGCTTCTTGGCGCGGTGTATCGTCGCCTAGGTTCTGTCTAAGGGCATTTACACCCATACCATAAAGAATTCCGAAGTTAATAACTTTGGCTTTTCGTCGCATATCGGCTGTAACCTCCTCTGGTTTTACTCCAAAGACTCGAACCGCAACACCAGTGTGAACATCTTCCCCTTTCTTAAAAATCTCCATCATTTTTGGGTCTTCCGACATAATGGCGGCAATACGTAGTTCGATTTGCGAATAGTCTATGGCCACTAGTTGGTAACCTTTTTCAGAAATAAAGGCGCCGCGAACTTGCCGGCCTTCCTCAGTGCGGATAGGAATATTTTGTAGGTTAGGGTCCTTACTAGCCATCCGGCCGGTCGCGGCACCAGTTTGCAACAAAGTGGAATGAACCCGACCATCTTTCCCGACTGTTTCCGGTAGACTATCAATATAAGTAGACACTAATTTTTGCAGTTCTCGATACCGCAGAATCTCAGTGATGATTGGGTGCTCCTCTCGTAATTTTTCCAGCTCAGACTCTTTGGTTGAGCGTTGTCCGCCTGCGGTTTTTTTAGCATTTTTTGGTTTGAGGCCAAGGGTGTCGAACAAAACCTCCCCTAGTTGCTTAGGTGAGTTTAAGTTGAATTCCAACCCAGCTTGTTTGTATATACTATTTTCCAATTTAGTTAGTTCGGTATGAAGTTTTTTAGACAAAGATTTTAAATAAGGAACATCTAGGGCCATGCCTTTCTTTTTCATTTCAGCCAACACCTCAATTAGTGGTTCTTCGATATTTTCAAAAATAGGCCATAGCCCTTCCTTTTTTACTTTTTGTTTTAGGGCTTTAAGGGTATCTGACCAGGTGGTTACGTTTAAAAACGATCGGCCGTAATCAATAACGTCGTCGTAATTAGCGTTGGTTCTTTCGCTTTCAAGTAGCCAGAGTAGGATTATACCTTCTTGTAGCTCTCGTTGGTTAACCTCAGCGGCCATGGCGGTATCATCGACTAGGGTAATGTTGAACAATTTTTTCACTCGGTCAGTGATAGTGCGGAAGCCAAGTTCACTAAATAATTTTACAATCACTTTTGGGTCAGAACGTTCTTTCCACTCAGTATCTTTGTAGTCGAAGCTATCTAGTGCGTCGGTTCTAATGGTGGCTAACATTTTTGAAAACTCGGCGTCCTCCTTACCCTCTTTTAAGAGATTAATTATTCTTGGTTTTATACCCGCTTTCAAAAGCTCTTCTTCGTTTTTTTCTAGTTTTTTGTAGATTTTTTCTAGGGAGCCAAAATTTGAAATCAGGGTGGTAGCGGTCTTTTCTCCGATGCCGGCAATACCTGGGATATTGTCTGATGGGTCGCCCCGCAAGCCCTTATAGTCTGGGACCTGCTTCGGCCCAAAACCGTATCGATCTCTCACTGTTTGTTCGTCGTAAATTATGGTGTCTTTGATTCCTTTTTTTAAAGTAAAGACTTGCACCCGTTTTTTGTCGACGCACTGCAAAGTATCCATATCACCAGAAGCAATAATAACTTTAAGGTTTTTCTCACTGGTGGTTAAGTGAGCGATGGTGCCCAGCATGTCGTCGGCTTCAAAACCGGCTTTTTCGATAATAGGAATACCAAAAGCATCAAAGATGTCTCTCGAACGGTTGATTTGTTGGATAAGGGCGTCGTCTGTTTTTGCTCGTCCGGCTTTATAGGCGTCGTAGGCGTCGTGCCGGTAGGTAGGCTCCGGTAGATCAAAACAAGCCACCATGTATTGTGGCTTAAAGTCTTCGACTATTTTTAGCAGCATGGTGGTTACCCCATACAAGGCCCCAGTTGGCTCTCCGGATGGTGAAGAAAAATCTGGTAGTGCGTGATAGGCCCGGTGTAAGATGGCATGAGCATCCAATAGGACGAGGGTTGGTTCCTGAGTTTTGGCCATATTTATTAGTATACGTTTTTTAGTGTTTTGATACTACTTTACAGCTCAAGTTTAAGACACTTCAACTTGCCTTGTTTCACCCTCTTTTATCGTAATGGAAATATTAACCGCTCCAGAGGGTAGGATTGCGTGAATTCTCTCTGGCCACTCGACGCACACTATCGTCTTTGGTTGGCTAAACAATGAATCGAGGTGTAGAGGCTTGGTCTCGTCTACTGATTCGATACGATAAGCATCGATGTGAATTAATTTTTCAAAACCATCATAAGAAATATCGTATTGTTTCATGATGGTAAAGGTGGGGCTGGTGATTTGTTCTAATACTCCAAGTCTCCTCCCTAATTCTTGGGTAAAGGTGGTTTTACCTGCTCCCAAATCCCCTGTTAAGGCAATGACTAAACTTTCTTTAGCACTTTCTTTACAAGTAGACAAAACACAGTCAATCACAATTTTAAAATCTATTGGTGTCGAAACTAAGTAAGAATTTTTCATCTGCGCACTATAGCAATCTGGATTGAGCTAGTAAATAGATAATAAACTACTCTGTCCCATTAAATATATTTTGAGCTTTTGAATGGGTTCTATCTAACCAATAATGATTTTTATTGGAGAGTGTAAAAAACATATTATAAGAAGATTGTTTGGTATATGACATGTTATTATTCTCTTAATATGGTTCAATTTGATGACAGTTTTTCCAATTCTCGTGTAAAAGAACTTCGCACCCTCGAAGAAGAGCGAGCAATCCAAACCAATGCCCCACAACTAGGCTTTCCTTATGTTAACCTGCGCGACACTAATATTAATTTTGAAGCTTTAGCTATCATCCCCGAGGCCGAAGCTAGAGCGGCTTTAGCAGTAGGGTTTCGAATTAATAAAAAAAATCTATCAATCGCGGTCCAAAACCCCAACCTACCAGCCACCCAACAACTTTTTCAAAGACTAGAAAGGCAGAAATATTTTGTCTCGATGCACATGTGCTCGATGAACAGCTTGGAATACGCCTGGAAGCGTTATGCCGACATTATTGGCACTACGGCAGAAATTAAAGGGGTTCTTTCTATTGATTCCGCTGAAACTCAAAAGTTGGTCGCCGACATTAAACAAAAGAGTGATGTTACTAAAGCTCTTGGTTCAATTTTAACTAACAACAACTCACGCCGTATTACCGAGACAATTTCAGTCATCTTTGCTGGGGCTTTGGCTTTAGGGGCCTCCGATATTCACATTGAGCCTGAGGAGTTTAATATCAGGTTACGCTACCGTCTGGATGGGGTTTTGCAAGACATTGCTGACCTCGACACGTACATCCACAAGCGGTTGTTGTCACGACTTAAACTTTTGTCGGGGATGGTGCTAAACGTAAAAGCTGAGGCTCAAGACGGCAGATTTACGTTCAATATTGGCGAGCGGGAAGTTGAGGTTCGTTCTTCAATTATTCCAGGTGCTTCCGGAGAGTCTATTGTAATGCGGTTACTAGATCCTTCGGTAGCCAGTTTTAGAATGGATTCTATAAACCTGAATCCATACATCGAAAAAGTTCTCCGTGAGCAGTTAAAAAGACCAAATGGACTAATCATTACTACTGGTCCGACCGGTTCTGGTAAGACCACCGCCCTTTACTCTTTCCTCCGAGAAATTAATGAAGAGGGTAAAAAAATTATTACCATCGAGAATCCGGTCGAATATAAGCTGGAGGGAATAGTTCACACCCAAACTGATGAAAACTATACTTTTGCTCAAGGGCTTCGAGCTATTTTGCGCCAAGACCCGGATGTGATCATGGTTGGTGAAATCCGCGATACAGAGGTGGCTGAAACTGCTTTTCACGCTGCTCAAACAGGGCACTTAGTGTTTAGCACCCTACACACCAATAGCGCGGTCGCTGGATTTGCTCGCTTGATAGACTTGGGGGTAAATCCGCAAATCATGGGTGGTTCAATCAATATCATAATCGGACAAAGACTGGCTAGAGTTTTGTGTGAGAAGTGTAAAGTTGCTTACCAGGCTTCAGCGACCGAAATTAATTTTGTAAAAAAGATAATGTCGGAACATCCCTACCCACCTGAAGTACCAAACCCACTAGTTCTCTATAAATCGGTCGGATGTACAGTGTGTGCTGGAACTGGCTTTAAAGGCCGGGTTGGTGTCTTCGAGGGAATTATTATGGATGATGCAGTTGAGGAAGTGGTGGTGCGCGACCCACGCGAGCACACCATCCTTGAGGCAGCTAGACCACAAAAAATACCGACCATGCTTCAAGATGGTGTAGAAAAAGCCCTAACTGGAATTACTTCCCTGCAAGAGCTTGAAAGAGTGATTGAGTTTCCTAAGTTAAACGACCCAACGACAAATTTTCCTGACATTGATCCTGAGCTAGAAGTAGATTTTCAGTCTCATGTCGTCTAACCACATTCAAAGAGTGAAATGATTTTTGGTCAAGACTGGTTTTAATAAAACTGTGATACTGTCAGTTTAGACAGGTGCGCTCCTAACTAATTCCAGAATATAACTCTCTAAGCAAGGCTTCCGCATTGAAAGTGGATACCGCGCTAAGAAAGTTTTCAGCATTCTCATTCTAGGATGAGCGCCAAAAACACCTCGCAACGTACCCAAGTTGCTTAGAGAGTTATCGTCTGGAATAGACACAAATGAACGCGCACAACTAGTGCGCAATGGGGAACAATTTCTTACCCGATATACTAGCATATATTAATATTTTGTCAACACCGTCTCCTTTGGCTGATTTTTGCTATACTATCTTTACTATGTCAGCTGATGAAGAAAAGAAAGAAATAACTCGCGATGATGCCAACGGTCTCGATCGTACTTTACGCCCTCAAACCTGGGATGAATATATTGGACAATCTAAAACTAAAGAAAACTTGAGGATTCTACTCACAGCCGCTAGAGAGCGTGGTCACGCCGCGGAGCATATTCTCCTTTATGGCCCACCAGGACTAGGTAAGACCACCTTAGCCAACCTAGTCTCAAAAACCCTTGGGACTAATATGAAGATTACTTCTGGACCAGCTATTGAGCGAGTTGGTGACTTGGCTGCTATTTTGACCAACCTATCGCCGGGTGATGTGCTTTTTATCGATGAAATTCACCGCCTTTCAAAAAGTATTGAGGAAGTGCTTTACCCGGCTATGGAGTCGGGGGTGCTCGATATAATTATTGGCAAGGGACCATCGGCCCGGACAGTCCAATTAGAACTTCCCCCATTTACTATGGTGGCGGCCACCACCCGGATTTCTCTCCTGTCTTCTCCCCTTCGTTCCCGCTTTTCTGGTGGTACTTTTAGGTTAGATTTTTATACAGATGGAGAAATCGCTACCATTTTAAAACGTTCAGCTGAACTTTTAAATATTAAAACCACTAATGAGATTTTGGATAAAATTGCTGGTCGGTGTCGTGCCACCCCCCGCACAGCCAACTACTTACTGAAACGATGCCGAGATCTAGCCCAGTTAGAGGGTGGTGAACTAACAGATGAAATAGTTGATAAGACCTTTGGTCTACTTGAGATAGATGAAATTGGTTTAGGTAAGCCCGACCGGGCCGTACTCGAGGCAATTATTCATAAATTTAAAGGTGGCCCGGTCGGGCTTAACACCATCGCGGCTGCAACTGGAGAGGAGCCATCTACAATTGAAGACGTTATCGAACCGTACTTAATCCGCCATGGCCTACTAGAAAGAACTCCGAGAGGCCGAGTCGCTAGCGCTGAGGCTTACACACACATAGAAGTTGATTTGAATATTTAAAACCCCAACGCCTGCTTTTCTTGCGACATTGGGGTTTGGTGGGCTCAACCAGGTCTAGACTCGACTGAGCCTCTTGTTTTTACGACTAGCGCCGATAACCAGCGCTGACAATGCAAAAAAGAACAGGTGTAAAGAAGCTGGGACTGGAACTAGAGAGGGTAAAAGATTAAACTCTGCTAAATATTGAGTCACCCCTTGTTTGCCATACAAAACAATATTGATGTTTGTAAGGGCTGAAAATACCAATGGTTCTGAGTTGGAGTTAAGAACCCCTGAATAATCAACCCCATCGCCCCAAGTGAACACTTTGACTTGTTGGTCTTCTGTGCCTCCTAAAATTGATAGGGTGAAATCAAACAAACCTAAGTCTGATGATATTGAGAAGGTGTCAACGCAGCAGCCATAAATGCCGCCGTATAAGTCGACTTCTCCCAACAAGTTGAGTTGGTTCTTACTAGGATCTCTCCCAGAATCACCAAGCTTGTGGTCCGCCTCTACACCAGACGGTAAGTGAATCCAGCCACTCTCCATCACGACCCCCGACACTTCAACAAAACCAATGTGGGCAGCCTGTGCTTGGGCAATAAGAACAAAGAACAAAAATAAACTTCCTATACTTTTCATCAGAAACTCCTTTGTTTCCTACCAAAGTTGATAGATTTGCATTGTAGTATTAAAATTTATTTAGTCAACCATTAATTTATATATTTAAATTTGCTACACTAACCATATAATAAATAAGTATGTCAGGACATAATAAATGGTCAAAAATAAAACATAAAAAAGGAGCTTCTGACGCACAAAGGAGTAAGCTTTTTTCAAAACACTCAACCTTAATCACCATGGAGGTAAAAAAATCTGGTGGAGATATTAATTCCGCTAGTGTTGTTGCATTAATCGAGCGTGCGAAAAAAGACTCAATGCCAAAAGACGTGATCGAGCGCGCTCTAGTTAAGGGTAGTGGGGTGGGAGGCTCAGCCTTAGAGGAAGTAATGTACGAAGGTTATGGTCCTGGTGGAGTTGCTTTACTAATAGAAGCTGTGACCGACAACAACAATAGAACTGCTCCAGAAATTCGACACATATTTTCTAAGGCTGGTCTTGAGCTTGGTTCACCCGGCTCAGCGTTGTGGGCTTTTTCTAAAACCGCTGAAGGTTACGTACCCAACACTCCGCTCGATCTAGATGATGAAACTGGAGAAAAACTAGCTGACTTTATTGAGAAAATCGAAGAACAAGATGATGTAACTAATGTCTACACAGCCGCAGACACTCCAGAATAATTATGCGAGTGGTTAGTGTAGATCCTGGATACGACCGTATTGGGGTGGCGGTTATGGAGCTTGTGGATGATAAAGAAAGTTTGGTCTACTCCACTTGTATTGAAACTAATAAAAACACTGTTTTATCAGAGAGACTAACCTACCTTGGTCAAGAATTTGAAAAAATTGTGACAAAGTACTGCCCCACAGCACTTGGGATTGAGACTTTATTTTTTAACAAAAACATAAAGACTGCTCTTGGTGTAGCCCAAGCTAGGGGCATAATTTTATACATCGCTCAAACAAACAATTGTGTGGTCTATGAGTTTGGTCCACAAGAGATTAAAATTGCTGTGACAGGTTATGGTAAGAGTGATAAGGGTGCGGTGATAGATATGGTTAAACGTTTGGTTACCACCGCCCCAAAGAGTGCTCTTGATGATGAATATGACGCAATTGCTGTCGGTATAACCTGCCTTGCGCATTATGGTCGAAACAAGTAAACTCTGCGACTGATGGATCTTGCCATTTGATACAAAATACGATAATTTGATACAAAATAACAAAACACATTACCTATGATTCACCTTCATATTGATGACACTGAGGAACCGACAGAAGATATAGATACTGATGATGAAGAAACATCGATTGATGATGATGTTCTGGCTGAGGTCACAGAAAGTGATGATGCTGAAGAAGGGGAGATTGAAGGTTTTGGTTTAGTTGATGACTCAGATGATGAAGAAGAGGATGATGATGATGAAGAGGATGATGATGATGAAGCTGAGCTTGAAGATGATGCAGAAGATGTCGACTACGACACTTTTGATGACATAGATGAAATGTAAAGTGAGCAAAGGAGTATAGCGACTATTGCGAACCTTATTCCGAATTTGGTCATTTCCTAGGCCAAATTCGTGGAAGCACCACCACTTTGTTATAAAACAATCTCATCGAAGGATATATTGTGAATTTTCGCCGATGTTTTTTCCTTCCTAGAAAAAACATCGGCGCATTACCGCTCTGTTATAAAACCATTTAAAAAACCCACTAAGGGTTTTTTAAATGGTTTTAATAATATGAAGTTGTTTCTTCCCTCTTTTTAATAAGATAAGACCATCAATAGACTCACTACTTATTACTTTTGTTTCTAGAGAACTAATCTTTTCACCATTCACCTCGACTGCCCCACTCTCTATAAACATCCGTGCTTCTCTTTTACTAGTAGCCAATTTTGTTTCAACTAAAACATCCACCAGAAGTGCTTCTTTTTTTAGTTCACTACTTGGCGCTGTCTCTAACAACATCCCCTTCTCTGTGTCTGTTAGTGATTCTAGGTTTCTACCACCAAAAAGAATTTCTGAAACATTTTGAGCTGCCTGAGCTGGGCCTTCTCCATGCACTAGCTCAGTTACTCTAAATGCGAGGTGTTTTTGGGCAACTCTATTTCCAGGATTAACCTCAAATTCTTTTTTAAGGTCTTCAATGTCAGACAGTGGCAATAGTGTGAAAAGTTTTAAATAATCAACCACACTATCGTCGTTAATATTTAACCAAAATTGATAAAATTTATATGGTGAGGTTTTTTCTCCATCTAACCAAACAGCGTTCCCTTCACTCTTACCAAACTTTCTTCCCGTCGCCTTATCTACTATTAATGGTACAGTTATGACCGCCACCTCTTTTTGTAGCTTTCGTCTAACCAGTTCCACACCAGACACCATATTACCCCATTGATCTGAACCACCAACTTGAATGGTGCAATTTTTAGTTTGAAATAACTGGTAAAAATCAAAACCTTGTATTAAAGGGTAGGCAAATTCTGTATAAGAAAGACCAGTTTCACTTTGTAGCCTGGTTGAAATAGCATCTTTTTTTATTAACTCATTTACTGTGTAGTGTTTCCCGATATCTCGCAAAAAATCTAACAAGGTTAGATCTTTAAACCAATTATAATTATTTACAAACTCCACCTCAAAACCAGCAAAAAACTTTTCTGCTTGGGTTTTAATTTTCAATACATTTTCTTCAACTTCACTTTGTGACTTTAGTTGTCTTTCAGCCTCAGGTTTTGGGTCACCTATCATTCCAGTGGCCCCACCAATGAGAAAAATGATCTTATGGCCGTTTGCTGCCATATGCCTCAAAAGCATCCATACCACAAAATTCCCAGCGTGGGCTGAATCTGCAGTTGGGTCTATACCGTGGTATATAGTACGCTTCTCACCATCAATAATCTCCTCTAGACTGGTAGTAGAAAATTGATTAATAAATCCCCTATCTAACAATTCCTGCGATAAACTCATATTGAAATAACTCTATCACACAATCGTAGTAAACTGTCTAGACAACTCATGCTAATATTGGCTATATAACTATATTTATGAAGATAAAAAGTTGGTTTAGAAAAAATTGGAAAGAGATAATTATAGATCTGTTTCTGTTTGGGTTTGTTGCCTCTTTAGTGGTAGCTGGTGGGTTGTTAGTTTGGATCTCCACCCTTGAAATCCCAGACTTGTCTACTTTTGATGAAAGGCGGGTTGAGCAATCAACAAAAATTTACGACCGAACGGGAGAAGTTCTCCTTTACGACCTACACCAAGATGTCAGGCGAACAATTGTTCCTTTTGAAGATATGTCACGACATATTAAAAACGCCACTATTGCAATAGAGGATGACCAGTTCTATAACCACATTGGAATAGACTTTAAAGCGATTCTTAGAGCGGCAATTTCAAATTTTACAGCTGGTGATTTACTTGGTGGACAAGGTGGATCAACCATCACACAGCAGGTTATTAAAAACTCAATTTTAGATCGAGATAAAAAATTAAGCCGGAAAGTGAAAGAGGCTATATTATCTATAAAAATAGAGCGGATTTTAAGTAAGGAACAAATCTTGGAAATATATTTAAATGAATCACCTTATGGAGGAACTATTTATGGTATCGAGGAAGCTTCTCGTTCTTTCTTTGGTAAAAGCGCCAAGGATCTCAGCTTAGCTGAAGCTGCCTACTTAGCGGCTATCCCCCAAGCTCCAACCTACTACTCTCCTTATGGAAACAATAAAGGCGCTTTAGATAATAGACAAAGATTGGTTTTGGACCGTATGCGTTTAAATGGATTTATAACTATTGATGAATATGAGGAAGCAAAAAACCAAGAGGTGTTGTTTGAACCACAAGCAGTGACAGGGATCAGGGCGCCACATTTTGTTATGTATGTTGTTGAGCAATTAGCTGAAAGATTTGGTGAAGAAGCAATGTCCGAACAAGGATTTAAGGTAACTACCACCCTTAACTGGGAACTCCAAAAAGAAGCAGAACGAATTGTGGCAGAAAAAGCTGAATCTAATACAACCAGATTTAACGCCTCAAACGCTGGTTTAGTGGCCACAGACCCTAAAACTGGTGATCTTTTGGTTATGGTTGGTTCACGAGACTACTTTAGTGAAGATATTGATGGAAACTTCAATGTCACATTATCTTCTAGGCAGCCTGGTTCTTCAATTAAACCTTTTGTTTACGCCAACGCTTTTAGAAAGGGTTATTTACCAGCCACTGTTTTATTTGATGTTCCGACCCAATTCTCTCCCACATGCGAACCAACCAGCCTTAGCTCAGAGTCACCTTGTTATGCACCAAGCAACTACAACCATAAGTTTGTTGGTCCAATCAGTATGCGTAACGCTATGGCTCAATCTTTAAATATTCCAGCGGTTAAAACCTTGTATTTAGCTGGACTTAAAGACACTTTAAAATTTATGGCCGATATGGGCCTAACGACCTTAAATGACCCAGATAGATACGGTCTCACTCTGGTACTAGGTGGTGGAGAGGTGAGACTACTTGATATGACTTATGGTTATGGAGTATTTGCAAATGGTGGTGTAAAGGCTGAACCAAGAAGTATTCTTAAAATTGAAGACAGCCGGGGTAATATAATCGATGAATCAGAAGTAAAAACAACTCAGGTACTAGAAGAAAATGTCGCTTATATGATCAGTGATGTATTGTCTGACAATGTGGCCAGAACACCACTTTGGGGAGCTAATTCAGCTATTAATTTTCCTAACCGTGATGTAGCAGCTAAGTCTGGTAGCACCAATAATCTCCGCGACGCTTGGATTATGGGCTATACACCAAACTTAGCAGTCGGAGCTTGGGTTGGAAATAATGATAACACCCCAATGGGTGGTGGCCTTTCTGGCCTTATCACCACCCCAATGTGGAGGGCTTTTATGGATGTGGCCTTACTAAAGATACCAACAGAGACTTTCCCTCAACCACAAATAAACACAAGTGGGGTTAAGGCGATTATTAGAGGTGAATATATTGACACCTCACTCCTCCTTAAAGCTATGGAAGAAAAGGATCCAGAAGATAAGGAGATAAAAATAGATGTTGCTACTGTCTACAACAATATCCACTCAATTCTTCATTATGTAGATAGGGAAAACCCAACTGGGGGCTACCCCGCCAACCCAGCTAATGATCCTCAATATGAAAACTGGGAATATGGGGTACAAAAATGGAACCAGGATACTTTTGGTGTGTTGTTAAACCAGCCTATAAGTAACAATGAGTTGAGGGAGGAAGATTAGTTAAATTATTGTATTTGGGGCATCTTTTTCTCCTAGAGTTTTTTTTAGTTCCTCTAATATATCTAAATATTTAAATTTTACTTCTGATTTTAAAACACTAGGAATCTTTAAATTTAATGTCTTTGTGCTTACTGTGTACCTAACGTCTTCTTTTTTTATTTTAAAGCCGGTAACCTTAAAAATGGCCTCCACACAAGCCTTCTCCACTGTTGCTTGTGGGGCTTTAATGTGACTTTTGTATTTAAAAAACAAATCCCCAACCCGCTTCATTTTTTTAGGGATGGAGTAATCATCCATATTATTTATTCATCGGCATCACTAAGTAGCGAAGGTTTTTATCACTTGCTCCTTGGACAATAACTGCCCTTCCTACTCCAGCAAAATTAAGTGTTATAGAGTCATCAATAATATGGCTCAGTGGGTCCATAATATATTGTTGGTTGAAGTTTAAAGTTAACTCTTCCCCCTCAACTGAAGCTTTAATGGTGTCGGTTGTGTGTCCAACATCATTATTTTGAGAAGATATTGTTAGGTTGTTTTCTGTTACCATTAAAGAAACCTGTCTAAATTTATTCAAAAAGATATTGGTTTTCTTAAACGATCTTAGTAGGTCTTCTTTTAGAATGGTGACATGAGAAACAAACTCCTTAGGGATAATTTGTACATAGTCTGGGAAGTTTCCAGTCACCAAACGTGATGATACATACACACCACTAGGGAACTTGAGGGCACACTGGTTTTCATTAGTTATAAAAATTGGATCCTTTTTAACTACCTCACATATTCGTGCCAATTCTATAGCGTTTTTTTGTGGAACCATAATTGACTGATTAAAAACCAATCCTTTTTGAGAAACTGTTTTTTCCATCAAACGAAATGAGTCTGTGGCCACAAAAGTTAGAGAGTGTTCTTTTTTTTGTTGAATAAAAACACTACCTAATTCTGGCTTAATAGAGGTTTGAGAAGCAGCAAAGGCCACGCTTTTAATTCCATAAGAAAATGTTGCATATTGTATCTTAGACTCTTCACCCTCAAGTTGATGTAGGGTTGGAAAATCATCAACAACGAAAGTCTTTATTGAGGTATTACTATTTGCTGTTTCAAGTTGAAGAACTTGATCCTCGGTTCTAAGTGTTAATTCTGTTTGATTAATAAATTGAACACTTTGAAGAAAAATTTGGGTGGGAACGGCCACCACTCCCTCTTCAACTATCTTACCCTCTAATGGTAGTTCAACATTAATCTCTAAGTTAGTTGCTTGGATTGTAATCTTATCATTGATTGCTTCTAAACGAACACACTGAAGGATAGGTAGGGTGACGTGTTTGGTACTTATTCGACCAACAATCTCTAGTGCTTCAATTAATTTAGTGTGTGGAATAGTTATCTCCATATTTTTTATTTAATCAATTTTACTATCTACTATTAGGGGTGTGGAAGTGTGCAAAAGCCTAAAGTATGGTGTGTTATATGGGTTTTAAAAGTTTATTTTTTACCTAATCCTGTTGATAGGCACTTAGTAGCTTAAAAAAGTTTTGTGGATAGTGTTTTATATTTAATACTTATGATTTTTAGTTGGTTAAATCTACCCATCTCCTCACAGTATTCAACAGTCAAAACAAACCTTCTCCCCACCATTATAGAGGTTTTTACACAGACTACAAACAATCAGTTTAATTTTAAAACCGCTTCCTATTGGAAGCGGTTTTAAAATTATTTTAATAATAGTCTTACCTGGGTTATCTCTTCTTCTAAGTCTGTGTCATGTTTTAGCTCAGCTTTGATCTTCTCACAGGAGTGAATAACTGTGGTATGGTCCCTCCCCCCTAACTTCTTTCCAATCGCTGGGTAAGAAACCTGAAAATCTTCACGTAATATATACATAATTATTTGTCTAGGCTTCACCACCTCCTTTCGTCTAGTTTTTTCATAAATACTTGCTTGGTCAATATCATAGTAGCGAGCCACTTTGTCCACAACATCTGCTACCGCTAGGGTTTTTCTTGGTCTTGAGCTGTTTTTAATTATTATCCTCACCTCATCGATTGAGAGGGTTCGCCCAAGGAGTTGAGATTGGCACATAATTGTATTTAAAGCCCCTTCAAGTTCTCTAACATTACCTTCTATACTCTGAGCCAAGTGTTCCACTACATCATCTTGGAGTGTGATGTTGTTTTGGGCTGATTTAGCCCTAAGGATAGCTGCGCGTGACTCTAAGTCAGGGGCTGGTAGGTCTACGATCATACCTTGGGCAAAACGAGACTGTAGTCTTTCCTCCATACCATTTAATAAAGCTGGGTGTTGGTCGCTTGAGAAAACAATTTGTTTGTTTGTGTCGTGTAAGGCATTAAATAAATGGAATAATTCCTCTTGGGTTTTTTCTTTCGTGGCCAAAAACTGTACATCATCCATGATTAACACATCATACTGTCGGTAACGATCTTTAAAATTATTAGCTGTGCCACTCTGTAGTGAGTTGAAATAGTCCACAGCAAAACGCTCACTAGTTACATAAAACACTTTCTTACCAGTTTTTTTAATATGGTTACCAACCGCTTGGATAAGGTGAGTTTTACCATGACCAGTTTTACCATAGATAAATAATGGGTTGTAGGTTATACCAGGTTTTTCACTAACAGTCTTTGCAGCTGCGTGAGCTAAAGCGTTATAAGGGCCAACCACAAAATTTTCAAATGAGTATTTTGGGTTTAAGTTGTCGCTCTTATTTATATAATAGTCTTCTAGGGGCAAAGAAGCGTTCACTGTTTGGTTTTTGTTTGATTCTCGCTTACGCTCGTTTCTTTGGGCAACAATATACTCAACACTTCTAACGTGTGGAGTAAGTTCACGGAGGGTTTTCAAAACCATGTTTTGAAATTTATCTTGTAGCCAGTCTTTTACAAACACACTCGGGACACCGATAGTGGCGGTACCATCTTCTAGAGAAACTATATGAGTGTCTCGGAACCAAGTTTTAAAGTTGGCTGTAGTAATAGAAAGTTCAATTTTTACTAAAGCATCATCCCACAATTGTTTAACATCAACTTGTTCAGTTTTTACGATGCTATTGCTTGATGGTGAGTGGGAAATAGGATTCATAATTTATGTAAACTCAAACAGTGAATTGCATTATACCCCTCTTAGAGAAACTGTAAATCTTTTCCTAAAACTTCAAAGTTTTAAATCACTTTTTTTAAATTACAAAACACAACTGTGTATAAACTGTGTATAACAATATGAGACTTGTGACCTATTGAATTTTTTAAATATTCCTGTATAGTTCCCTGGTACTAATTCTATTATTATGTCAAAAAGAACCTACCAACCAAGTAAAAGAAAACGCGCTACCACCCACGGGTTTTTAGTGCGATCTGCCACAACTGCTGGCCGAAAAATTCTACAAGCTCGACGCCGAAAAGGACGAGCCCAACTTACAGTAAAAAAAGCTCAATAGAGCTTTTTTTAAATGAGTAAATACCCGAAGGGTATATTACGAATTTATGTCCTTATTTTTTCTTACCTTGGGAAAATAACTGGACTAAATAAGTAAATACCCGAAGGGTATATTACGAATTTCACCACCAGAGTATTTCTGTTTTTATGATCGACAATGTCTCTCTAAAAACTAGGTCATGTCCTTATTTTTCCTCCCTATGGGAAAATCCCTCAAATGGTGTACTATAAATTTATGTCTATTTATTCCTTAAAACAGGATTAAATACTGGACGCTAATTTTGGTTTTTTAAGAAGCCCACAACTATCATGTTTAAAAAAACTAACCGGCTAACCAAAGTAGAGTTTGATGAATTTTATAAAACTGGTTTAAAAAAGCACTTCCCCCACCTTACTATCATCACAAAACCACTACAGAAAACCAAAACCTCGGTAGTGGTGGGAAAGAAAGTAGCTAAAAGTGCTGTTCGGCGCAACACTCTACGAAGGAGAGTCTATGCTACTTTAAAGAGAGTGGATACAGATAATAAATCTCTTGGTGGAATAATTATTATTTTAAAACCAAGCTACAACTCTTTAACACGAAAAGCAGCCGAGGAGTTTCTTAAGCAGTCAATTGCTCAAGTGCTGAAAGGTGCGTAGAATAGGCAGATTATGTTTAGTTCCATTTGGCACAATTTATTTTTCGACCCAGTTTACAACACTTTAGTTTTTTTTATTGATGTGATCCCAAGAGGAGATGTGGGGTTGGCTATTATTGCTACTGTGTTGGTGGTTAAAACTATCTTACTACCAATTTCTATCAAAGCGGTAAAGACGCAAAAAGTAATGCGGGAAATCGAACCTAAACTCAAAGAATTAAGAGAGAAACACAAGAACGATCGACAGGCCCAAAGCCAGGCCATGATGGCGGTGTACCAAGAGGCAGGGATGAATCCTTTAGCTAGTATTTTTTTAATCTTCTTACAAATTCCAATCGTAATAGCGTTGTATTTTTCTGTATATAAAGGAGGAGGCGTCCCCTTACCAAACATCAATATCGATATCTTATATTCCTTTGTGTCCGAACCAGTTTTAGTAACAATGAATTTCTTGAGCGTGATTGACATCAGTGAAAAAAGCATTTTACTAGCCCTAGCAGCTGGAGTCACCCAATTTATTCACGTCAATCTAACCATGCCGAAACTTCCACCAAAAGAAGAGGGTGTTGAGCCAAATCTAAAAGATGACTTTATGCGCAATATGCAGACCCAAATGAGGTTTGTGATGCCTGTCCTCATCACCATTGTGGCGTATACCATCTCAGCTGCTATCGCCCTCTATTTCTTAGTCAGCAACCTTACCATGATTGCTCAAGAGTATTTTGTGAAGAAACATCGTTAATACTAGTTTTAAATAAACTAAACCTAAACCCATCACTTGCGATGGGTTTAGGTTTAAAATATTTTATTGAGTAGATGGTGGTATAGGACTTGGTTTAGGAACAGGGCTAGGGCTTGGTACTGGACTAGGTTGGGGAACTGGAGAGCCACCATTGATACCAGGATTAACCCCATCACAACGACCATCTCTCACTGTTGGGCAAGGGTATTCTTCAGGGTACTCATTTATTGTAACTGCCATATGACAAACCAGATAATTGTTTTTTACTACAGGTATTGTCATTGGTGTATGTTTTGCGCACCTCGCCATCAGTTCTGCATTAGTAGCATCTAGAGAAACCGAACCCACTCTTACTGTATTATGGTATGTTCCTCCTGGCTCCCCTTGCTCTTGGCCAACTAGAGAACTTCCCCCAACACTTGCGTTAGTACAACCCTCTCCTTTAAAAGCGTCAAGCTTTTCTTTTCTAACTATGCAAGATTGATTTTTTTCATCCCATTCACCAGCATAACAAAATGCCTCACTACGAGCACCTTCCCCAACTCCTGAGGTAGAACAAATTGCACCCCCAACACCAATTGTGCAACTTTTCAAATCTACGTTTTCACATATCCAACCAGCTTTTTCTACATCTGTTTCTAAGTCGGATATTACATTTGCTGGTATGTTGGCAAATGAAGCCGCCTCAATTCCCCTCAACATTTTATCATTGGGGCCCATATCGCCAGCCAAACCCCTATCGATTGGGGCCACTCCCACAAAACCAGACCCAGGAGGCGCTAGCTGTTTAGGTTGGAAGTTTATATTGACTAGTTGAGGGTTGATCACAAGTAGTATTAATACCGCCCCTAAAACCACCAACAAACCAATTAGAGCCCCTTTGATATCTTTTTTAGCTTCTTCTTTAGAGGTAATTATATCAGTTAGCATGTATTTTACCCCAGCGATAATTATTTTAATCACAGCCAAGAGAGCCGCTATACCGATAGACATTGCGTATAGAGAATTAATAAAAGTGTCAAAATCCACCTCCCCAGTGGCTGAGCTTTTGAGTCCAGGTAGTCCAACCAAAGTTTTGTAGCCCACATCTTGAGCGAAACTAACAAGTGGGATTAAAAACATTATTAAGGTGGGGATGAATTTTATGGTGAATTTTTTCATAACAGTTTTATTAATCTTTTGTCTCAACCAAAAGATACAGCCAAAGGGTATTATCATTTTTATTTTTGAAATAAATGTTTGAATTACTCTGGTTTATTACTAAGTCGATAATATCTATAGTTCGACCACTTTCAGCTCTTGTATCTACTAAATAAACAGAAGCTCCTGTAAGTGGGTTTATTTCCCACAAGTCATCTTGGTATGAGATTGTCCCCTGGTACCAATCGTCTGGAGTTTGTGGGCTAAACTGTGTTTCGTGCGTAATAACACAAATAAAAGAAGGTTGGTCAATAAAAGAAACACACTTTTCAGGCAGAAGACCAATCGGATAATTTGAAACAACACCACTCTCTTTTTTATAGATACTAGTTTTATAGTTATTTTTAATTACCTGAGCGCTGTATAACACAGAATCTTTATTACCGTGTGCGGACAAACCAAGTCCCTCAACCGGTAATCTTTTAATTGTTTTGCCAGATGCTTCATATAAATAGCCCTCCAACCTAGAGTTGGGTTTTGGATAAACATAATGGGGTCCGTCTTTGCTTATTCCCCAATCAATCACTACTTCAGCAAAAGGCACTCGGAATAAAATTTCCGCTGTCTTACTCGAAGTTGCATAACGCATAGCAACAATATTGTTATCAACTTTTAGTGAATAAAAGAAGGTGTTATCTAAAGTGGCCTGAAAGTCGACCACATCTTGCAAAATAACTTTTTCAGATAAACCACTTTCCCCTTCTCCAATTGACCAAATAGCAAACTGTTTTTTTGACCCAAAACCAGATTGGACAAGAATAAATTTTCCATCAGGAGTTATCGCCGCTTTTTCTGTTTCTGGGATGGTGGTGCCAGAAATCCTTTTTTCTTCTCCAGTTTCTAGGTCTATAGAATAAACATAACCGGTACCAGATTTAACATAATAGACCTCAGGTGAAGAGCTGGCATCCTTTATAACTTCTTGGTAACCAGCCACCTGACTAGTAGTAAGCTGTCTCAATCTAGACTGGTCAGCCACATCAACAATAGACTCATTTTTTTGTTCACTTACAACACCAACGTCTATTACATCAGTTGTATTTTCAAAATTTAAGTCTGTGTAGACATCTGGTTTAGAAACACCAAAAAATAAAATATACATCCAAATTCCGACCAAGATTAAAACCAAGAGGATTCCAAGAACAATGATGAGTGTACGTTTCATAATATGACTATAAGTTTATACCTACACCACCTCTAGCTCCTTGTAATAATTGAGATAAATCTCTAACATGGAAGTTTAATTGACTACGGCCAGTAGCGCTGTTTTTTTCCAGAGTGACCTCATAAGGATTTTGGTTTTGGTTTGGATACAAAACCCCATCTACCTTCCACTCCAGAAGATCAGGCTCATTATAAGTCCTTGAGTCTAAGTAATAAGGCTCTGAGCGCAAAGTAGCGATGTTACCAAGCATGGTCAAAGCACCATTCACTGGTTTGTTCGCCAGCCCCAAAAGAGCGTTGGATTCATAGAATTTGATAAAAGGTTCCGCAGATGGAATTGAGACAATTTCACTGGCCACCATTTCTCCATTCGTATCCCTTGCCTCAACAGTCAAAATTATGTTTGGGTCAAGTGAGGTCTCAAAAGAAACGTAATTCATACCCCGTACCGCTCCCTCACTAACCACCTCTCTTCCCATTCTCCAGGTAAAAAGTAGGTCTGAATAAGACTCAACTCCACTAATTAGAAATGTGGCGTTCACAAGGCTGCCCACACTAGGTAAAGGGCGCCCAAGATAAAAACTTGGCACGTGTGTTTGTGGCTCGATGATTATGTCTAAATATCTAGGTAGGAAGTCAAAATCAGCCACAACCTGTCTTCCGTCAGGTGTTTGGAAAACAGCGGAAAGTTTTTGGGCAACATTATCTTCCCCTGCAGTAAAAGTAACAGAATTTTTGTTTTTTGAATTAGGTACTTCAATTCCATCTAAAATCCAAATAAAATTTGAGCCCTTCACCATTTGAGCATATGAACTCACATTGGCAGTAACTGTCTCCCCAGGCTCAGGAAAAGATGGTTTTATGGTTATCTCTGGCTTACCAAAATCTATCTCTCCCACACCCACCATATCATCAAACTGAGCAAAAACTGTGGTAGTTAAGAAACTAAAGAATAACAGACAAAATATAGATAAAATCCTCATTACTATAATAATACCAGACCATTATATTGGTTTGCTTACTTATGTACGCATTTGGGGAAAGTGTTTAGCTTCACCACGATTTTGCAGGTAAAACCGCACCAAGGTTATTGTAAACCTCTACCCATATGGTATAAAAATAGATGGGTGCACTAGTGCACATAGTACAGGACGCAAAACATTTATATTCACCTCAAACAGCGCTAGGCGCTGAAAGGAGTTAGTCATGACTATTCACTTCAAAACAGTACTCATCGTGCTGGTGATGATGGGGTTGGCCACCACTGTCAGCGCTGTAGACAGGAAAAACTACATGGCGGTCTACAAAGCTGTCACTGATCCAAACAATACTTTGGTGGCAGGTAAGTGTCGCACCGAACCCCTAAAATATATCTGTCATGGTTATATTACAGCGGAGCCAGAGACCATCGAAAGACTTCTCGACAAGTTTGACAGGGGAAATCGAGGGTATGATCTCGATACCTTCAATAAGGCAAATGGCACCCACTACTTGCCGACAAGTCTAGTCGAGCAAGGCCGGGTGTATATCGTGGGAGAGAATCCTGACGACTTCAAATTTGCCGGGCTTGAATAAAGGCAATCTCAACACCCGGAAGGTGAACACAGGCGGACCTGCACATAAGGAACCGCCTGTTTATTTTGGTTTAAGCCAAACTACTCCGGTCCAAACCATATACCAAGGTAGTATATTTAATAAGGGAATACAATAACCAACAAAAGCCAAAATAAACATACTAATTTTAAATCCAGCGGCCTTTCCTCCTAAAGGCTCCAACGAAATTAATTTGTACACCATATAAATTATAATCAGCTGGAAAATAGCAAAAGCTATGATAAATAAGTAAGTAATTAAAAACAGCGGTTCAAATATTGTTATATCTTCAGCAACAATTCCGTAACCTTCTAATACTGTTGGGATCAAGTAAGTACCAATAGCTGAAAGTATATTTGCTCCCGGTGCCACCACCTTCAGTGCGTCCCAGATAGTGCTTACAACAGTTACTCCAGTAGAATTAAGTTCGTTGGCTATTAATACAGCCAAACTAAAGCAGATAACACTAATAATCGCTATTGGTAATTGCACCCATAACCAACAGTAGGTACCTACAGACCATATCCACATAGTCACCCGCCCCGCTTTTGCTTTGGTTACCACCTCACTCCCCACATCAAGGGCGGCCGCTAAGACAGCTGCCCTGCCATACTTCACTGGAGAAATCTTAGCTAACCGCCTAACCAGAGAATTATTCTTAACTTCAATATTATTGCTTTCCTCCTTCTCCCTCTCGGCCAACTTTTCCTGTTTACTTCTAATAGACTCTTGCTTATCTTCTAAATTTTGTGGTTGAACCCCCTTATCTTTATAACTCTTATTAAAGGTCTGATCTATAGTCTGGTGTCTCGGGTCATTGGCAGCAAAAACTTGGTTGGGATTTTTCACCACCACACCTACAGTCTGCCTCTTTTCTGTAACAACCTTTCTGATTGAGTCACCACCTCTAACCTCCCCCCAGTTGGTAGGGTCAGGAGAGTATCGTTTTTCGTTAAAATCATCCGATATTGTGCGCGGTGACGCCATATACCACAAGTATACTACACACGCGAAGCTCGAAGCTCAGCTCTAGCTTGTTTGATTTGGATGAGCTGTGAAGGGTCTGAGGTAATGATTTGGTCTTCAGTGTAAGAAGCAATGATTTTAATAGCGACGTGTTTAAGGCCAGCAAAGAAGATTCCTTCCCCAACACTTGATTCAAGTAGTAACAATTTTTCTTCATCGGTCAGGTTGAATGTCTGCTGGATATTGTCTATGGCTGTTGGTGACTGTTTCATTAGAAGTTGGATCGATGAGTTGGTTATCATTGGCACACCGTATGGAGAGCGTAGGAAGTCGTCCACATCTTGGGTGATAGTGGCGATGCCAAGATAATATTTCCGCCCGCGTTTAGCGAGACTAAAAAGGAAGGAAGCAGTATCTTCAGATTTCATCATCCACCAAGCTTCGTCGATAACCATAAGTCGCTTGGCCATTCGGCGGCGCACTGACCCCCAGATAAAGTTAGTGATGATATACATAGCAATAGTTTTCAGCTCATCTTCCATATCACGCAGAGAGAAGACAACAAATTTTTGGTTAATGTCGACATTGGTTGGCTTATTCATAAAGCCTGCCCAAGTACCTGCTGTGTATTTTTGTAGTCTAGAGATGAGAGATGTACTACCCTCCATACCAGCCAGGACCATTTCAAAATCGGCCAATAACGGTGGCTCTAATTTGGTAAAGTCAGCGTCTCCAGTAATATCCTTCAGTGCGTAGGTTTCTTGGATAGCAAGGTCAACTATAGTTTCTTCTTCCGCACTTAACCCCCCCAACATTAGCCGGAATAAACCAACCATCTCGATAATATGAGTTCGTAAAACATCGCGTGGGTCTTCATCCTCTGCTGGCGGCGGAAGGTCAAACGGGTTGACGTGGTTTTTGGAAGACAAAGAAATATTAAAAAATCTTCCTCCAGTTGCTTCTGCTAGGTACTCATATTCTCGTTCTGGGTCGAGCACGATCACCTCAGTTCCAAACATAAGTGAACGAAGGATTTCAAGCTTAAGGGTGTAAGACTTTCCGGCTCCAGAAGTAGCAAAGGTAACAGAGTTGTAGTTAGTCAAACTAAAGCGGTCAAACAACACCAACGAAGAGTTGTGTCGGTTTATACCGTATAGAATCCCGTTATCAGAGGTGAGGTCGAAAGAGGTAAAAGGAAAGAAGCTAGACAAAGGTTCCGAGTTGAATTTGCTGTGTACCAACAACTCATCTCCAGCTAAAGGAAATATACTTCTAATACCTTGTTCTTGTTGGAACAAAGCCGGTTTCATGGCAATCATTCGTGAATCTAATATACTACGGATATCGTTTTCGGCTTTGTTTAGTTCCTCTTCATCTTTACCATAAACTGCCAAATAAAAACCTACATTAAACAATTTTTCTTCAGCTTGTTGGAGTTTGTCTCTTAGTTCCTCAAGATTTCGGTAGGCCGCCTCTAGTTGCGGGTCGCGGACCATGCCTTTTTCGGCTTTCATATTAATCTGACTTTGTACCTCAGCCACCTTTTTTTGAAATTTTTTAAGTGTCTCCACGGTATCGATCGGGTGAACAAAGATTGAGACGTCTAATTCTCTTGGTAAATTTAAAACTGGTTCCATCCAACCATCGTTTAAATATCTCGGATAAGAGACAGCGTAATATACTCTGGTAGAAACCCCACTAATACTGATACTACGAGGAGTAATGTTGATCGCCGAAGGAGCCACTACATCAGCCAAGGTCATCAAATGCTCACCAGGATTTTTAATCCCCGATTCAGAATTTTTTGGTTGTAGAAAATCAAGTAGTGCCATAATTATATTGTATCAACCATTGGTGCAGAACCAGTGTTATCACCTGGATTATAGATATGATAAAAAAGTTCAACCAAATCATCAGTCCCCAAAGTAATAGTGCGCACCCCTACTCTAGCCAAACCCTCCGTCACCACCCCTACTCTTTGTTCAAGTTGGATCCGGTGTTCTTCAAACCTCATCTCATCGGGTAAGGCGGCGTTTTTGTTCCCGGGAGTGAAAAGATTAGTAATACCTTTAGTTAGGTTAATTTTTGATGGAGTATAAGGCACAACCACAAAAAAGTTTTTACTCATAACATCTACATTGGTGGTGAAAGTCCTAATGAACTCCATATACTCTCTAAGTTGTACCTGCATTAATTCGTTGTCTTGTTTATTCTGTAACCCAGACAATAATTCAAGATATGGCTCAATGTTAAGTTTGCGCGATTGAACATATACCTGGAGTGAAAAATCTAATGTGTTTAAAAAACTTTGGAACTGTCCAAGCACGGCCCTTTGTTCGTCGAGCGACTTTAGCGCAAAGTTTATAGAAGAAGCCAACAACAACATTAACATCTGGCCATTTTTTTCAATGACGACGTTTTCTTTTATGTCTCGAACTGAGACAAAGTCTTGGGTAGCAGCTTTAGAATTAGACATAATTACTCAGGTTTTTGTAAGGCTTGTAATTCTAATTTGCGGGCCAGAGAAGAAATGTCCTTTTTGGGTTTTGATGTTGCGGCCAGCTGAGACATGTAAATTTGTGAAGAGTAATTATTGGCTGGTCCAGTCGGTCTTTGTTTATGTACAACATCTTGGTTTTGTCGCCATAAATAAAGCCTTTGTTTCTTTATGTAATTAAGAATAGCTTCTAAGAAAAAAGAAAAGGGCCGGTTGTTAACTGGATAAAACGCCAAAGCTCCCGACAAGAGCGCTAGTGGTATTCCTAAAATAACAAAAACAAAAAACGGCATAGTAAAAAACATTACTACCGCCATACCAACTCCTCCACCAATATACAGAAACTGGCGCCAAGTAAGGGGACCAAAAATTTTGTCTTCAACTTCAATAAACTGAGGAACTTCAAAACGCATACTCCAACATTATACACGTTACACAAAAGAAATAGAGGACATTTGCCCTCTATCCCAATATCCACAAGATCTATTCCTTAAATGTATCACTAACCTCTTTTTCAAAGTTTTTAATGAGGTCATCTTGAGAAGACTTGTAAGTTTTTTCCTCATCTTTTTCTTTACCAGAATTAGATTGGGCCCCCTTAGATTTAGTAGTTGATTTTTTTATATTATCGACACTCTCACCAAAGAAAATCTTATGTCCTTGTTCGTTTTGTAGGTATTCAATATTTGCCTTTGCGCGAGCGATAGCTTTTTGGCTATAATTCCCATCTTCGACTTTTTCCTCAGCAATAATTTTCCATTTTTCAAGTAATTCATTTCTACTTGACTTGGACATTTTAGTCATTGCTCTATCTTCCGCAGCAAAAGTTGTGATCCAATCGGTATCAAGATATTGTGCAAGTTTGTAGTCTTCAGCCTTAATCGCATCAGGATGAAGTTGCGTAGCGATATTTTTCCCACTCTTAAATGAGCCCTTAGTAACATATTTTTTGCTTACATCGTCGTATTCATTAACAATCTTGTATAGCATTCGAGCGGAATCATTGAGATTTATAACTCCTTCTTCATCAAGTTTTTCTGGAAGTTCTTTATCTTTAGGTATTTTCTTAACATTTTCATTAAGTGCTCGCTTGTGTGTATCAAGAAAACTTTCGTAGAAAGTGTCACTCATCATACCTATACGTTTAATCTCAGTCATTTGTTGGTTGACAAGTAGGCCCGCATTTTTAACAGCCCAGTCAACACCAAGAACGTCGATTTGCTTGGCAGTGAGTTTTTTCAGTTGGTCATTAAGTATGATTTGTATTTTATTACCCGCTGCATCAATCTTGTCTGTTACTCGCGTAAAGCTTGATTTGATACTCTCTTGCATAAGCGTCTCCATCTTGTCACGAACAACCTTATCGATATCTTCATCCTTTTGTAACGCTTCGTATTTACTCATTTCCATAAACGGAACCATAGCATACTTGATTTGGTCAGGCATGTTCTTGATTTCAGATGTATTAGTGTCCTTCACCGCCTTCATTGCTAGGGTTACTTCCGTTGCAAGTTGGTCAGTTAAAGCAACTTTCTCTACATCTGTCATGTTTTCAAATTGTCCTTCTATAATGTTGCCTTCTTCATCCATATATTTGTTATTTGCGTAGGCTTCCTGACGCTTGAGGGCAACAGCTCCTGCAGCAATCTGGTTTCTTCGTTCGGCCCGAAGTAAGGTGTGTTGTTTTTGGTAAAGATCACCCTCCTCATCACGCTCGAAGCCCATCTTGTTGCCTTCTAGGGCTGGTGTCAAACGACCAAGTACCTGGTCTTGAACTACATTAGTACGGGCAATTCTTCCAATCATGTTACTAAATGAGTCTGGTGGTGCATTAGGGTCAATTTTTTGTTGTGCTTTCAGGGTGGCGTATTTAATATTCTGACCAACCGAAGACACAGCTGATCGGGCACCTAAACGTAGAGGATACGATACCCCAAGAGCCGCCTGCTTCGCTCCCCCCACTGCCCACCGCCTACCTGTGGCAGTCGCCTTCTTACCAACAGACATGACCATCGAGGCCCCATTGGCACCCATTTTATTTGCAATGATAATGGAGGCAATTAGGAAAATAGAACCAAGAATAAATGGGGTAAAAGATCCGACAAAAGTATGGTTCACCCCGGAACCACCGTTTAAAAAAGCGTTGCCAATTGCAGCTGGTCCAGCTGTACTTCCGAGTACATTGGTGTAGTTTTGTACTATGCTGGCCGACAGGTACAACATAAGGATATAAACTGGCGCAAAGAAAGCCCGACCAAGAAAGCCCGACCAGTAGTCATCAGTATATTTTTGTAATTTTGGGAAAACCCAACCGATAAACATAAGGGGAGAAAGAACCAAATAGATACAAAGCACAGCCGCTCTGATAATAAGCAGGAAACCACCAGCCGCGAACACAAATGTAGCAATCACTAGCATAATCATGGTGCCAAAGATGTACCCCCACAATGGACCTTTTTTCTCTGCAAGCACAGTAATCTGTGACTCTCCGGTATCAGTCCCTCCACCCAGAATCGAGGTGAAACCAATCGCGTTGGCAAAAGTGTCTGAAACCAAAACGTACCCGACCGGCTGTTTCATCAATCCCACCTCCGGTTTTTCGTGGACAAAACCAGCCAAAGCTACCTCGCTAGCAATGATGTTGGTAAAATCTACTACAAACTTAGTGAAGTATAGACTAAAGTTCACCAAGATTGCTGCCATGATGAGGTGCACCAACCAACGCTTAGTGTTGGAGTCATCACTATTGAGGATCATTTTGAAACCAATGTACACTAAACCGAATATAAAAGTGATGTTGAAGATATCTCTCACGCTGACCCAAGCTAGGTCGACTGCTGCCCCTAAACCACCAGAAGTATAAAGATCACCAAAACCAATCACGAAATCATTAATCCCTACATTGAGGAGTTTTCCAGCTAGTCCAGCAAAGAAGCCAAACACTCCCGTTACGATGTACCATACTACTCCCTCTATTCCATCTATATCAGCAAAAGTTAAAGAGGGTATTAGCGCTAACACCGCTGCCAGGACCAATATAATTTTTGTTGAATTATGGGAGGAAGTTCTCATGATATTTCAATTCATAATTATTGCAGTAGACCCTTACCTTCAGAGAATATCTTAGTAACTAGAGCTCCAAACAACGCACCTAACACCTCATTGACAGTATCGGCAGCGATTAAGGAATCTTCTACACCATTTATAGTGAAGGTTAATTTTTCCTGGATTGTTTTACCTGGCGTAAAAATAGTGCAAATATCTTTTTCAACACCGTTTTCGGTTACTTCCTCACAATTTTTCATAGATAAGAAGTTACTACTACCTCTTAGTAGCTCCAGTTCTTCACCCCGGGCGTTTACCAGCCTGGTGTCTAGACCTTGTTTAGATTTTATTAGCTGACCCAGTGGGGTGTATAACTGTGGATTGGAAGTCACATCAAACCAATCATCCCAACCTCCCTGCGAGAAGCTGCCTTGAGTGCCGCTCAAGAAACCCTCTAGATTATCTATAACTCCAGTTAAAGTACAGGCTGGTTCTGAATCATCTCGTGTATATTGATAGATTGAGGAAAGAGCAATAGATATATCTAGCTTGAACGGGTCACAAATAAATGAGCCTATTGAGCTCAGTTCCTTGATGTAGGTTCCAACCGCCACATCGCCGACCTCTAACATGTAACTACCAATGTCTTCCACAAAACCTGGTCGACCATCAAAACCATTATTAATCCAATCTAGCATATCCTTTACAATAAGTTGCAGAGCGACTTTAGCGGCCATCCAAGCGAGGCCATTGAGTCCACCAGGTAATTCTCGTGCTTCCCTGGCTCCCTCTGCGGCTACAATACTTTCGATTCCAGCTAAGGCTGCACCAGGAATTACTTCACTGAAACAGTTAATACACTCTGTGGCTAACTGTGCCTCAGCTGTTGAAATGTTGGTATAGGGTACTGGCACATAAGTCACTACAAACCCAAAGACTACAAATACTGTTGCCACCAAACCCCTTCTTAAAAATGTGAAGAATGTATCCATAGGCTAGTTGTTAGGTTGGTTATCTGGGCTAAAAATATTGAATAATAAAGCTGGGTCGTCCGCCCCAAATAGGTCCGCATATTTTTCTAACGCGGCGTACATATTGCCTAAAGCAAGTGTCATACCCTCGATATTATTCGGGTAGCGCTTTAGATACACTAAAGACAGTAAAGGATCATCAATGATTTTAGACATAGCGTCGATGTCCTCATGTACTGCTTGATAGGTATTTAAAAGATCTAGGTGTTCTTTAACAAATATTTTTGGAACGGGGATCTCTAACGTATCTGCAAATATATTTTGATAAACTAGGGCCTTTTTTTCTAGATCTACCGTTCGCTCCTGTTTGTCATTGCGCAAAATATCATCCAAAATAACCAATTCATTTTCAGTACTATCTTTACCATGGCGGTAGATAGTAGCAGCTACTGTATTGGCATAGTTGACAATATCTTGGTCGTCCGACTCTTCCATAATCACTAAATCTTCTGTACCCACCAACTTAACCAGGGCTCCCTGTTCTATTGACTCGACAACTCCGTTTACCACTTCGTCATCACTTGGAGTAAAAGGAGCATAGATCCTTGACTCGATCATCCCTTCCAAAAGTTTTACACCTACTTTACCAGTCAGTGTATCTGGTGGAACATAGGGTGCACCTGGTTCAAATTTGTTGACAATTTCTGCGTCGACGAAAGCGTCACGCCAGTCTTCGATACCATTTTTATCGTTGTCGGTAACTACGATCGAGACGCGCTCCAATGGCTCAGAAGCAAGGGCTGTAGCAGGCTGTTGCGGAAAATTAGATTCACCAAAATTGCTGATGGTGTAAGCACCAGCCACCAACGCCAAACCAATAACGGTTGCGCCAATGATCTTGGGATTTAATTTACCTCCCATATAAACCTAGTATAACAGTCTGGCAACGACTTAATCGCCTCATTTACACACAACTGTGTATGGTGTGTATAAAGTGTGGACTAGTTGTGATTTGAGTATTCAAAACTATAAATTTACTCAGGATAGAGATTTTTAGTTAATTCAAGCCATTTTTCAAGAGGAATATCCTCGGCCCGGATATTGGGCGGTAAATTAAGTGAAGAAAACACCGTCTCAAGGTCTGGTCGAGGAAACTCACTACTTAAGTTCCCCAACAATTGTTTTCTTTTTTGGGCAAAACCAAGGTGAATAATGGTGAAAAACTGTTCACTGGAGATTTTGGTTAGTTTCTTTCGACCAATATTATTCACCGCTACAATCGCAGAGTCTATTTTGGGTGGTGGGGTGAAGTGTCCTCTCTTGATTGTACATATATATGTAGGGTCACCGAACACTTTTATTGAAAGAGAAAGTAACGATTCCTTTTTGTCGCGAGCAATTCGCTCAGCTACTTCTTTTTGAATAAGAAAAACTAACGTACTTGGCTGGCACTCAGTGTCTAAAAGACTGCGAAAGAGTAAGCCAGACAGATAATAAGGAATATTAGAAACAACTTTGTAGTCAAGCTTTGCAAGATTAAAATCAGCTGGGTTTAGTTTACGCGCATCGTGGTGGTGGAGGGTGAGTTGCTCGCGGGCGATTGCCCCAGGGAAAGAATCTCTAAGCGAAGCAATTGCCCGCCCATCGGCTTCTACAGCCACCACTTCTGCCCCCCGCTCCAACAGCTCCTGGGTGAGAATCCCTGTTCCTGGTCCAATCTCTAGTACCCTGTCCCCTTTTTGAATATCTCCAGCGTCACACATTTTCTTCGGCACGTAGTCGCTGTTGAGAAAATGCTGACCGAGGCTCTTTTTATGGATGAAATTCATAGGCGAGTAGTGATTGGAAGTACTTTATTAAGAATATTGGAGTGTTCCAGGAATCGGCGACAGGCTATTGCCGCCGATTCGAAACTAAATTCACAATAATCGCTTCCGCTTATTCGTTCATTCATTATATTCAAACCTTTCAACCATTTGCATATAAAGTAGTTTATTTATCACAAAAGTGCAAACTGGCCCACAACAAAATGTTAAAATAATACCAATACCGCAGTTAACTGCGGTATACAATATATGATATGACTAATGTTTCTAAAAAAGAACTTGCGCCGGAAGTTAAGAAAAAATTGTTTCAGCAATTTTCCTCTCTCTTTGTAATGGCTGGAGAACGTAAAATGGGCTCACTGTTTATTGAGTTTTTTACAGAATCTGAACAAATGATGTTTGTTAAACGGGTTGGAATCATAATTATGCTATCTGAAGAACACACTAATTATTCGATCGCCAAGACCCTAGAGGTTAGTGAGGCTACGGTACGTTCTATTAAAGGCAAACTTATCGCTGGTGGGTATCAAAACATTTTAAAAATAACAAAGAAGAATACTTTTGATAGTGAAAAATTCTGGTCAGTAATGGGGCTGGTTTTACGTGGTGGGTTGCCCCCGATGGTGGGAAGAGGACGATGGAAATCAGTTTTAAGCCAGAAATAATAGTGCACTCAACATTGAACTTTTACCTTTAAACAGCCATCTCTTCTAAACAGCTAGCTCTTTAACCAATTTCCCTAATTTTGTAAAAACTATCCCCTTCAAACACCACCCTCTACCCCGCAGTTAACTGCGGGGTAGAGGGTGGTGTTTCTAGTCTAGATAAATAGTTGTTTCGTAGCCTCCTTTTCCTCCCCCTTCTTCTGGTTCATGCATCTCCACATGCTCTTTACTGATGTCATTGAGAAATGATGATGGCATGTTGACTCTCTGGCTACCAAAGATGGTTCGCAGGTGGGCGTAAGTAAGGAAGATTTTTTCCTCGGCTCTGGTAAGTGCCACGTAAAAAAGTCTGCGCTCTTCTTCTTGGTCGGTGCGGCCATCGTCTAGCCTTTCGTGAGGGAACAATCCTTCTTCCAGTCCAGTAATAAATACGTAAGAAAATTCCAGGCCCTTAGCCGCGTGAATGGTCATTAATCGAACAGCATTTTGCTCTTCTTTTTCTTTTAGTTCGTCCTGGTCGCTCTGGAGAGCAGCAGTTTCTAAAAGTTGCTCCACTGCTTCACTCGGCTCAACATCATTAAAACGACTAGCCAGAGTAACTAGCTCGCGTAAGTTTTCGATCCTTTCCAAAGCGTCTTCAGTCCCCTCTTCTTTTAGGCCCGCTTCTATTCCACTCCGAGACATGATGAATTTAATGGTGTCAGAAAGAGGTTTCTCGATTGCTATCTTGGCAATGTCACTCATTATGTCGTCGAATACTTTTACTTTGGCGGCCGCTCCGGCATTCAATTCGCTTCGTTTTCCCTCTATTACCTTAAGCATAGTTACTTTACCAATCCCTCTTGTTGGTTCATTGATGATTCTGGTTAAGTCGGCATTACTGCCTGGATTGAGGGCCAAACGAAGATAAGATAAAACATCTTTCACTTCTTTTCGTTCAAAGAATTTTGTCCCAAGAAGTTGATACGGCACTTCAAAGTTTAAAAAAGCTTCTTCTAAAGAGCGTGATTGGAAGTTGGTACGGTACAAGATTGCGATCGAAGCTGGCTCGGCTCCGTCTGCTATTAAAGACTGAGCTTTCATGGCCACATACTCAGCTTCATCGTAGCCGGTCATCCCAGCATAGAGGGTAATTTTCTCCCCCTCGTGATTGTTAGTAAAGACATTTTTATCAACTCGGTTTTGATTCTTTTTAATGATGTCGTTACTAGCCGCAATGATAGTTTGAGTTGAGCGGTAATTTTCTTCAAGTAAAATAGTTGTAGCGCGTGGAAAATGTTTTTCAAATTGTAAAACATTTTTTATGTCGGCTCCCCGCCAAGAGTAAATATTTTGGTCGATATCTCCCACCACACAAATATTTTGTGACTCGCCGACTAGCAGTTCAACTATTTCAAACTGCACACGGTTGGTATCTTGGAACTCATCGACATGGATAAACTTAAAACGATTTTGTAGTGTTTCACGCACTGGGCCGTAGGTCTTAAGTAGAAATAAAGTTTTGGCCAAGAGATCATCGAAGTCTAAGGCATGCTCCTTTTTCAAAGTCCCTTCGTACTTTTCCCATACTTCAGCCGCTACTTGCTCGGGGAAAGAACTGGCGGCGTCTTTGTACTCAAGGAAAGTCATAGCGTCGCCCTTGGCTCGTGAAATCATCCCCAATATTTTTCTAGGTTCAAATTCTTTTGGGTTGTAGCCAGCGTCTTCAATCGCTTTCTTGACTGCCTTCTGGCTGTCACTTCTGTCATAAATAGTGAAGTGTCTGCGTAAACCTAAAGTGTCGTGAAACTCTCTTAGTAAACGTACTCCCAAAGAGTGGAACGTGGTAACTAAAGGAAAGCTATCGATGACCGCACGATCAGAAGGGAAATATTTTTTAGTTAGGTCGCTCACTCGCTCACGCATTTCTTTGGCCGCTTTGTTGGTGAAAGTCACTGCCAGAATATTATGGGGAGCGGTTCCCTCATGAATAAGATGAACTATTCTGTGGGTGATGACTCTTGTTTTGCCAGAGCCGGCTCCGGCCAAGATCATCAAGGGTCCCTCAGTATGGAGAACAGCTTGTTTTTGCGGATCATTTAAACCAGCTAGATAGGGAGCCTCAGACATGTGGAAGACACTATAACATATTGGATTTTTAAATAATCCTGCTCAAAAAATAAAATCTCTAAACTCAGACCAAAGACACCAAATCTTCGTTAGTAAAATTTAACCACTTAATTTTTAAGAGTCAATAGAGATATCAGGGCCTAGTTCAAAGCCCATTTGGCAGGTGTGTTAGTCTGCGAGAAAAGGGGATTTCGTCAATTGCTATGTGAAAGAGCTTTAGTAAAATAGTGGGCGTACCAAGTTGTTGGTGCGAAGGGAGCAGTAACCATGCTCTTTTTCATTTCTAAGTACGGAAGTAGCGACAGAACGGCGGCGAGTCCTAACAACAGCCTATAAAACCCAACTCAAAAGACACTGATGATAATTCTGGTATATCCGGTCATCAGTCTACATACCCGAAGACACATACAAACACTAGTACTCGAGTGTTTGGAGAAATTTTGTTCCTAAGCCTCGTGATTGTGGTGCCTATTTCTGTTCATGCTGGCTTTTTCTCAAAGCTTTTTAATAATACTGAAGTAATAGCTTCTACCTTGGCTCCAGAAGCCACCCAGAGCGGAATAGATGTTCCCCTTCTTACTGCCCAGCAAAACCCCAACCCAATGGCCGCTAGAGGAGGAGCCGAGATTATCGTTGAAGATAATGTGCTAGTTTCTACTGGACCGGTTGGAGACGATGTAATAGCAGAACAAAAAAGTAGTCTGGGAGAAATTCGCGTATACACCGTGCGTGAAGGAGACTCCCTTTCACAAGTTGCGGATATGTTTGGGGTCACTACCAATACTATTATGTGGGCAAATGATTTGACCAAAGCCACCGCTATCCAGCCAGGAGATTCTTTGGTCATTCTCCCAATTGCGGGAGTACGCCACGTGGTAAAGAAAGGAGACACCATGAGCACAATTGCCAAGAAATACGATGGCGATCAAGAAGAAATCCTTTCTTATAATCAGTTAAGTTCAGCCGATGATCTTAAAGTTGGTGACACTATAATCATTCCTGGGGGAGCGGTTCAGACACCTGCCCGCTCAGTTGCCTATGCTCAACCAGTTAGTTCATCTGGATCTAGTGCTTCATCTGCAGGTTTTGTGCACCCAGCTCCAGGTTCAGTCAAGACCCAGGGTATTCATGGTTATAACGGCGTTGACCTAGCTGGAGCCTATGGCTCATCTATTCGAGCCACCGCCGCAGGAGAAGTAATTGTATCTAAAAGTTCAGGATGGAATGGCGGTTACGGTCAATATATAGTGATAAGACACCCAAATGGAACCCAAACCCTATACGCCCACCTTTCAGGTAATTCAGTTGGTGTTGGAGCTTATGTTTCAGCCGGCCAAGTGATAGGTACTATGGGAAGTACTGGTAAGTCTACTGGGACTCACCTGCACTTCGAGGTCCGCGGTGCACGCAACCCATTCTAGGCGAATTACTTCGTTGCACTACGAAAAAAGACCCTCTCTGGACACGTGCCCCACTCGGGTCTTTTTTCTTGTTCGCCTCCTTCTTCATACTAGAATAGGTTTCGTTGGTAAAAAACATTTTATACACTACACTTTGTTGCCTCGTGTGGAATTCTAAAATGGATTCCTGGAAACACGAATCATACTAAAGTGATCTTTTTATTCAATTTATTAGAATAATTTAATGTACCAGTGTACGCCTCAAAATATTTTCTTCATTTACCTCGTACTTCATCCCAGAATGGATTCCTCACATTTGATATTTTTTAATATACTTACAAACTCACGCGATATTGTAAGGCTTCAAGGAGGTGGCTGGTCTCGATCTCTTCACTTCCGTCCAAATCTGCTATGGTGCGTGCCACTTTAACTAAACGGTGGTAACTACGGGGTGAAAGATTTAACTTAGCACTCGAAATTTTGAGTAAATCTTTTACCTCTTCTTTTAGACTAATGAGTTCTTCTATATCTCTAGCCGACATACCAGAGTTAGTGTTTGTATCTGTTTTCAAAAAGCGATTAGACTGAAGGGCGCGGGCTGAAAGTATTTGTTCGCGAGCATTTTTTGTTTCTTCGACTTTACTCGGTAGCGAAGTTAGAGTGTCATACGGTACATGTGGAACTTCAAGCCATAAATCGATACGGTCGAGGATTGGCCCCGACACCTTGTTCTTATAAGTTTCATGCATTGCTCGAGCTAGGTCGGTGGTACCGTCTTCGCTTCCTCGATAGGGATTTAGAGCTGCGACAAGAATAAAATCTGCTGGAAACTCGGCTGTACTTTGTACTCGAGAAATTGAAACTGTTCGTTCTTCAAGTGGCTGGCGTAGTGCGTCGAGGGAACGCCGGTCAAACTCCGGAAATTCGTCCATAAAAAGTACGCCGTGATGAGCCAGGGTAACTTCACCTGGTTTGGGATGAGCACCACCGCCAACTAATGAGGTATGAGAAGCGGTGTGATGAGGGCTCCTGAACGGAGGTTTGGTACTAATAGAAAAATCACTGTTTGCTACTGAATGAATGGCTGTGACCTCTAAAGATTCTTTTCGAGTCAAAGGTGGCAAAAGTGCTCTAAGAGCCCTAGCTAACATGGTTTTGCCGGTCCCTGGAGGTCCGACCAGCATTACGTTGTGTCTGCCAGCGGCAGCAATAATGAGTCCGCGCTTAGCACTTTCTTGTCCCTTTATATCCTCTAAATTGACTGTGCTTTCGTGCCAGTGACCATCTACCTTAGTTAGAGGTTGGGCATTTAGTTTTAAGTCCAAGTCTTCTCCTGGCTTTATGTGCCCTATTACCTCATTAAGATTGTTGGCTGGATATATTGAAATTCCTTCAATCAGAGCTGACTCCTCTGCATTTTCTTTGGGCACAATAATTTCTTGGTAACCAGCCTCCTTGGCGGCTCGAGTGGCATTGAGAGAACCTCTGACAGGCCTAAGTGTACCATCAAGGCTAAGTTCACCGATGAAAATCCTTTTTACTTCATCTATCTCAATCTCTCCCGAAGCTACCAAGTACGCAATAGCGATTGGTAGATCAAACAACGGCCCTTCCTTTTTTAGATCAGCCGGAGAAAGTGAAATAACCACCTTTTGGTTTTTAGCTTTAGGTGAAGTGTAGCCAGAATGCTTGATGGCGCTCCCGACCCGATCTTTAGATTCGTCAACCGCTTTACTGGCTAAACCAACTACAGAGAAAGAGTGTAACCCTCGTGAAATATCTGCTTCAATATTTATTACCGTACCTCGAAGAATGTCTGGTTGAACGGTGTGGACTCTTGCAATCGCCATAGAACCTACATCACTAATTCCCTCTCACGATCTATATTTGCTAAATTTGTTCGAGCGGCCGGGTTAGTATTTAGTCGCTCAATCTCGATTGGTTCGCCACTTATTTCACAAATACCGAAAGTTCCATTGGCAATTTTCTCTAAGGCTCGTTTAATATTTCGATAGCGGATTTCAAGTTGTGCCAGTGAGGCGCGTCTCTCGTTCCATTCCTCAACTGCATCTGCTTCAACGTTATCATCGGCGGTTTTTAGATCTTCTGCCACTGGTACTGCCACCCAGTCATCTGAGTTAGGACTTCTTTTTGCTATGGTTTTAAGTTCAGTGGTTAGTGACGCTAGTTCTGTTTCAAGTATTGTTTTAAATTTAGCGTTTTTTGTCATAGGTAATATTGTTATTTAGAAAATTTTGACACAATCATTTTTTCGAGATCACCTTTGCTGGCTGCTACTAAAGCAGTATTGTCATCTATTATGCAGTAAACCAGAACAGTTTCTCCGTTTTGGATTAGAGCTCGAACATCCAAACCTTGCACATCACCATCAACGAAGCTCGCGTTAGAGCTTGGCTCATAACCATAAAAAGATGCAAAATCAGTACCCATAGTAGTTTCCCAGCTTAAGAATCCACCCCTAACAGTAATGTCGTCTATAAATTTAAGTAATAGTACCTCTTCACTATTAGAGGAAATCAAGAAACGTGCATTGGTCAATGATTGTTTTAGTGTTGGCGCGGCTTGAAATTCTAACAATTCAAATACGTATGATGGACCGACTTCTTCCCCAGCCGGTGATACAAAAGCGATTTCAGTAATGCTCACATCAGACGGCCTTGTTTCAGAATTGACCTGCTGAGGAAGAGAATTGATATTTTCTGCACTAAGGGCAATAGTGGTAAGGTTGGAGTCCTGAAGCAATACCTTGACTGGAGCAACAGTTGGAGTAGAAGAGTCCAGACCATTACTCATATATAAGATAAACAGTCTAGAAATGACAATTATAATAACGATACCAATAATGGTTAGCAGGGTTATGACAGTAAGAGTATTGGTATCAACCCTTTCAATGAACGACAGCTGATTTGTTCGCTCTCTTACTTTTGTATAACTTTGAATCGGTTCGAGCTCTGGCTCAGGTTCCACAGTTGGTGTAGGAACATAAACTTCATTTTCGGGTTGCTCTGGCTCAATCGGTGGGATTACATCCTCTACCTCAGGAACAACCACACTAGTTTCAACCTCTGGTATTTTAGTCTCATGTATTTCTGGTATTGGCTCGACAACCGGAGCTTCTGGAACTTTGACTGGTTCTGGCTGTACCCATGGAGCAGGCGCATCCCAACGGTGGTCATCTTCTGACGGTGGCGGAGGAATAGAGGGTCTTGGCCTGACTATGTTTTGCTTGAGAGGAAGCGTTGGGGTCGGTGGTGCTAAAGGAGCAGCTGGACGTTTTTTATATTCAAATTTTACATTCTGAACAGCCGCCGGAGGAGTCTCGTCAGGAGCCTCTAGTAGATTATATCCAGGATCAGTGTATGGCGACCACAATGTTTCAGCCTCATCTTCTTTTTGAGCCAGTGCAGCTTGCTGTTGTCGATGACGTATTTGTGCCTTTAAGGTTTCGCTATCGGCAGTAAAGATGGAACCAGTTTTAGTGGTAGCTTTTTGAATTACTCCTTTGCGACGACTAGCTTCCGGTACGGTGTATTTTGGAGTTTTCTTTTTTCTTGGTTTAGTGACTTCTTTGTACCACTCTCGCAATGATTTAGAAACAGATGAAAATAGGTCCATCTTATTGTTCTTGGTGTCGGTAATTATTGTAGCGTCTAGACCGATGTTTCTCTTTATCGGCTCTGGCTCTGTTTTAGGGTCGGTTTTTTTCTTCTTTGGTTTAGATTTCTTGGCTGGCTGAGCCTCTAGGTTAGAAACCTGCTTGTGTACCTCATGATAAGCCGGAAAGTGTTTTGGTTCAGGTTTGGTAGAGCTTGTTTTTGTTGGCTCCTCAGCAACAAAGTGCTCCATCTTCACAGGCTTTGTCTCCGGCTTTGGGGCCGGTGTTTTTGTGGGCGCATCTTCTTTAATAACTTGGTTTATTTCTGTTTCTAAAGATACTGTGGGTTTGGGGACAGTGTGAGACACTGGAGGTACCGTATTATCACGGTTTTTTCGATGTTCATCCAAATCCCCAGCAAACGTACGGATCCTAGGAGAGACCTTTTTGGATATATCAGACATTACATCTAGTATCGCATGATTTGAGTCATTTGTGAGACCTTTTTTTCTCTGACTGTGGGCTTCTGGTTACTTATTTGGAGTCTCAAAACCGCGTTTCTTTGCAAAATCAGGGTCAATTTGCTTGATAGACAAGCCAATTTTTCCGTCTTCCACCTTAGATACCACAACAGTCACCACCTCCCCCTCTTTTAATAGGCCCTCCAAAGATTCAATCCTAAAGGGAGCTATCTCAGAAATATGAATTAGCCCTTCGTTGTATGCATCAAGTTTTGCAAAAGCGCCAAAAGTCGCAATTTTAACGATAGTTACTTCTAGTTTTTCACCTACTACGTAGACTTTTGTCAAAGCTCGGATTTTGTCAGCAGCAAGCTCAGCTGTACCATTTTTGCCAGAAATAAAGATGGTTCCATCTTCTTCTATGGTTATTTCTTCAACTCCCGTTGAGTCTTTGATTCCATTAATGGTTTTACCACCACCACCGATCACTAGCCCGATTTGATCAGGCAAGATTTTGAGTGTGACTATTTGTGGAGCACGCGGAGAAATTTCTTTTCTTGGTTCAGCAATTTCAGCGGTCATGGTTTTTAAAATATGCAGTCTGGCTAAACGTGCTTTTTCTAGCGCCTCTACTAAAATGTGTAGTGGTACCCCATCTACTTTTACATCCATCTGGATAGCAGTTACTCCTTCAGTAGTTCCAGCTACTTTAAAGTCCATGTCTCCAAATTCGTCTTCTGGCCCTTGGATATCAGTCAAGACAGCATACTGGTTGCCGGAGATCATTACCCCGGAAGCGATTCCAGCTACTGGTCTAGTGATAGGAACCCCACCATCCATTAGCGCCAAAATAGATCCACAAACAGAACCCATGGAGCTTGAACCATTACTAGATAAAGTTTCCGAAACTAAGCGAATGGTGTACGGGAAATCTTCCTGCGACGGGATAACTGGCAGGATAGCTTTTTCAGCTAAGGCACCATGACCAATCATGCGTCTATTAAAACCTCCAACTCGGCCAGTTTCTCCGACCGAAAATGGCGGGAAGTTGTAGTGGTGAATAAAGCGCTTTTTGTAGTCTTGAGATTCGATGGTGTCTATCATCTGAGCTGCGTCTGGTCCGCCTAGAGTCAGAGCAGAGAAAATATGTGTGCCTCCTCGATAGAAAATTCCTGATCCATGTAGTACCGGAGACACTCCCCCAGCCTTGGCGTAGAGCTCTCGAACCTCATCCATCGCTCGTCCGTCTGCTCGCTTACTTTCTTCTAATGCTCCACGATGAAGCTCTAAATCAACCATGTTTTCAAAGAAATCACTAGACACTTTCTCATCTAAATCTAATGCCTTTATCTCTTGCAAAAATTCGTCCTTAACTTCGTAGATATGAGACTTGCCAGCTTTGCTACTGAAGATTGCCTTAGACAGTTTTTCCTTAAAATTATTTTCAAACAATGAAGAAATTTCTAAAGATATTTCCTTGGTTGGTTCTGGTTGCTTTTCTTTACCAATTGAAACAACAATTTCTTTTTGCCAATTTTCTAGTTTTTTGTGTAGGGCAATCGAGGTTTCAAAAACATCTGCTATGTCTGATTCGGATACTTCGTGCGAGGCAGTCTCGATCATGTTGATGGTGCCTTCTTTTCCACAAGATAGCACCTCAAAGTCCAATAGGTTTTCCGCTCGTTCTAAGTAGGTCGGATTAATTACCACTTCTTGTGTTTTTTTATTTCGGCCGATCCGAACAGCTCCTACCGGGCCACGCCAAGGAATGTCAGAAACAGAAAGTGCCAAGGAGGCTCCGATCACCCCAAGTACATCGGGGTCATCTTCACCCATGGCAAGTACTGACACTACAACCTGGATGTCTTTCCGCATATGATGATTGAAAAGTGGACGAATGGTTCGGTCAACAATTCGCGCCGATAAAATTGCTTCGTCGCTTGGCCGACCTTCTCGTCGCATAAACCGACTACCAAGTATTTGCCCAGCAGCATAAAACTTTTCTTCAAATTCTACCGACAAAGGAAAATAGTTCATGTTACTTTCTCGGTCACTCATTACGGCTGTTACCAAGATGGCGGTTTCACCGTATTTAAGTAGTACTGAACCATTGGCCTGTTCGGTTAGGTTAGTAAATTCTGCTACTAATGTTTTACCAGCCAGTACCAAAGAAAAAGATTGTGATTTCATAAATTTTATTTATGAGCTGGTCACGATGAGACATTTGAATTTTCTCAAATATCCTCTCGTGTACAGCTCATTTGTAATCAACTGAGAATATCAAAATATCAGGAAAAGCTCCACTCTGGGAAAAGAAGACAGCCGGCCCCAATGGGGGCCGGCTGTCTTCTTCATACACTAATCTAACAATCCATCAGTGTCTGTGCCCACCACATTGTTGGTGGTTGTTCTTTTACGAGTTTGGCCTCTGCTATTACGAGCGGTACTTTTTTTTGCCTGTCTGTACCCAATGAGAAACTTCTTTGGATTTTCTCCTAGGTCGATGAAATCATCAACTTCTGCTTTTAGTCCAGACGAAGCTGAACGGCCAAAAGTAATCGCCTCAACCTGACAGCCAAGACTTTTTACATATTCTACACACGGAATGAAGTCGCCATCTCCAGTCGCTAGAACTATAGCGTCAACTTTGTGCGCCATTTTAATAGCGTCAACCGCCATTCCTACGTCCCAGTCAGCCTTCTTTGCCCCACCGTAAAATATTTGTAGATCTTTAGTTTTGATTTCAATTCCAACCTTCTCCATTGCTTCGAAGAAAGCAGATTCCTCCCCACCCTCAGTATTAACTACGTAAGAGATTGCCCGAATTAGTTTGCGTCCTTGCACGGCTTCGTTTACTACCGCTGCGAAGTTTACTTTAGATTTGTATAAATTTTTTGCACTGTGATACAAGTTTTGTGTATCAATGATTACCGCGACTCTTTGGTCGGGGTGTCGGATTACTCCCATATATTATGTATATTAATTATTTAAAATTTGTTCTGGTCTTGTGTAAAACATCTCATGTAGTCATTCTAGCCAAACCCACCTAGTCAGTACTCGATTCGCACGCTCCTTGCACGCCCCAGCCAAACCCACCCGTGCATAGTCGCTACTCACTGAGTACCAACTAGGCAGGTCTGCCTATATTGTTGCTTCAAAAATCTGATTACTGTAGTTACACTATACCGTGAAACGAACATTCGCTCCAGAGTGGAGCGAATGTGTAACTTATCTTTTTAGACCAAGTTTCTTGATGAGAGCGTCGTAAGACTTCTCATCTTTCTTTTGAAGATACTTTAGGTGCTTGCGACGATCCGCAACCATCTGTAGAAGTCCTCGACGTGAGTGGAAGTCTTTCTTGTGCTTCCGAAGATGCGTAGATAGTTCCTCAATCTGACGGGTCAAAAGGGCAACTTGTGCCTCTGGTGAACCAGTGTCAGTGTCGTGACGACGAGTGTTCTTTAAAGTATTTTCTTTTATTCGCTTTGATAGCATAGTGTAATTTGTTTACGTAGCCAGCAGTGTATGTGTCCGCTCATAGTGTGAAACACTCGTCGGCACCGCTCGGTACGGAATAATAACAACCTGCGCGCCCCTTCGGCGTAAGCCGTTGGAAGTACTCCTGGGGTGAAGGTTCCGACTATAATAGCATATTTTTATGTAAAGTCAACAAATTAAAGCCCGCAATGTATAATTTTCTCGTAGTAATTTGTACTGCTTGCTACAGCCAGATTCAGACCTAGGAAAGGGTCTGAATCGTAGCTACGCTACTCGTTGCCTCATTCAAAAAATCAAGCCTCAAAGTAAGGGCTGGTAGTTGTTGTGCTTGACCCATTACTCCCAACATATTTTTCACGTGCTTCGATGAAAATCAATTTTGGTTTACAATTATATCCCCGCAGATGTTCAAAATATGTTGGGAGTAATAGGCCCTCATTTAGGTGCATGTATGATTTGCTTAGTTGCCTGTTTCCCAACGTCGCAAAACATCGACTGCAGTTGGTATACTTAAATCACTATGAACCTAGTGGAACTGAAACGGCAATTTCTTGAGTACTTAGAAATCGAGCGGGGAAGAAGTGTGAAGACAGTTGAAAACTACGATCGTTACCTAGAACGCTTCTTCGAATTCGCTAAAGTTAAAGCGCCAAAAGATTTGACTGAGGAACAAATTAGAGAATTTCGTTTGTATCTCAATCGACAACCCGGTACAAAAGTTGGCGGTCGGATGGAGCCCATGAAACGTCGGACACAGAATTATTACCTGATTGCCTTGAGGGTGTTTCTTAAGTTTCTCCGTAAGCGAGGGATTGAATCTCTAAATCCTGAAAGAATAGAATTGGCCAAAGTTCCTGGGCGTTCACTCGACCTCATCTCCCCCACCGAGCTAAAACGTCTTATGTCTGCGCCAAACACAAAAACTCTTGAAGGCAAAAGAGACAAGGCAATTCTGGAACTTTTCTTTTCAACCGGTTTGCGTATTTCTGAACTATGCGGACTTTCGATTGACGATGTAGATTTAACTCGTGATGAATTTTCAGTTCGAGGAAAAGGTGACAAAGTGCGAGTAGTATTTATTTCGGATGAAGCGCGCTCTTCCCTTCAGGATTATTTGAAACATCGTAAAGACATGGATGATGCACTTTTTGTTCGCTACGGACGAAAGGTAAATGACGGAGGAGATCTACGAATTTCACCAAGAGCCGTTCAAAGAATTCTTAAAAAATATGCGACGCAAGCTGGTATCACTCGTAAGGTTACTCCGCACGTTATTCGGCACAGCTTCGCAACTGACTTACTTAGTAATGGTGCTGACTTGAGAAGTGTGCAAGCGCTACTCGGTCACGCTAACATTGGAACGACTCAAGTTTATACTCACGTCACCGGCAAGCACTTAAGAGAAGTACATAAAAAATTTCACGGTAAGTAAAAAGACCACAAGCTTTACTCACAGTCTCAAAAAACCCCGAGGTTCGACCTCGGGGTTTTTTTGGTTTTCTTTAATTCAGCTCTACTTGTTCCATAATAACTTTATAAGTTTCCACAGACCTCGGGCAAGTAGCAATAACACAATTCCGTAAATTGCTAGACGAAGTGTCCAAAGAATAAAGATTCCGAAGAAAGCAGACAGACCGATTAGCGTGTCGGTGTATGCATCACGCAATTCATCCCAAGCCCGTTCCCACTTTTGAGAATCTTTATTTAGGAAGATCGGATTCGAACGACTTACATTGACTGAAAACTCCACCACCCCCAATCTTTCATCAAGGTCGGCTGATTGTTGATAGAGATTGTTTAGTTGACTAGTGAGACTAATCTTTCTTTGCGTCAGTTGGTCGATTAGTGCCAAACTCTCGTTTACTCTTTTTGAAAGGGTGGCTACGTCATCGCTGGTTAGGTAGAAGTCTGTCAGGTTATTGAGTTGAGTTTCGGCAGTTGTTAAAGAACGCTCAACACTGGCCAGCTGTTGTTGCAATATACTGGTCTGACTTTGTAGTTGTTGTTTGTGCTTGGTTACTGAGGAAGTGTTACGAGTGTATTCTACTCCCTGATAGCCTGCCAAAGTACCCAGTACATTTTCTGATTTATTTTCAACTACATAAAAAATAGAGTTACAGTTGTTGGTCGATTCGTTTAGACTTTTGAAATGAATTTCTGTATCAGCTTTTAGATTTTTTATTGTGTTACAAAACTCATTAAATTGTTTAGTTTTACCGCTAACTAAATATGAAGTAGTTTCGTATGTTTCGAGTTCAGAAGTATATCCGTTTGGAGCAGGAACTGGTGGGTAGTACATCGCATCTCGATCACTAAGACCCATTTCTTCAGTCACGGCCATTTTACCAGCGTATGACGGAGCGGTTGGCGAGACCGCGTTGTAGTCGTATGAGTCAAAAGAACCATCGTTTAGTCCAGTACTTGAAGAAAAGAGATTTACTATTCCCCAGAAAATTACTAGTCCGATTAAAAGAAGAATTCCAATTCCTGCAAAACGAACATATTTATTTTGTAAAAGTGATGGCATAAAATATTTTTAGCTTATTACAAATATTGTAACACAAATAAAACCGGCGCGCCCGAAGGGCGCGCCTGTTTTAAAAGTATAAATAGATTTACACCTTATAATGCACTGTCAATATTTTTCATAATTCGGTCGGTTTCGGTCAGGGCGACAATTATCTTTTGATAGTGTTCAATATCTTCGTTGGTGAGCTGTCTGCCTTTTCGGTCTTTGAGCCATTTTTGGGCTGGCTGATAACCACCGATGTAGAAATTCCAAGCGACTTCTGGCACATCGCCAAAATACTGTTCTTTATTGATGTGTACTCTACCATCAGCAAAAGATACCTTGTCGACAGTGTCGTCACCCTCTTCTGGGAAGGAAGTAATATATTGACTGACTTTTGGTGATTTTAGTAAATGAATTTCACGCAGTTCTTTTCCGTACTTCACTAATTTCCAAAAGGCGTCCTTGGTTTCTGGATATGGTACTCGAGGAAAATCAATTTTAAGAAATTCTTTATACTTTTCTCGGTAGCTTGGTGAATGTAGAACAGCATAAATATAATCAAGAATATCCTCGGGTGTCGTCGTTCCGACGACACCCTCAATCTCCCCAACAATCTTCTCGTCAAAGTTAGAAGTCTTTGTGCCGTCTTCGTTGAATATATATAAAGGATAGATCTGCTCTGCTCCCAACATTCCTGGCCTAGACCACGAACGTCTATCTATAATAGAATCAGAAACATAACATGGTGATGATTTTTCTTCTGACATTCCTCTTTTGGCTATAAAACCTATATTGTTAGTTAACATCTCCTTCATTACACTATAACGAGGTCTCCACCAAAGTCCTTGGCTATTTGGAGAATATAAAGTATGTCTTTTATCAAACGGTCGATAGAGTATCTCTACGCTATCTTGCATGGCATTATCAATATCTCTTTTCACTTGTTCAGATTTGTCCAGTTTTAAACCGTATACAGATGCAATTTCTTTCACTTCATTATTTTCAATAAACTGCTTTAAATCCGTAATATTTTTTGCCTCAAAGGCGACAATAAAATCATCTTTTCCAGATTCAATTCCAGATGTAGCTTTTTCAAAAACATTATTAACAGAGAAGCCTTTTTCGTATTCTCCTTGAGCGCCAAAATCCTTTGGAACAAAAAAATGATATGGTTCGACATTTTCTAATTTAGTCCATTTAACTTTTTCAAACGGGACAGAGTTCAATTGTTCAAATTTATCTTTTCGGAGTCCAAATAATTCTGAGTGGTGTATGGTTCCTAGGCCTTTTTTATCTTCATTTTTACGAACGAAAATATTGATTGACACACCCTGTTGAATATTGAAAACATTTTCGTCTTTACTACCGTCTGGTGCAGTTTCTTTTTTCTTTGAGTTGCCATGCAGGTCGTAAATATAAATATCATCAAAAGTCTCGAGCAAGTGCTTGCGCATTTGTCGGTGAGTAATGCCGTCTATAAAAGAGTTGTTGGTAATCATCGCTACTACTCCAGACTTATTTTTTTCTACAAAGTGTTCAGCAAAACGAATAAATTTTATGTAGTCATCGTCAAGATTAATTTTCTTTTCGTTTAAATCTTTTTTGTAGACTTTTATTTGCTCTTGTATCCACTCGCCTTTATTGGAGGAGCTGACACTATATGGAGGGTTGCCCACCACTACCATCACTTGCGTATCATTTTTTATTACTCCCGCTTCTTTGGATTCATTGGCTATGCTTTGAGCGAGGCCAAAAGCAATCGAGGCTTGATTGTCTTCTGATTTCTCTAGTGCATTTGTAAGGTAAATACCAAGACGTTCTAAAAAGTAGTGAAAACCAGTTTCTTTGAAGGCCAAACTAAGCTTGAGGTGAGCAATCGTGTATGGCGCCATCATCAACTCAAAGCCATGAAGTCGAGGTAAAAGTTCTCGGTGCACGTAGGTAGTCCAGCGACCTTTTTGCTTTTGCTTTAAGATTCGTTCGTAGATAACATAAATAACTCGACTGATAAAAGTACCAGTACCAACAGCTGGGTCGAGGATTTGAACTTTGTGTGTGCCGTCTGGTAGCTTGGTTGTGTCGGCCAAGCCCTGCCCTAATCCAAAGTCTTTTTCCAAGATTTTATCAACCGCCCGAACGATGAAATTTACCACTGGTAGTGGAGTGTAGTAGGCGCCCATTTTCTTTCTTAGGTCTGGGTCGTACTCTTTGAGGAAGTCTTCGTAGAAGTGAATAATTGGATCAGCTTCACCCATGTATTCCTCAACTAATTTTTTGGTATCGGCGTGCAAAAAAACTTCACATAGTTCATCTACAATATAGCGAAGTCGTTTATCAAACGTCGGCCCTGCTATGTGGTCGAAAAAATGTCTAAGGAACGGATTGGAGGCCGGCACCAAATCGCGTGCTTCTTGTCGAGAGAAATTTTGCAATGAGTCATCATGATAACGAGCGACAAAAAGGCCGTAGACTAATGTCTGAGCATACATATCGGCAAAAGTTTCATCGGTAAGGTCGTGAACAAGCATTTGCTTTAAGGTATCGTAGACATGCAACAGCTCACTGTTTTTGCTAGATTCAACTGAGATAAATTGTTTTAGGTTGTCACGAATACGCCTTCCTTTACCGCCCATAATCTTGGCCAAGTGAGAACCTCTTTTGATGGGTTCTTTTTGTTCAACCACAAAGTCGCGGACAGTACGTTCAAGGGTTTCATTTTGACCGAGGCAAGGGATTATAGTTTTCCCTTTCGAGTCTAGAGATGCTAGCGAAATTGGCTCATTGTATTTTTGTCCGTTTCGGAAAAAACGAAACTCAACATAGTCACTTATTATGAGATTTGTATAACCAAAATAACGCTCTGCTTGTTCTGATGCTTCGATCTTATCCAAATTTTCACCAACTTTTTTTACTTCTATATATAAAAGAGGAACTTGGTTTTTTAAGATAATAAAATCTGGTTTGTTCCCGTCGATAGTGCGTTGGTCGTGTTGGATATGGTAATTTTGTTCGGCTGGGAAAATAGTCGCCAGATAATTTTGAAAAGCTGTGCGGTAGGACATCTCGGAGCTGTTTTCATCGGAAAGATATTTTGAGATTTCGTGCAGATATTCGGTGGCTGGATTCATAACAAAAAGAGTACCACTTTGTATGGGTTTTTACTACAAAACCGGCGCGTCCCAAAGGGACGCGCCGGTTTATCATAATATTAATTTTATTTTCCGTACTGATTCAATACAGCATTCACTCCGGCCAAGTTCCTTGTCCACTCAATACTGGTTCTCCCCTCTAGTTCGACTGTCACCGCTGGAATACCAATTGAGGCCAACCAACCTTCAGCGTCGCCAGTGATTGGGTAAGCGTCGAAAACTGGAACGGCTCCGTAATTACCGGCGACAGAATATGCGTTCATCAGAGTGAGAGTTTCAGGTAAAACGCCATTTTCGCATTCAGAAGCATAGACGTTGTTGGCTTGGCTGTGCCAGAAGACAACTGCCTCTGGAGAAATAGTGGCGACATAATCACGCAGAGCTTGTGCCTCTGGTTCTGAGAAAGCCGAAGTCCCTGCGCTAACAGTTGCTCCCCTCCAACTACTCGTTGGTGCCCACTTACAATCAAAGTTTCGGTTGAGATCAACATCGTTGGCGTTAAACCTCCCAGCGCCCGAAGTGTGCATGGCGTTAGAGGAAATATCTGTTGCTTCAAACCTCCTTTCAAGACCGGTAGCCAAGAATAGCCCATCTGGATTTAAGTTGGGAATAATATGTACCTTCACATTGTCTGGAATTACGCTTAGATTATTCTCAAAATAATCAATCATTTCGTAAGCGAGCAGAATACTATTCCATTCGTATCCACCATGCATCCCGCCGACAAAGAGTAAGTCGGTATCACCGGTGCCTATAGTATAGGTTTCGATTTCTCTACCTTGCACAGATTTGCCAATGACAGAATGTGTCGTCGTAGGTATTTCTGGAACGACTTCTGGCTCGACAATTGTTTCTGGAACTATTTCAATCACCGGCTCTTTGTTTGTCAGTAGAACGTAAAGTGTCCCTACCACCAGTAGAGACACTACGCCAACTATTATTTTAGTTGTATGCTTCATTGTTATTCAGCGTAAGCTTTTAGAACCGCTTCGATACCAGCTTTGTTCTTAGTCCATTCGGTATTTTTGTAGTCAGTAAGTAGAACTGAGATTGCTGGGATACCTTGCTTGGCCATCCAGTTCACCATATCTCCAGTTATCGGATAAGCATCGAAGGTAGCTTCAGCTGGGTATCCAGCCGCAGTCGCATATGTAGCTGCCATTTCCACTGATGCGTTGTTTGGAACTTTTTCACAAGCAGATGGATAAACTTTTCCTTCAGCACTGAATAGCACAATTGCTGCATTTGGATCATAGGTCTCTACGTAGTTTCTAAGTGCTTGAGCTTCTGGCTCAGAAAATACTGAGCTTCCCCCACTAACTTTTTGGTCTCTCCAGACACCTTCGGCAGACCACTCACAATCAAAGTTTCGGTTTAGGTCAACATTGTTTACATTAAACCTTCCTTGTGTCCCGGTCATAGCTAGTCCATCAGGATTTAGATTTGGAATAATTGTTAGCATGACACCTTCAGGTATTGTATCGGGGTTTGCTTGGAAGTACTCAACTGCTTCGTTTGCAAGAGCTGAAGTATTTGGTGAATAACTTCCATGTGTTCCACCCACCAGCAATACTTCAGTATCACCAGTTCCAAAGTGGTAAGCAGTGATGTCATCTCCATTTACTGAAGTACCAATATTTGTTTCGTCTTCTCTTTCCATCATTTCAACTTCTTCAATTGGGGTTGCGCCGTCACCAATTCCTTCGTCTGGTTCTACTGGAAGTATTTCGTCACTTGTTGGTTTTTCAACCACCACTGTAGTATCTCCACCGTTATTAAGTAATAAATATGATATAGCACCAATTAGCACTAATACCAGGATCCCAATTACAATATTTTTTGAATTCATATACCTATATTGTATGACAGTATGGTCATACTGGCTAATATGGCTTAAAGTATACTTATAATACTGCAGTAAAGTCACCAAGCGACTTTACCAAAACTTTAAGTTCAAGACACATTTAACTCCTCCTCGGTAAAATCTGCCCTAGTAAGGGGTATTGGAGTTCCTTTTTTAGCCACCCCCGAAATAATTTTTTGAGCAACTTTTTCTTCTATAACATCTTGCAATACTCTTTGCATTGGTCTTGCGCCAAACTCAGGGTGATAACCCTTTTCTACCAAGACTGCTAGCAAATCTTCACTAACATTAATTTCATAACCTTTATCCCTCACTCTCTGATATAAGCCACCAAGCATAAGACTGGCCACTTCTGTTTGTTGTGACACAGACAATGGTTCAAAAATAATCGTGCTATCAAATCGGTTGATTAGTTCAGGTCGGTAAATTCCTTTTTTTACAATATGATTAATAATTTCTTGGTCTAAGTGAGACAACTCTTTTCGTTGTTGGACAGTTTTAAGAATTAACTGACTGCCCGCGTTTGAAGTAGCAACAATGATAGTGTTGCGAGCATTTATTTTCATTCCTCTGGCGTCTGTAAAAATTCCTTCATCAAGCACCTGCAGAAAAAGGTCATGCACAGACTGGGTGGCTTTTTCAAATTCATCTAGTAGAAGTACTGAGTATGGATGTTCGCGAAGTATATTTGGTAGGGCTCCCGCTTCTTCTGAGTTTCCAATTAGTTTTTCCAAAGCGTCTGCCCCACTGTATTCAGACATATCTAGTCTTTGCATCTTGCCTTCTCCACCGAAGAATATTTTAGCCAGCGCTTTAGCTGTCTCCGTTTTTCCTACCCCAGTTGGACCTAAAAATAAGAATGAACCAATTGGTTTCTCTGAAGATTGAATCCCTGCCCGAGCTCTGCGCATAGCGCGAGCAATGGCACTAAGGGCCACATTCTGTCCTATCACTTGTTGGTGCAGGCGGTCTTCTAAATGTAGAAGTAGATCTCGTTCGGAGTCTTGAATTGGTCCGGCCGGAACACCGGTCTTATCGCTAATAACTTTGTGTACAAAATCTTCAGTGATTATAAAAGTTTTTGTTTCACTAGCTTTAGCAGCCACGTCGACTAGTAGTTCAATGGCTTTGTCTGGCATAACTCCCTCCACGATGTATCTTTCTGCTGAAGTGGTGATGGCGTGTAAGCCTGCGTAGGTAAAAAGTATTCCGTATCTAGCTTCATTTTGTAAAGCAATATTTTGTAAAACCCGAGTAGTAGCGGAAAGGTCGGGACTTTCTACTAAAACTTCGGCAAAACGCCGGACAAACGAGCCCAGGGTTTCTAGGTATGTATGGTATGAACTGGGAGTATCTGTAGCTATGACCTGTATTTGTGGCAGGGCCAGGTATTGATCGAGAAGTTCAGGGATAAATACACCAAGGGTTTTTGCTTCGCGAATAAAAGTGCTTATACTTTCAATCACAACAATGGTATTGCCAGCCAGCGTTGCTTCGTCAAACATTTTTATAAAAGTCATTTCGAATGACTGCTTGTCACGGTGTGAAGCAAATAAACGCTTGGTATCGAGAACAATTATTCTCTTGCCGGCAATTGCTGCTAGTGACTTTCCGAGTTGCATCCGACGAGAAATCTCCATGACCAAGTCCATTTTTCCGACCCCAGCCTCACCAATAAGTAGTACGTTAGCGGCTTGTGATCTGGCTAAGGATGATTCAATCTCAGTAATTTTCTCAGTCCCAAAACTACTGTCTGTATGAATAGCGGAAAAAACTGAAGTGGTGCGTATGTCTCGGGAGAATCGCTCTAGAGTAAAAGCTGTACCGTACGTCCATTCCCTACCAACGCCAGTAGTGTGAGACAGATTGTCTTTACTCCACCATCTAGCCAATCTTTTTTCCTGATGGTAAGTACCGACCACCCAACGCAACGAACCCAGAAAGATATCCTCACTTACTCCAGCTGACTTCAGCATATTTTGGAATTCTTGGTCATGAGTGAGAATGTATTTTCCAAGACCAATTAGGCTAAAAATCTCATTTTCCGGAAGTGTAACTACCGAAGCCGGTATGACTTGTCTAGGTGAGCGCAAGAATTCTGCCACCCTTTCTGGATCTAAGCCACTTCTAATTATTGCTGAAGAGCCAAATTGCGAGTTACAAAAAGCCAAGGTCACATCACTTTGATTCTTTAAAACCGCTTCAGCCACATCATAGGTCGCTCCTGCAATGGATTCCTCCTCTATTCCAATAACTGAATTGAGTCCTCTAAAAAAGTAACTATTATGAAAAGAAAAAATAAGCATTTGCTCAAACCAAAAAGCACCGAGTATAAATGTTCCACCTAAGAACCTCCCAGTATAATCTCCATCAAAAAAGAAAAAAGTGATAAAGGTACCCAGCCCACAGATCACCATTCCAGCAAAAGAAATTTTTCTCAGTATTGATAAAGTCTTACGACTAACTAAAGAATTCAGCTTTAGAGCGGGTTGGTATGTCTGGATACTGTCTAGGAGATTGTTCATAATTTAAGCAATTAAAAGAGTTAGACCAAAAACAAACATAGCCACAATAATAAGTGGCAGGGCTACCCAAAGAGTATAAAGCGCAAAACCAGCAACCACCAATAAAAGTAAGCAAAAAAGACCAAGCGAAATAATAGAAGACCTGAGAATAAAACCAACTATTCTAGACAAGAGGCCAATTATTACGTAGCCAGCCAGGTCTTCTAAGTTAAAGCCTCGCCCCCGACTCTCGGTGATTCTTTTCCAAGGCTCAAACCATGAGCGTATAAGCTGTGGCATTGAAAAGAAGTGAACTATAAACCAAATAAAATTAAACCAAACATGGAAAATTTCCGAGAAGGCACGCGTGTAGTGCCAAAGCAAATAGTTTTGCACGATCGAAAGAAAGAGCATAGTTGGTTTATTATATCAGAGGAATTTAAAGACTTAGTTTATTTTTAAAACAAAAGTGGCGTGCCCGAAGGCACGCCACTTTTGTTTAATCAAAGTAAATTAATTACGCAGCCATTTCGTCTGAAGTGTCATCAGAAGCATCGTCAGCTACTGGAGCTGAAGCGTCGTCTGAAGCTCGTTGAACATTTCCTGCAGCAGGACCCTTTGGACCTTCTTCAATGTCAAAAGTAACCATGTCACCTTCGTTTAGAGAATCAAAATCGATGTCTACTAGTGCAGAAGCGTGGAAGAATACATCCTTATCTCCGCTTTCTGGCTTGATAAATCCGTAACCTTCGTCTCGCTTTCGTACAATTGAACCTTTCATATATTTTTGTTTGCTTTATTTTTAACTACAAAACTTCACTGCGCTTTCTCGTCTTCTCAAACTTCAAGAGGAGCTTCGTTTCGTACCAGCATTAAAGCATATCTCTAACTAAATACAAGTAGTTTGTTAAAAATGTATGACTTAAGGCACCTCGGCGCCTTTCCATGTTTCATTCCAACATAACTGGCATCTCCATTGCATCATCGTGTTCTGGTAAACCAGAAGGATTGTCTTTGTGAAAGATGATTGAGCCGTGTTTGTATGGTGTATCGGGCGGAAGATTATATTCGATAGTACCTGAGAAAGGTACAAATTCTTCGGTCATCCAGTCTCCGTCGGCAGTGGCGTACCCCTGCCCAATAATTAGTCCATCCCAATTTACAACAGTGATTGGAAACGAAGCTTCAAAAAACCAATATCCACGAGCTTCACCTGAAACCAAAAACGGACTCCCTACTGTACTTCCTTCCGTCGGCTCGCTTACTCTTATAAGGTTAATTTTCTCCTTTGCATTACTCACCGACTCCCCTTCAAAATCCTGTACCACTTCCCCAAAGCTGTTGCTTTCAACGTCGTACTTCAACCACATACTTTTTCCTACCGAAGGCGGAGTAGTCATTGGTTCGGCCGGTAGTCGCTCGGCATAATTTATAATCACTTCTCCGTTATCGGCTGTTTCAGTAGTTTGGGGTGCAATTCGGTCGCCCAAAAACATAGCGTTTGTTCCGGAGTAGTGTTCGTCATCATTAATTGCTCCAACCGCATAAAAGAAAGTCCCGCTTCCACCAGTATTTTCAGTTATTAGAAAAACTTTATCCAAATCACCATCGTTATCAATATCTTGTTCGACTTCGTTACCAAAATAGCTCACAACTCTTGTGCTTTCTGAGTCGTCAGCAATGTTCATTTCTGACACCCCGTTTTGCAGGGTGATTGGCTCGCCACTGATTAGGAGGGTAATATTCTTTGTGTCTGAAGATAATATTTGTTCTGTCTCTACGTCTGGGTTTGGAGGTGTAGTTTTATCATTGTTATTTATAGTCAGCGCTTCAAACACAAACAGAAAGACAATAATACTCAATAATATTAATAAACTGCCCAAAAGAATTTTTTTCGTATACATATATATAGTATATCAACACTTAAATATATTGATAAATAATAAAATCCGCCAACACATATAATAGTGCTGACGGATGGAAGATGGGTGAGGTCTACTGTTAAGGCAAAAGTCTGGCGCTGTCTCCAGTAAACACAATCCTTTTTGTGTCCTCTGAGTCGAACTGACAAATCACAGTAGCTGCATCTGGAGTTGACTGATCGTATCCATTTGCTGGAACGTCCAATGTCTGTTCCGGCTCGTCTTTGAGTGACCTAATGGCACTTGCGAGTTGTCGACCGAAGTGAGGATCTTCTTCAATTTTTGGAAGATGTTCGTTACGGATGATGACGGTTGTAAAATTACGCATCTTGGTTTCCCTTTGTAAAAAAGTGCGGAAGAACGTTCTTTTGAAAAATACATTTTATCCTGAGTCGTGTCAATTATATTTTAAACAAATAGATTTACTGTATGTATCTATATTTCATATACTCTGTCGCCTTCAATTCGGATTTTCATCGGATGTGAAAGTTTGCCAATAAATTTACCTTCCTCATCATGATTTAACCACCCGATGCCGATGAAGTCGTTGTCTACTATATGAAGAACCCTGATATCGTAAATTTCGTCACCGTTACTAGAAACTACCCCGTTTCCATTAACTGGTTTATAGCCACCAAATAAATTTTCAGAGTAGTAACAATGCAAACCTTCATGGGCGCCGTGTTTTTGGGCAAAGTCTGGTTTGTAATTACCTGCATGGGTAGTAAAAAACAAATAATACAGACCGGAATGAAATATTACTCGGGAGACTTCGATTTCGTCATATACACCAGGACTAAATATTGGTGGCAACACTTTCCAATTAGTCATGTTGTCAGACTCAGCCAGGGCAACACAAGCATTGTATTCCCTACTTTCGCCTTTAACTCGAGCCGAAATAGTCATGTATCTTTTTTCTGAATTAGGGTCCTTAAATACAAACGGGTCACGCCAAGCTCCGATTTTTCCGATAGCATTTCTTTCATTATCTAGTTGGTAATACCGAGAATCGACTTCCAGTATGGGGTTTTGAGGATGCTTGACCCATGTATGTAAGTCTTTTGAGGTAGCCAAACCAATCTTTTGAATATTTTCCATCTTCGGCGCGCTGTTCGTTCCGCCATAGTATAGGTAGTAAACACCATCTTTCTCAGCCACACTCCCAGACCACAAATCTTTATCGTCCCATTCCCCTCTTTCCCCTCGGATTAGTGCCGTTGGTTGTTCTTGCCAATTTATATAGTCTTTCGAGATAGCGTGTCCAATCGATGCGCCACGTGTGTGCCTCTCAACGGGATTTATTTTTGATCTTGATTGTAGATGAAAAACATGACATTCATCTTTTCTGTTTATAAACCAAGAGTCCCATAGCAATCTTCCAGTTGGAGAATAATTATCCGCGTATTTATCCATACAAGAGATTGTATCATTTTGCCCATGTGTCTTTTTATCTAGCAGCTGGGACGAAGTTGGACTTTTTTGAATATGAATAAATAAAAACCCTTCCGTTTTACGGGAAGGGGGACAAGGTTTTTGAACAGTATGCAGTCTCAACGAAAGCAATATGTTCACTCATAGTGGGTGGTGTTTCAGGGTTGACTCCATAATCTCCGGAAAGATTACTTCACTGTCTCCCACCTACTGGGAATACCAAGGGAATATTCTAGTCCTGTTACCAGACAAACTCGGCGTTACCTTTATGATCTACGCAAAATGAGCTATTTCAAAAACCGGATCAAGGGATTCGAACCCAAGCGACTGCACAAATTTCTTTGTTGCGTGTCGAGCACGCCAGCAGCTTCATCCAATCTCCGTTTCTCGTCCAAATCAAATACTACTAAAACTATCTTGAAAAGCAAGTAAAAGTTTTACATCCTAGCCGGGTACCGACTTTGTACGTTTAAAAATAAGCTTTAAATATATTGCTAGCCCTCTTGAGCTCGAACTATTTTGGGAATCAGGTAGACTATAAAGCATGAAAATATACTCATGGAATGTTAATGGTATTCGAGCGGTACAGAAAAAGGGTTTATTAGAGCCATTTATGTCCAAACACAAGCCGGATGTGCTTTGTATCCAAGAAACTAAAGCCCAACCTGACCAAGTGGCGGAAGAAATGGAGGCGTTTTTCCCCGAATATGAGCAATATTGGTGTTCAGCGGAGAAAAAAGGCTATTCTGGTACAGCTATTTTCACCAAACATCCTCCAGAAAACGTTATTTGTGGCCTTCCAGAAGATATAGTTAAGAAATACAAGCTTGAAGACAACTATGGTGATACTTCTAAAGAAGGTAGGGTTATGGTGGCAGAATTTGAGCCTTTTTATATAAGTACGGTCTATACGCCCAACGCCAAGGACGATTTGTCTCGTATTCCGATGCGCCTTGAGTGGGACCCAGCTTATTTGGAATATATGGACAGACTACAACAAGAGAAACCAGTTATTTTTTGTGGAGACTTCAATGTAGCTCACAATGAAATTGATTTGGCCAGGCCAAAAGAGAATCGTGGCAAAAAAGGATTCACGGATGAAGAGCGAGCTGGTATCAATGCCATGATTGAAAAAGGGTTCGTCGATTCTTTACGTTACCTTCAACCTGATACACCAGAACTCTACACATGGTGGAGTCATTTTGGGGGAGCGCGCGAGAGAAATGTCGGCTGGCGGATTGACTACGTGATGGTTTCTGAAGCACTAACCCCAGTTCTCAAAAACGCAAAAATCCATCCAAACGTGATGGGTTCAGATCACTGCCCTGTTTCGGTTGAGTTGAGTATTGAGTTATAGATGTGTGCGAAAGTGTAAACAGATGTAGTTAAAGCAGTAGCGAATCATACCGCAGTGAGACATATTTTTAAGGAAGATTCATAATCTGACTATAAGAATAGTTAAGCGAGGACGATGAGTCTCTGTTTAAATTACGTTTGCTAATTCCTCTACTACACCAACCATATCTGTACAGTAGAAGCAAACGGAGCATATTTTTAAAGGCTATTTCAGTATGTACAAACAACACGAAACACAATTTTGTCAATGAAAAGTTATAAAGGACAGTTATCCCCAATGCTGTCCTTTACCATGTCCTTGAGGAAGAGTATATTATTGGTAGGCCCAGAAAGGGCGAGCGGGAGACCCTAGAGAACTGACTAGAAAAAATTCCAATCAGTTCCCTAGGGTAACCCCTTAAAGTGATCTTCTAAAAACAATTGAGTATTACCTCCAAGAATCGAAAGATTCTTAACTCAAACAAACGTTCAAAACATCCCACCCTAATAGAGATTCAGACACTGCAATCAACTAGATAGCAAGGTCACAAAAAGAAATCTCTTACAACGTAGAGCTTCGGACAGAGTTAGCTTCAAACGTAGGCGCTCACTAGGATTACCATAATCCTCCAAAAAGAAAGCTCATACTACAAGGCCTGAAGGCACCGGCAGCTGATCAATCCACCACACGATTGGCTCCCGATTCCTTCAGGCCTTTTTTTGTTTGAGCAAAGCTTGACAAATAGAAACAAACATGTATAATCTAGTCTAAAGTTGTTCATTTGGCCTGAAAACTGCCTGTGTAGGCAAGGAGGAAATTATGAGGAAATAGGACTAATTGCTCCTCATGAGCACGGCACGTCAACGGTGTCGATAGCCGATCGGTTGATAAGGTAGCGGAGCACTGAAAAACCTGCACGCCTGATGGTCTACAGACATTCCATCAGGGTAGGCAGAAAGTAGGTCCTAAGCGGAAAAAGCTTCGACGGTCCCACCAGTAGTGATACTCGTGGGCCCTTTTTTATGGTGAGTTGAGTCGTCTCATTGCTTATATTTAGAGTAGCTGATGCTCTTTTGCAATGTCCTTTAAAGCTTTTGCCTCTTCTTCTGCTTGCTTCTTCTTCCCTGCCTCAGCTAGTGTTTGAAGCTCATTTTCTGGTAATTTCAGTAGTTCTAGAGCCCTACTTTCCATATAATCAACAGTATTTTTAGTTGGTTCTTCCAAAGCCTCCTCCAAAAGAGCGTGTAGAACATAGCCTAATTTACGACCCGGCTTCTCTCCACTTATTTCCATAATCCTGTCGCCATTTACTTTCAGTAATTTGACTGAAATGGGGTCTCGCAAAGCTTCGTCAACCATAGCCTTATATTTGCGAAACCTAAATGGCTGTTCTTTTGGTCGTCCCATGCCTATTCGGTCGCAAACACGTAGGTTTAGCAAATCATCTATATGGTCCTCACCAATCCGTACAATAGTTCGTCGTACTGCGGCTAAAGTAATTTCGTCAGGATCTGAGAAAAACATATGCCAGCGAACTAAAGCCACTACTTCCTCAATCAGTTCCCGGGGGAGCTTTAATCTAGCGAGGATTTCCTTAGTCATTCTTGCTCCCACCACTTCATGACCGAAGAAAGTGTACTGTTTGTTTTTACCCCCTGTTCGTCTGGTTTGAGGCTTGGCTATATCATGAAATAAGCCAGCTAAGCGCATGGCCAAAGAGTACTCTTTGTCTGCGGCCGCCTGCATAGTGCGTAAATTGTGTTCATATACGTCATATTGGTGGATTCCACCTTGCTCTATTCCGATTCCAATTGGTAGTTCTGGTATGAATTGTTCAAGCAGACCTAGCTTCTCCATGAAGATAATGCCTTGCATTGGGTTGGCAGAATTCACAGTACGAAGAAACTCATGAGCCACCCTCTCGATAGAAATACGGCCTAATTGCAAGCTATGTCGGAGGATCGCTGCCATTGTTTCGCTTTCAATTACAAAGTCTAGTTCAGCGGCTAAGCGGACGGCCCGCATCATTCGGAGTGCATCTTCAGCAAAGCGTTCGTTGGCATTACCAACTGCTTTTAAGCGCTTGGCAGCCATATCTTCTGCCCCGCCAAATAAATCGATTAGGGTGTCGGTTGAGATTCGGTAGGCCAAGGCATTTATGGTAAAGTCCCGGCGTTGTAGGTCTTCATCTAGTGAAACACCAAAAGTCACTTGATCTGGACGACGAGCGTCGCTGTAGCCACTTTCAGATCGGTATGGAGTAACCTCTATCACTTTGAGGGTTTCGTCTTCAGATTCCGTTTTAATACCTACGGTGCCAAAATCATTGTTGGCATAATGTTCAGGGAAAAGCTCTTGAATTTGTTCGGGGTGGGCATTGGTGGTCAGGTCCCAGTCTTTTGGGGTTTTGCCCAGAATCAAGTCTCTGGTACATCCTCCTACTATATACGCCTCAAAACCCTTATTTTCAAGAGTTTCTGCTACATTCTTTACTTCTTTTGGTATGTCAGATGATTTAATCTGCATGTCTGGTTATTTTATCAGAGTTATCACTAGGTGCATAAGGTGTGATCACAAGTTACTAACTATAATCATTCGCTTTGCTCTGATTCTAGTAAGTACTTTCGACCCCGACTCGACTGTTTTCTCCCTAGGTAGGAGAGAAAACATGTCTCCGCCTTGCACCAAGGTCGAAAGCAAAGCAGTTTGCTTCCTAAAAATAAACAGCCGGTATATACCGGCTGTTTATTTTTTCCTTGGTGCACCCGCCAGGACTCGAACCTGGAACGACTGATCCGAAGTCAGTTATGATATCCATTTCACTACGGGTGCTTTTCTTCGGTGCGAACATCATACGTTAAAATCATGTTTTTGCAATGGTAAATAAGCACTTCCTAGTCATATTTATATACTCATGATAGCGTTAGGAGATGGAACTATCTGAAAGAGCAATACAGACCTTTGAATCGGAAGGTTTTGTTAAGGTGTATGAACACCAAGACCCTGCTGGAACATTATACAAAGAACATTCCCACCAAGGAAAAGTTTCAATATTTGTCACCGACGGCTCGGTAACCCTTGATTTTTCTGGTGAAAAGAAGGAAATTGTGGCTCCTAAACGATTCGACATTCCCGCCAACACCCCACATTCAGTCGTGGTTGGTACCGATGGTTGGATTGTAATAATAGGCGAAGAAATTGAGGGAGATTCTTAAATATCCTTATAAAACAGTACTTTTCTGTCAGCTTCTACGCTGTTTTCTAGTATTTCCTTGGTGTTCGCTAGGTCGCTTGTGCCGTAGAAATTCATCGCATCCTCGGTAGTTCTACCTCCGGTTATGTGTCTTCTGATTACATTTTCCCGCATATCTCCAATTGAACCCTGAACAAAAAGGTTAAATGACGACAATTCACGTATTTTGCCCCACTCCGGTGTGTTCCTTAACAACCAACCGCCCTCTAGTAGCAAAAGTACGTCCCTCTTAGTAACCTGGAGTTGGTCTTCAATCGGGTTGTGAATCTCCCTAGAATAATATGGAAAAGAAACTGGTTTGCCTGATTTAAAATCACACATTTTCTTATATAAAAGTGATGTGTCGTATGTGTCATATCTACCCTTGGCATCAAGGAGCTTTCGTTTTGCTAGTACTGCATTAGGGAAATGGAAGGCATCCAAACCGACGTTTATAAAAATAAATGATGCTTCTTGGGTGTAGTGGTAATTAAGAATCGCAGATATCACTGACTTACCAGAGCCTCCTGGACCACTTAAGGTAATGATTTGGCGGCCTCTGCCCAATTCCTCATAATTCTTCTCTAGTTCATCAGTCAGATTCTTGTAATAAGTAGTTTGCTTATCAGTGAGATGAGAAATATCAACCATTTGTTCGGTCACATTGATTTCTTTAGGAAGTTCCATAACTTAAGTGTACCAGAGATGTGAGTAAGTTAAATCGAACAATTGTAATTAGTATATAATATACACACAATATGGTTCGAAATGAGGAGAAATATCAGCAAGCTATAAGTTTGCGTAAACGTGGGTTTACTCTAGAAGAGATTGCAAAGTACTGTGACATATCTAAGTCGACAGCCTCATTATGGTTGAAAAATAAGGCTTTTTCGGCTCAAGTAAAAAAGCAGAATGTGAAGCGAGCTGGTCAGGAAAACGCCAAAAGATTAAAGCTGGTCAACAAAGCTCGCAGTGGAGAACGCTTAACCAGGTACAAGGATGCAGTGAAGTCGGCAGAAACCGAATATAAACACTATAAAAATAATCCTCTATTCGTTGCCGGATTAATGTTGTATCTAGCTCAGGGAGATTTGAAGGAAGCTCGAGTAATCAGACTATCGACTCATCACGTCGAAAGTCACAAGATATTTATAAAATTTGCAACTGAATACTTGGGTGTAGAAAAAGCTAGATTACGTTTCTGGATTCTGTTGTATTCTGATTTAAAAGAAGAAAAGTGTATGAAAAAATGGAAGACATACACGGGTATTCCCTACTCACAGTTCTTCAAGAACCAAGTTATAGGAAATCATAGTAAAAAAAGAACATTGCACTTTGGTGTTGGAAATACTATAATCGGCAACACAGTTTTGAAGTACAAACTCAATCGATGGATAGAGTTGGCCACTAAGGAACTGACAAAATAAACATGCGGCCATGGTTAAGTGGTATAACGGTTGCTTGCCAAGCAACAGTCGGGGTTTCGATTACCCCTGGCCGCACAAATGCCCCGTAAGGGGTTTTTGAGTGGCCAGGGAGCAAGCAAAAAGTTTTGCTTGCGTGTAATCGAAACCGCCGGAGTCATGTTTCTGCCCTTCCTTAGGCAGAAACAGACGAGGCGTGACCCGCGGCACTTAAGAGCGTAGCGAATTTGTGACCGTCAGGTTTCGATTACCCCTGGCCGCACAATTAAAAAGATCAGGATTCTTTCCTGGTCTTTTTCAATTTTGCATGGGTAATCGAAAGAGCTTTTGAGCAAGATTTTGAGTTTATGAAATAATCTGGCCAAAAGGTGTACTGCTCCTGTAAGGAGGCGAATTTACCCCTGGCCGCACAATTAAAAAGATCAGGATTCTTTCCTGGTCTTTTCGATTTGTACGCTACTTGCTAAGTAAAATATTTAAGTCTTTTAAGCCCACTTCCCCATCTAAATTAAAATCGTACCTAGGATCATAGCCCGCCATGTTTAACATGAAAATACTTATATCAACCAGGTTCTGCTCACCATCCCCATTTAAATCTGTGTTAGGTACTTCTTTCGCTACTCTGTAGCTAGTTATTTGGTTACGCTGTGTGCCTGCTGGAACATTTGCTTGAGTATTAGTAATGGTAAAGATTGCGTCGTTAGTAGCCGCTAGTTCAACATCGGTACCCAAGCCGTCGTGGAGCAGTATACGGGGATTATTGATCGAGATAACTCCCTTTCCGGTGTTAATGGTTTCAAAAGTGACTCTTATTAAAGTATCAATGCCTTTAAATCCGCCTGTTTTTGTAGTACCGCCACCAAAGGTCAAAGTTCCTTCACCATTGCTATACCACGGCAACTCAGCCCATAAGTCTGCGATTGAGGTGTTGTAGTCAATCAATTTAATTCTTAAAACAGTTGGATCAAAACGGAGCTCACCAGCAAAAACATTAACTGGAGTTTTGGAGTCAACGACAATTTCAATATCAAAACTTTTATTTATTTCTACCACAGCATCAAGTGGCTCGATACGCATTTCAGAGACGGTAATCCTGTTAAGAGGTATCGTAGAAACCCCAAAAATAGCAATCAAAGCAATAAAAGCGCTTGCCAGCAACTGAACTGGAGCCACTGTTCCCTTCAGAAACTTTTTATTAGTATTTTTAAACACTTAAGTATTATACCGTGATACATGACTCGTTTACGACAAATGTATAACTTCTGTATAAACTAAGAACAAGAACACAACAACCAACATGAGTAACTGTGGATAACCAGGTGGATAGGTGGATAAAGGACAATCCACAGGGATAAAGTAAATGTGTCCTTTATAAAATAGTGCTATAATTAAGCCTGCTTTCACCTACGCTTGACAATAAGTTTCACGTGAAACATATAATGACGTTACACATGAAACAGACAGAGAAAAAAGGTAAAAAGAATCAAATGGGAGCTTATGGTGAAGAAATTGCTGTAAAGTACTTAAAAAGGAAAGGTTTTGCGATTTTAGGAGTAAATTACTTCAAAAAATGGGGAGAAATAGACATCGTTGCACGTGAAACTGTTAAAAATAAGCAAAAGATAAGGTTTGTAGAGGTTAAGACTGTTTCATATGAAACAAAACGCCATTTGGAGCAACCTATTTCACGTGGAACTTGGCGTCCAGAGGAAAATGTTCACTACGCCAAGATCCAAAGACTTAATCGAGCTATAGAGAGTTGGATTATGGAAAATAATTACGACGGAGAGTGGGAAATTGACGTTATTGCCGTTAGAATAGTTCCACGTGAAAAATATGCGACAGTTAAGTATTTGCAAAATGTTATATTTGATTAAATAAGAGTATTTCCGAAGTTTCATGTGTAACAGTAGGGAAGTGTGCCACGTGAAACATTATAATTAATCTTGTGTGGTGTTTAAATAAAACAAAAGCTTCTCGATAGCATCGAGAAGCTTTTGTTTTTGACAGAGGCTAAGAATTAGCTAGTATCACATCTTTTCTAAGTGCCAACAAACTTTTGGCTTGTTGATAAATTCTTTCAATTTCCATTTCGAGCTACGTCGGGGAGCCGGGAATCGAACCCGGACCACTCGGTCCCAAACCGAACACACTACCACTATGCTACACCCCGACGTAACCAAAAATATGAAAATTGAAAGAACAGACCCCAAACCCAACTCGCTATCATTGTGACTGAATGATCAGAGTTGTACTGAAGGCACAACTATGTCGCTCGCTAATGCACACAAAAAATCTATTTGAGTCCGCAAAATATAACATCTCCTGTAAAAAATTGCGAGCAAATATTCTGTGATGTTATACTTGCACTGTAATTGTATTACATGATCACCTACTACTTTCGGACAGTTAAAGATAGTGAACTAAAACAGATTTCGGAGATTCGAAATGGGGTATGGATTCATGTTGAGTCACCAACCAAGGAAGAGTTGGAAACCCTTACTACTAGGCTTCTACTTGATAAGAACATACTGGAAGACGCGGAAGACTTTTTTGAAGTGCCAAGAATGGAGCGGTCGGGAAGTGCTACGTACTTTTTCACTAGGTATCCATTTAATGAACAACAAGAAGATATTGATACTGCACCATTACTCATTGTGATGGAAGAAGCTTTTGTGATGACTATTGCTCAGCGGCCGGTGCCACAATTTGAATCTTTCATTAGTGGTAAAGATATTATATACACTACCCAAAAGACCAAGTTATTTATTCAGATGATGGAAAGGGTCACTGAATCATTTGAGAAACAACTTATTTCTCTTAGGCGCGCAGTGCACAGAGATCGAGTAAAGTTGCGCAAAATTAGTAATCAGGAAATCGTTCGTTTTGTAAATCACGAACACAAATTAAATGATATGGTGGCGGCGGTTTTGCCAACCAACATTGCTTTGCAACAAATTAAGAACGGGCACCACATTCAAGTTTTTGATGATGATAAAGAGTTGTTGGAAGACTTAAGAATCGATAACGACCAGGTGGTTGATTCGGCTCGGTTACTCTTAAAGACTATTCAGAATGTCCGCAATGCTTCGGAGGCCATATTGACCAACAATCTAAACAGTCGTATTAAAACACTGACTGTATTAACCATTTTGCTCACCATACCAACTGTGATTTCTTCACTTTACGGGATGAATGTACCTTTGCCATTTGCAGATGCGCCGTACGCTTTTGAATTTGTAGTGGGGGTGGTGGTTTTGGCGGTTGGCCTTATGGTCTGGTACTTTAAGCGTAATGAGTGGTTTTAGTTAAACCTATTATGAAACAACAAGTTTTTTACATTCATGGGGGTAACGCTTTTTCAGATTATCAGGATTATATAAGTTATTTGAAAACTCGAGAAATTAGAGATCTTCCTAGTTCCGAACGAACAAAGAAATGGAGCAGTACTTTGGCTGAAGATCTGGGTGAGAATTTCGAAGTGTTTACTCCAGCGATGCCTAATAAGCAAAGTGCTAAATATCAAGAATGGAAAATCTGGTTTGAAAGACACTTTGAATATTTAAGTGATAATTTGATTTTGATTGGTGGGTCACTTGGTGGTTATTTTTTGGCAAAATATTTAGTTGAAAATGATTTGCCTTTTAAACTAAAAACTTTAATTTTTTTGGCGGCTCCGTTTAGGAATGAAGATTTTGGAGGTGAAGATGGCGGGGATTTCGCTTTTGATACGAATATGATTGGAGAATTAGCAAAGAAGGCAGAAAATATATCATTTTTTCACTCAAAAGATGATCCTGTGGTGCCCTATGAACATGCGTTGATGTATAAAAAAGCATTACCAGAAGCTGGATTAGTGACTTTTGAGGACAAAAACCACTTTTTAATCGAGGAATTTCCGGAGTTGTTAAATAGTATTAGAAAATTATCATAAAACCCAAACCATGATGTGGTTCGGGTCTTTGCTAGGTAAGGTAATCAAGCCTTATTTTCAAATGGTTTTCCAATGTAGTTGGGGGGGACTTCTCCCTTTCTACACTCAAAAATTACATGAGTGTCTATTACCATTACTTTTACACCTTGGTTAAAGCCATAAGAAATGCATCCAAGACAGACAAAAACAAAAAGAAGTAATTTTAGAATTGGTTTTAAGATTTTCACTAGAAATCTCCAAGGAACATGAATTTATCAAACTATCACATACTATATTCAATTTGTAAAGGATTGGGTAGTGAGTTCATAATATATGTACTGTGAAAGAATGTGCTGTTTCGTCCGTCTACGTATATAATGGTTCTTACATGGCGGGAAAGGAAACTACTGACAACGTAAGTGACCACGAAACGCGTTTTTTGAAAGCTTTCGAGGAGTATAACGATGCCTTATTTAGGCATGCGTTAATTCGAGTGAGTAATCGCGAAAAAGCCATTGATATAGTACACGACACTTTTACCAAAGTATGGTCATACCTTAGAGATGGTTATGAGATAGACTCTTTTCGTCCATTTTTATACAAAGTTCTCAATAATTTAATTATTGATGAATACCGTAAACGAAAAGAAGCGTCCTTGGACGCCCTCATGGAAATGGAAGGAGTTGATGAGGGTTCGTTTGACGAACTTTCGGAAAGCACAGTTGAGGTCCTGGCGGCTACAATTGATGGTAAAAAAGCCTTTGATTTGCTTGAGGAGCTACCAGATCAATACCGCGAAGTAATTATTCTTAGGTTTGTCGATCAACTCGGACCCAAGGAAATCAGTGAGCTGGTGGAGGAAACGGAGAATATAGTCTCGGTTAGGATCCATCGGGGATTAAAGATACTCAGACAGAAGATAGAAGCTAAGGACGAATACGCCGAAGAAAGAAGAAAAGCAAAACAAAAACATGAAAAGATTTAGCGAACAACTTAAGATTAAGGCCGAATCCGTAAAACTACGGGCGGCTGAAAAGCGGGAGCTGCGAGAGCGGGTTGTTTCGTATATGGAGTATCATCCATTACCTGCTGAAATGAAGGCCATTAAAACACCAGCTAAAATTGTTACTAACAAACAATTGGCTGAACCTTTTACTTCTTTTCAGATTCCTTTTATTTCAATATTTAAATACTCAGCTTTTACAGCAGTTTTGCTACTACTAGTGGTTCCTTTTGTGGCGGAAAAAGCTGTCCCGGGAGATGCTCTCTATGCTGTGAAGGTTCAGTTCAACGAAGAGCTACGAAGTACTCTTACTTTTGATACTTACCAAAAAGTCGAATGGGAAACCGAACGACTAAACCGTCGTATTGCTGAAGCTCGTTTATTAGCCAGTGAAGGCCGCCTAACCGAAGCAGCTGGAGCAGACGTGGCAGAAGCGGTGCGAGTACACTCAGCCAACGCCCAGCGCGAAATCGCTGAACTCAGGATTGAGGATGAAGATGCTGCTACCATTGCTTCAATTACGCTTGATTCTACTCTTGAATTACAATCAGACTCACTGAGGGGGGAAGATGAGCTGGCTCTTGTTGACGGTAAGACACTTTTGACCGACAGGCCAACCAACCTTATTGCTAGTGCAATCGATGAAGCCAGAACACCAAAAGAAGATGAGGCTTTGTCTACTTCTACACCACCTGCCTACGGCAAACTTATTGCTAGGGTAGAGCAGAACACCACCAGAATTTATGAACTTTTGTCTGCCTTAGAAGGAGTGGCCCCGGCCAAAGATTTGGTTGAAGTCACTAGACGAGCGGAGGATATCAACCGAGCTATTGAAGAGGCTGTAAATCTGTATACCACTGATGAAGCTGAAGCTAGAGTTCGACTAGTAACAGTCTTACAGCGCACCCAACGCCTGATTACCTACATGACTGAGTTGGAGGTAATAAAAACTATCGACATCGAAACACTTATTCCTGTTGTTTTAACTGAAAGCGAACAAGATGCTCAAAAATCGTTGCTTACTGAAGAATTGACTCAAAAACTAAATTTGATTGAAGGTCTGGAAAATCGAGTTAGTGATCCAGAGGTGAGGGCTAAGGTAAGGTTTGGTATAGCAGAGATAGATAATATTTTGATTGCCATGAGCCAGTCCACCACTAGCTTAGAAGTCTTCAAAGAAGTTGCTCAAAGTGGCATGGACTTGGCCGATGATTCACTCCTGTTGCTTGAGCAGTTTGTAGATCTGTCGCAAGTAACTAAGGATGATAAGGGGACGTCGACTACTCCAGTTGATGAAACGGAAGAAGTTTTAATAGAAGATCTTGTCAGCACTTCATCAGACGAAACGGTTTTACCCCTTACCCCTACTGATGTCGTTGACAGTCTCTAATATTCGCTTATACTGAATTTATGCAAGTTGCAAAAACCATAGCCGTACAAATAAACAATTCAAACTATATCTGGTTTGTTTGGTTTACTTTTGTGTTTTTCGCTTTCAGCGGATTGGTTGGGGTATAAGCATAAAATATATCTAAACCGGCCCGCGAAAGCGGGCCGGTTTTGTTTTGTCTGCTTGGGTAGCCGGCCGGAAAATGAAAGTTTTCATTTTCCGGCCGGCTACCCAAGCCGAAGCAGGGCCCAGTTTGGGATAGCCTGAAATGTTCGTTAAACAAATTAAATTAGGAGTGAAAAGATGGAAATAATTACCGGTGAAGCAGCTTACCAGGCCTGTCTAAATGGGCTGTCTGGTATTAGGAACGGCAGTGTTGGCTTTTCTAAAAGGCTACAAGAAACCCTTTCAATGAATCTGATTAACAGCATGGCGCGGTCTAATAGTGGTATCTTGCCACCAGCAATAATAATTAATAATCGTTCAGATCAGGCCGGCCCGACCATGTCGCCAGAGTATGTTTGGGGGGCCTTTGGTTATCAGCCAGGAAGACTGAAGACAACTGAAGCGCGCGCTAGTAAATCAAGGTACCAGGATCTTGCAGGACTTAGGAAGCTCATGTTTTCTGATTTCTGGAGGAAACAAAAAGAGTATGTCGTTGAAAAGGAAGTTGGAACTGTCGATGTCTGTATGAATTACTATACAGATGGCAAAAACTCATACTTTCTTTTTGTTTCTGAGAGAGATAAAAATAGAGGTGTCAATTTTCAGGTCTGTCACGACATATATTGTCAAGATTTAACTGATAATTTTGCTAAAATAATACCAGTATTCAATGAATCAGGTTTCTTTGAATACTGGTTAAGGTGCGACCCGGCAAATAGGGAAGCCTGGATTATCGGTTGTAAACCCATCGTGACGACATTTGTTTATCAATGGTGTGCAAATATTGAAAATCTTTCGAGTGATGACGTTCCGTCAGGCCACCTGCAGCTAACAGGCTGAGGATGTTCATCCCTATCACTGTAATCCTAAGGCAGACCTAGGTCTGCCCCATTTCTCAGTTCAGAAGCGATTGTTTCTTATTTGAGATTTGGGCCAAGCGGTTTAATTTGTTAGGATAACTTTATATTAGGTTAATTTACCGACATGTTTGATCAATTTTCTGCCAGTGCCATATCTGCTCTGTTACCAAATGTTATCTACACCGTGCCTTATTTCGGTATAGTAGATTTTCAGCGACCACTCTCAGCTGGTTTGGTTTTTGTATTACTTACTTTTGTATTTTGGTTTTTACGTAAAGTTATTCTCCATAGAGCCAGAGCGTTGGCTAGTAGGACTAAGGGTACCTTTGATGACTTGCTGGTTGACATAATAGAGGGTGTGAGGGCTTGGGTATACACATTGATCGCCTTGTATGCCTCTTTGCAGTTTTTTACTTTTCCACCATCGGTAGAGAGCGTCAGTAAACTGGTGTTCTTGTTTGTGGTGGTTTGGCAAATCATTGAAGCTCTGACAAGTTTGGTAGATTACTTTGCTACTAGATTTTTAGAAAAAGATGAGGACGGAGACGGGAAGATAGACCCAAATACAGCCAATGCGTCGCACCTGGTGGCTTTGATTGCTAGAATTACGCTTTGGGTACTAGGAACTCTTTTTGTACTTTCAAACCTGGGTATCGAAGTAACCTCTCTTTTAGCTGGACTTGGTATCGGTGGCTTGGCGGTTGCTTTTGCTTTGCAGGGTGTTTTAAGCGATTTATTTGCCTCGTTTTCTATCTACTTCGATAAACCTTTTCGGATCGGAGACTTTATTGTGATCGGGACCGACTCCGGAACAGTGGAAAAAATTGGTATTAAATCTACCCGCATTCGGACATTACAGGGGGAGGAATTGGTTATCTCCAATGCAGAACTCACCACCGCCCGAGTGCAAAACTTCAAAAAAATGAAAGAACGAAGAGTGGTAACTAAATTCGGTATTACTTATGAAACTTTCCAAGAGTTAGTTAAAGAGGTTCCAGCTATTGTTTCACGTATTTTTACTGCTCTTGAAGGTGGGCGGTTAGACAGAGTTCATTTCACCAGTTTTGGTGACTCCGCGCTTATATTTGAGGTAGTGTATTACGTAGAGTCTTCGGACTACACTCAGTATTTAAATATCCAACAAGGATTTAATTTTGATCTGATGAAGCAATTCTCTGAACTTGGTATTGAGTTTGCTTATCCTACTCAGACTATTTATACGAAGACTGTTTAGATAGTCTCCAAGAAGAATTTTAGTGTTTGGGCCAGCCCAAACCGACTATCCCAAGAGACTCAGTTGGACTGTTGCAAAATTGTTAGAAGAAAAGGGGCCATCGTGTCAGTAAATATTTGCGAACGGAAGGCCAGATTACCACTGAGATTTCTTTCTAAATTAAAACCAGTTTCCTCTAAGATGGTTTGTTCAATATGTGAAAGCGTTATAGCGCGTAGACTACCTGTACCATCTATACTGTCATCGCCTCGAGTGACTATTATTCCGATTACATCACCTTGGTCGTTTAAGACGGGGCCACCAGAAGATCCTTCGGCGCCAACCTCACTACCTCTGATAGAAAATACATCAGCGTGGTTTGAGCCAAAGGTGTATAGCTCAGAGACAGTGGTGGTAGCCTTGTGGGGAATAAGGTCGGCGCTTGGTCCGTTGTCAAAGAGTGGTTGGGCCGGGTAGCCTGCAGCCAAGACGTAGTCGTTGCGGGTGGACAAGGGAAGCAGGTCTGTATCGTAGCCTAAAGCCGGAAACACTGCCGGCAGCGGGCTACCATCAACCCGTTCACTCACATACAACAGAGCGTAGTCTCGCTCACCCGTACCCATCGGTACATCTGCACTTATTACCTTGGCGTTTTCTTGAATCCAAGCCGGAGGCAAGTACAGTAGTTCAGCTTGATATTCAGGCGCAGCCGGGTTACCAGCCCTGACGATGCACTTGGCGTCACCCAGCTCGTTGGCTTCTTCAAGTAGTAGGAACTGGGCTACATGAGCGTTAGTCATGATGACTCCATCCGGGTCAATAAAGAATCCTGAGCCAGTGGTTGTCCTTATGTATTCATCGGTAGTCAAGGTACAAAAGACATTCACTATGGCGTCGAAAGGATCTTTAGTAGTTGCTCCAAGGAGACCGGCACTTCCAACCACAGTGGCAGATTGGTATTTGGTGCTTCGGAGTAGAATGTCTGGTATGGCATGCTTGGCTAGGCCAGGTAGGGCTGATATAGACACATCAGGCTCGACAAACTCTGTTGTTTCTTCTGTAGGATAGACACTCTCAATATTTAAAAGGTCACTAATACCAGTCGCTAGGAAATTGGTAAAAGCCAGGTAACTACTTAAAATAGCGATCAGAATATCAGTCAAGACATGCATATTGTATTGGAAAGTATACCATTGCGCTTATACAGGTTGATGCTTTTTTATTATGTAAAAGTATATCGGTAAGGAAGTGATTAAAAGGAATACTGCTAGGCCAAGATAGGCTAGCTGATAGGAAGTAAGATCAATGTAGTAACCCATAACTGCTGCCATCAGTGCGAAAGAAATATTATTTATTTGTGATTGAGTGGAGAGTAAAGTGGCTTTAAATTTACTATCTTTTATGACGTCAACCATGAAGCCAAGATTTATTTGTCCCAATCCCCACTGGAAAGCATTGATTACAATGTAAACTAATGCAACCAAAATCGGACTTTTTGTTGCACCGAGCATTAAAAAAAGTGTAAAGTATAAAAAAATTTCAAATGCAAAGAATGAAACTGTGGTATTAAAATATTTTTTAATACCATCACTCCAAAACAGAAGTAAAGAAGCAAATGCTCTACCAATACCAAACAAAACTCCAAACCAAATGACTGGAATCCCTAAAATAAGTTGATAGGGAGCTCGATAATAACTGGCACAAAGCACGATTGCCGAGATCAGGGCCACAAATAAAGCATACTTAAAAAAGCCCAACCTGTATCCTTCCTTGATCACGGCTTTAAAATTAGTTATTCCAATTTCATCAATGTGTTCCTGGGTCACTTTAGGTTTAATTAATGACAAGGTAACAATCAGGCCGATAATGTCTAAAATTAAACTTATTACAAAAGGGGCCTTGAAACTGAACTCGATTAAGAAGGGGATTAAGACTGTAAGGACAATGGGGACAGCAAAACCAATTGAACTCGCTTTGCCTGAGATTTTTGTAAATTCATTTTCCTTTCCTAAAGCGCGAAGTGTTTCATGAAGGAAAGCGGTTCCTGTTCCACTGAGGAAAGCAAGGCCTATGCTGAAAAAAACCGCACCTAGTATTAAAAAAGGGATACTATTAGCAAATAAGAAAAACAACGTTGATAAAACCAAGGACATTTTTGCAACAACCAGAGCTTCTTTATGTCCTAGTTTGTCTGAAAGATAACCACTCGGTATTTCAAGTGCAAATCCTGCTATATTACCCACCATCAATATTAAACCGAGTATTTTGGCAGTGACATCTGGGATTGTTAAATAATAAGCACTCAAAATAGCTGCATGAATACGTTTGTTTGTAATCAGGAGGACGGTATATTTCCAAATATTGCTTTCCAGATTGGCGGGTTGCATGGGTTAGTTATAGCACGAAGATTTATATAAAAAAAAGCCCAGCGATGTTGCTGCTGGGTCTTTTGCGCGGTGGGTGTCCGGCACTGAAGGGCTTGGGAGGTTATCGTACCGCCAGGCCACCTCTCATTTTCCCCATGCGTAGGTAGCGATCATGGGCGCCTTCGTTAGGTGGTGCCTTACCGGCGCCACTGGGATATTGAGGAGTCCCCGACACGCTACCGGGTTTTCTGCACGCCATAGCCAGATCATGCCGACGGGTGTGCCAGTTTTCTTGCCCATTTATGTTGCTCATAATTTTTCCTTTTTGTTGATTGGATTGTTTTATGAACTGTAACCACCCCGTGATCACAGCCAAGACCCAATAAAAAATTAAAGAGTCTTGGCTGTGATCAAGGAGAAGAAAATCTGTTTTTATTATAGCTTATAATCCTGATTTGTAAAGGCCCATTTAAACACCTTGTGGATTGCAGAAAATTATTGTAGTCTAAATATGCCATCAACAGAGGAGAATTGGCATGGATAAACAGTTCCAGGTAAGAGTAGAGTACAGCGTCGCCGATAGCCGAGTCAAAGTCTGGCGTCGAGACGGTGGTGGTCCTTTTGAGCCGGTCGCCGACCGGGACCGGTTCCGCGAAGATTGCGGGCCCTACGTCCCACGACCCTGAGACGACGCCGAGCCCAGTGCTCTACATTTCAGCCTAGTTAAATTGGGCTGAACAAGCCCCGCAGAATGTTTGCGGGGCTTTGTTTTTAAATAAACGGATTTTCCATTTCAAAAGTGATCAAAGGAGTCTGATCATTGATTACCTCAGTTGGCACACCATATTTCCCTGAATACAAGACATCGACTGCCGCAAAGATAGCTTTGCTCCAATCCATCCCCAATTTCACTGATACGGCTTTGACCGCTTCTTCTGAAGTTCCTTCCACCTCGATGAATGGCTCTAGGAAAGGCCAGGTGTCGATGGTCACTTCAACTTCATCTAGTAGCCACAGTTCTCGGAGGGTTTCCTGGTAGGCTTTTCGCTTACAGCCGATGGTTTGCAGGAATGTCTCTGCTTCTTCATAACTATCTACTGTTAAGCAAGATTCTTTCTGATTTTGTATTTCTTTACCATCTATTGTTTTTACACTCATAGTAATTTTGTCACCCTCGTCTCTTACTCTCATCCAGCCACCAGCAATATGGTTGCCTTCAGGTAAGTGATACACCGAACGACGTTGCATAAACTCTGCTTTTTCTAGTTTTGCCCCAGCTTCTTTTAGTTTGTTTCTAATAGCGTCTTTATCAATGTTGGCGAAAGTAGCCTCATATTCTATTTGCATTTTGGTAGTATAGCAAAAGTCTATAGTTGAAGCATTTGATACAATAAAAAACATGTTTACGCCGATTATAGATTGGTTTATAAGTGATTGGACTGGCGTATCGGTGCAACTATTTTTTGCTTACACCATAATCTTAATGATTCTTGATAAACAAAAACCGCCAGTTCAAGCCAGTGTTCTTACTGGACTGGCCTTGATAGTTTTGGGTGTTGGTGGTTCATTTCTCTCTTCTGCTACTGCATTTGTAAGTGTCGCAAATGGCCTCTTGTGGCTAATGGTTGGTTATCAGAGATGGAATCAAGGGAAGTAACGTTTATCTTGACATCTATTCGCACTGCCGTATTCTTTTCTTGGAAAAGAAAATTATTTGGGAGTATTATTTGTGTCAAAAAAACGCGATAGACAAGTTACCTGCAAATGTTCTGCTTACAAATTTCCTCATCGGATAGGTGGTGGAAGATGTGACGGAAGTGACTGGGCATACAGCTACATGACTTTGGTTGGTACAGATTGTATAAGTTGTAACTGTTTGAGGGCTCCGGGAGAATGTGATGTTGTTAATGGAACAGAATCAATCAAATATTGTGATGGTGCTGAAAGTCACTTGCATAGACAAGAAAAATATCGCTTGCCTATGTCAGAAGAAGAGTTTTTTATACTAAAAAACTAACTCTAAACCCTCCGTAACGGAGGGTTTAGCTATTTCTGGGTATTCAGTATGATGTTTTGACCGAATTATCCTAAATGCATTTCAGGATTAAACATCTCTGCTAATTTTTGAATAGTAGGGAAGACTTCCATGCTTTGGACGTCTTCTTTATTTACGAATCTGATATTCACACATTCATCTGATGGCGTGAAGTTTAAATGTTCAACTTTGGTCTCGTACAAGACATTGACTGCCCAATCCCCTTTACTCATTTGTCCAGTTAGGAAATAAGCTGGATGCTCAGCAACTTCCAGTACTTTCAAACCCATCTCTTCTGATATTTCTCTAGGTATACCTTGTTGCGGAATTTCACCCCAGTCAAGACCTCCGCCAGGGAGCTCCCATTTGCCACTGTCTTCTTCACAGATTAAAAATTTATCCTTAGCTTCGTTAAGTATTAAAGCTTTTACACTGACACGATAAAAACATTCTGGTATTTCGTTCATACTATAAAATTACGTTTTTAAAGGTGCCAAGACGCGTTGTCTCCGGCTCTGTATAAAATAAAAATACTTGAAAAGGTGTTTTGTTGCAAGTTTGTTCGGAATCGGTCACCTTCACATCAATATTTTCTTCAGCTAAAGCTTCAAAAATATTGTGTTACGCGACCCCGTCGCTTCTGTGCGGACGAAAGGGTTTTCGTCCGGCTTCGCCAGAAGCTCTTTTCGATTCTTCTCACCCGCTACCAACAGCAACGGCCGGTAACACTTTCGTGTTGCCGGCCGGCTGATTGGTGCGGACTATTCAACGATGTTCGAACTTTTCTTAATACCCAAACTCCGAATAGCTAATTCCATCTCTATAGTTTTCAATGGCAATTTTTACGTAATTGACAATATTGTCAGGAAGTTCATTTAGTTCAAACCAACTCAAATCATCGCATTTATTGGGTTCAACATTTTCAATTTCACCAGAATAAGATTTGGTTGTCATGAAAAAATCAATTCGTTCGTCTTCTTCAGCTTTTCTATGCATTATGTGCACCATCTCTAAATCCTCTGGCTTTATATCGATACCAATTTCTTCTTTTATTTCTCTAGCACAACCCTCTCGAGCCGTCTCTTTTCCGTCTAGGTGGCCGGCTGGTACACCGTAAAAACCGTCCATGAATCCCGTTTGGAAACGACGTTGCAAGAGGATTTTATTATCTTTAATTAGGAATAAATATGATGAGCCAATGTAAGTAAATCTTTTTGTCATGGTGGAATTATACCAAAGTTCGAGAATGGCAATTATTTCAATTACCCTACCAACAATAAAACCCCTAGATAGGGGCTTATTGCATGTGTGCGGGTGAGAAGAATCGAACTCCCGACTACTGCTTGGAAGGCAGTCGTTTTACCACTAAACTACACCCGCGATTTGAGCATGTGAGGCGACGACGTGCAGTAAGTTGAAAAGAAGGAAAGGAGAGCAAGGGAGCTTGCTCACTAGCTCTCCTTTCCTTCTTTTCGATGCACGCTTTGCGTGCATCTGCACGGAGTCATCTCAGGCGAATGAGAGGTTGTATCCGCAGATACACCCATCATCCGCTCAACTCCAGAAATCTGAAGTCACAACATCCTATCATAAACAAACGATATTTCAATCAGATAAACGAAAGTCCCCAGGCTAGGGGACTTCCGAGTGTGGTGGGAGATATAAGAATCTCTTCTTATATTCCGCGTAACGATTATTACCTCCGTTACCTGAATATTATATCATATCAATTTTAAGTCGGAATAAAGAAAGAGCAGGAACGACTGGTGTCGTTCCTGCTCTTTCAAAGAGTGTATCGGCAATTATTTTACTGCATCCTTCAGAGCCTTAGCTGCTCGGAACTTTGGTACTCGCATTGCTGGTACTTGTACAGTTTCACCAGTTCGTGGGTTACGTGCTTCTCGAGCTGCTCGCATTTTAGCTTCGAAGATTCCGAAACCTGCTACTGATACTTGTGTACCATCTTTCATTGCTGATTCGATGCTACCAAATACTGCGTCAACTGCTCGTTCTGCGTCAGCTTTTGTAGTGTCTAGTACTTCATGCACTTTGCTGATGATGTCTGCTTTATTCATAGATCTGAGATTAATATTCTAAGAGCGATTAAAAAATTGTGGTGAGCGATAACTCAAGCACGATGCCGTTATGGCTTACAAAACATTATATAGCAACGTATATGTACTGCAACGACTACACAAGAGCTTTTTGTATGGTGTAATGTTTTTTGGTCAAATTTTAAAAGGCGAGGGTCACACAGTGGCCCTCGCCTTTTTTGTGGTTTTTTATCTATCTAGCGTAACTAATTACTCTCGTTTCACGAATTACATGTACCTTAATTTCCCCTGGGTATCGAAGCTGAGCCTCAATATTTGTAGCAATAATTCTAGCAAGATTATTAGATTCTAAGTCGTTGAGTGCAGCAGGATTTACAATCACTCGTATTTCTCTTCCGGCCGCGATAGCAAAGGCTTTTTCAACACCTGAAATCTTTGTGGCGATATTTTCAAGGTCTGACAGACGTTTAATATAATTCTCCATCGAATCACGCCGTGCTCCTGGACGACCTCCTGAAATGGAGTCGGCCACTTGCACGATTATGGACTCGGGTGTTTCGTATGGATATTCTTCATGGTGAGCACGCATGGCCAAAATAACGTCTTGGCTTACACCATATTTTTCAAGAATCCTAATTCCGATTTCAACGTGAGTACCGGCCACTTCATGGCTTACTGTCTTACCAATATCGTGTAGTAGGGCACCAGCTCTAGCTACTGAAACATTAGCTCCCACTTCTTCTGCAATGATTCCGGCTATGTTTGCCATTTCAACTGAGTGCCACAAAACGTTTTGGCCATAGCTTGTTCGGAAGTGTAGGCGACCGAGAATAGTTAGAAGGTCAGGGTGCAAGTTAGGTACGTTTGCGTCATAAGCGGCCTTCTCTCCCATCTTACGAACAATCTTTGCAACTTCTCCTCGTGCTTTTTCAACTTCTTCTTCAATCTTTGCTGGTTGGATTCTCCCGTCTTTCAATAGTGATTCTAATGCCACACGTGCAATTTCTCGTCGAATAGGATCGAATGAAGATAGTACGATGTATCCAGGGGATTCATCTATAAGTACATCAACACCAGTGGCACGTTCGAAAGCTCTTACGTTTCTTCCTTCCTTACCAATCACTTTTCCTTTCAGGTCATCACTTGGTATTTCAACATGAGCAGTCATAAGACTCGGTGCAAGGGTATTGCCGACACGATGAATAGCAGCCAGAAGTAGATTCTGAGCTTTCTCTTCATATTGTTCTTCCCCCGCTCTCTCTATTTTTTGTAACCTAGAGTAGATGTCTTCTGATCTTTCTGATTCTACTTTGGCAATGATTTTTTCAAAAGCCTCTTCCTTAGACAGACCCGCTACTTCAGCTAGTTTTTGGTCAGCCTCTTCCTTCCTGCTATCCAACTGAGCTTTTATAGACTTAATTTGTTCTACTTTTCCTCGTAAGTCCTCTTTTTGTGACTCGATATCGATTTGTCTTTCGTCTAGAATTTCTTCTTTTTTTCCAAGCCTCTCTTCCTTTTGTTCCAGTTTTTCCTCTAAGTGTTTTTGTGCAGCTTTTGCCTCTTTCTCGATACGTTCAGCTTTCGCTTCTGCCTCTTCAATAATAGTTAACGCTTTCTTTTCTGCTTTTATTTCACGCTCCTTCAGTAACAACTCAATTGAGTTTTTCTTTGATTGCGCGTGTAGATAGCGTACAAAATATCCTGCTCCAATACCGAGAAATAGAGCCAAGCCTAACGCAACCGTAAATGCTAATGGTGGCATGACAATACTTCTTTATTAAATAATCCTCCGTAACTGTGTATCAGCACTGTACTAGAGAAATGGTGGTTTGTAAACGAGTGATAGAAATCACAAAACCCCTACTTTGATAAGACACGAATCAAGTTCTCTGCTCAACAGTTTAGGAGACTGTTTCCGCAAGGCCTTATCAAAGTTGGGATTTTGCTTATTAAAGTTATTTTATTTATAAATCTTATCTACAATGCCATATTTCTTTGACTCTTCAGCATCCATAAAGAAGTCTCGGTCTACGTCTTGGTTGATTTTTTCAATTTTTTGTCCAGCTGCAGCAGCCAGCATTTTGTTTAGTCTCTCGCGAGTCTTGAATTTGCTTTTTTGCGAACATATGGTATTATTTATGTATGGTTCTTTTCATCGTTTCGCCACAGCTTACTTTGTGGAAACAGCTTATTTAAAGCAAGCTGTGGCGAAATCCAATTCTGGGCTAGTTGTACAGCTAAAATGAAAGGGAGACTTATCATGACTACCGTCACCGATAAGAAAAGTATTTCTGATGAGAACTATGCAAGAGTTATGCGAGTGTTACATGACGCCGAGACTCGTTTGTTGAAAGGCTCGCTTGATCCCGATGCTGTCGTTTTGGTGTTGTCGCATCTAAATGGAAAGGGAAGTAGAGCCGAAAATCTCATCGAGTATGCGAAGGAGAATTGCCCCAAGATCGACTGGAAGGACAAAGCCAAGCCGAAAGCGCGTCGAAGCCGAAAATCGACCACGCTCTTCAATGAGGCAGAGTTTTTCCAGACGAACGATGATTTATGGGTTGATACCGACCTCGAGAAGTATGTCGGATTCGAAACCCGCCCGTCTCGACATGCTTCAGCCTTGAAGTGTCGTCCGTTGACACAGAACGAAAACGAAGCACAGCTGTTTGGTCTTCCAGGGTCTCCAGAGCACATCAAGACTATCACTGAGAGAGCAGTTGACCTTGGTCAGATTGCTGGCAAGATAAAGGCACAAGCAAAAGGTACAGAAGGTGAACTTTTGAACAACGGTTATGCTAATCTTTTCCCAGTTTGTGGGAAAGATGGTTCGCTCCGTGTGGTGGACGTCCACTGGGCTGCCGTGGACGGTCGGTGGTTCGTGTACTGCAATCCGTTCACTCCCGACTTCGTCTGGTCTGCTGGCCGCCGGATGCTCAGCAACTAGTCTTTAGGACGTTTGTCCTAAAGAGATCCTTTGCTCTCTACCCTTAGTACTTTGTCCTTGCTTACGGACGAGTGCTTGGGGTAGAGGGTTTTTCTATATATACTGGGTAAGCGTTTGTACAGAGAGCACGATTAAGGTTGTGCTCCCAAGCGTAAGCGACTGCGCTGACGAGAGTGGCCTCGATTACGGTTTAGGCCAGAGTGTTACGTATCGTTTTCACAATAAGATTAGTTGGTGAGATAGACTCTGCAATATATGATTGCGCATAAAATACAGTCTTGAGAGTACGTAAAAGTTTCAAAGGACAGTGGTCTGGACGGTCTATCTTTCTATTCGTCTGGTTCGCTCCGTGTGGTGAACGTCAACTGGAATGCCGAAAACGGTCAGTGGAACGTGTACTGCAATCCGTTCAATCCCGACAACGTCTGGAATGCTGGCAACCAGATGCTCAGCAACTCATTTATTGTCATTGCTCTCCTGCTTTTGTGGGAGAGTTTTGTTTTTCTACTTGTCCTAGCCATCCGCCTAGCATTTTACCGATTTCATATAGCGGAACGGATAGGCGTTCGTATTTGCCTGTATCTAGTGAACGAGTATCCCAGAGAATGTTAAGCAATAGCTTGATCGTATCAAGCTTGCGAATGGCAGTTCGCAGGTAGATGACTTTGTCGTTTTTCCTTACAAAGCTGGCACTTGCCACCATTTCCAAAAGTTCAATTAAGAGTTCATCAATTCTTCTAGCTAGTGTATATCTATGTGGCTTAGGAATTAGGTGATAGATGCTGTGCCAAAAGATGTATACAGAACGTGCCTTTTGCAACACTGGGACTAAACTTGCTATGAATGTCTCGGGGGGGGGTAGACTTGTTGTTATGCATAGAAAAAATGACAAGAAGTTATATGATGGTGATTATGAAAGAATAATATCATTTCAAAATTTGCTTTTAGCATGGAGGAGTTTTAAATGTGGCAAACAGAAGAAAATCGACGTGCAAGTGTTTGAGCGAGATTTGTTGAATAATATAATGAAATTACACGCAGAACTTCGAGCGCAGACTTATCAACACGGTAGTTACAAAGCTTTCAAGATCAACGATCCCAAACCGCGTGATATTCATAAGGCTACTGTGCGAGACCGAGTAGTTCATCACGCACTGTATAGAGATCTTGCTGCTTTCTACTTCCCATTATTTATTGCTGATTCGTATTCTTGTCAAAATGGCAAAGGGACTCATAAAGCACTTGATAGGTTTACCTATTTTGCTCGTAAGGTCTCACAAAATCACACAAAGACTTGCTGGGTGTTGAAGTGTGATGTTGTAAAATTTTTTGCTTCGATAGACCAAGGTATTTTGCTAGAGATTCTAGATAAGCGAGTTATAGACAATAGTGTCCTTGGCTTAATAAGGGTGATTGTCGAGAGTTTCAGTTCTGGTACTTGTGGTAAAGGTCTTCCACTCGGCAATCTCACCAGTCAGCTTTTGGTTAACGTGTACATGAATGAATTTGACCAGTTTGTAAAGCATACTCTCAAAGCCGAGTACTACATACGCTACGCAGATGATTTTGTGATTTTGAGTTGTGATAGAGCATGGCTTACAAAAACCTTTCATTCAGTTGAAAGGTTTTTGCAAGCAGAATTGGCTTTAGAGTTGCATCCTCGCAAAGTCTCGATTGAGACAATATCAAGCGGAGTTGATTTCTTGGGCTGGGTGCATTTTCCTTGTCATCGGTCGTTGAGGACGACTACCAGACGACGGGTTCAGAAAGGTGCCGCAGGGAAGAGTGTAGACTCGCCTACCATTCAATCTTATTTGGGTTTGCTTTCGCATGGCGACACCAAAAAACTAGAGAGACACATAAGGACTAATCTGTGTGACTGAATTCAATGAAGTATCGCTTACTTATAAACCTTATCTACAAGGGTCAAGTTACTAACTATAATTAAGCACTTCGTGCTAATTCTAGTAAGTACTTCCTCCCCGGGCTCGCTTCTCGTCGTGGCGGGCTAAAGCCACTCCTTACATCACTCCGCCTCATCGTAGATAAAATTTATTTGTAAATTTTATCTACGATGCCGTATTTCTTGGCTTCTTCCGCATCCATGAAGAAGTCTCGGTCTACGTCTTGGTTGATTTTTTCAATTTTTTGTCCAGTAGCTTTGGCTAACATCTTGTTCAATCTTTCTCGGGTTTTCAGGATGTGCTTGGCAGTAATGTCTATATCAGAAGCTTGTCCGTAGGCTCCGCCTGAAGGCTGGTGAATCATTACCTCGGCATTTGGAAGAATGAATCTCTTACCTTTTTCTCCTTGTGAGAGGATAAGTGAACCCATAGAAGCCGCTAGACCAACACACACAGTCGCTATCTCTGGCTTGATGTGGTGCATTGTGTCGATAATAGAAAGGCCAGCGGTCACGCTACCACCCGGGGAGTTTACATATAAGAATATATCTTTCTTTGGGTCGTCTGCTTCCAAGAAAAGTAATTGGGCGACAATAAGATTTGCCATATGATCCTCAATTGGACCAGTCACAAAGATAATTCGTTCCTTAAGAAGGCGAGAGTAAATATCAAAAGCTCTTTCCCCACCTTGTACTTTTTCGATTACAGTCGGCACCAGGTAGTTGCTTTCGTGTTTTGTTTGTTCAGATTTCATAATATAAATTCAAGTTTAATTCTGCTGGTCGTAAAGGTATTAAGCAGAACCCAATCGTACACAAAAAATGCTGGATAAGCAAAAACATTAAGCATCAGACTCAAGTACCTTAATATATTCACCAATTTCTTTTCTCGATTTTAAAACGACAACCTTACTTACGTGCATTTGAAGAAAATCGTCGAAGTACGGTTGCCATTTTTTAGTACGTACTATGAGTTGTTTGGTGAATTTTAGATCATCCCAGAATGAAAGTTGGGCATGTCGATCTTTTCTGTTACATGAACGTATGAGGTGATTAAGTACTCGTTTCCAGAGAGGTATATCAATAAAAATTATTTGATCTGCTTTAACAGCAATAATTTTCTGCACCGCTCCATTGTACCAACCATCTGACACCCATGAATCTTGATTCGTAAAGGCATCAGCTTTTTTAAGTACCTCTTGCCTCACCCGTTCTTTGGCTTCATCAGAGCGATTTTCAGGTAGGTGGCCGCCAACCTCCATCCAGATCTGATCAAGGTGAAGGTGGGGAACACCAAGTTTTTTTGCTATGCGCCCAGAAAGCCATGATTTGCCGCAGCCTGCATGTCCGATTATGGTTATTTTCATAATTATTTAATTTTTATTTCTTTTGGCTTTTCATACTCTCCTTCAGTCTTTGACCAAAGTAACTCAAATACTTCCTTCATGGCATGCGCGAATTTTTCACTTTCCATAATTAGGGCTTGTTTTGAGTCCATTATCACAATCCGTACACCCCAATCAAAGATTTCAAAGGAAGTATCGGCAGCGTAAAGGCTTTTGGGCAAGAAACGAGCCAGAATTTTGCCGTCTCCGTCAGATGTGCTGAAGTATTGCTCATATACCTGCAGACTGGCGTCAACTGTTGTAAAGCCACGGACGTTAATGTTGTGTTCTTTTTTATACTCATTCCATGGAAGGAAAACATCTTCCGTCAGGTCGTTTGAAACTTCAGTACCGCGAGCAAAGAAGCCGACTATTTCTTTATTGTGAAATTCTTTTAGACGGTAGTCATAAGCCTGTTTGATTCCCTCGGTTCCCTCGAAATACAGAATCGTTGGTTTTTCACTGGTCTTCTTTTGTAGAGCAAGTAATTCCGGGAGTATTTTCTTAGCGTTTGAAAGCCTTTCCTCGGCGTCTTTAAAGTATGCCTCAGGTGAGCGAGCTATATAAAGCTTATTTTTCTCGCCAGTCACTTGAATAATCAAACCTTTTTCTACTAATTCCTCGGCAATCACATAGGCAGTGGGGCGTTTAAGTCTAGATCGCTTAGCGATTTTGTATGGGGTAGAAGGACCAAGCTCAAGCAGCGTCAGATACACTCGAGCTTCTTTGTCGGTGAGATTGAGATTCTTTAGTTGTTTAATGATGTCGTCCATATGCCTATTGTTTCATACTCTAATAAAATAGTCAATAATTTTGACAAATTCAAAACAGTTCTATCATAAATCCATATAAATAAGGCTATTTTAATATAAAATAGAGTGTATATAGTCACAAAGATAGACAGTAATATTGACAAAGTGTAAAGTCTTGTGTATTATCTTGGACAGTTCATTCAGTACATCAAAACACGCGAATATTTCGTAACCGCACCTCGGGTTTCTGTGGGTAGGAGATCACCATGAAATATGCAGTTGCGTACAGAGGGTTCGGTACCGGTACAGATATTATAGCTTTGGAAGACGATCTGTCTCGTGCAGAAAGTCTCGCAGAAGAGCTTGATATGAGATTTTCGCTGACTAATCCTTTTCCATATGTTCACTCAATGTGGTTCGAGGTAATAGAAGTTGGCGTTGTTAAGAGTATTGCTCACGAAGGTCTCAAGGATTTCCTTCTAACAAGAGGGATTCCTTGTAAGGGACCATAGGCAGTACTTTTGGGCGAGTTGAGTGTTTACTCCTCCTCGTCCTATCTTTTGAGGATTTGAAACAGTAAACATGATTCGAATCTTCATCGATAGTTTGTTCTTAAAACCAAACCGCCAAAAGGCAAAGGAGAAAGTTATGAAATACGTAGCAACTGTAGTTCTGGTTCTGGCTTCTGTTGGTGTAAGCGCTAAAGAAGCATGCACTCCACAGTTGGAACTCGAAGCTCAAGAAGCTGCCTATTTCATAGAGCAGCTTGAGTCAAATCCAGCTCCAGTTTGTCCTGAAAAAACCATCTTTAGATGCGAGGAGGACGTTGAGGTTGAGATCGAACGTTACTACCAAGCCCTAAAAGAGTGGTTAGCTCAGTACAAAACTGCCTGCGGTGATTTGAAAATCCCAAAAGGATGATTCGGGGCGCTAGCAACGCCTGGCAACAGAAGGGTTCAGTAGTTTGAATCCATACATGTGCAGGAGTTCTTACTCTCCTGCTATCTTTTGAGGATTTGAATCTAGGTCGAATCTTCAAAGAGACAGTTGAATGAAATCATGACTAAATAAACTGATTGCAGAAACTCCAGCTTATTTTGTTACTAACATAACGAGTTTTGGGATGTGGACGGCAAATATCATATATGAAACTGTGCTTGAAAATTTAGATTTTGTTCCATCAGAGGAATGCATAGAAGTGAAGTTTGTTTGTGCCGAAGGATTGAATGACCTGAGTATCACTTCAAACCTGAGAGAATTCGGGAAATACTTTGATCCAAAGAATCATGTAAAATGAGTGTATGAAAGACTGTGTATTTTGTGACATCACAAAAAGAGAGGAAGTAATTTTTGAAGATGAGTCGTCTGTGATTTTTAGGCCCTTAAAGCCAGTTGTTGAGGGTCACGTTCTTATAATTCAGTTCAGCAGATAGCTGATTTTACTGAAAATCCTATTATTACAGGTCATATTATGAAGAAGGCTGCGGAAATAGCGACACAGCTTGGGGGTGATTACAACTTAATTACATCAAAGGGAAAGTCTGCAACTCAAAGTGTATTTCACTTCCATGTTCATCTTGTGCCAAAAAAGAAGGCGATGGACTTAATATTCCATGGGCGGACCATTTTAATGGTTAAACTATGACACGTATATATCAATAACACAGAGCAATTCGTGAAACTTACTTTTTATATTAAAAATGAACAGCTTACAAAAACAGAAAGAATTTTATAATGAACTGTGGAAACAGAATTCTAAAATTCTGGGCAAAAACGACGGCTGGGTTTCAGATCCAATCCCGCTCTATACGATAGGTATTTGGTTGCATAAAGATTTACATGACGAAATGGGTAAGCTAATTAGAATGTGGCAAGAGATAGTTCCCGCGGGGAATCATTTGTGGCTCCCCGTTGACCAACTACATATTTCTTTAGATATACCGGGTAGACTGGATACACATTTTCAGGAAGACGACATACTAAAGATGGTTGACTTATTACAAGTGGTATGCAGAGAGAATCATTCGTTTGAAATTACCTTAGGAAATATTAGTTGTTTCCCTGCTGTTCCGTTTCGTGAAGTTTATGATGAAGCGGGAAGTATCTTCAAACTCCACAACGCTATTGCAGACAAAATTCCATGGAGTTTACATTCACAATTTAGATACAAAAACTATCATCCACACATGTCAATTTTTTATCCAGGAGAGGATGTTACAGATTTAATTAAACACAAAGAATTCAGTAGAGAACTTAAACCAGTACAGATGACAGTAAAGTCTATATATTTAACCAAGTGGTACGACGGCGAGGGGGTACTTGAACGAAGTGATGTTGCGACTATAGAATTAGGAAGTGGGAAATTACTGGGGAAAATTAGTGAAATTAATGCAAATAAACGTAAATGTTCCTGAGTTTGGTAAGATATTTACGTTTTTCTACATAAAAATTGTGAAAACCATTAAGAAACCGTCGTAATCCCTTTAGGGATTACGACGGTTTCTGCAAGTAGGTTTATTTTGTTAATTACTTCACTTCCTCTAGTGACTTCATCACTTCCTCGTTTAGAAGTACCGAAGCTACATAAAGTCGTACTCTTTGTTCGTCAGCGTCTTTGAAGCGTTCTAAGAGCTCTTTGGTTTGTTCATTTACCTTTTCTGCGTCTGGCACTATTTCTTCTTTCTTAGCGATTTCATTCAAAACCAACTGAAGTTTTGCCCGTTTTTCTGCCGCCGGTGTCCATTCTGCTTTTAGATCGTCCTTAGTCTTCTTGATGTGAGACAAGTAATCATCCATCTTCAAGTTTGCTCTGTCTAGGTCTTCTTGCATTTGGGCAAACATTTGGTTGATTTCCGAATCGATTAGAATTTGAGGGAGAGGAATTTCAGTTTTATCGATAATTCCGTCAGTAATATCTGCTCGATGCTTTGCAACGTTTTCTTGTTTCTTTTCGATTTCTAGGTGTTCACGAAGCTTGGCTTTAAAGTCATCTACAGTTTCGAATTGGCCAGGCTGACCAAGAGTTTTTACGTACTCATCAGTTAGTTCTGGAAGTGGCCTATCCTCCTTTTCTGCCTCTGATTCTGGAGTAGGTAGGTCGGCGCTATCAGCTTCAGTAGATTTTTGCGAAAGTTCTTGCATTCGCTCGTAGGCTTGTTTTTGCTTTTGGATTTCTTTAATTTTTTCGTCTAGTTCCTCATCAGTCACCTCGTCACTTGGACGATTCTTGTTTGCTTCCTTTGCAATATCTTTGTAGTCAGGTAATTCAAATTTAGGAATCACCGCTACAGTAACGGTAAAGGCAAGAGGGTTATTTGGAGCAATTTTCTTCACTTCAATTTGAGGGTGTCCGATTACTTCTAATTCGTGTTCATCTACTATATGAGGATAAGCGTGAGAAATGGCTCGCTCTGCCATTTCACCTAGAATAGCCATCTCGCCCAAGTGCTTTTCTAAGACTGGAGCAGGAACATGTCCCTTACGAAATCCATCTAGCTCGATGTTTTTACCTAGAGCAACCAGAGCCGCCGTACGCTCACTTTGTAGCTCAACGTAAGGTAGTTCACCAGTAATTTTTACTTGTGAGTTTGGTAGTTCTTCAACTGTGAAAGCAGTTTTGAAATCTACAGAATGTGAATGTGACATAGTGCTCGCAAGTGTACGAAACTCTGAGGAAAATGCAACCGTATTTCAGGAATACTGTTGACATAGCACCCTACTGTGGTAGGGTTTGGGTACTTCATCACAGAGTACTTATTTATGACGCGTCCAACTAAGACGTACACAAATATCAAGAATTGTCCATTTGGTTCAAGGAGGTACCGACTATCGCACACTTGTCAGGTTAGGGATTACACGCCTGGAGATATTATTGCTCAGTTGACCAGTATTGCTATAAATATCTTCCCCGATCTGTCTGCTGAAGACAAAAGTTTCGAAACGTACTACAGTGGCAAGTATTCCTATGTAAGTTTCATAAGCACGCACGATGTACCAATCGGTTTTTCTGAAGGATGAGTACAGTGTAGACTGGCAAAAAGCCCCGCCAGTATAAACAAGGGGCTTTTTGTATTTTAAAAGGGGCGCCCAAAGGGCGCCCCTTTAAATAAAGCATGAGTAAAACTTATTGAAGCGAAGCTTCTAACTCAGCATCAATCGCTTCTAACTCAGCATCAAGACTGTCTAGGTTAGTTGCTCCGATATCGGCTTCAATCGCGGAAATCTCATCAGAAGTACTGGTGGTTAGCATGATGTCGGTCTGAGCCTCGGCTGTGGTACTTTCTGGTTCATTGTTTTCTTCCGGTGTAGGGCGTAGTGGTGTAGGTTCATCCATTACCACTTCGGCTTCCAGGGCATTAAACCAGAAGTACATTCCACCCAGAATCAAAACTAAAATAATCGCTAAGGTAAATAGCAGAGGGCCGTTTACTACACTACTTTTCTCAACTGTTAGAGCTTGAGCATCAGTATTTTCTGGCATTTTCATGGGTTCACCTTCAAAATTTGGTGCCCTAACTTCGTGTTTTTCTTCATTCATAAAATAGCAATTAGTTAATAATTATTCAGACTCAGTAGTTTCTTGGTTATTGCGCACTGCGTCACTCACCCCTCTTGTTTTCTTTGAATCAGCTACCGATTCTTTCAGAGCCATCACACATGTACTCAGTTCGCTGTGAGCTGTCTTTAGGTGGTCTTTCACAGTCATAATGGTAGTCTTTACTGCCTGCCAAGCAGAACGTACGTTTTCTGAACCAATCGCATCGGCCACGTCAGAATCGATGTTTTTTATTGCTTCAGCAGCGGCATTAACAGAAATCTGAGCAGAGGCTAGTGCTGCTTCTGCTTCTGTAGTATCAACCTCTAGTTCGTCTAGCTTCTTAATTCTGGTCTCAATGCGATTAATGATATTTTGCATTCTGGTAATGGCTGCTTCTATCCGGTTGCTCATGTTGGCCGCTAGGTTATTGATACGCTCTTGAGCTCTTTCCTCTAAAACAGCTTTTCTCTCGTCTCTTACGGTCTGCCTATCATCTACGGCAGACTCTCGTTCAGCCTGTCTCAGAGACGTGCTGGCTTCTTGATCATTTAGTCTCTCTTTAACCACATCTATTCTTTCGTTATAGCGGTCTTTTGGGGTAATGGTCTCAGAACCATCGTCAACAGTAACTTCAGTATCTTCTTGCGTTTCAAGATTACTTTCTTCAACCTGGGCAAAGGCAAGAGAGGCCAATCCAAACAAGATAATAAAAGCTATGTGACTAATAATTACATTCGAAAAGGTTTTCATAAATAAACATATAATTGACTAACATCCGTAGTTACACCAAGTATAACGCCGTTCCCAATGAACGGAGAACGGCGTTATACACAAGTCGAATTAAGTGATAGTTTACTTGTTCTTTGCAGCTTGATACATCTCGCAACTTTTTTCAAAAGCTTCTTTAGCTTTGTCTGCACCATTCCATTCTCCAATAGAGACTTCTTTTTTCTGGACCTTCTTGTATGTTTCAAAGAAATGGGAAGTCTCTTTTTGGAAGTGTGGGTATAGATCAGTCACATCTTTTACATGATCAAACCGCGGGTCTTCTACCGGAACAGCGATTACTTTGTCGTCTCGCTCACCACCATCTACCATTTCCATAATGCCGATCGGGCGAGCTTTTACTAAAATTCCTGGAGTAAGCGGGTAAGTGGTTACAAGTACCACATCAAGCGCGTCACCGTCATCAAAAAGAGTCTGGGGAACAAAGCCGTAATCAAAAGGGTAGTCTTGAGCCGTGTGCATGACTCGGTCGAGGGCGATTAGTCCAGTTTCTTTATCGACTTCGTATTTGTTCTTAGAGAATTTTGGAATTTCAATAATAACGTTCATTTCGTCTGGTGTTCCAGCTGGTATGTCGTGTAGTAGGTTCATAAATATTTAATAAATGTATAAGTTAGTATGTTGTATTCTACCGGTTTCTGAAAAGAAAAAAGGCCGGCGCGCCGAAGGGCGCGCCGGCCTTTTCAAATCATACTATTTTTCCTTTTCTTCGCTGTCCTCAGTTTCTTCTGCTTCTTCAGCAGCTTCTTCATCATTCATTAGTTCCTCAGCTTCCTCTGGTGTATCAATCGTATTTTCATCCACAGAATCATCTTCGTTGTCTCGGTCTTTGGTTTCATCTTGCTCTTCAAATACTTCTTCAATGTCTGGTTCAGTAGTAGTAGCATCTTCGCTTTCTAGTACTTCGTCTTCTTTACCAGCTTCGGTATCAGCTGGAGCTTCTAGAGCCACATTGCCATCAGCATCTGCCTCGGCTAGTTCTTCACCTGTTTTGGCTGAAACAATATCAATCTTCCAACCAGTCAGTTTGGCAGCTAGTCGGACATTTTGTCCGCCTCGGCCGATAGCTAGAGATTGTTGATCACCGGCTACCTCAGCGATAGCGTGTCCTCGTTCTCCTTCTTCAGTATTTGGTTCAGATTCAATTCTGATTTCCATTACTTGAGCAGGAGAAAGAGCGTCTTCGATAAATTCACTCATAACGGGAGACCATTCAATGATGTCGATTTTTTCGCCACCAAGTTCGCTCATGACAGTAGATACTCGAACCCCTCGTTGTCCAACAAGTGAACCAACCGGATCAATGTGTTCATCGACAGCGTGTACCGCAATCTTAGAACGCGCACCAGCTTCACGAGCAATTGCTTTTACTTCGACTGCGCCTGTTTGTAGTTCAGGTGCTTCGATAGTAAATAGAGCAGCTAAGAAATCAGGATGTGAGCGTGAAAGTTTTAAGAAAATTCCTCGTGGAGTTTCTTCTACTGCCAACAAAATAGCTCGAATTCTTTCTCCTGGTTTAAATCTTTCTCCTGGGATTTGTTCTTCGTAGGGCATGATTGCTGTTACGCGACCAAGGTCCACATAAAGATTACCTCGCTCAAAGCGTTGTGCTTGTCCGACAACGATATCACCAGCTTTCTGGCCAAACTCTGCTAGAGCTGATTCCTTCTCGGCCTCTCTGATTTTCTGCATGATAACTTGTTTGGCGGTCTGGGCAGCGATACGTCCGAAATCATCTTTTGGTTCAAGTGGAAAAACAAGTTCTTCACCAAGCTCAACCCCCTTCTTTATCATTTGGGCAGTTGAGATCATGATGTGCTTTTCCTCATCAAAACGCACTTTCTTGTTTTCTTCGTCTTCTTCAACTTCTGGCTCTTCCTCCTCGATAGGATTTCCTTCTTCATCCAGTTCTGGCTCTGGTTTTAGCATCGACTCATCAACAACAATCTTAATTTGGTTAAAGTTTGTTGTTCCAGTGTCCATATCGAAAGAACAAGTGATGATTTGTCCTCGTTTTCCAAATTCTTTTTTGTAGGCTGTTGCTAGTGATTGCTCAATAGCATCAAGCATTTTTTCGCGAGGAATCCCACGTTCTTCTTCCATTTCAGTCAATACTGAATTTATTACTTTTAGGTCAAACATATACCAATTTTATTATTTGCGGAGCAAATCCATAAAATTGAGTCTCTGTAAATTGTTCATTTCCTAGAACAATTTTCGGAGCATTACCACAATGGTATGGACTTCTGCACATTATTACGAGAGGCATCGTGATATGTGTCACGGAATACCACTCTTTTTTATTAAGTTGTATCTTCTATAAAGAATGCCCGGCCAAGTGGCCGAGCAGTCATTCATCAGATGCAAAAACTATACTCTCCTAGGCTACAAAAGTCAAAATTTATATAAAACAAGGCACAGTATTTAGATTGACATTTTAATATATAATGGTATATTACCGATGTCATTTAGACACAAGAAAGGAGAGTTCCTGATGAGAGATGGCTATGTGTTCGGTATAACCAAATGGGATAGGACAGCAGAAGTTGTTCGATTCCTAAATGAAGCCAGAGTTAGTGTATCTCAACGTGCCCAAGAAATAATCAGAATTATAGCTGATGAGTTCGGTACAGATTACTGCGATACTTCAACAACTATAGCTCACGTGGATTGGCCGACTGGAAGTGAATCACTTTTTGATGAACTTAATGGTCAAAGCATCGAGCCGTATGAATTTTTTCCCCCTGGTTTATTATTTCAGGTTATATGGGAGTTCGTTAAGAAAAAAAGCCCCATTAGAAAAATTGTCGTTGGTATACCTCCAGTCATAACAAGAGACGGGTGTAAAAATATCCTAATTCTTTATTGTTTTGACGAAGCCGGAGAATATGCCTTTGAGCTTGATGCTTATGCGTCAAATATGGGAGGTAAACATGGCCAGATGAAATTGGCGGGTTATTGTGTACTGGCAGCTCGACGAAAATAATTGTTTTAATCTCATTTATCACCCCTTGGTTACAATAGTAGCCAAGGTGGTTTTTATTTACAAAATAAGACACATGAGTCGTGAACATCTTTGATGTTCACGACTTTTTAAATGATACAATGTAACTAACAAGTACCGGAGGTAAAGGTTTTGTTTTTTTGTACATATAACATGCGGATTCAAGACGACCAACTTAAAAGATTTATTCTTGATGCAGGTTTAATCACCAAGGCCGACATTGTCGCGGCTGAAAAAATTGCTAAAGAAGAAGACCGCACCCTCAGTGAAGCGCTGATCGCACACGGCCACATGACTGAAGATGATATGCGTCGGGTTGAGTCATACGTTCTTGGTATACCCTTTGTCTCGCTCAAGGATATGAAGATCGATTTTGAAATACTTACTCTGATCCCCGAACCAGTCGCCCGCACTCACAATATTATTGCTTATAGGAAGAGTAATGATACGCTCGAAGTGGCGATGTTAGATACGGCCGATCTTCCAGCCATCGATTTTATTAAAAAGAAAGTTGGTCTTAAGATCCAACCCCGGCTCACTGACACTGATTCTATGCGTGGTGCGCTACGACAGTACCAAAAAACCCTTAAAGATGAATTTGGAGACCTTATCATGAAAGACGCAGCCGAGTTGAAGGTGCTGACAGAATCCGGTGAAGAAATAAGTGAAAAAGACTTAAAACAAATGGCCGAAGATTTACCGGTCGTTCGTATTGTCGATACTTTACTCCGCCACGCCATTATTCAAGGAGCTTCAGATATTCATATAGAACCAATGGAAGAAGAGGTACTCGTGCGTTATCGTATCGACGGTATTTTGAACGATGCGATGAAGCTCCCCAAGATTGCGGCTGGCAGTATTGTGGCTCGGCTTAAGGTTCTTTCTAACCTCAAGCTCGACCAAAAACGCCTTCCACAAGATGGTCGCTTCAAGATGGAAATGGACGGTCAGAAGGTTGCTTTTCGTGTCTCTATGCTTCCAGTCTTCTTTGGTGAAAAAGTGGTAATGCGACTTTTGCGAGAAAACAGAAGTGGTTTTTCACTTGAAGGAATTGGTTTCCATGGCAGTACGCTCGATCGTATCCACCGTGCCACAAGAGCTACAACCGGAATTATTTTAGTGACTGGTCCGACTGGTTCTGGTAAATCGACTTCTTTATATACAATTTTAGATTTGCTCAATACCCCGGAAGTAAATATTTCAACTATTGAAGATCCGATTGAGTATCAAATGCCACGGGTAAACCAGTCGCAAGTGAAGCCAGACATTGGCTTCACTTTTGCGGCTGGCCTTCGTTCTCTTATGCGTCAGGATCCAGATGTCATTATGGTGGGAGAGATCCGCGATGCAGAAACAGCCAGTCTGGCTATCAACGCTGCGCTTACTGGGCACTTAGTACTTGCTACTATCCACACCAATTCTGCGGCTGGAACCGTAGCTCGTTTGATTGATATGGGTGCAGAAGCTTTTCTTATGGTTTCTACTCTGCGAGTAGCGATTGGGCAAAGATTGGTACGCAAGTTGGCTGACGATAAGTTGCCATACACTCTTACCAAAGCCGAGCGAGATGAGCTAGGTGAAAAGGTTGATTTAGATTTAGTACTAAAAACTCTCCGTGATGAGGGTATAGTGAAAAAGGATGCTACCTGGAACGACATTCCCTTTTATCATCCAAAAGAAAAAGGTGAAACAGAAGATGGCTACAAAGGCAGAATGGGAATCCACGAAGTATTGGAAATGTCTCCGACCATTAAAGATATGGTGATGTCAGATAAAACTGGTGATGAGTTGCAAATCCAGGCCCAGAAGGAAGGAATGCTAACGATGATTGAAGACGGTATTTTCAAAGCTGCTCAAGGGCGAACTAGTATCGAAGAAGTGTTAAGAGTTATTAACGAATAATATTATGCCTACTTTTACATACATCGGTGAAGATAGTGAAGGGAAGGCCGTCACAAACACCGTCACCGCCGACGATCGCTTCGGAGTTTATGCTGTTGCCCGTTCTCAGGGACACACAGTAACAAATGTATCGGAGTATTCAAAATTCAGTGCCAAAACTCTTCTTAATAATGAGAAAATAAACGCCTTCTTAAGTAGAGTAAAGACCGATGAGCTGATCATGGTTACTCGAAACCTCGGTTCCATGCTTACCGCGGGACTAACGGTTATTCGCGCTCTGTCGGTGATCGAGCGACAAAGTACGAACCCAAAAATGAAATTAGTTACCAAAAAAATGGTTGAGAAAATCAATCAAGGTGATCAGTTTTACGAAACTCTCAAAATGTTTCCGGAGGTGTTTGATGATTTGTATGTAGCAATGGTAAAAGCCGGAGAAGAAAGTGGAAACCTGGCCACTGCTTTACAAACTCTAGCTATCCAGATGGAACGTTCAAATAATTTGGTCAAGAAAGTGAAGGGAGCAATGATCTACCCCTCTATTGTGATAATAGTAATGGTAGTCATCGCTATTTTAATGATGATCTATGTGATGCCACAAATCACTTCAGTATTTAAGGGCATGGGTAAGGATCTTCCCGCTACCACCGAATTTCTTATTACAGCTAGTGATTTTATGGTTGAATACACGCTATACGTTATTCTTGGTCTAATTGGTTCGGTGGTTGGTTTTATTTACGCTCTTAAAACTAAATGGGGCAAGATCGCTACTTCATGGTTAGTAGTACGTCTGCCAGTTATCGGCACCTTGGCCAAAGAAACTAATTCAGCCAGAACCGCGAGAACTCTTTCTTCACTCTTAAATTCTGGCGTAGACGTCATTCAAGCTATCAATATTACGGAAGAAGTGGTACAGAATGTATTCTACAAAGAAATTCTTAAAGATGCGGCCGAGCGAGTCGAGAAAGGTACGCCCCTATCTGAAGCGTTTGTGGAGCGCAAAGATCTATATCCAATATTAGTAGGAGAAATGATCTTAGTTGGAGAGGAAACTGGCCAAATAGCCGGAATGCTCGGGGAGTTGGCTATTTTCTATGAAACTGAGGTAGAACGGAAGACCAAAGATTTGTCTACCATTATTGAACCTTTACTTATGGTAGTTATCGGAGGCGGAGTTGGATTTTTCGCATTGGCCCTGATCGCTCCTATTTACTCAATTGGCGATGGATTGAATTAAGATATGAAGCCTCACGAAATAAAATCAAGAGGTTTCTCACTAGTCGAGGTGATCATTGTTTCAGCCATCTCAACTATAGTCTTTGGTGCATTACTCCTCTCTTTCAAATACTCTCTAGACCTGATGAATCAATCAAAATTTAAACTAACTGCTCTCTCGGTCGCAAACGACCGGATGGAATATTTCCGTTCTTTGCCATATGACGATGTGGGTACTGTTGCCGGTATTCCGTCAGGAACTATACCGCAAAACAGTAGCACTACATTAAATGGAATCGAATTTGCTGAACGCGTATTAGTAGAGTATGTAGATGATCCGGCAGATGGTTTGGATGTGGCAGATAGTAATGGCATCTTGGCTGATTATAAGAGGGTAAAGTTGGAATATACTTGGAATATTTCAGGAGAAACAAGAAGTATTTCATTAGTTAGTAATATTGTACCGCGTTCGATTGAGACTGACGCCGGCGGGGGGACAGTTAGGATAAATGTTATAGACGAAAACTCTACTCTCTTGCCCGGCGCTAGTGTGCAGCTTATTAACACCGTGACCGGACCAGTTGATGTAACACGATTCACCAATGTGTCAGGGTCGGCCATTTTTTCTGGAGCGCCAGCTGCGAGTGACTATGAAGTAGTTGTAACAGCTAATATTGGTGGTAAAGATTACTCTACAGCTGAGACATACCAAACTACTGTGGCCAATCCAAACCCCATCGTCTCACCGTTTGCTGTTTTAGAGGCTGACGTTTCTACTTTAACTTTTCAGATTGGTGAACTAAGTGATTTAGATATAACTACTTTTTCTTCACTAGATGATGATTTGTTCAGAGAAGATTTCTCTGATTTATTGTCAGTTGATTCTAGTGGTGGTGTGTCCATAAGTGGTGGCGCTTTAGTCCTAGAAGATAGTTTTGGTGTATATGACAATTCTGGATTTGTTTTTTTGGGGCCAATTGCCCCGGTGCCGCTATTAAATTGGGATACCCTACGTATAGCAACAAATATTCCTTCCAATACTTCACACCAAGTACAGTTTTATGTCGGCGCAGGTGTTGGTTTGTATGCATTGATTCCTGATTCTGAGTTACCAGGTAACTCTGTTGGTTTTAGTAGTAGTATTGTTGATATTTCAGATTTAGATCCAGTTACGTATCCTGAAGTTTATGTTGGTATCGACCTAGAGACCACTGATACCAACGTTACTCCAGAAATTGATGAAGTAAGTGTGTTTTATCGTCAAAGTGAAACTATTTTGCCAAATGTTTCTTTTGATATTCATGGTAATAAAATCATTGGTACTGATGCTTCAGCTAAACCCATCTATAAATATTCTGATTCACTTTCAACTAACGGGGTTGGGGAACTTAGTATAGCTGACCTGGAATTTGATGATTATATTTTTAATTTCTTGGGTGCGTACGATATTGCCAGTGCCTGCCCAGCTCACCCTTATACACAAGTGGCCGGAGAAGATGGAGAGCTATACTTTGTATTGGTAGGAGACGCTGTAAATACTCTCCGTGTCTCTGTAGTGGATGCTTTTCAGCAAGCTCTGCCCGGAGTCTCAGTGAATCTTACTCGCTCTGGCTATAATGTGACAGAGGTAACAGACAGTTGTGGACAGGCTTTTTTCACTGGTGGAGTAAGTGCAGGTACTGATTACACAATAAGTGTCTCGGCTACTGGCTACAATAATGAAACTGTCACTCCATTTGAGATCAATGATGATACGGTTATCACAATAACTTTGACAGAATAGTATGTATTGGTCTGTAAATAAATCAAACTCAGGGATGACACTAGTAGAATTGATTGTTGTCATCGGTATTTACACCATTTTGATGTTAGCAATCTCTTCAAGCATTGATCAACTTTACAAAATAAACTCCTATTCAATGGCTCAAGCCAATGAAGTAGATAACGCCAGAAGAGGAATGACACAGTGGAACAGAGATGCCAAAGAAATGACCACAGCAGAAGATGGCACATATCCGGTAGCGGTCATAGAAGAGCATAAGTTTGGTTATTATAGTGATACTGATCAAGATGATCTGGTGGAGTATATCGAGTACATATTAGATGAAACCACTCTCTCAAAATATACCTACAATCCTACCGGATCACCGGCTGTTTATGATTTGTCCACACCTGATAGCACTGAGATACTTTCGCTATATGTGCAAAATATTAACCAGGGAACATCAACCTTTTTTTACTATGATAATACTGGTACACAACTTGACTCTAACTCCCCTATTATTGATGTAAGATATATCAAAGCGCAAATTATTGTGAATATTGACCCCGTGCGTTCACCTGGAGAGTTTATGTTGAAGTCCAGCCTGTCGCCAAGAAACTTGAAAGATAACCTATAAAATATGTCTTTGCCAACTTTTTACAAAAAAAAATCTGTGGGCTATCTACTGGTTTTAGTTTTGGTGTTCGGAAGTATATTTTTAGTAATAATTAGTTCGTTTGTTGGTTACATCATTTCACAAAGTCAGATTATTAATTTTAGACACGAACAACAAAGAGCCACTGAAATAGCAGAAGCTGGACTTAATTACTACCGTTGGTACTTAGCCCATTTCCCTGATGATGTAACTGATGGAACTGGTGTACCTGGTCCATATGTTCATGTTTATAACGACCCAGAGGGTGGGCCGATTGGTGAGTTCTCTCTGGACGTCGCTAGTAGTACTTATTGTGGGAGTGTTGCTTCCATTGAAGTTTCTTCAACCGGCTTCACTTATGATGATCCTCGGGCCAAAAGTGTAATCAGCGCCAGGTACGCCAGACCAACTGTGGCTGAGTATTCGTTTATTACTAACGGAGGAGTCTGGTATGGTGACGATCGAATTATTACTGGTCCGGTGCACTCTAACCAAGGAATCAGAATGGATGGTTCACATAATTCTTTTGTTGGGAGTGGCCAAACAGATTGGACTTGTACAAGCTCGTATGGATGTAGTCCTAATTCTGTTGTCGATGGTGTGTATACTACAAGTGGTAATGCAACTCCTGGTTTATTCTCTTTCCCTGTATCCCCAGTCGATTTTGCCGGACTCACTATTGATTTAAGTGAAATGAAAACGCGGGCTCAAGACCCAACTTATGGCGGTATATACTATGGCCCTTCTGGTGCTTCAGGATATAGAGTTATATTTAATGGAGATGGTACGGTGACTGTGCTAAGAGTTAATTCAACAACCTCATATTGGGCGTATTCATCAGAAGAGGACTGGCACAACACTGAACGAAACGTGATTAATTCAACCTCCTTTTTGGCTAATGAAACCATAAATAGTGATTGCCCGCTTCTGTATTTTGAAGACAAAGTTTGGTTGGAAGGAGAGGTCTCTCAAAAAGTTACCCTAGCGGCCGCCAACTTAAGCTCTGGTTCTCAAACAAATATAGTTATTAATGATGACATAACCTATGCATCTGGAGTTGATGCCGGACTTTTGGCTATTGCTGAGGATGATGTAGACGTTGGACTAGTTGTTCCAAACAATATGACCGCTAACGGAATCTTTGTTGCTCAAAATGGTAGATTTGGCCGTAATCATTATTGTACTTCGTGTACTTCTGGTGGTTGGTGGGGGACTAACTACGGACTGCCTGGTTCACTCGATCCATATGTTCTAAGGGGAACTCTTACTAGGTACGGCAGTGTTATCTCAAATGGAAGAGTGGGTACACAATGGACAAGTAGTGGAGTTACAGTATCTGGTTTTCAAAATCGTGTTACCTCTTTCGACAGTAATCAGGTAGATAGTCCACCACCGATGACTCCAGAAACCTCAGATGTTTATATATTTGATTCGTGGCAACAAGAGGGATAAAAAGCAAACTGCTTTGCTTTTTATCCGATGACGACGAAAGTCGGCAATCACCGTTGTGAGACTTAATGTCGAACAGGTGATAGGAGGGCACCAATATTGAATATGGCACTTAGGCTGGGATATTTCTTAAGCACCCCGACAACTGCTTTGCTTTTTATCCGATGACGACGAAAGTGAGGAGTTTTCGCTGCCTGCAAGACCAGGAAATAAGTGAGACCCTCCTCTATTGAACCATGATACAATTTCAAAATATGAAAAAATCCGTACCGCTCGTAGTTGGCAACTGGAAATTAAATCCAGTCACATTGAAAGAAGCCATAGCCTTAGGGGCTGCTGTAGCCAAAAAGCATAAAAAGGCCGAAGAGCCCTGTGTAGCTATCGCGCCACCCTTTCCTTACTTGTCTGATGTCGGAAAAAAGATCAGTAAAAGCTCCGTTTCTCTAGCAGCTCAAGATGTCTACTTCAAGAACATTGGTGCCCACACGGGGGAGGTATCGGTTTTGCAGCTTAAGGACCTAGGAGTAAAGTACGTAATCATTGGACACTCAGAAAGGCGCGCCATGGGTGAAACAGATGAAGAAGTAAAACAAAAAACTCAAATAACTCTCAAGCACCTCTTGACCCCAATTGTTTGTGTTGGTGAGCGAGAGAGAGACGAACTGGGAAACTTCTTTTCCTTTGTTGAATCACAACTAAGGAACTTATCCGAGGTTTTTACCTCAATTCAGATTAAGAAAGTTGTTATTGCTTACGAACCGATTTGGGCTATTGGTACCGGCAACACTGCTACTGCCGATGATGTGAAGGAGATGCAGCTGTTTATAGAAAGCGTTTTAACTAAGCTTTATGATAGGCCAACTGCGAAAAATGTTCGACTCATATATGGGGGTTCAGTCAAACCAGACAACGCCAGGACTCTCCAAAGCGAGGGTGGAATGAATGGCTTTCTAGTTGGTGGGGCGAGCCTAAAAGCGGAAGATTTCGCTTCTATTATTAAAGCTGTAAGTTAGTTATGAAAAAAATCACTGAAGCCGGAGATCTTAAGGGAAAATTTGTATTATTGCGATCTTCTTTAAATATTCCTTTAAAAGAAGGCAAAGTACGAAATAAATTTCGCATTGAACGTGCTCTACCAACGATGCGCTATTTGCACGAGCAGGGGGCCAAGACCATAGTGGTGGCTCATATCGGGCGAGAGCCAGAGGAAACCCTGAAGCCGGTTTTTGATGAACTAGAAAAATATCTTCCTGCTCATTGGGGTGGCTCTATCAGTACCGAAGGTTTTCGACAAAGAAGAGAGTTGATGCAAGATGGAGACATATTGATGGCCGAAAATCTCCGACAAGACAATGGAGAGAAAGATAACGACGAAAAGTTTGTTGAGCTATTAGCAACCCAAGGAGAGATATATGTTAATGATGCTTTTGCCAATGATCACCGTCTGCACGCTTCAACTTTTGGTGTTGCTTCCAAGCTTCCAGCTTACGCCGGGCTGACCGTAGTAGAAGAAGTCACCGAACTATTAAAGGTTATGAATCCGGAGAGCCCATCTCTATTTTTACTGGGTGGATCAAAGTTTGAAACCAAAATGCCACTCGTCGAAAAATATTTAGAAACTTACGATAAGGTTTTTGTTGGCGGAGCGCTAGCCAACGATGTTTTCAAAGCCAAAGGGTATGAGATTGGCCAATCAATGGTATCTGACGTATCTCTAAAAGGTGCAAAAATATTAGAAAATGAAAAAATGCTACTCCCAATTGACCTTATAGTTGATGGCCCAGAAGGGCGCCAAATCAGAAAACTTGATGAGGTAAAGCCAGATGAAAAAATCCTTGATTGTGGACCGATGACCATAGACAAGCTGGCTACCTATATCGAAAAGGCCAAAACCATTTTGTGGAATGGACCTTTTGGTGCCTATGAGATGGGTTACACCCAAAGTACAGAGATCACTGCTCGACACATCGCGGCCTCAGACGCTTTTTCTGTCATTGGTGGAGGAGATACCGTAGCAGCGGTAGAGAAGCTTGAGATTAACGATTTGTTTAGTTTTGTTTCAATTGGCGGCGGCGCAATGTTAACTTTCCTTGAGCACGGGAGTTTACCTACGATAGATTTACTAAACTAGTGCGTATTTTCTCGGCTGCTACTTCTAGTTCTTCATCTGATCTCTCTGACACCTCTCTACTAACTGAACCTACGCTCTTATCGCTGGCGGTCATTGGGTAAAGTTTAATGTGGACATGGGGTATTTCAAAACCTTCCACTATGAGGCAGGTGCGTAAGGTGGCAAAAGCTTCATCAGAAGCTTTTGCCACCTTTTTCGCTATATTAAAAATATGGTGATAGGTTTCTTCGTCTAATTCAAATACATAGTCAACTTCTTTTTTCGGAATTACTAAAGATTGACCATTAACAGCGGGAAATTTGTCCATTATAGCTATACAAATATCATCCTCATATATAAATTGGGCTGGTATTTCCCGCTCGATAATTTTGGTAAAAATAGTACTCATACTGGAAGACTGGTAGCGATATCGCTACCCGTCTCTACAAATGTTACCATACGAAATACTATATGACTGCTTACAAGTTTCCAGACCCATCTAAAAAGATGATTGACGATAAATTATCTCCCATCCTGAACCGTTTACTACAAGCTCGGGGCATTTCAAAGAGTGAAGAAATTAAGGAATTTCTAAACCCAGACTACAGTACCCAGCTTCATGCGCCAGAGCTTTTACATGATATAGACAAAGCTTGCGCGAGAATAGAGAAAGCGATGAATGACAACGAGCGAATTGCTATCTTTAGCGACTATGACTGCGACGGAATTCCTGGAGCAGTTGTACTTTATGATTTCTTTTCAGCCATTAAATACGATAATTTTCAAAACTACATTCCTCACCGACACTATGAAGGGTTTGGCTTGAGTACTAAAGCGATTGATAGCCTTAAGAGCGACGGGGTGACTCTTGTTATCACTATTGATTGTGGTACTTCAAATATCGTAGAAGTTGACTATGCCAAAGAACAAGGAATAGATGTAATAATCACCGACCACCATGAGCCAGGAGAAGCTTTGCCTGAGGCAGTAGCAATTGTTAATCCTAAGCTCGGCGATTATCCCTTCGATGGTCTTTGTGGAGCCGCTACTGCCTTCAAGCTGGCGCAAGCCATGCTGAATCGAAAAGATTATGGGCTGGTAGCCGGCCACGAAAAGTGGTGGCTCGATATGGTTGGCGTCGCGACGATCGCGGACATGGTGCCACTACGGGGTGAAAATAGAGTTTTGGCTCACTTTGGTCTCCAAGTACTGCGCAAGTCGCGACGCCCCGGCCTCCAACAGCTTCTACGTAAAGCCCGTATCGACCAACGTTACCTGACCGAGGAAGATGTCGGCTTCACGATTGGCCCGCGGATAAACGCAGCTTCACGGATGGACACTCCAGAAGACGCTTTCTTTATGTTGTCTCTGAAAGACGAGGTCAAAGCTGGAGAAAGAGTGGTTCACTTAGAAAAATTAAACCAAGAGCGCAAGACCCAAGTAGCTTTAATGACAAAAGATTTACACAAAAGACTTAAAACACTAGAAGACATCCCATCCGTTCTAGTCATGGGTAGTCCAGAGTGGCGACCGTCGCTGGTTGGATTAGCTGCCAGTAAACTAGCTGAAGAATACAACAAACCAGTCTTTCTGTGGGGTACCGATGGTAATGGTGTGTACAAGGGTTCATGTCGGTCTGGTGGCGGAGTGAGCCTGGTCAAACTTATGGAGAAGGCAACCGGTGTTTTCCTAGAGCACGGCGGGCATCATTTCTCTGGAGGGTTCTCAGTTAAAGATGAAGACATCTTTACCTTTGGTGAAAAGTTAGTTTCGGCCATGGATGAGCTTGGTAGTAAAGCGACCATAGATGAAGAGGTTGTGATTGACGCTGAAATTAATTTGGCCGACATCAACCAGTTCTTAATTCAAGAACTGGCCAAGCTGGCTCCTTTTGGAACCGGCAACCACAAACCACTTTTTGTGATAAAAAATGTTTCTCCCGACTCGGTTGAATTGTTTGGTAAAACGAAAGAACACACAAAACTTATTTTCAAAACAGACAACGGAAAGCTAGAAGCTATTTCCTTTTTTCAGGTTCCTGAAAAGTTTACTCATACTCCAGTAGCTGGCGTGCCCTGTACGCTACTGGCTCATGTTGAACGCTCGTACTTTATGGGTCGGCACCAGATCAGGGTGATGATTGTTGACATAATTTAATCAAATTGGCACTATAACTGTAGTTATTTATAGAGGATATTAAAATGTCTAGCGATTGTAAGGTTGTGTCAGGGAAGTACGTACTAGACGGGACAATAGTCGATGTTGACCAAGATTACGTCTATATGTACGGTCTCGAGAATGAGCCGTTAATGAGAATTGATTCAGTTGTGAAAAGAGAATATGGTTGGTTCATTGGTGGCTCTTTGAAGGCAGGCAGAAAAGCTGGCAAGCTTGAGTATTTGCCGAAAGAAAAGAGAGTCTAAGTCAGGACATTTTAGGAGCATCTCAGAATTCGAGATGCTTTCGTTTTATGTTAGGCTGTCATAAATATGAATATGATAAAAATCTTTACCGATGGAGCTGCTAAAGGAAACCCAGGCCCGGGAGGCTACGGAGCAGTTTTACTGCTTGGTGACAGCGTGCTTGAAGTGGGTGAAGGTAAAAAGTTGACCACTAATAACGAAATGGAATTGCGAGCAGTGGTAGAGGCCCTAAAAAGTATCCCTATGGGAGAGAAAGAAGTAGAGATATACACCGACTCCAAGTATGTAGTCGAGGGAGCCACTGGTTGGATATTTGGTTGGATGGAAAACGGCTGGAAGACAAAAGCCAAAGAAGATGTTTCTCATAAAGAAATTTGGCAAGAATTGATCGACCTTCTTAAGACAGTGAAAGTAAACTGGCACAAAGTTCCGGGGCACGTCGGAATAGTTGGTAACGAAAGAGCAGATACTATTGCTTCAGATTTGGGAGAAGGGAAGAAAGTCTTTTTATATAATGGTCCAAGAGATGGCTACGAATACGAAATTGAGAACACCGAATACGACGAACAAAAAGCCGTGGAACGAAGCGAAGCTCGTAAGCGCCAAGCTTTAAAAGCTTATTCTTATATAAGTAAGGTAGACGGTGTGATAGAGACACACAAAACTTGGACCGAGTGCGAAGCTAGGGTGAAGGGTAAGAGCGGGGTGAGATACAAGAAGGCTATTTCTGCTGAAGAAGAAAGGGAAATCATTGAAGATTTTAGCTAAAAGCTTTGTCCAATGGAGCCAAATCCTAATTTTTATGTTAGGTTCTAAGTATGGACAAGATAACTATCTATGCAGGCGGAGCGTCAAAAGGAAACCCCGGGCCAGCCGTTATTAGGGTCTTGGTGGTTGATTCGAAAGGAAATACAGTCTTAGAAGTTTCTGAGTCTATCGGTAACGCTAGTAGTGACTACGCTGAGTACTTTGCTGTGGTTCGAGCCCTTCAAGCAATAGTTGAAAAGCTTGGTGAAAAAACTAAAGATACCGAATTTGAATTAAAAATAGAAAGCGAACTAGTGATGAATCACTTAAGAGCAAAAGCGGAGATAAAAGACGTTAGTCTCATCGGTCATTTTATTGAGATTTATAATCTAAGAGTAGCCAGTTTCCCAAATTTAAAACTCACTCTTGTAGAGACAGGACAAAACAAGGAGGTCGCTAGCCTGGTGAAAGCAGCCCTTGACGCATAAATCACCATACAGTATCGTCATAAGTCGGTGCACATGATGTTTGTGTGTTTTTTACCATCTGCACGGAGAAAATAAATGCAGATTATTAAAGAGTTGGAAAGAGAAATCAAGGGCCACAAGTGCGAAAGGATACAACTCAGGAGGCAAAAAAAGAAATTTCTCCCACACGGGGAAGAATGGACAGCTCTTGACATTAGAATGGGAGCTGTGTCCGGCCTTATCAATGAGAAAAGAGGGCAGCTTGAATCGTTGCGAAGAAGGGCGGCCTCATCCAAAACTGATCCGATACACTCTGGGTCAGGTTGGAGTATCGGAAAACAATTTCCTGGTAGCGGAAACTTCAATGTCGAACAACACGTAGCCTGATCACCAGGCGCAATGCCTAGCGGGCCGGACCAGTTTTATCTGGTGCCGGCCTTCATTTTTTTTTGATACACTGAGTTATGCAGTTTAGATTTGTAGTTTGTGCCTTTGTGATTGGGATTGGACTGAGGAGTGTTTTTGAATTTTCCCCAGTCGTGATTTTGTGGCTAATGATGTTGAGCTTTGGATTGGCGGTGTTGTGGCGCCGAAAGAGCCAGGCTCTTTCGGCGCCAGCGTTACTCCTCACCAGTCTTTGTTTACTTGCTTTCTCTCTTGGTATTACGCGGACCGAAATCGCTTCTTGGCAGTTTGGGGTTTCTGAATTAGCAACCGAGTTAGGGGGTGAAATTGAGCTAACAGGTATAGTCAGCACTGAGCCGGATTACCGTGAACACTCAGTACATTTATATATTGAAACAGAAGAAGACAAGGTCTTGGTTACTACCGACAGACAAAACCAGGTTCACTATGGAGACAAGGTGACTGTAGTTGGTAAGCTGGAGAAGCCAGAGTCTTTCCCCACAGATCTAGGAAGAATTTTTGACTACCCAAAGTACCTACAAGCCAAGGGTGTAGAATACCTCATTTCTTTTGCTGCAGTTGAGGTGGTTGAGACGGGGCTTGGCAACCCGATTATAGCTTTGTTGTTGTGGGCTAAAGAAATATTCATAGAGTCGGTGGAGAGGATTATACCCCCACCTGCCTCTGGTCTTAGTAGTGGTTTGCTCCTGGGGGTGAAATCGTCACTAGGGGACGATATTGAAAATGACTTTAGAAAGACTGGCATTATTCACATTGTTGTACTGTCTGGCTATAACGTAATGTTAGTCGTGTCTTTCTTCATGCTTTGTTTTTCTTTTTTTCTTCCGATACGACTTCGAGTTATCGTCGGTATTATTTCGATAGTTTGTTTTGCGCTGGTGGTCGGGCTGTCTGCCACCGTAGTGCGAGCCAGTATTATGGCCGTCCTTGTTTTAGTCGCCCAAGCCTTTGGTCGACAATACAATGTGATGCGGGGCTTGTTCATGGCTGGAGTAGTAATGTTATTGATCAACCCACACTTACTTATTTATGACATTGGCTTTCAGCTGTCTTTCATGGCCACACTTGGTTTGCTTTTGATTGTTCCTCAGTTTGAAAAGTACGGAACTGAAGGTACGAGTTGGTTTGGAGTTAAAGAATTTTTCCTTGCCACTTGTGCCACCCAGATAGCTGTATTGCCACTGTTGCTCTACCACATTGGCGAAGTATCCCTGATTGCGGTGGTGGTGAATGTGGTGGTTCTGCCCATCGTACCAGTGGCTATGTTTTTCACCTTTGCTACTGGGATTATAGGTTTATTTTCATTATCAACAGCAAGTGTGGTTGGATACATCACAAAGTTATCGCTTGATTATATTCTTTGGGTAGCCCACTTTTTTGCTAGTCTTCCTTTTGCTTCAGTAACTGTTCCAGAATTCTCTGCTATTGGGGTTTTTATACTGTATGCAATGATGATTATTTTATATCTATACATCAGTCGAAAAAACAATGACGCAAATATTATAAAGGACTGGACCGTTGTTGAAGAAAAAGAAAAGGTCGGTTCGCAAAGCGAACCGACCCAGTTTGAGGAATTACCTGTATTCTTTCGTTAAATTACTTTGGCTCTATACTCATGTCCCACAGCATATAAAAGAATGCTTTGTAATGTTCAGCCACTTCCTTAGATTTAACAACATATACATGAGGAGGGTGGACGAAGCTGTAAAAGCAAACTTCACTTGATCGTACCACCATGTTTGCAGTTCCGTCTGGTAGTTTATTTAAGAACCGGTGATATTGGTTGCTGTATTTGCCAGTTTTTTTATTAAACTCAGCAATCTCATTATTAGACCCAATATATTTCACAACGATACCCCGTTCTTCTTTTATGGATAAATACTCTTCAAGGCTTTCTCCCATGATTTTTAAGAATCCACCAGAAGCTCCCCCGATAATTAATTCTTCAGAACATTCTTTAGCCGAAAGTACATAATCCATTTCAAATTCAACCATTGCGCGTTCGCCCTGAATTACTTCGAATTCTTGCTCGTTCCCTATGTTGCTGATGGTATTTAAGTCACTGGCTAAATCAGTGGCTGTGACGGCTTGCTTCCGGCCTAATTTTTCTATAGCAGTAGGTGGGTTTGCTTTGTACTTACTTTGTTTGCCTTTAGGTACTTCTTCAACTAAGCCTGTCTCGATTAGACTAGGTAGGGCACTGTATACATACTGACGGTGGAGCTTGGCTGCTGTTGCAATGCTGGATCCACCAGCCTCTTTGCCTAATTGAAGTAGGTATAAATAAACACTTGCTTCGGAATTAGAAAGACCGAAAGCTAGCAATCGTTCTTTAAAGGTATTTATGTTTTCAATGTTCATAAGTTAAGTGTAACATTATTTGTTACACATTTACAATTTAATCATATAAAACATGATGAAAAGTCATAAAAAAGTGACATGAATATAATTGACAATGTCGTAAAGCCGTGGTAAGATCTTGTCAGAAAGTTGAGGTAGTCTCGACTTGGCACTTTGAAAAAAATATCTGAGGAGATATGACATGAAAATTCTAGTAATTGACGACAACCCTCTCCACCAACGTTCTGCTGTTCAGACTCTTGGTTCAGACCATGAACTAACTGTTGTAAGCGGACATGACGAAGCACTTAAGTATCTTTCACCCTACTATAAAGATAATTTCTCAGACGAGGTAGAAAGACTACTCAGGGATAGAGGTTTACCTTCCGACTCAATGGATGCTCAAAAGGTCTTTGATCCAAAAACTGACCCCAAAGGATGGCAGTCATGGAAGGAAGCTAAAAAGCAAGCAGAGTTAGATGTCTACCACTGGGACGCAGTGCTCTCCGACCTTCTAATGCCTGCAGGAAGAAGTAAACAAGGAGATGTTGGTAAGCAGTACGTAGGCACAGAAATGCCGGTTGGGTGGGCACTTGCTATACAAGCGGCACTCAATGGCGCCAAGTACGTAGCGGTTGCAACTGATATGAATCACCATGATCATCCAGCTAGCGCAATGCTTGATGGAATGATTGGGTCGTTCAACCTGCACCAAGCGAGGGCACTATTCATCAATCACGTTCTTATGATTGGACTCAAAGACACTGCAACAGGAGAATGCAGTGAGTGTTCGGAAGGGGTCTATACCGCTAACAAGGGAAGTAAGCATGAATGGACAAGGGTTTGTAACTACTGTGGTGGTCATGGGCTCGAGTGCACTGAGAGTGGCAAGCACTGGGGTAAAGTCCTAGAAGAAGTAATGGGCTCCGAGGAGGAATAAGTACAAGGACCATGAACGCTCTCAGCCTCTGTTGAATGAGGTGACCGTTCATTACCGCAGAAAGTGCGGCCGTACTCAACAATGTGTTGGGGCGCGATCTTCACCGAAGTAATTCGGATGACCAAAAAGCGAGTAGAAATTCTACTCGCTTTTTCTCTTTATTTATATTCCAATCAAGCTAACCTGCCTGAGACTACTTCCCAGTTTAAGTTGTGAAAGAAAGCGTCGACGTACTTTCCTTTGTCAGGAGCACGGTAGTCTCGCATGTATGAGTGTTCCCACATATCGAGAGCTAGAACTAAGTCTAGGTCTGGGAGTTGTCCAAGGTGTTGCTCATCAACCCATGTCTGTACCAACTGGTCTGTGTGTGGGTCGTGATACATCATGGCCCAACCGACGCCGCGAGTAAGAGCAATGGTGTGAAAAGTTTTGTACCAATGATCAACCGAACCCCATTGTTGTTCTATTTTGTCTTTGAGTGCTCCGTCGGGAAGATCCTTTGTACCACCTTCTAATTGAGAAAAGTAGTATTCGTGATTACGCATACCACCAAACTCAAATCCAAGCCGGCGTTGCATTTCGGAGATAGCATAACCATTATTTTCAGGGTCATTACTAAAGGCAAAAATCTTGTCCCGAATAAGATTGACGTGCTTAACGTAACCTTTGTACAGACCAATGTGGTCTTGAATGGTTTCGGTGGAAATGCCTTCAAGTTCTGGAATATCGAAAGAAAGTGGCTCGTATGTCATATATAAGTGATTAGTGCTAATTACCCTTTGATGCGCATTGTATCATGTATAGATGTCAGACAGAGTTGTGCACATGAGATTGGGGGTTTTGGTCACGCTGTTTTTTGTGACTCTGGCTGTTTGGTTTCCGACCGTTACTCTTTCTTCTGAAGTAGGTGAGGATTTAACTGTGAGTTTTTTGGATATCGGCCAGGGAGATTCAATTCATATAGAAACTCCAGATGGTTATGAAATGTTGATTGACGGTGGACCTTCAGCCAGTGTGTTGAGCGAGCTGGCGAAGGGAAGGGATTTTTTTGATAAAGAAATCGATGTGGTGGTGGCCACTCACCCAGACACGGACCACATAGCTGGCTTGGTCGATGTGCTGGAAAGGTATCAGGTCGGAACTATTGTTGAAAGTCAGGTAGAGCACGATGCCTCGGCAGCGCGGGCTTTTGCCCGCGCTGCCGAGGCAAAAGGAGCGAAAACTATATATGCAGAAGCGGGACAGATTATTCAACTTGGCGCTTCTACTACCGTACGGATACTCTCGCCTCATGGAGATACGACTAACTGGGAAAGCAATAATGCTTCGGTGGTGGTACAAATAAAATATGGCGACACAGAATTCATGTTGACTGGAGATGCCCCAAGCTCGATTGAGGAATACTTGGTCAGTATTTATGGTGACAGTTTAGAGAGCGACGTTCTCAAGCTTGGTCACCATGGCTCGAAAACTTCTTCAAGTGAGAAATTTTTAAAAGCGGTGCAACCCACATACGCAGTTGTTTCTGCCGGCAAAGATAATCGGTATGGTCACCCGACTAAGGAAGTAATAAAGCGCGCCGGCGGAGCCGGCGCGCAGATAGTTAGTACTATTGAAGAGGGTACGATTGTTTTCAAGAGCGACGGGAAAAAAGTTTGGATTGAAGAATAAGAAAAGCCGGTCCCTTGGGACTGGCTTTTTTTATATTCAAACTAGATAAGTTTTGCCTTTTTGAGAGTTGCGTAAGCACCGTTCTTTGCAATTGTTCGTAGAGCGGCAGTAGAAACTTTTACTACTACTGTCTTGTTTAGCTCTGGAACGAAGATTCTTTTCTTCTGCAAGTTTGCCTGACGGTTTGTTTTTCCGCACGGGTTAAACTGCGTCGCACGTGTGCGGTTACTATAACGGCCCCCAATCTGGGTTTTCTTGCCTGTGATTTCGCATTGCTTTGCCATATAAAGATAAGGTTTAGTGGCGCCATACTACCATGTCCGCCTGATATTGCAAGTATCTTTTTTTGATGTATAAAGAAGTGGTTGTAACCAAATTGTATTTTTGTTCTTTATAAAACGTGACTTCGGGAAGACATTATGATGACTCTTGTAGATGCAGATAAGCTAACTAAGCCTATATGGAATTCTGGCTTTCTTGAAACAGACACAGAACTTAATTCTCGTCTGGCAGAAATTAAAGGCCTGATTCCTACAGGAGGTTATAAGTTAAAAAATCCTTTTCAGTTAAATCAGCTTGAGATTATAGGAGAGGAGCTTGAGAATGCTTTTTTAAAATTTCATGCTAGGTATAAAAAGCTTGTTGCAGATCAAGTTTCATTGAGAGAAGACATGAACAGCAGGTTTGAGAATTGACATATATCTTAAAGAGCAGACCACCATTTATTTGGTGGTCCTTCTTTTATATATGTGTCAATTGATATACTATAGGAGTCATTATGGAACCAATACAAATCGCAATGGTGATTGCTCTGATTATTTCAGTTATTATTCATGAGATGGCTCACGGCTACGCCGCCAACTGGCTAGGCGACCCAACCGCCCGCCTGGCCGGTCGACTCTCGGCCAATCCGCTAGTCCATATCGATCCACTGATGTCAGTAATCCTGCCTGGTCTATTGGTCTTGTCTGGTTCTCCTATATTGTTTGGGGCAGCTAAGCCGGTGCCATACAATCCATACAACCTATCTAACCAGAAGTGGGGAGAAGCCATTGTGGCCTTTGCTGGTCCAGCCGCTAATATTGTAATTGCAGTTGTTTTTGCCCTAATTATAAGAAGTGCAAATATACTCAGTCTTAGCGATTCATTTGTTCAATTGGCTTTTTCTATCATAATCCTTAATATCTTCCTGGCCTTCTTCAATTTAGTGCCGATTCCCCCACTCGATGGTTCTAAGATCTTTCCTCGATTTCTACCGCACTCATTAGCAATGAAATATGAAGGTTTCCGCCGTACTCTAGAACGTAACGTTGGATTAGCCTTTGCTTTGGTCATCATCTTGTTTGTGGTTGTGTTGGCTGATCCTTTGTATCAGGTAACTTTTTGGCTCGCTAAGGCCTTGATCGGCGCTTAGGGTTGTGTTATTATCTGGGTCGCAAAATAATATTCCCATTTGAGCATTTTGCTCACGCCATACAACCTTCTGCCCCAAGTACAGTGTGGCTTTTTTTTGTTTGAGCAAAGGAGGCTAAAGGCCGACTATTGTAAAAATATACAGACGCTTAGCATATTTCGACCTCAAAGGGAGAAATAGGCTGTAGCGAGCTGTAAAGAATTTTCCATAACCACAAACAATGAGAAAATCACTGGACTGTTTGAGCCAACGAGCGAAGCGACTATGGCGAAAATATGTCAGAATTTGTTGCTAGAAAATAATGACGTAAGGAATATATTTTCTGTACACACCGTGCCTGCTCTTGGGCAGATTTTGAAGCGTTAAGTAAAAGAGAATTAGGGTGCAGTGAGCTGCAAGGATAGTAATCTGGGCAATTTTACTTCACATAATCTCTATATTCAGTATAATTATAATTAGTTCAAGTCTGTTCCTAGCTGGGGCGAAGAGGCGAAAGCTAGAAAGATAACAGCTAGGTCCATTCCGGCCTCGAAGAATGCCAATTTGTTTTTAGAGCAGCGTGTTAGCTGCTCGCTTTTTTTAAGCAAAACAGGGAGAAGTGTAACTTTGACCATGGCTTTGCTTAGTCAGGCGCTTCGCTATGATTCAGGTCCTCCCTAGACCTGAATCTAGCGGTAGCGAGCTGCATGTATTATTACCCATATAGATATAGATACAAATAGACTATAGCGAGCTGTAAAGAAGCTCGACACACCTTGCAAAAATCCTCATATATAGTATTCTGACCCGGCTACATTATGGCAACAATTCAACAATTAACCCGTAAGAAGCGAACCGACAAAGCGCGAAAAAGTAAGCGAGCGGCTCTTGAGACTGGATTCAACAAGATCAAGAACGCGCCAAACACCTACTTTTCTCCGTTTAAGCGAGGTGTATGTACTCGTGTAACTACTAAGACTCCGCGTAAGCCAAACTCAGCGATTCGAAAAATTGCTCGTGTACGACTTTCAAACGGTCAAGAAATTACCGCATACATCCCAGGTATGAAGCACACTCTTCAGGAACACTCAGTGGTTCTAGTACGAGGAGGACGTGTGAAGGATATTGGAGTCAACTACACTATTGTACGTGGAAAGTACGATGCAACTGGTGTAGATGCTCGTCGAATGGGTCGCTCGAGGTACGGAGCTAAGAAACCAAAAGGAGAGTAATTTTCCTGAACTGAGCAATCTCAGTTAAGAAAAATTCGACTTTGGTAGAATAGCAAAAAAGAGGAGACGCGAATCTCCGCAAATTACAAATAGTTTATATTCGCTACAGATCACGATTGGTATCCGAAAGGATCGACCATTATGCGAAGAATGAGATGAATGTTTCATAACACTACTCATTCTTTCTAGATTAATAGAAAGAAGCCTAACCAAAAGAGCTTTGATATTGGATGAAGTTCGAATAAATTCGCCAGTAGGAGAGCTCGTAAATCAATATGAGACGACCAATAAAAAAACGACCAGTAGTGTTACCAGACATTATTCATGGTTCAGTCGATGTCGAACGTCTAATTAACTACATCATGCTAAACGGTCAAAAAGAGACCGCTCGCAAGATTGTCTACGGTGCGTTTGAAATCATCAAAAACGACAAAGAAGGTGGAGATCCACTAGAAGTGTTCAATACAGCTCTTCGAAATGCTGGCCCACTGATGGAAGTACGTTCTAGGCGAGTTGGTGGTGCAAACTACCAAGTTCCTCGAGAAGTACGACCAGAACGCCGAATGGCTCTAGGACTACGATGGATTATCGCTGGAGCACGAAAGCAAAAAGGAACTCCAATGCACAAAGCACTAGCAAAAGAACTATTGCTAGCAGCCAAGGAAGAAGGAGATGCAGTGAAGAAGAAGGAGGATACGCATAAGATGGCTGAGGCCAACCGAGCGTTTGCCCATTTTGCCTGGTAATTTAGGAGTCTGAAAGACGACTAAATTCCAGCTGCAAAACTGGGTACACCCTTGTGGTGCGCCCACTTCGCAAAATAAAACAGCCAGACCGACAGGTCTGGCCGTTTTATTTTAACGGCTTACAAATTTTCCGGCTTTTTGCCTTGCCTGCTTTTGAAAATCTCAGTTACCATAGGTTTGATTTTACGTAACAACGTGCTATTTTTGTGGAAACTATTGTATTGGTGATTTATGAAAAGAGTAAGAGTATCAAGAGTTGAAGAAAATGTCGAAAATTCTCGTGACGGGTATTCATATCGAAGACTAGTCGATCACAGCAAAGATGTTCCTTTTAATTTTTTAAAGATCTCTGTTGAGGATCGACATAAAGCACGTCGCGTTGTTGCAGGAATCAGAAATTACTTTGTAGTTTTTGGAAAAGGAACCTTCGTGGTAGAAGACGAAATGATCGAGGTTGGGCAAGGGACGCTTGTCACTATCTGGCCCAAGGAGACTTATTCCTATGAGGGCAGAATGGATCTCATTGAGTTTAATGTTGCTACCGAAGAAGGGATTGGACACGAAGATGTTGAATGATTAAGTACAACCGAAGTTGCAAGTGAAACCCCGAGGTCAGACCTCGGGATTTTTGTATGAATCTTGTTAAACTTACTCCCTCAAAATTTTCTCCATCGCCTTACCCTTCGCTAGTTCATCAATCAACTTATCCAAATAGCGGATTTCGCGCATGGTTTTTTCTTTTATTTCTTCGATGCGGACGCCACAGACTACGCCCTTGATTAGCTTGCGCTTTGGGTTTAGCTTTGGAGCTTGTTTGAAAAAAGTTTCAAAGTCGGTGCCGTTTTTAATTATGGCGTTTAGTTCCCTTTGGTTGTAGCCAGTCAGCCACTTTATTATTTCACCACTTCATTACCTTCTCCTGATATAATTCGACTAGCTATAGACGCGGACATTGCCTCTGTAAAAAGGAACACATGATCAATGATACTTATACTTATTCCACCCCCTTCGCTATACACTCGATCTTCTTTGGTGCAGAAAGTCACAGGAAAAACAAATCCATCGTACATGTACTCATGTACCTGTTCCGTCAGCTCTTCTCTGGAGCTGGGTATTACTGAAAGGCAGGGGATAAGAGTAAAATCCACCTTGTCTGTAGTCATGTTGTTCGAACTATTCATCCCTATACTCCTTTGTATGTTGTGGGTAAGTCAGCTCGACTATACTCATTAACTGTCTTCATTGCAACAATTTTCAAAATTTCAACATGCTACAATGAGTATTATCGACTAAGGTAAAAAGTATATGGACAAAGTACCAATTTACGCACAGCCAAACAGTCGCGGCCAAGATGATTTTACTAATGATTTGCGAAACGACGCTATTGATACCGCAAATCGCTACATTAAAGACGAGGTCGACCCTACTTTAAGACACGAGGACAGAATCAAAGCTATGGTGGATCTTGCTAATCACCTCTCTGCAGATGACGGTAATAAGTACATAGTCATCGCTATTAGAGAAAGAATAGCTATGGAAAAAAGCGTTTTATTGATGCAAGCTGATAGCATGATGGTTTAGTGATATAATGGTGATTATTTGCAAATATTTTCCTTATGTCTGAAAAAGCACCAAACAACATTACTCAAAAAGAAAAAACAGAAACAGCAGTAGCTTCACTAGAAACAGCCCGTGTGCTCGAAGAAGCAGGGTTTCCAGAAAGCTGGGATGTGTTCACTGCTACTAGTCCAGAAGAGTTAAAAGAAATGCGTGAGTTTTTAGAAGGTAAGGTGCAGGAGTTTGCTTTCAATGAAGACGGTGAGGTGATACATGAAAATCATCGACTTGTTGAAAATATATCACAACGGCTAGCTGTGATTGATGCACTATTGAGTAGTACGAGTTTTGAGGTTGAAGCCCAGAAGATATTTAACAGCATGACCCCAGTTTAATTAGTAGAGTATAGACAATAATTTGTTCTTCCGTTCCTTATGACCTTTGATTTTGATAAAGAAATCAGCCAGCACTTGGCTGTAATAAAAGAACTTGAGCGAAAGCCGGGTGTTTTTACCGCTTCCCTAGACGATACTTTTTACGATAAAGCTTGGCTTCGTGATATCTACTTCATTACCCTGGGCTTTTTTGAGACTGGCGATATAGAGACCACCAAAAACGCCGCCAAAGCCCTTCTTACAGTGTTCGTAAAACATAAGGACAAGATTAACTGGGCAGTTGAGAATAAGCCTCACTACGCTTGGCAGTATATTCATGCTCGGTTTCACCCAGAGACATTTGAAGAATATTGGGAAGAATGGGGTAACAGCCAGAACGACGCCGTAGGTGAGGTGCTAAATCTTATTTGTACTCTAGAACTGATGGGAGAAAGTGTAGTCGAGACGGATGATGAGAAAGCCATGGTGCAGAAGATTATTGACTACTTGGTAACCATTGAGTATTGGGAGGACGATGATAACGGTATCTGGGAAGAGAATCTAGAAGTACACGCTTCATCTATTGGTTCTTGTATAGCCGCTTTGAAAAAAGCTAAGGAAGTTAATTGGCTGACGGTTCCAGAGTTTGCGGTAGAAAACGGCGAGCTGTCACTTAGGGCTTTGTTACCGAGGGAATCCGCTACAAAATTTGCAGACCTAGCTCTCCTTACTTTAATCTACCCGTTTCAAGTCACTTCAGAAGAAGAGACATTGGCGATTCTGAGAAATGTAGAGTATCACTTGGTAAGAGATAAGGGAGTGATTCGTTACAAATTAGATCGTTATTATAATAATAATTCAGATGGCTACAGCGAAGAAGCGGAGTGGTGTTTTGGTTTATCTTGGCTAGCAATTATTTATGCTGAGCGAGGCGAAAAAGACAAAGCTTACTTTTGGCTTCGCCGAGCGAAGGCTGCTGTAACCGAAGACGGAAAAGTGCCTGAGCTCTATTACTCACACACTGACAAACCCAACGACAACACCCCTCTTGGCTGGGCCGAGAGTATGTATGTAGTAGCATTGCAGAAAGTAAAGGAGATGGGATAGAAAATAATAAAGCCGGTCGGATGACCGGCTTTGTTGTATATGGGTAGGTTAGTCTGAATTAATCAGAATAAAGAAACTAAACTCGTTAGGTCTAAAATCTGTTAGCCTAAGTTTCCTTAGGAACAAAACTAATTTCTCCTCATCAAAAGGACTATTTATATTGAGAACGTCGAAATCCAGCTCATCTGGCTGCTGGGTCCAGAAGTAGTTCCACTCAGCGTCGATAGGTAACTGGTTAACTGTAGGAGTAAATAGTTCTATGTCACCAAACATCCCGATACGTCCGTTTGGAAGTGCTAAGCGCAAAGCATTCTTATTGAATACAAGCCTGACCTTAGTAGACGTTTTTGATATTTTACTTATTTCCTCTACAGCTTGGTTCAACCAATTTTCATACCATTCCGTCCCAAAGGGTATTTTGTACGATGTATTCATCTCACTTCTCCTTCAAAAGATGACGATTAACAAATACACTACAACTAACGGAATGTAAAGATTGTTGTTTTTTAGGTTGGAAGAAAGGTCTGTCTAGTGTATGGTATACGCCTATGTCACAAAATGGCGGATTGATAACATTTAAAGATGCTTCATACGAGCACGATTCAACCAAACCAATTATTAAATTGGCGAATTTTGTTGTGCGTCGAGGAGCAAAGCTTACTTTGATGGGTCAAAACGGAGCAGGAAAGTCTACTCTCTTTTCACTCATCACTGGCAAGTTAAAGCTAGATGAAGGTGATATCAATATTCAACCACGTACTTCGATCGCTATCTCTCGACAAATTATTCCTAGAGATGAACTGAAGCTGACCGTCCTAGAATTTTTTGAACAGTGCTTTGATGAAAAGGTCTACAATATCGAACCAAAAATTGATGAGGTCTTGGAAGTAGTGAACCTTACCCCGTCAGATAAGATAAAAGCCGAATTTAAAAATCGAGTAATGGGAAGTTTTTCTGGTGGACAGCAAGCTCGATTACTTCTCGCTTCTGCTTTGATACAAAATCCAGATGTACTTTTACTCGACGAACCAACTAACAACCTAGACACAGCCGGCATCGAGCACCTAACTGATTTTTTAAAAGAATACCGAAAGACTGTTATAGTAATTTCCCACGATGCAGATTTCTTGAATTCGTTTACACAGGGAGTTTTGTACTTAAACACACAGAATAGGCAGGTTGAACAATATAACGGTAACTATCACACTGTAGTCCGGGAAATTTCTGCTCGAGTAGAAAAAGAAAAACGAGCGAATGCTAAATTAGCAAAAGAAACTCAAGCCAACAAAGACAAGATTAACTACTTTGCCGATAAAGGGGGAAAGATGCGTCTGGTCGCTAAGAAAATGCGCGCCGAAATTGAAGAAGCAGAAGAAAATAAAGTTGATGTACGTAAGGAAGATAAAACCATTCGTCCTTTCACAATCGAACCGCACAAAGATATTCCACTGGAAGTCCTTAAGCTTACTTCAGTGAAAGTAATTAAAGACCACGAAGCTAAACAAGCCGATTGTGATGTGGTTTTGAAACGAGGTCAGCACCTACAAATTGTTGGACCAAACGGAATTGGGAAAACGACACTACTCGAAAGTCTAGCTGGCGGACACGCTACCGGAGAAGAGGTTGCAGATGGAGTGAAAATTGGCTACTACCGACAGGATTTTTCAAACCTAGATTTTGATAAAACAGTTTTTCAAACTTTGATGGACTCAATGAAAAGGAAGCTCGAAGAAGAAATGCGTTCCGTCGCTGCCGGTTTTTTGCTTTTTGGGGATGTGATGCGCTCACGAGTAGGAGATCTTTCTGAAGGGCAAAAGGGCTTAGTGGCATTTGCTAAGCTCAAGATGGAAGAGCCGGGGCTTTTGATTCTCGACGAGCCAACCAACCACATAAACTTCCGGCATATCCCAGTTATTGCTGAGGCTCTAAATGAATACAAAGGAGCGATGATTCTTGTTTCTCACGTGCCGGACTTTGTCGAAAAAATCCGCATAGATGAAGTGCTTGATTTGAGTAAGCTGAAGACAGGAAAGAAGTAAGAATAAATTACCCTGACAAGTAATTTAGCACTTGTCGGGTGTTATAATTTACAAATGGAACCTGAAATTTCTCAAACTACACAGACAGAGAATTCAAACTCAAGTGAGATGAAGGAGTCATGGTACACACCACTCACAAAAATAACACCACTTTCGAAGTATTTAACCCTATTCCTTTTTTTAGCTTTGCCATTTTTAGGTTTTTGGATAGGAGTTGAGTTTCGTAGTACTAGTGTCATTAATCAGTTACCAGAAATCGTCCAAGAAATAGTAGAGACACCTGAAACCGTTTCTAGTCAAGAGGAATCATGGAACGAAATAGAAATTACTTATGCCTTGGAACAAGTTGACCCAAATGCTAAATGGGGAGAAGAGGGATATTTTGATATGTCTATAATTAAGTTTGGAGGAGGAGATAAAAAAGTGCTAGTCCAAAGCATTAAAGCTAGTCTAGGTGCTTCTAATTTATTGTCAGAAAATTTATCGTCTGACATTTCTAGGTATTCATTTGGTTTGTTGTCTCAACCTGAAAGTTCTGACACAATAATTTTTTACGCGTTCATACCTGATAGCGATGGCCCCGCTGGTCCTTATTATAAATATGTTGAGTCTAGCAATAAAATAGAACCATTCAGTAGTTCAATAAATTTTGGCTGGGGGTCACCCAGAGATATCTCACCAAACGGAAGGTATGTTGCCGGTATTGGTTCGGATAAACAGTTCGCCGCTGAATTTTTTGATTACAGAAGAGATGTAATCGTAGTAGATTTACTGGATGATTCATTTAATATAGTTGCGGTTTTAAATGAAGGAGAAACACTCGTTGAATCTTATGGGTTTGCAGAAGTGCCATTCGGTGGATTTAATTGGATTGATAATTTTACTTTAGAATATTCCGTGTATAGCTCAACAGATGTTGTCACAGATGAATACGGAATGGAGACAGCAAGTTTTTTAGAAAAGAGGACGACTGACCTTAATAGTTCAATACTTAATAAAGAAACGTCCAAATATAAAAATACAGAATTTGGATTTTCGTTTGAATATGATGAAGAATGGATTCTTGAAGTCACACCACGAAATCAATTACCGATAACAAGCCATGTTGTATTTTCTGCCAGTCTCTTGCCTCAACCCGATGCCCTTGAAGGTGTGACCATTAATTTATGGGACTTGTCTCTTGTTGATGTTTTAATGGATCTTGATTTAGGGTCCGACTTAATTAAAGTTGGAGAAATCATTGTAAACGAGAACATTTGGTCAATATATAATTATAAATCAGAGATGAGGTCATCCGTATTATATTTTATGGAAGGTTACGAAACTGTATATCAAGTAGCGTCTACTGATTTATCAGGAAAGGATTTGGAGTTGATTATAAAAAGCTTCAAGCTTACGAACTAGTGTAGCCCACCTTTACAGCAAGTCCTTATAGGTTCATACTATTTATATGAAAAAGTGTTGGGATGAATATATTAGTTATCTAAAAGATAATCCGGAGGGCTATTGGTTTAAAAGTAAATTATACGGATATGGTTGGACACCAGCCAAGCCAGCTGGCTGGATAGTTACACTATTGTTTGTTTTATTTTTATTAGGTTTTGGCTGGTATGCCCAAAACACTGGTTTGGCTGAAGAGTCACCAATTAGATTTCTCGTTATAGTTTTTGCCGGCATCGCTTTACTAATTGCTATCTGTTGGAAAACTGGTGAACCACTGAAGTGGCGATGGGGGAAGAAAGATAAAAACCAATAATGAAGCATTACGTATACATGCTTGAATGTGCGGATGGTACGTATTACACGGGATACGCGACGGATTTAGAAAAGCGCATGTCAGAACACAATGGTGAAGGTGACACCAAAACAGCTAAGTCAGCAGGAGCCAAGTATACTCGTGGGCGTCGTCCGGTTTGTTTGGTTTATAAAGAAGTATTCAAAACTCGAAGCGAGGCGTTGAAGCGTGAATACGCCATTAAACAACTAAAGAAAACAGAAAAGAAATTACTTCTTGAAAGTAAATAACAAGACAGCCTATTATTTTTTTAATATAGATTTATACTTAATAGTGTAAACAACAAAATTATGTCAAAAGGTCACGATAGAAAAAAAGAAGTAAAGAAGCCAAAAAAAGATAAACCAAAGAAATAGTACTAGGCCGGCTCGTAGAGCCGGTCTTTTACTTTTCTGATACACTATATATATGGATCCCAAATTTCAACAGCAACTAGATGAGCAAGAGGTGAAGATAAATGATATTTTCAATTCTGTTAAAAGAATTGAAAAATATATGAAAATTACCTTCTGGGTTACGGTGGTCGTGGTAGTCCTGCCCTTTATAATCATGATTTTCGCCCTACCTTCAATCATTAGTTCGTACACTTCAACATTATCAGGTTTAGAAGGAATAATATAATTTTTATGAAAAAAACCTTTGAGATTGTCGCTGCATTACTCATCGTATTTTTTATGGGTGTGGTTATGTTTCAGTTGGCTGGTGTTCAATTCTCAGAAGACACTACAGAACTTACTCCAGATCGAGAAGAGAATGTACCGGATGAGAACGTTAAGGCCGTAACAGATTTTAAACTTTCTCTAGAGGAAAAAGTTGTAACAGAAATTGGTCAACCAATTGAAGGGTTTGAACCGCAAATGCTAATGCAAGTATTTCCGGGACTTCAGGCCAGTGACTTCGATGGTGTCGAAGCTGTGATTGGTGTCTATACTTATGTAGATGGTGATCTTAATCATGAAATTGGTGATGTAGAGATGATCCACAGCGCTGCCCCAGCGATTTCTGAAGTTGGTTATGAAACACTACTCGATAATGTAACTGAGCGTTTGAATTCAAATCCAGAAACCGACAACATAAATGAGTTGGTTCAACAATTGGCCACCATAAAAACTAATGAAGAAGAAATTGAAAACGGAGGCAAACCAACTCCTTCGCCGGAACAGCCAGTTGCCTGCACCATGGATGCAAAGATGTGCCCAGACGGGTCATACGTGGGAAGAGTGGCGCCAAATTGTGAGTTTGCTGAATGTTCGGAACCTGCTAAAAATGTTAAATCAGTTACTTGTTCTCCAGAATCAAAACTAGCCCAAGCTTGCACCATGGACTATCGACCGGTCTGTGGAGTTACGGTTATCCAGTGTGTTACTACTCCATGTGACCCGATTGAAGAAACATACAGCAATGGTTGTGTGGCCTGTGCTCAAGGTAATGTAGATTCTTACACAGAAGGTTCTTGTGAAGGAAGTCTGGAATTAAATGCCCGGTAAAAAAAATTCATACACTATGACAGAAAAAATGTTTCTTTACCTAGGAGAAACAGCCAATTGGCATTTTCTGCCGATTACCAAAAAAGTTGGGTTAGAAATTAAAGAAAAGTTTGGGAAAAATGCTAAAGGTTTTGGCTCTTTGCCAGTGCATGTGACTATAGGTGGGTCTGTTTGGACTACTTCAATCTTTCCTGATCGTCATTCAGGCTCATACCTTTTGCCAGTTAAAGCAAAGATAAGAAAAGCAGAAGATATAGAGGCAGGAGAGAAAGTGAAGTTTTCGATTAAGGTGAAAATATAAAAAAGCGCGGACCGAAGGTCCGCGCTTTTTTATTTACTCAGCTTTCCATCGTTTTAGTAACTTAGAGACACCAACCGAAGCAACAAAAATTACAACTGAAATCAGGATGAATTTGTCGTCGATAACATCAGTTGAGAATCCGTTTTCCCTGAAAACATCTATGTTTAGCGAAGCACCAATAGAAACAAAAGTAGCGATACCGAGTAGAGTGCCAACAAAAGTGGCGAGCAAGAAAGAGACGAATGGTAATTTCAAAATTCCGGCGGCGTAACTCACTCCATCAAATGGTAAGAAAATAAGTCGCGTGGTTAATACTGAAATAAAAGGGCCTTCACGTAAGACTGTAACCCACTTACCAATTACGGAATCCTCAAGCGCCAATCTGCCACCAAAATATCTTCCAACAACATAAGCGATACTGGAAGAAATATTGGCGGCAATTATAGTAAGAAAAGTGCCAGTCCAAAAACCAAAAAATACTCCAGACAAAATAGTAAGCAGGGTACCAGGGAAGAAGGTGAGCGGACGAATCGCGTAGGCCAAAATATAAATCAACGGACCCCAAATAGTCATGGAAACGAAATCAAATACCATCAAAGCTGTTTCGGTGACAGTCATATCATGAGCTTGTTGGTAAGCATAAAACTGCCACAAACCGATTGCCCAGATTGCTCCCAAGATTATCTTTGGTGCTCCTCTCTTTATCAGGCCAACTAAGTCATTTTTTAGGTCGCCTAACTGTCGTCCGGCAAATTGGTCAGCAGCCTTTTTAATAATTAAAGAATAGCTCGGATAAGCAAAGATTAATTTTTGGAACCGCCACAATGAAATTTTTTCATCTATCGCTAAAGTGAAAAGTGAAATGATTTCTCCGGCTCTTGGTCCAATAATATGTGCGCCAAGAATTGCTCCGTTTATTCTGCGAACAATGACCACCAGTACTCCATTGTCAGTTGAGTCAGTTACTGCTCTATCGTTTTGGGAAAAAGGAACCTCGACTCGCATCAATCTTTCCTCCCCATATTTTTTAATAGCTTCCGGCCAAGACATACCCACTTGGGCGATTTCTGGGGAAGTGTACGTGACTTTTGGAACAGCTTTTGTTGTATCAACTCTAAGAAGCCCTCTACTTGCGATTCTGGTCACGACTTGTCTAGCGGTGTCGTCGGCAGTATGAGTAAATTTTAATTTTTGGGAAACATCACCAACCGCATAGACGTACTTGTTAGAAGTGCGGTATTGATTGTCTACATGAATGCAGTTTTTATCGTACTTGATGCCGGCTGTTTCTAGTCCAGCTGGAAGGTTGGGCACTCGGCCTATGGCCATGAGAATTTTGTCGAAGGGTAGGCGGAGTTCATCAACGATTCGGTCGCCATTTTTGATGTCAAAAATGGCGACCGAATCTTCCACTCTATTTATAAAAGCATTAAGTTTAATGTCGATACCTAAATCTTTAAAATTTTTCTTCACTATAGGACGAATACTTTCGTCTTCAAGTTTTGCAAACTCATTATCAATTGTTGCGATAGTTACCTCGCTTCCGAGCATAGCTAGCGCTTGTCCCATCTCTAGACCAATCGGCCCAGCACCAATTATTAAAGTCTTTTCAGAAATGGATTGTAGTTCAAAAAAGTTCTGGTTGGTCAGTAACTTTGATTCCTCGAAACCGGCAATAGAAATGATTCGGGGGCTAGAACCAGTGGCAATGACAGCATTTTTATAATGGTACTCAGTTTCATCTACTTTGATGGAACACTTAGTATTAAAAACAGCTTCCCCTAAAACAACATCAATACCCATCTTTTCAAACGTTTCAGGAGTTTCGTGTTTAAGAAAGCCCTCAATTACCTTGCGTACATATGAAAAAGCTTCGTTACGGTAAGTTTCACCAAGTGTCCCTATTTCGCCAATCTGTTTTGCTTCATAATATTGTTTCGCAACATGAAGCAGGGCTTTGCTAGGAACACACCCAGTGTTGGTACATTCTCCACCCATGTGTTCGCGTTCCACGAGTAAAACTTTTTTCCCAACTTTACTTGCTCCAACTGCTGCTGTCAGTCCGCCTGAGCCGGCTCCAATTACTATTACATCGTAAAATTCTTTCATGGCCCAAGATTTTAATAGCTAATTAGTAATTGATACGAAACGTTCAATAATTACTTTCATACACTTTAACACGAGGTTTGATGTAGTTGATTTTTTGTGTGTTTGACGTATATCCTACCCATATTTCCCTGCTGTTGGTAATACTGGGGTAGTTAGACCAAGATGATATTTAAGTACTAAATTTAAAATTTTACATAGTCGGTAGACACCAACAAAAAGCAGTTGCAGGAAAGTAAGGGTCAAGGTATAGTATCGCCACCTTGCCTTCGGGCAATTTTGCTATTGCATCTCTCATAAAGTGACGCACTAGGAAGGTAATTATTAAATTTATTCATTATATATATGGCACGAGCATTTCCACTCGACAGACTACGAAACTTCGGTATCGTCGCACACGTAGACGCGGGTAAGACTACAACCTCAGAACGAATTCTGTTCTACACAGGTATGAGTCACAAAATTGGTGAAGTACACGATGGTGCTACTGTAACCGACTGGATGGAACAAGAACGAGAGCGCGGTATCACTATTACTGCAGCTGCTATTTCTTGTAATTGGGCTAAAACCTTAGAAACAGATCGAAAGAACAAAGCAAACCAATTCACTTTTAACATTATCGATACTCCTGGACACATCGACTTCACAGCTGAAGTAAAGCGGTCTATGCGTGTACTCGACGGGGCGGTAGTTGTGTTCGACGGCGCAGCCGGAGTAGAGCCACAAACTGAAACAAACTGGGGTTATGCCGATGAAGCAGCTGTGCCACGTATTTGTTTTGTAAACAAAATGGATAAGCTTGGAGCTGACTTTGATTCTTCAGTAAAGTCTATCGAAGACCGACTTTCAAAGAAGGCTTGTCGAATTCAAATTCCAATGGGAGCTGAGAATAACATGCGCGGGGTAGTCGACCTTGTCACCATGAAGTCATACACTTTCGGTGGAGAAATGGGTATGGATGTTTCTGAAGAAGAAATTCCAGCCGAGTTTCTTGAGGAAGCTAAGAAGCGTCGAGCTGAACTAGTAGAAAGAGTAGTGGAGCATGATGACGCTCTGATGGAAGCCTTCCTAGAAGGAAATGAACCTTCAAATGAAGACCTAAAAAAGACTCTTCGAAAGGCTGTCCTTGCCAACGAAATCTTCCCAATCATGACTGGTACTGCTTTGCAAAACATTGGAGTACAACTTGTACTAGATGCAGTGGTGGATTACCTTCCTTCACCACTAGACCTTCCTGACACAGTTGGACATGATGTAAACGACGAAGAAGTTGATGTAACTCGAAAGGCTTCAGATGAAGAGCCTATGAGTGCTCTCGTCTTCAAACTTCAAGACGACAAGTTTGTTGGACAGCTAGCTTTCTTCCGAGTTTACTCAGGAACAGTAAAGTCTGGTACATATATATTGAATGCTTCAACTGGAAACAAAGAAAGAATCGGGCGAATCGTACGACTGATGGCCGATAAACGTGAAGAAGTAGATGAAGTGTACGCTGGAGAAATTGCTGCAGCGGTAGGTATTAAAGAAGTAAAAACTTCACACACTCTATGTGACCTAGACAAGCCAATTCTTCTAGAAACTATTACTTTCCCAGCGCCAGTGGTAGCCGTGCGAGTTGAACCAAAGACAAAGAACGACCAAGAAAAAATGGGTGTAGCGCTAAAGCGTCTTTCAGATGAAGACCCAACTTTCGTTGTTTCGACAGATGAAGAAACTATGGAAACTATCATTGCTGGAATGGGTGAGCTTCACCTAGACATCTTGGTAGACCGAATGAAGCGAGAGTTTGGAGTAGAAGCAAATATCGGACAGCCACAAGTTGCTTACCGAGAAACTATCCAACGAGAAGCTGAAGCTGAACATAAATATGTTAAGCAATCAGGAGGTCGTGGACAATATGGTCACGTTAAGATTCGCATCAAGCCTCTTGAAGCTCTTGAACTAGATGAAGACGGAGAGCCAAAGAAACTGGCTAAGAATATAACTCGTGAAGACCACTTCGAATTCATCAACAACATTAAGGGGGGTGTTATTCCACAAGAATATATTCCAGCGGTAATGAAAGGATGTAAGGAAGCTATGACTCGAGGTTTTGTTGCTGGGTATAAGATGGAAGACGTTTCAGTTGAACTTTTCGATGGTTCTTTCCACGATGTTGACTCAAGTGAAATTGCTTTCAAGCTAGCTGGTATCAATGCTTTCAAAGATGCTGCCAAGCGAGCCAGTGCAGTTATCCTCGAGCCAGTTATGAAAGTGGAAGTTCGTACTCCAGAAGAATACATGGGTGATATCCAAGGAAATATTTCTTCTAAACGAGGTCAGATTGAGGGAACCGAAGAGCTAGGAGGAAAGACTATCGTTAATGCGAAAGTTCCTCTTTCAGAAATGTTTGGTTACACCAACACTCTTCGTTCTATGACTCAAGGCCGAGCTTCAATGACAATGGAATTCGACCACTACGAAGTAGTACCACCAAATGTGTCTGCTGACATCAAGAAGGCACGTGGCGTAAGTGAGGAATAATTAAAGCGGAGCTCTTTAGTCTCACTTACGAGGCGGAGCGTTGTGAGGAGAGGCTTTACCCCGCCTCTACGAACCGCGAGCCCGGGGAGGAAGTTCTTACTAGAATTGGAGCAAGGCGAACAATTATAG
>JACKGG010000004.1 GCA_020632035.1 Candidatus Nomurabacteria bacterium
GGGCTGTATTTAATATTAGATACCTTCACTTCTTAATTCCTCGACCAGTTTCTGTGCCTTACGAGACAATTTCTTTGGTGTTTCGATGGAAACTTTTACCATAAAATCTCCCCGACTACTTCCACCTCCTATTGGTACTCCTTTGTTCTTAATGCGCAGCAGTTCCCCGTGAGTAATACCAGCGGGAATCTTGATATTTATTGGTCCGTCGAGGGTTTCGACACTGTAGGTAGCTCCAAGGAGAGCGTCTGTAAGCTTGATTGGAAGTTTCGACGTCAATGTGGAGCCGTCACGCTTGATGGTTGCGTGTTGCTCTACGTGTACCTTGATATACAAATCTCCTGGCTGGCCGTTTGCCATAGCTTCTCCTCTGCCGGTCATGCGAATAACCTCACCGTTTTGAATTCCAGCCGGTACCTTGATTGATATCTCTTCTTCCGTGCGAGCGATACCAGCGCCTGCGCAATGACCACAACGGTCTTTTGGGATTTTTCCAGTTCCTCTACAGGTGGAACATTCTCTAACGGTTGTAAAGCTACCCATGATGCTGTTTCTATTTTCTCTAACCTTTCCTTGTCCATTACAGGTGCTACAAGATGACATCTCTGTTCCCTTCTTGGCACCAGTACCATCACATTCTTTACAAAGATTATTCTTGGTAATCAGTAGTTTTCTAGTAACACCAAATATTGACTCTTGAAAGTTCAGGTTGATATCAATGGAAACATCTCGGCCACGTCTAGATTGTTGTCCGCCACCGCCAAAACCAAAGTTCTGGAATATGTCATTTAAGTCAAACTCAAATCCGCCACCAGCTCCTTGTTGGAAACCAGAAAAATCAAAACCACCAAAACCTTGACCTCCTCCACCACCAGCTCCTTGAAATGAGTGTCCGTAAGTATCGTACTCAGCCTTCTTCTTTTCATCACCAAGAACTGCATAGGCCTCTGTCACTTCTTTGTATTTTTCTTCATCTCCGGTTTTTTTATCTGGGTGGTATTGAGAAGCCATCTTACGAAAAGCCTTCTTGACTTCTTCTCTTGAAGCGCCTTTTTGTAGTCCTAGTATTTGGTAGTAGTCTTTCATGGTTTGGTATTAATTCTGGATAATTATTCAGATGATGAGAAGTGGGACGAAGCCTTCGGCTTCGTCCCACCTACTCACTGTCTCAATTACTTTTTCTCGTCCTCTTCTGCGTCTCGAACGTTTGGTTCATCATCCTTTTTTTCTTCTGTACTTCCTCCTGCTTCAGAATTCTTTTGAGCTTCTTCGGCTGCCTTTTGCATGATTTCTCCAATTTTCTGTAAGGAAGTTGTGAGCTCTTCAACAGTCTTAGCTAGTGCTTCTTTGTCATCCTTACCCTTCGCTTCGTTTACTGCTTTAATTTTGTCGTTGATTTCAGTTTTAACATCTTCAGGAACGTCTTTGTCGTGATCTTTCAAAGCTTTTTCAGCTGTATAGACCATCTGCTCAGCATTGTTGCGAGCATCGATAAGTTCTTTCTTCTTAGCGTCCTCACCAGCGTGTTCCTCAGCATCCTTCTTCATTCTTTCGATATCATCTTCAGAAAGACCTGAGTTAGCCTCAATTCGAATAGACTGTTCCTTACCAGTTGATTTGTCCTTTGCGGTTACGTTAAGTACACCGTTACTGTCTACGTCGAATGTTACTTCGATTTGAGGTACGCCACGAGGAGCTGGCGGAATTCCGTCTAGAACAAACTTACCAAGAGATTTGTTGTCTGCTGCCATTGGACGTTCCCCTTGAACAATATGGATTTCAGTTGATGTTTGGTTGTCAGCTGCGGTTGAGAAAACCTGTTGCTTCTTGGTTGGGATGTGTGTGTTCTTTTCAATTAGCTTCGTATTTACACTACCCATTGTTTCAATTCCTAGTGATAGTGGAATAACGTCCACCAAGGTAATGTCTTGAACGTCTCCTTGGAAGATACCAGCCTGAATAGCTGCGCCAAGGGCAACAACTTCATCAGGGTTGATTGTTCTGTTTGGTTCTTTTCCGAACAAATCCTTCACTGCTTTTTGGATTGCTGGCATACGAGTTTGTCCACCAACTAAGATGATTTCATCAATCTCTTCTTTCTTAAGTCCAGAAGCTTCTAGTGCTCGCTTGGTGATTTCGATAGATTTATCGATGTATTCATGCGCTAGTTCTTCAAGCTTCGAACGAGTAAGTTTGATGTCCATATGAAGAGGCCCGTCAGAACCTTGAGAAATAAACGGAATGTTTACATCAGTTTCTGGAGTTGAAGAAAGCTCAAGTTTTGCCTTCTCAGCTGCCTCATCTAGTCTTTGTAAAGCTAGTTTGTCTTTCGCTAGGTCAACACCGTTTGATTTCTTGAATTCATCAATCAAAAACTTCACGATTCCTTGGTCGATATCCCTCCCTCCCATGTGAGCATCTCCATCTGTAGATTGTACTTCTACGACGTCATCACCTACTTCCAAAACAGTAACGTCGAATGTACCTCCTCCGAAGTCATAAACAACAATCTTTTCATCTTTTTTCTTATTGAATCCGTAAGCTAGTGCTGCAGCCGTCGGTTCGTTAATGATTCGCTTAACATCAAGTCCAGCGATTTTACCGGCGTCTTGAGTAGCCTTTCTTTGAGCGTCGTTGAAATAAGCTGGTACGGTAATCACTGCTTCAGTAATTTTCTCACCAAGTTTTGCCTCAGCGTCATTTTTTAGTTTGGTTAGGATCATTGCTGAAGCTTCTTCAGGACGATAATCCTTACCGTCCATAGTAACTATCACTCCCCCGTCCTCACCTTTTTTGATTTCGTAAGGAACTACGTCTTTATCTTTTTGAACTACATCATCTGTGTAATTGTGGCCCATGAACCGCTTAATGCCGTAAATAGTGTTTGTTGGGTTCGTAACTGCTTGTCGCTTTGCTATTTGTCCGACTAACCTTTCGTTAGTTTTTGAAATAGCTACAACAGAAGGAGTGGTACGAGCACCTTCACTGTTTTCTACAATTACTGGTTCACCAGCTTCAATCACAGCGATAGCTGAGTTGGTTGTTCCTAAGTCAATTCCTAATATTTTTGCCATATTTATTTTCTGTAAGTATATAATATTTTCTTATAATGTCAGTTTTGGTGCGTCCAGGAATTTGCGCTAGGAAAGGCACAATTTCTGACGTAAGTTCGCAGTAATTACTACGTTTATTTGCTTACTTAACAATCCCAGTAGTTACACGAGCCGGTCTGATAGTTTCAATCTTTCCGTCGATTGTCATCTCGTACCCTTTTTGTACGACAGAAATGACTTTATCTTGCATTTTTGCATCAGCAACTTCCTCAGTTCCGATGGCTTCGTGTTTGTAAGGGTCGAAAGCTTCTCCGGTTGGGTCGACAGTGGTTACTCCGTAAGAGTCTAGAAGTCGAGTTAGCTGGGTGTGGATACCTTCTACTCCCTTTCGCCACGATTCTTCTGCTTTCTCCCAGGCCTCAGTGTTTCCTATCGCCATCTGGAAGCTGTCACAGAGCGGTAGGAGCTCTTCTACGTGCTGACGGCGGTGTCGAACCCGATCTCGAGCTCTTTCCTCGTCTAGACGCCTTTTAGCGTTAAGGAAATCTGCTTTTGCTCGCTGGGAATCTTCAAGGATCCCACGTTTCTCTTCCTCGCAACATTCAAGCTTCTTCCTTAACTGCTTTAGCTTGTCGCCACTCATTTCTTCTAAATCTTCTATTTCTAAGTCTTCAATTTCAGGTTTTTCATCGCTGGTGATGTCTACCTCTACATCTTCATTTTCGTTATCAATATTCACCATACAGGCAGTATTATAAATGCAAAAAGGTTTGGTGTCAAAAATTTGCTAATTAAATATAATAATACAGATGTTGTTAGCATCTGTATTAGATAGAAGTATTGTTAGTAAATTGCTCTCATCCTGAACAGTAAGGAACTAAATCCTCTGTCGTAAGCAAATATAATAGTCTCGACCTCAATGTGTTCACTCAAAGCAAAACCGAATAGTGGCCCAGTGCCTATCCATCGTTCTGAATAGATTCCAGTGTATGCAACTTCACTAACCCGGTAGTTCAAGCTGGTTCGGTAAAAGAGTTTGTCACCTCCATGTTCCTCTGGTATATACTCAATATATATGTCGATTGTTGTTTCTTCTCCTTCATAATATAACCATGGGTTTATCGTTAGCCAACGCTTGTCACTATAGTCTGACTGACCTAATCCTAGACCAAGTTCGAATCCATTCAATATGGTTGTTCCTCCAACTAAATAGTTCCAGAAGTCTTTGTCATAGTAGGAAGAAAAATAAACTCCATTATCGCTATTGTTAGTGTATTGAATTGTCACCTCGTTGGTAAAAAGAGAATCCACACTCGAATTCCTAGACTGGTAGAAACCAATCTGATCTTCGACGTACCAAGGACTATCGTCCTCCGCACTGAAAATAAGTTGAGAAAAAACTAATAAAGAACAAAGTATAAAGAATTGCATCTAAGCACCCTCCAATTAATCCAGCCACAACAATACTTTTAATTTTGAATGTGTCAATCAAATAAATAACAAAAAATCCCCTAAGGGATTTTTTGAAGCTTAACGCTTTGACCAAGCTGGTCGCTTTCGAGCTTTTCGAAGACCGAATTTCTTTCGTTCTACAGAACGTGGGTCTCGCTTAAGGAATCCGAGGAGCTTAAGTGGACTTCGTCGATCTGCCTTTTCTTTTACTAGAGCTCGAGCAATTCCAAGTCGGATTGCTTCTGCTTGAGAAGAGATACCACCACCGTACACTTTTGCTGTGATGCTGTAGTGTTCTATACCAGCGTCTTTTGTATCTAGTACTGAAAGAACGTCTTTTTGGTGTGAAAGATTACCAAAGTATTCATTCAGTGGCTTACCATTGACTATGACTTCAGTCTTTGAGGCTGGAGTAAGACGTACTCGAGCAGAAGATGTCTTGCGACGTCCAATGCCTTCAACGTAGGTTGTTTTTGCTGCTGACATACGGTTATTCAGTAATTACTAATTTGGCTAGTAGTCGTTTCTTGTGCTTGTTGGTAGGAAGCATTCCTGCCACAGAACGTCTCATTACTTCATTGTAACCAAGTCGCTTGGCTAGGTGAATTAGGGTTTCTTCCTTTCGTCCTCCTGGGTATCCAGAGTAGCTTTGGTATATTTCACCTTCTTTTCTTTCTGGAATATCTAGCTTGCTTACATTTTCGATAGTAACTTGTACATCGGCCATGGTGTGCTTAGCAAAGGTTGGATCATTCTTACCTAGCATTACAGAAGCCGCTTCAGTTGCAACTTTTCCAAGTCGCTTTCCAGTCGCGTCGATGGTGTAAGTTTTGTTAGTTGTAGTTTCAGTAGTCATAGTATTTATTCAACAAAAGCTATAATTGCTTCGTCACGTCCTGGTGAAGTCCGACCTAGTTTCACAACGCGAGTATAACCTCCGTTTCGTTCTACGAACTTTGGGGCGATGTCTTTAAATAATTTGTTCATAACAACATCAGCCGGCTCACCAAGATTGCTCGCTACCAGCCGTCGTGACTGAATAGTGTCTTTCTTAGCATGAGTTACTAGGCGTTCGATGTTTGGTTGTAGTTCTTTAGCTTTAGCCAAAGTAGTCTTAATCTGACCATCTCGGATGAGAGACACAGCCAAACCACGTACCAAGGCAGTGCGCTGGCTTCGTGATCGACTTAGTGTTCTTTTGTTATTTGCGTGTCGCATAAGCTTATTCTTCTAGTCTGAGCTTCATTTTTCCAAGTAGGTCTTGAATTTCTTCAAATCCTTTTGGTCCAATGCCGTCGAGTGCTAGGATATCATCTTTTTTCTTTCGTACAAGCCCACCAATAGTTCGGATTGATGCTTCTTCTAGTGCTTGTAGTGTTCGGCTAGTAAGGTCAAGTGCTTCAATTCGTGTTTTTAAGACTTCCTGGTCAGGAGCAGAAGTTTCTTCAGCGGGAGCTTCTTCCACCTTCGGAGCAGCTTCTTGGTGCTGATCTTGGAATCCAATTACTGCTTTAAGCTGGTGAATCATTATCTCAATAGCTTTCTCAAGAGCTTCGCGGGCAGAGTAAGTACCATCTGTTTCGATAATAACTCGTAGTCGGTTGTAGTCTGTACGGTCTCCTACACGCATGTTTTCTACTTCGTAGTTAGCGCGTCGGATCGGTGTAAATACAGCATCTAGTGCGATAGTTCCGATTTCCATCTTATCTTTTTGATGAACTTCTCGTGGCACGTAACCAAGACCTCTTTCAACTGTCATTTCAATGTTTAGTTCAGTGCTTTTGTTAGTGATTTCAGCGATGTGTTGATCAGGACTAAGGATTTCAACTTGAGTCGGTGCGTCGATGTCTTTTGCTGTCACAGGACCAGCCCCCTTCTTTTTCAAAGAGATAGTCATTGGTTCTTCCGAGTGAGTGTTTAGACGAATACGACGTAAGTTCAAGAGGATGGTAATGATGTCTTCTTTTACACCATCAAGGCTTGAGAATTCATGTTCAACCCCGTCTATCTTGACTTGAGTAATCGCAGCTCCCGGAAGAGATGAAAGAATGATCCTACGTAGTGAGTTACCTAGAGTATGACCGTAGCCAGGATATAGACCATCGATTTCAAAGATTCCTCGGTTTTCTTCTTCTGAGACTACTCGAGGCTTTGACGGTAGAGTTACATTTGTTTCCAACATATTTTTGTTTTTAACTTAAAATTATTTGTAATTCCTAATCCTATCTACTGTAGAATTCCATCACCTGTTCAGGATCAAACAGAGTCTCGGCGGGATTGTATATTGGTAATGCTTTCATTTCTCCTTCCATCTTTTTAACATCAAATGTTACCCAGGCTGGTAGGCCGGCTGTTTCATGTTTTTCCTTTAAGTCGATAAAAAGTCCTGTTTGACGGCTACCCTCACGGATAGATAATACGTCTCCAACTTTTACCTTGTGTGAAGGAATAGTCATTTTTTTGCCGTTTACACAGATGTGTCCGTGTGAAGCAATTTGTCTTGCTAGACGTCGAGTCTTTGCTAGGCCCATTTTGTAGATGACGTTATCTAGACGAGATTCTAGGCGTTCCATCATTACTGCAACTGGTTGATTGCTCTTTTCTACGGCATCATCGTGATAACGGCGAAGTTGCTTCTCTGAAATTCCGTATGTAAAACGCAACTTCTGCTTTTCTATAAGCTGACGTTTGTAGTCACTGGCTTGGCCAGGTCGCTTTCCGCGTCGTTGGTTTGCGCTACGTGCTAGAGAAAGTTCGAATTTTTGAGATTGTGTTTTCTCAAAGATAGGTGCTCCTAGTCGCTTGGCAATTTTAAATTTTGGTCCAATTTTCATAAGCTAAAAACTATACTCGTCGAGCCTTAGGTGCACGAGGGCCATTAAATGGGATTGGGGTTCTGTCAGTTATTCGACTAATACCAATACCCTTTCCTGCAAAAGCACGGAGAGCAGACTCGCGCCCTGCTCCAACACCTCGGACTATAACTTCAGCTTCTTTCATGCCCATTTGTTGTGCTTTTTCTCCGATGATTTCTCCTACCTTAGCAGCTGCAAAAGGAGTACTTTTTCGTGAACCCTTGAAACCAAGAGCACCACTAGAAGCTGCCATCACTGAATTACCCTTGTCATCGCAAAGAGTTACTAGTGTGTTATTGAAGGTTGCCAAAATGTTAAGTCGGCCTGTTGCTAACTTTCTTTTTGGAATGCGGTTTAGCGCTCGTGATGTACCTGCTACATCTGAGCCACCGCTCTTCTTCATGATACGTTTCTTACCCATATGTCGTTACGTTGAATGAATATTAATAATTAAGTCTTTTCCAGCTTACGACGTCCACTACCCATAGTTTTCTTCGCACCCTTAAGTGTTCGTGAGTTAGTTTTAGTTCGTTGTCCCCGAGCTGGTAGACGCTTAGCATGACGTGATCCACGGTATGAACCAATGTCTTTTAGGCGCTTAATGTTTCCTGCAACTTGTCGCTTAAGTTCACCTTCAATAGTGAAAGCTTCAATTTTTTCGCGGATAGCGTTTTCTTCGTCTGTAGAAAGGTCAGCGGCTTTCTTAGTGTGCTCGATTTTAAGTTCATCGAGCAAATTCCTAGAACGAGTAGCTCCAATACCGTACACAGAAGTTAGTGCAAAAGATAATTGTTTATCGTCTGGAATTGTAATACCTGAAATTCTCATATTAACCTTGTCTTTGTTTATGTCGTGGCTTCTTCTTGTTGATTACGAAGACCACTCCTCGTCGCTTGACGATTTTATCGTCTGGACTCATTTTTTTAACTGATGATCGTACTTTCATAATTATTGTTTATAGACGCTTTGTTATCCGCGCTTTTCCTCCATATGGATCGATCACCATGCCGACTTTGTCGCCGACTAGTACTCGAATCCGGAATCTTCGCATCTTGCCTGCCAAGTATGCGAGAACGGGCTCCGCCTCCCCTTCTACGGTGACACGAAAAAGAGCATTGGGTAGAGCTTCCTCTACAATTCCATACACTAAATCGTCCTTGACCGTTGATGTCTCTTGATCCATTAAACGTGGGTGATACTAACAAATAATAACAAAACCGTCAACAGACGATCTTGTTATTGTTGTGGACAATTATTCGATATCTTTTAATTCTTCGATAATAATGATTTCTTCAGGGTCTTCAGCAAATGTTCGCTTCCAAAAAGGAGTGATGTGTACTATGGCTGAGCTGATCCCTGGATAAGCAGTGATAGCGTTATTAATAGCGGTTTTAGGTAGTCCAGCTAGATCATTAGCTAACTTCTTTGCATCATATTCCCAGATTAGTAGCGGTTTTCCTGTTAGCTTAAATGTTAAAGATGGTTCGTTAGCAATAATACTAGAGCTTGTGGTTGGTGATGTGTATTGGAAAGTAAGGGCAGTTGTGTCGTCAACTCTAACTGGCCCCCCTTCATATGTCGGTACAGTTTCTTTCGCTAGGAATGAACCAAATTCTGTTACTTGGAAAAGCGGGACCTGTAGTACAGACTGCTCTTTAATAGTGACTAAGTCTTGGCCGTATTCGACTGCTGGTAGTTGATTGTAGGTTATGGCTACTGAATCTTTAAAAGCAATAAAATCAGCAGGTTTTTCTGAGTCAATTCGCATTAGAAGATTGTCGCGAAGTTGTATTTGGAGAGCTTGTCTGGCAGTACTTAGTTCACTTTCATCGATCTTGAACTGCGGACCACTGTAACCACCAGTAAAGCTCTCTGGATTGCGAGCTGTGATTGATTTGTATAGCTCAGTAAAACCATTCTCTTCAAACCCAGGGATAGTGAATGCAGATCCAGCGGGAAGATTGTATTCTTCGCCCGGTTCATCGGCGAATACTTCGGCTTGAATAGTACCAGGAACGCTAGCGCCTTCTCCATCTTTAACTGCACCTGGAACAACTACAGATTCTTGGATTCTAAAGATTAAACCTCCAGGACCACGAAAACGTGTGTTTTTAATTAGTCGCTCAGTCCCTGGTGTTGTTTTAATTATCTCGATCTTTCCTGTTGTTTGCTTTTCAACTTGTATCTGACCGGTTGCTTTCACTTGTGCTTCTCCAGTTGTTTCTAGGGTCATCACTTCGTAGCTAAGTGCAGCATCTCTTTTGTTGGGATAAGCAACGAATTCGGCACTAATATTTGGTGTACGATGTTCCGGATTAATGGTAAGTTCTGTTTTTCCCATCAAGGCGCTAAGTCCGACTGCTCCTCCGACAATAACTATAAACAAGAAAACTGAGACAATTAGTCTGCGACTTTCTTTATTTGTTCCGTCTTGAATAACGATGCTTGGTATATGCTCACGCTCTGTAATAGCTTGTCTTACCGGAGCTGGCTCGGGAGAAGTACTAGTGGGTCTTGGTGCTCGCGATTTGCGGGGCTCCGCAGGTCTTATGTCCTGCAAGTTCCATTTTTTTGTCATATGTATATATTACAGTATATAGGCTTAAAAGTATTCGTAGGTATCATATTGGTCTTTATTGTGGAAAAACTGGGCTGACAACAATAAAGCAGTGTCCGGAGGAACATTTTTCTGACTAGAGTTTTCGGTCTGGTCTTTGTAGCACAAATCTATAATTTTAGAAGAAATAGTAGTGATGATAGGTGAAGTTTTAAGGTTTCTTGTGACTGCCTTACCGATCAGGTCTGTGAACAAAGGTTCAGATTTAATGTCAGTGTGAAGCGAAATTCTCTTTGGAATAGATAAACTGTCTCCGGTTTCTTTAAATAACTCTGTGATCTTCTCTATGTAAGCTTCAAAAACTAACTCAACATCAACTTTTTGTTTTTCGTTTAAACTTGCCAAAAAAGCAAAAGGTTTTTCAGTATGTAAATAACCAAATGCCTCATGTAATGGAATCTTGACTATTTGAGCGATTTCTCTTGCTAATGAAAATGAACCAAATGGTGTGTGTGTGCAATAAGTAAGAATTCCATCTCGTACAACGCCAATTTCTGTGGCTTCATAAGTAACATCTACTAGGCAGACATCGTAATTTTGGTTTAGAAGTTCTTTTGTCATCGTGTAAAGCATAAGAATAAAAGACAGTCTTCTGTTGTCAGCTTTAGCGAAAAGTTTGTCATGGATCTCATCCATGGCGTCTATTAGGTGTTGTTGGGCGACTGCTGTTCCTTGTGAAATTCCGAGGGTGTTAGAGCGGTTACCTTCTGGTTGGTTAATATGGTATCCGTTTGCAGTTAAATCCATAAGCAGTCTGGTAATAACCTTTAGACCAAGTGCACTTAATACCTCGTCTTGATTTATGTCATTCTTGATTTTGTCCCCGATCGCACTGTAGAGTTGAGCAATTAGTTCGTTGGTTATTTCAAAGTCATTCTCTTGAGTATAGTTAATAGACTTGGTGATAGTGTAAGACCAAGGAGCAGAAATACCACATTGAAACTCGCCTAGCTCAGCCTTACTATCAAAATCGTACAGGTGCTTCCTCCCTTCTGCATCTAGTTGCATAGAAGCATTGACCAGAGCGGTCATAATGGCTTTAGCACTTTGCTCCATAGAAGAAATATTTTTCAAAGGAACGTGCTCACGATGTGACCATAGAATATCTGGGTGTAGTTTATTAGGGTCAGAATGCACGATAGAAGCTAAGACGCTCCCTGAGCCTATATCAATGATCACTCCGTAGCGAGTTTTTGCCTTGCTTAGGCCAAATAACGACATTGATACAGTATAACAGCGTATCTAAATTATGATTAGATTTTCTGTCAGTCTTGAGTGGATAAAACTAGCTTTCAAGGACAGCCTTAATTCGCCGCACACCGGCAGAAGAAGATTCTTCCTTTTTAATCTTAAATGTACCACTAATGTTTTCCAGTGCTTCTACGTGGGGTCCTCCGCATAGCTCGCGCGAAAAAACTGTTCCGTCATTGCCTTTTACTGTGTAAACCTTTACTTCGTCAGGATAACGGTCCCAAAAACTGCCCTCCACAGTCGGATCCTTCTCTGCTGTGTCCTTGCTCATCATGTCGATAGTAACCTTTCCTCCAGTTTGAATAGCTTTGTTTACCCAGGCTTCGATTTTGTCTAAAGTTTCCCGTTCGATTTTTTCAGGATGAGTGAAGTCAAAACGAAGGCGTTCCCCGGTGATATTTGAGCCAGCTTGGTGTACATGGTCTCCCAGAAAATGTCTAAGTGCAGCTAGAAGGAGGTGTGTACTAGTGTGATACTGAACCACTGTTTCAGAGTGATCAGCAAGTCCTCCTTTAAACTTTTGTTCAGCTCCTGCTCGAGACTTTTCTCGATGTTCCTCCATAAGCTTTTCAAAGCCGTCCTTGTCGACAATTAGTCCTTTCTCTTCAGCAATTTCTTCAGTTAACTCAATCGGAAAACCGTAAGTAGTAAATAAATCAAAGGCATTCTGAGCACTGATAGCTTTTTTTGTTACGGTTGATTCCTTGTCTAGAACTTTTTTACCGTCCACTATCTTGGTATTTACATGAACCTGAAGTGAGATTTTATTAAACTGTTTGAGTCCATTTTCAAGTGTCTTGCGGAATTGCGCCTCTTCTTGAGTAATTGTTTGTTTTATTTCCTCCTCCTTATCCTTAAGATTTGTGTAATGTCCTTTGTAGGTTTGAATTACAGCTTCTGCGAGGTCAGAAAACATTCCCTCAGGAACTCCAATCATGTCAGCGTAGCGTACTGCTCTACGAAGTAGCCTCCGTACGAAATAACCTTGTTCAGTATTGCTTGGTAGTATGCCGTCTCCAATCATGAAAGTTGCTCCTCGAACATGATCAGTCACAACTCTAAAAGCGACTAGATTATCTTCATATTTCTTTCCAGACAAGGTTTGGATTTTTTCAACCACATTCCAAAGTAAATCAACTTTAAACATGTCATTCTCTTCTATTGCCGCTGCTGCGATACGCTCAAGACCTCCACCAAAATCAACGTTTTGCTTTGGTAGTTTTTCAAAGCCGTTTTCTGTCTTGATGTATTCCATGAATACAGAATTCCCGATTTCAAGAAAACGTCCGCAGTCGCAGTTTGGGTGGCAGTGTTTACCAAACTTTGTGTCATGTGGAGTACCAAAATCATAGAACACCTCACTATCAGGACCTCCTATTTCACCCACTGGCATGTTTTGAATCTTTCCAGCGCGCGTCCACCAGTTCTTACTTGCGTCGTAGTAAAAGATTCTTTCGCCTTCATTCATTCCCCTTTCACCACCCTCTTCTTCTGAGCCCATTTCAGCCACGCCAGCAGAGATACCTTTCTCAGTGAAGAGTTTCTTCCATATGTCTACAGCTTCTGTATCTTTGGGAACATTTGCTTTTTCGTCACCAATAAATGTTGTAACGTATATATTTTCTGGATTAAGTCCTACTTCGTCAGTCAAAAATGAATAGAACCAAGGAAGTTGTTCTTGTTTAAAATAGTCACCCAGTGACCAGTTTCCAAGCATTTCGAAAAAAGTAGTGTGTCGATTATCTCCCACTTCTTCTATGTCCTCAGCTCGAAAGCACTTCTGTGAGTCAGTTAGCTTGGTGCCCTTTGGGTGGGTTTCTCCCATCAGGTACGGTACAAGTGGCTGCATACCGCTACCGGTAAAAAGAGTCGTCGGGTCATTTTCTGGTACAAGAGCAGATGACGGAATAACAGCATGGCCGTTTTTGGCCATGAAATCTAGGTATTTTTTACGAATGTCGTTGCCTTTGTTCATAGATTCAATAATTTACAGTATTGTGAATATAACACAATACTGTAAATCAATGTAGAAGTTACTGAGACAGGATAGCAGCTGCGTTTAGGGCGCACTCTGAGCCAAAGCAGGTTAGCATTGAAACAAAGTCATAGAAGTAAATTTCCATACCGTAGCCAGCCACGATAAGAACTAATCCAGCTATAGTAAGTGAATGTTCAAGCCTAAAGCTTTTGAGGACTAACTTGTCTATTTTGCGTTCGTGAGCGAGCTCTGTATGCGCAATAAGCACTCCAACTGCGAGCATTGCTTTGCCGATTGTTCCAACTGTAAGACCCCAAAAAAGTAAATTCATATTAGAAACATTATTACACAGACTTAATAAAATCTTTGATGTTCTTTTGAACAGTTTTAGTTGGTCCCGCGCCCGAGATGGTTAAGTTGTTAGGGTTTAGGTATGTTTTTATTGCTTTATTTACCTCATCAAGAGTTAGAGAATTGACTCTATTCTTATGTTCCTTCATCTCATCCAACGAAAAACCGTTGTAATGATAAGAGTGAAGATCACTCAACAGTCCACCGATTGAGTCGTTAAGAAGGACTTGGCTGGTGTTCATAATCGTCTTAAACTTTTCCAGCTCCGCTTTCGTAATACCTTTATTATAGAGTTTTTTGATTTCTCGAAAAGTAGATTCAAGTCCTTGTAGTGCCTTGTCTGGCGCGAAGAAAGTGATAATTCTCCAGTAACCCTGCTCTGTTCCAGAAAAGCCTTCTAACTTTGCGTAGATTCCATAGGTCAGACCTTCCAATTCTCGAACAGTACTCATAAGTCGTCCCGAAAAGCCTCCCCACCTTCCTAACACTGCTAATCCAAGACTGAGTGGGACGTAATCAGGATGATGTAATGTGATTGGTAGTGGAGCACCAATGCTGAAATCGATGTTAGAACGACTAGGTATGTTACTCAAAACCGCCACTTGTTTCGGAGTCTTTTGTTGATGGATAGAAGTGGTATCCTTGCAAGAAAAATTATTAGTTATTCTCTTCACAGTTTTGTGAAGTTTTTCACATTCAGTTGAGTTGCCGGCGATGCTACATGTCCAGTTGCGACTAAGAACCTTACTGTGTAGAGCCTTGATGTGTCTAACTTGAGTTGTTTTGACACACTCAATAGTTTCCTCTATTGGGTATGTGTACTTTCGGTCACTGAATCCATAAATAGTATTAAGTAGATTTTCCTGAGCAATACTCTTTGAGTCTTCTTTTGATTCGATAAGTTCGTTGTGTACAGTAGTGCGAATTCTTTGTAGTTCGGCTTTCGAAAATAACGGTGAAATCATCATCGCTTCAAAAAGACTCAAAAGCTTTCCAAAATGTTCCTTTCTAGACTTTAGGGAAAAAGTCACTACTCCGCTTCCAACATTTACGCTTAAAGTTGCGCCTAAAGTATTTACAGCGTTTAGAAATTCCTCTCTTGTGTGCTTATCTGTTCCAGAAAGTATCGCGTCCCCATACATTAATTGCGCTGACTGATCTGCTACAGTTCTTTCGTCATGAACATCGACTGTAATTAGCGCGCTAACAGTTGGTGTTTGCTTAGGAATAATAGTTGCTAGTGAGTAGTTCTCAGATTTATTTATGTGGTATTTCATACTAGTTTTTCCCAACAAAGTAGCCAATAGTAAGGTTGTTTTCTTCAAAGTTTTTCTTGATAGAGTCCAAAATATCTTTTGTAGTTATAGACTTTAATATTTCAGGTGTTCTCGCATAGACCTCCCATTGTCCAGATGATACGTATTCAGTAAGTTCTTGTGCAATTCGTAATGAATGCTGTCTAGCAAACATTTCGTCTGTTAGAATTCCTGCCTTAGCTTTTTTTAGTAGTGGACTTATTGTTTTTGCGTCTAAGGCCTTGAAGCTATTGAGTACTAGACTTTCAATTTCATTGTGAGTTTGACCTTCTGCCAAGGTGACACTAAGTAGTCCGAGGTTTGTTTCGGAAGTGGGTTCAATTGCTCCGTCAACACTCGATGCCTTGCCTGTGTCGATTAATAAACGATGAAGAATACTTTCCGGACCAGTAGATAGAATACCCAACATTATGTTAGTTACGAACCAGTCTTTTGTTGGGAAGCCTTCATGTTTAAAACCGATAGATACGATATTTGTGTTTGACTCTCTTTCGATTGAAATTCTACGGACACCTTCTTGTTTCGGTTCCCTGATTGTAAATCTTGGTATAGAAGTGTCAGGGTTTTTGATGTCACCGAATGACTTACGCACTGCTTCAAGAGCTGTCTTCTTATCAATATCACCAATAACCATCATAACGGCATTGTCAGGTCGGTAATAATTTCGGTAAAACTTTTCCAGCTTATCAGGTGTATAGTCTTCTATATCTTCTCGATAGCCAATAGTTTCATGTCCATAAGGATGAGAATGAAAGGCGGTGCTACACATCTGGACAGAAAGGGCGAAATGCGGGTCGCCATTGTACATGTCAAACTCACTAAGGACATTGCCTTGCTCAGGCTTTAATTCTTTATCATTTAGAATCACACCATTCATTCTCTCTGCTTCAATTTGAAGCGCTTCGTTCAAAAGCTCCTTAGGGTAGCTGAAGTAGTATGTGGTTCGGTCTTTCCAGGTGTTGGCATTTAAGATGCAACCGGTCTCACGTTCAAACTGCATGCTTTTACCAGACTTAATTCCCTGCTTTACATCAGTTTCGGTTGGCTTAAACAACATGTGCTCAAGCATGTGTGCGACACCGGTCACTCCCCTTTCTTCATCTCTGGCTCCAACTAGATAAGTGACATTAGTTGTAACCACGCCTGTTTCTGGGCGATTGTGATACAAAACACGAAGTCCATTGCTTTTGAGCTGGTACTCATCCACCCCACCAGCACTTTTGATAAAGGTGTATCCGGTAACTGATGTTTTGTTTTTTGCTTTAGCTGAGGTTGTCTTTGACATCGAATATAAAATCTTTATAGGTTTTAAATGTGTGATTGAACTCGTGTACTATACCATCTGCTAGTCTGCTGTTGATAGCATTTGCGATATTTTGGTATGCTTCTAGCCTATTGTCGAGGTGTGTACCAAATTCCCTCAAGAACCCGTTGTGGTCATCATAGTAATCCTCTACCATACTTCTAAAGTTGTGAGTTTTGTCGGCTGCGGCAATCATCACTGCTTCTATAGGACCTTTACGAAGCTGTTTCGCATAATTTTTTTTGATTTCAAGCCAGGACTGTTTATCTTGGTCGCTGCTTCCTGGTTCAGTTAAAGTTTGTACGATTAGTGCGACTTTTTCTCCAAAATCCTCGACCAACTCTTCGTAGGTGTAGTCTGTGTCCTCTAAGGTGTCGTGCAGTAACCCAGCTACCAAGGTATCTTCGTCAGTTGTGTAGTCTCTTAGAATCAGAGTAACAGCCATTAGGTGGGTTAGGTAAGGTAATGGTACCGAACCTTTTCTAAGTTGGTCCTGGTGAAGTAATGATGCTGCTTTTATGGCTTGTTCAATTTTGTACGAATACATAGAGTTCCAACTATAATACAACACCTTCTCTTTTTAATAAAAGCTTTTTTGCCGTCTCTCCTCCTCGATTGTATCCACCGGGACTGCCATCGCTACGAATAACTCGATGGCAGGGTATAGTTTTGTCGAAATTTTTCGCCATTATATTAGCGACGGCACGGGCGGCTTTAGGGTGGCCGACTGCGCTGGCCACCTCCATATAGCTACGCACCTCCCCTAGAGGGATTTTTTTAACTACTTCTGTAACTTTAGTTGTAAAGTTTTTCATGTGAAGTAAGCCTATTTAATTTTGTTAGCAAAATGGATTGCTTGCAGTTTCTTTCCTGCTGCTTCCCGATACGGACAAAATTCACATGAGTCACCAGATGGTGGCAAGTCTTTTTCATTAAGGCAGGCTTTAATTTCTGCTAGCGTGGAGTTTATCCAGCTGACATCGGCTTCTACCGGTACTAAGGTTGTCTCAAATATAAGTTTGTCTCCAAACTCCGGTAATGATTTGTCAGCATTTGCATAGACTAAGTACCCGGTTGGTTGGACACTAAAACCATTCATCTCTAGTAGCCACTTATAGACCCCAAGCTGGCGTGTGTATTGCTTCTCCCATGGACTATCACCCAGTTTGTCGATCCGCCCTTCTTTTGAGGTTGATTTATAATCTACAATGATAAGTGAGCCGTCTGGCGCGACCCAGATGTCATCTACTCCCCCGCTTACGGTCAGACCTGTTGGTTTATGTGTATGTGTAATACCGACAAATGGGTCGCGCCAGGTATCCATGTTTTTATGTTCAAAAGGTACAGCGTCAATTTTAAATTTTTTCATTATCGGGTGCGGTTTTTGGGTTTTTCGGTATTTATCAAACTCTTTCTTAAACAATTCGTCTACAGCGATGTTTAAATTAAATGATGGAAAACCAGGGCGCTTAGTTCCTAAAACGTTATCAAGATAGAAACATCTTGGACACTCAAAAAAGAAGTCGATTTTTGACCTAGATAGTCGCCACTTTTCTCCACCGTAGTTCCACTCAGCTTTTCGATTAGGGTTGTATTTATATGTATATTCTGCCATTTGTTTATTATAACATCATGAGTTAAGTGCAAAAAAGAACTGTCGTACAAGCCAGTTCTTTGTTAGTCACCCCATTTGTTAGGGTAGATAATCACATACGTCATCCATCCAAAAACGAATGTGAGCGCTGAGTCGAACAATTTCAGATCGAATGCTTGTCCGAGCTCCTCTACGTTTACGTTGTATGTCCAAACATTATTGTTAAGGTAAACAAAAATGAAAAACATACATACAATTAAGCTGATCAGGATGCGCATACTCACTCCTTTTTATAAGGTCTGTTTCAAGATTAGTTCTTATTTATATTTGCGTCAAATTAGTTATACATAAGAAAAAGCCCAACTAAAGTGGACTTTTTCGAAATTCTTCAAGTTAGCTATCTATTTAGCAGTGAATGTATCGAAGATTTTGTCGATCTGAACATCTCCGGCCAGACTGAAGTCGTAATCACCATCCTCAGTAAAGATTACTACAGCGTATTGTCGATCTGGTGTTGTGGAACGTTGCAAGATAATTTCGGATGGTACTAGACCGTATGATTCGCTGAATCGAACTACACCAAGAATATAGCCAAGTTTACCATCATTGTACTCTCGTACGCCGATCCATCCTTCGCTAACTGGGTATACTGCGCTTTCTAGTTTTACTGAAGCAGATGCTTCCTGGTCCTCTACATTAACTGAGCCGTCACCAACCTCTAGTACTGGAAGTTCCTTCATAACTTCTTGATCTGTTGTCCCTCCAGTATTGTCTGTGTTTGGTACAGTAACGGTCTCTGATTCCACTACTTCTGCTGAACTATCGTCCTTCATGTCTCCATCAGGAGCATTAGCACTAGGGCCAGAAAAAGCCCAAACTAACATTCCGCCGATAAGGAGTCCGACTACGAAGGCAACTAATGTCTTCTGTCCGTCTTGTTTTTCTTCTGCCATACAAAAAGTTTAATGATTTGCTGTAATTAAGTAATGCTGTGAGTATAACACAAGGCAAATAGCGCAGTAACATTGACAGAATGACTGTTTTGAATGCTATTTTTGACCACAAAGGGCTCGTACTTCTTGCATTAGGGCTTCGTGCTTACGCTTCGGTAGGTGCAGGTGTCGCAAGACTGCTTCGTGCGCTAGAATATCTCGACAAAGTATAATGTCACGAGCAATCAGTGTTTCAGCTTGTGAAGATGATAAGTTTTGTAACACTGTAATCGGATAAACAGCCGCTCTTTGTATTCTGTCGTGCAGGTTGTCATTTTTGGGGTAATCCCAGCTAAGCATTTTTAAACCGACACAATTACCATAATCTTGAGCTGTGGTTGTGAACTTGGTATTTGTAATTAACCAAAACTCTTTTATGCCACAAATATCTTCGGAACAAATACTGGCGTCTCTCAGATCTAAAAGTCGGGCGTAAGAGTACATGGCAACTTGTAAATCAGATTTTACTCCCGGTCTAGAGTGAAATTTGGCTTCACCGACAAAACTATGGTCTTTTCTATAGGCAGCCAGGTCTATTTCGTGCGGAGCACATTTACCTTGAATAATGATACCAGTCCTTATTTTGTAACCATCAAGTTCGAAAAGTCGACCTAGAAATTTTTCAAAAGGAAAACCCGTGGGACCGAGGTTAAACAAGGCTCTTCGTAGTGAATATCTGGCTGCAGCTGGTGGTCTGGCGTTTCGCAGCAGGCTAAAAGCGTGTCGGTAAATTTCTTGTGTTTGCACTCCATCATATAGAGTCTTATTTACTTCTGTGACGATTTCGTTAATTTCGTCTGCACTAGCTCCAGCACGCCTTAGAGAACGACGTAGCTTTTCTATCTTAAAGAACTCAGCCGTCCCATCGGCCTTAGTAATAGTTATTGGCATTAAGCAAGTATACCACCACCAATGCATTGTGATCCTTTGTATAATACACAGGATTGACCAACCACCGCAACTTCAGTTGGTTTTAAAATAGTTAATATCATAGAGTTATTCTTTGCCTCATGAGCTACAACTTTAAACGGTGCCTGGCGGTATCTAAATTGTGCTTCGAGAATTTCTCCATCCTTGAGCTGGCTTCTAAGAACAACATTAGAAATCAATAAATTATTGCCTGGGTTTGTTTCTGGTTTAGTAGAGTTTACTGTAATAGTGTTAGATTCAATGTCTCTGCTGGAAATGTACATTGCTTCTCTGGCTGTGTCTTTCGTGTTCAGGGTGAAGCCGTGACGCTGACCAATTGTATAAACCAGTGCTCCTTTATGCTTTCCTACTACTTTCCCAGCTTCATCTAACACATCACCTTTTTTTAGGTCTATGTAATGGGAAAGAAACTCAGGAATATCAACATGGCCTAGAAAGCAGATCCCTTGACTGTCTTTTTTTATAGCTGTAGGTAAACCTAGTTTTTCTGCTTCTTTACGGATTTGTGACTTTGGTGTATCGCCAATTGGAAATAGTGTGTAATCAAGCTGATCTTGAGTTAAGGTCCATAAAAAATATGTTTGGTCTTTGTTACTGTCTACTCCCCGATGCATCTCAGCTTTCGGCACAGGGCCACCCTTTGTAATCTTGTCATTCTCTGTAGTGTTCGTTGGGTTTATGCGTTGTGCATAGTGACCAGTCGCAATGAAGTCAGCCCCTCTTTCTTTTGCAAAGCGCAAAAAGGCACCAAATTTGACCTCTTTGTTACACATTACGTCTGGATTAGGTGTTCGACCTGTTTTGTATTCCTCTATGAAATATTTTGCCACTTCATCGCGGTATTCTGCTTCAGCGTCGCAAGTAAGAAAAGGTATCTCTAAATGAGCTGCTACCCGCATGGCGTCCAGCCTCTCTTGTTCCCAGTTGCACACCATAAACTCTGGATGCCAGACTTTGATAAAAACTCCGACTACGTTGTAGCCGCGCGCCAAAAGGCGCGCGGCCGCCACCGACGAATCCACCCCTCCAGATAACCCAACAAATACTGTTTGTTTCTTTCTCATTCGAAGACTCTAGCATATTGTTGACAAAAACTAAAACTGTTATACTTTTGTATAAATTTGTTCCATTTAAAAAGGTGCTCAGTATGTCTATCAAAATACACCATGAAAAACATATGCAAGAGGGGGGAGATCGCCAATCCCTTTAGTGAAGATTTTACAAAAAATGTTGAATCTTTTTCAAATTTGATAAACCTCAACAATTATTTGATTCGACATGTAGCTTCTGTACCAAAATTGAGAATCGATGGAGTTGTCTATAAAGGAGAAAAGGCTTTGTTCAACCAGTCTTTTTGTTTAGATAAGGAGACACTTCCATATTTCAGGGCAATCTTAAAAATAAGCATAAGAAGAATGATTGTCGAGTTGGAAAAAGATGGAATTGTAAATGTAAACATTCCAGAGCTAAAAGATTAATCGTGTGAACTTCAGCGGTTACACGAGGCGGCACTACGGTGCCGTTTAATTTATCTCAAATACATTTCAATATTTCTTAGGTGCTCTGAATAAGTCTTTGAATAGTGAAACTCACCATCATCATCAGTTATGTAGTAGAAGTACTCAGATGGAGCAGGTTCTAAGACAGCCATAATTGCATCTAGTCCAGGGTTGCCAATTGGGGTTGGTGGAAGTCCTGGGTAAAGATACGTATTATACGGAGAATCGATTTCTAGGTCATCCGGAGTGAGTTCGGCCAAAGGTTTGTCGAGAATGTACTCTATGGAGGCATCTGCTTGTAGAGCCATGCCGATTTCCATTCTGTTTTGAAGTACGCTAGAAACTAATCTCATTGATTCTGGCGAGTTGGCTTCTCTTTCTATGATTGACGCGAGTACGAGTATTTCGTCTAAGGAAAGCTGGTGTGTATTGATCTGATCTGAAAGTTTTTCAATCTCTTCATTGAATGTCTTTGTTAAAAGTTCAAGTAAGTCTTCCTCATTAAATGTCGCAGGTACGAAATATGTTTCTGGAAATAATTTTCCTTCTAGATCTTGTTCTTTTGCCACTTTAATAAAATCTTCTGCCGAGAACTCGAATAGTATTTTTTCAGCCCGGCTAGCCAGCTGGGTGAACCGTTCACCTTCGTAATGTGTAAAACGGATCAAATCTGTATCAAAGTCTCCCTCTGCTAGACGTTTGGCCACTTCCCTAGTGGTGATTGGTGACTCAAAGATATAGGTGCTAGCCTTGATTGTAGTCGGATCATAAAACAAAACCAACGTGTAATAGAGTAAGTGCTTGGAGCGAACGACACCGAATGATTCAAGTATTTGTGTTATTTGTCGAACATCAGTACCTTGTTCAATAGTGATTGGTTGATTACTCGGAAAATTGTCATTTGGTCGATTGAGGTTTTTTACTTCTAGCCAAACCAGTATGACAATAGTTAAAAAAATAATTGAAATAAATAAGAAAAATTTTAAAAGCGCTCGCTTACGCGGTTTTCTTGTTTCTACACCATCTTCTAAAGGCGTTGGTATTAATGGTTGGTTGAACATATGAAAGATCTAAAAGTTTCCAGTTGGAAGGTTGGCTGGGGCTTCTTTTCTTACTGAGTCAACTCGGGTTAAGTTAGGGGTAACCACAGAAGAGCCTGGTATGTGCCATATAGTAGCTAGTTCTTCGACTGACATGACCTTAAAATCATCAATGGCTGATAGCTTTTCCTCCTTAATGTAGTAACGAGCTTTGTAGTTTTCTAACTCACGCTTTTTTGCGTTCAAAACTCTCTGGCCAGTAATGTCTTGAAAAAACATATAATTAAAGTCTGTTCGCCATCTAACTTTAAAAATATTTCTACCAAACATGTCGTACTGGGCAAATGTTTTCACTAAAGGACTGATCATATCTGAGTCAAATTTGCCAATTTCAGCAATGTACATAGCCCTGATTCCAACTTCATAAGCATATTTGCTAACGTTTCTTTCTATGGCTGCAATTGTGTCTCTTTCAGACAGAGTAAGGATTGGACGATTGTCAGTTTCCTCAGGGCCAGTTTTATCTTTATCTCTGCCCATTAACTCGTTTACTACTTTCTTTGCTGCAGTCTCCCAAGAATCTTTTTCTACTAGTTTACCTTCTTTTAAACCCATTTTTGTGTGAGGCACCATCAAAAACTGTATCCAAACTCTTTCGTGCGGTTTAGCCTTGCCTAAATACTCAAGCATGGGAGACATTGGTTCAAATTTTAGTTCTTCTTTTGGTTGTTTATCTAGACCAAAATCAATATATGTTTTTATCGGGAAAACCTCATCATCTTTTTTGCCCATATGAAAAGACATTATTTCCCATTTTTCTGGATCCCAGGTTACTTCAGCTGTGTAGTCAACAAGTTCTTCTACTACCTCTATCCCAGGGTATTGAGCATATAACTGAGCCTCAAGTATAGGCTTTACTTTTTTTGTTGGAACATTTGCATAAAAGCGCACTTCACCCCCAATCGACGCCAGTTCTAGGCTCGAGACTAGTGGATGTTTACCATCTAAATAAGTCTGCATTAAGTTATCACGGCTATTTACACTGTGTATTTGAGCTAAGATACTTTCCATCGCTTCAGGGGTCTTTAGAACTTCCTGAGGAAGCTTAATGCGAAGAGTTGTTCGGCCATTTTCATACTTAAATTTTTCTTCTACTGACCACATCCACTGCTCAAATGTAATGTAAAAAATAGCTAATGGCAGCCAAATAGGAGACAGCGCCACTGCTATAGTTAGGATTGGTTTAAAGTTAACCCCAAGAGTTTGGAGCATGAAATACAAAATTGCCAAACCAACAAACATAAAAGCTGGCGGAGCAAACCCAGCAACTAGTGATCTTAGTTTTTCACCCATAGTGAATATATTGTACACTATCAAAAAGCCGACCTGAATGAATGTCCAGGCCGGATTTTTGTATAAGTATTATTCAGACAGAGTGTAAGTTCCGTTTGAAAGTTTCTTAAATAGATTAGCGTCTTGAAGATTAACCAAGATAGTATTGTCCTTCACGTAACGTTCCTTTCTAACTTTGTCAATTAGTTCTTCGCGTGATAAAGGACCGTCGTTTGCCAGAATTTCTCGTAGCACATCTTTTACAACTCCAGCAGTGTAACCCCACTCAGTTAGTGCGTATAGACCACGACCAACCAAAACAAATCGTGCGTCCTTGATGAGTTCATTGTGTGTAGTGGCAACATGAGCTTTGTGGTCAAACAGCTCATTGATTGTTTTTGCTACTTCACGAAAGTGCATTGGAGAACCATGGCGCTTAACAGCTAAGTAAGCGTAGTCTCTAATTCCTTTTACTCGGATGTTTGGACTGTCTGCTACTCCCCAGTCACCCAGCGGATTTCGTCCAATTTGCTTAGAAATCTCTAGCCATCTTTTTAGTACGTCCTCATTGTGGACTTCAGCTAGTTCAGCTAGTTCATTTCTAAAACGAGAAATTATCTCAGCTTCGCTTACAAGCTCGTCTCTGCCTAGTCCTTTGTGAACGCTGCGCAGAGCTTTTTCTACGTTGTCGGCTACTCGTCTTTCGGTAAACCAGCGGTGAGAGTATTGTGGATTTTCTTTGCTCTTGTAGAAAGGATCTCCAACAATTAGTAAGAAATACAAGTGATTCCTTGTGGCCGGATCAGTACTGAGTTCGTCTAGCAAGACGTGCTCAGCAATAATTCCGCCACCTAGTTGGTCGATAAGTTTCTGCATTTCTACAAATAACTCGTAGTTCTTTTTGTAGACTTCTGATTTTTGAATTGATTGAATACCATAGTTTTCAATTTGGCGTACTCTTTCGCGAGTTATACCATAAGACTGTCCAATAGCTTCCAGGGTGAAAGAGTCACCGTCTTGGCCCAGGCCATATCTTTTTTCAAGCACGTCACGTGCTCGCTCTGGAAGTACTTCCAGCAATGCTTTTGTAATTTGTTTTGGTTTAAATGAAATCATATAAATATTCGAAGATGGTTGGTTGTCTATTGCTCAATCTTCAATGCGTGGCCAAATTTATAACATATTGGGCTAAATTGGTCAACTTAGTTTAACACACTTGTAATAATGTTGAGTATACGTCCCGGTACATAGATCACTTTCTTTATTTCTAAACCATCTATTCTTTCTGATATAGAGTCGTTATGATTCATTATTATCATCGCTTCTTCTTCGGTTGCACTCGGACTTAGAGTAATTTCCCCTCGCATCTTTCCATTAATTTGAACTCCGATTGTCACTTGTTCATCTTCTGTCATTTTCTCATCAAAGGCTGGGAATTCTTCCGTATGGATACTTCCCTCGTTGCCCAAGTCAGCCCAAATTTGCTCTGTTAAGTGTGGTGCAAAAGGGGCCAATAGTTTAACAAAACTAGCGTAACTCACTGCTTTTAAGCCACTTTTCTCAGCTTTGTTTACAAAGATCATCAAGGCACTAATCGCCGTATTAAACTTAAAAACTTTTACATCCTCAGCAACTTTTTTGATTGTTTTATGTAAGAGCGCCGTTATCTCTTTGGATTCTTCTTCCTTTATGTGATCAGCTAATCCGTAGGCTCTCTCTAAGAAACGCTTAAGGCCCGCAATGCCACCCATGTCCCAAGGATAGTTCGCAGCTTCTCCATACGGCCCCATGAAGGCCAGATACATTTTTACTGTATCTGAACCAACAAGCTTTACTTGTTCGTCTGGATCAACGATGTTTCCCTTGCTCTTACTCATCTTGTTTCCATCTGGTCCTAGAATGAGACTTCGATTAATTCTCCTTTTGTATGGCTCAGAATCATTTACCAAGCCGAGTTTCCCTAGTGCCTTTTGCCAAAAACGTGAATAAAGAAGGTGCATGGTTGTATGTTCTGGACCACCAAAATACATGTCTACCTGCATCCAATCATCTTGGGCTTTTTTACTCACTAATTCATTATCGTTTTTGTTATCTAAGTAACGAAGAAAGTACCACGAAGAATCCACGAATGTGTCCATAGTTTCTACTTCAGGTGTCCAACCTTCTCCAAAAATCTCAATGGTTCGTCTTTTGAGTTCTTCTGACTTCGCCAAGGGGGCCACTCCGGTCGGAGTAAAGTCTACATCCTCTGGAAGAGTCCAAGGTAGATGTTCTTTTGGTACTGGATGAGCCTCTCCGTCAGGAGAATAAACAATTGGAATTGGCACTCCCCAATATCGTTGTCGACCGATAGACCAATCGCGTAAACGATAGGTGTTAGTCATTTCTCCTCCCACTTTTTCAGTAATAGCTTCTTTAGCTTCTGAAATACTAAGTCCATCAAACTCCGCTGAATTTATTAGCCGTCCTCTGTATTTGTAGAATGTTTGTTTGGACATAATTTTCTCTTGAATAAGAGCGAGAAGTTTGTCGTCATCACTAATGTTCACCTTGTTATCGGTTGCCCAATTTTTGACACAGCCCCCTATGTGATCTGGGTAAATTACAGGAGTAATTTTAATATCAAATTTTTTCGCGAAAGCGAAGTCGCGCTCGTCATGTGCTGGCACTGCCATGATTGCTCCAGTTCCATAACCGGCAAGTACGTAGTCTGCTATATAGACTGGGATTTCCTTTCCGTTAGCTGGATTAGTGGCTGTAATTCCTTCTAGTTTTACCCCAGTCTTTTCCTTAGTGGCGTCCAGCCTGTCACGTTCTGCTTTTTGCTTACTTGTGTCAATGTATGCTTCTACTTCTTCCCAGTTGGTGATTGAGTCTTTGTGCTTTTGTACAAGTTCGTGTTCTGGTGCGAGTACCATGTAGGTTGCTCCAAAGAGCGTGTCCGGTCGAGTTGTAAACACAGTCACGTCTTCCCCGACAGAAAGGCTAAAGTTTATTTTTGCACCATTGGAACGTCCTATCCAATTTCGCTGCGCATCTTTGATATGTTCTGGCCAATCAACACTTTCCAAATCGTCTATCAGAGCATCAGCAAAATCTGTAATCTTTAACATCCATTGAGGCATTTTTCGCTTTTCAATTTTGCTGTCACAACGCTCGCAGGTGTCATCGCTTTGAACTTGTTCGTTAGCAATCACTGTGTTGCACCCTGGACACCAGTTCACTACACCTTCACCACGATAGGCAATTCCGTTTTTGAAAAACTCACCGAACATCCATTGAGTCCATTTGTAGTAATCTTCATCTGTAGAAGAGGTAGTTTTGTCCCAAGAGAAAGCGGTTCCCATGCTCGCCATCTGACCTTTCATGTACTCAATGTTACTTTTAGTCCATTCTTTGGGGTTAATTTTTCGTTTAATAGCTGCATTTTCTGCCGGAAGTCCAAATGCATCGAAGCCCATTGGAAAAAGCACCTGCTTACCGGTCATGCGCCGATATCGTACGTAGATGTCAGGCACAGCAAATGCATACCAATGACCAATATGAAGATTGCCTGACGGATAGGGCCACTCCACCAATACGTATTCTTTCTCTCTGCTTGGGTCGCGGTCGCCAACATTGTAGATGGCATTGTCCTGCCACACTTTCTGCCATTTTTTCTCAATCTCAATGTGGTCAAAACGTTTGTTCATATACTACAAATTAATTACCGCGAATAGTTTCTTATTCTGCCATCCTTACGAAAATAGTCAAAGTATTAAGTTGCACTTTCTCTTTCTTATTGTATTGTTTTGGAAGCAGGATTTTGATCATTAATAAGCTTTACAACACTGGAGATGCAAAATGAATACAGTACACGAAAGTGAGCTTGAGTACTTTGTTGATAAGGACAGAGCGACCTGTCACAAGTGTGGTGGTGTAGAGCCTTCTGTCTTCCCTGCAAATGATATGTGTCAGAAGGAGTACAATAGGATTCAGGCTGAATGGAATGATTGGGTGTTCTTTGCAAGAAGAAACTTTTTTCATCAATTAATCTCTGTTTCTTGCCTTTCAATTCTTACTTCTGGAGTCGGGACATACTTAATTGCCTATCAGGATTATAGTCCCATTTTAGAGTTGCCAATCATCTGCTTCCTGTATGTTGTAGTGGCTTTTGTGGCGGTGGCCTTCCTGAACTCTTATCGAAGCCTGTATGACAAGAGAATAGAGAAGCTTAAGGCTGAGTTCTCGTGTGGCAGTCGTGGCGACAATGTCATTGACAGGATTAAATTGGAGCTAGGTCACTAGCAAGGTATTGCAAGCAAAACCGGCGCAACGCGCCGGTTTTTTCTATACTGGATGCTTGTGAGGTTGCTACTGTAAATACTTATCATTGATTTCTCTTTCGAAACACCAGTGTCCAGCTTTGTAATCCCAGTTGTTGTTCTTTTCAAGTACGGGATAAGCGTATGAGTTGTTTCGACCTAGGTCGACATCTTTTGCAAAAGTGGCGCAAATTTTGTAAGTCTTCTCACCAGTTACTTCAAAAGTGTAAGCCTCCCTACCTTCTGGAGCGGTTGGCGCTGTAAACTGACCGTAAATTTCATTAATTGATTCAGGTAGAGAGTTGTTTGTCCTGTAATAATCTTCAATTCTCCACTGCATGTCTTGCAAGTCTCCTATCATTTGGTTATCGATTTTAATCTCTCTTGCATCTGACGGAGATTGGATTTGCATAACTCCAAGTCCAACAACGACTAAAGCAATCGCACCAGCAATATAGCCAAACAAAACTGATTTCTTTTCGTTCTGCATCCAATGACCCCTAACGTCCATTAGATAATACTGGAAGGCTGCGCCAATAATCACTAAAACTGAAAGCGCCTTTAGAATAAATCTAGTTGTAATATCTCCCTCCAAGAAAAACATAATTACAGCTACCAAATCTCCTAAAAGTACTGCCCCACCGACCAAGAGTGAAAGGTAGATAAGCCACTTAGTTAGACCAAGGTACGCATGGTCTGACGATTTACGTCTATTATTATTTACTGTTCGGGTAAGCCATAAGTAAGTTGGAAAAAATACGACTACCATTGCGATACCAATTTTTATTCCTTCTTCAGCGCGCGATATGTCCCATACGTTATCAGCCGCGTCCGGCATAGCCATGTTAATTAGTCCAAAGACTAAGACAATAAAAAAACTTAATGATAAATATAAGCTCGCTAGTGAGCCGAGTTGAAGCACGAAGTGCTTAGCTGTGTTGTTTTCCATATATACTAGTATGTAACAACCTAATGAGAAGTAAAGTTCCAGTAATAAATAAAGGGCGACCGAAGTCGCCCTTAAGGTAATCAGGCCATCCGTGGAAACGGCGGACTCATTACATCGGTATTCCTTATGTATACATGACTGAAACCAAACGTAGAAAGATAGTATTTTTGTAAATACTCTGCCTCACGGAGACCCGCCATGTACTCAGCCGAACCAACTTTGTAGGTTGGATAATAATCAATGTAACCTTCAATCAGACCCTGACAGAATTTTCGATACTTAACAGAGTCCAAAATATGTTTTTCCCATATCTTGCATGCGTTTGTCGTGGGAGAAATAAAATGATTTCGACCGTTTATTCTACTACACCAGTGCAAAAGCAAAAAGTGTCTGTATTCATGCTCAGATTCTTTTACTAAGCTTGAGTACCAGTTGCTACTGTTTTGCGCTTGCCTTATGTATTCTTCGAAATTTGCCTCCCTAATCATGGCGACAGCTTCAGATTCTGTACGAATAAGCATCTAATACCTTCCTCTTGATTTACTTGTAGAACAAAACGACGCTGAATATATCACTCTTGGAACTGAAGTCAAATATACTCCCACAGTTTATACTTGTCGTGCAAATATATGTGTGGAGAAAGACGCACTAGAAAACTCTAAATCAAGCAATTAATACTATGCATAAAATTTTTGACGAATATAATTACCAAATGCAGTCAACTTACTCAGAATAAAAACCTACTTCAATAAAAAAGCCACCCTTGGGTGGCTAAATTGTGTTGCCTACTAAGGCAACAATGTTAGGACCAGGGCCACCATGGCCAGAAATAACGTTGGCTGCCAACTCGCCGGGAGCAGTCAACAACGGTTTCTCCGCTGCACGCAGAAACCGTTACCTCTGGTTCTGCAGATACAGCCATTTCTTGTGGTGCAGCCACCGCAAGGGAAGAAGCGGCGACTATACCCACAAGAGAAGCATCATTACTCCTTTCTTTTTCATAATGGCAATCTCCTTGTTGTGCCGTCGAAGGGTTTAGTACTGCACCAGTAGAGACGACATCCACAGACACTAAAATTATGTCATCTTTTATAGTGAATTGCAAGTAACTTTCTTGTATGTTGGAATGAATAGGTTTATTAGGTTAAAACTAAATTACCACACTAAGTAACAACGTCTAAACAAAAAACATAAATTTGGATCAAGTATTGCAAATCAAATATAAAGATTAAAACTATCATTACGAAGCGCATAAGAAAACCACCCGCAAGAGTGGTTAATGGTGAAAGTTCCCAGAACCCGTAGACTAGAAATTCTGGGGTGTAAGACCCTTTCTAGCTCTTGAGCATACTGCAACATCTGGGTTGCAGGCCGGAGGAGGAACCCTGAACGTAATTGGTACTACTTCATCCTCCACCGCTTCTGGAGCGGTAAGGGGGCTGCAAACAAGTAATCCAAGAAGGAATATAAACCCTAGGATTACAGTACTACTTGCGATTCTTATGAACATGTTTTTTCTCCTTTGGTGACGGCTTTGCCACAGACTTCTGATACTATAACACATATCGTTGCTATTTGCAAGCTTATTGTAATATGAAAAATTATTAATGATATAATCCCTGTATGAAACAAGAAGATTTTAAAAAAGCGCCAAAGTTATTTTGTGAAAGTATTAGTGTAGCCTTTACTCCAGAGTATTTCGTCATGGGACTGACCTCAGGCAATCAAGGCACAATTTACTCACTTACACCGCAACACACCAAAAGACTTCAGCAGTACTTAGCACATCAGGTTGAAGAATTTGAAAGCAAGCACGGCAAAATAGAAGCCAATTGGGATCCAAATATAGTAAGCCCTGTCCAAAGAGCCAATCCTCCGACTGAGTTGAGTTAAAAAAATCGCCCTGTTGGGCGATAATGCGGTCGGTCACTAAGTTACTACCTAGATCTTCGACCGTAGACGACATCACGTCGTATAAAGTTCATTTTTGAGTACCTATTTATGATTCTTTTTTGGGCCTCTTCATATCGCTTATCACGTTCGTAGCTTGGACCTCTGCTTATTTTCATTATTGTTTCTGCAGTTTCACAATGAACTTGCGGATTCGTAATAAAAAACACAAGTGTTTCTCGTATAGGGCAATTGAATAACATGTTAGCTACTCCTATGATATGAACACCTTCTTTCTTATATCAAATTATCTTGAAAAAAGAAATACTAATGGACCTAACTTTTACGAATGCATGAATTCAATCACGTCTCCGTCCTTTACTATATATTCCTTTCCTTCTGTTCTGAGCTTTCCTTCATCTCTGGCTTTGGCCTTTGAGCCAGCTTTTACCAAATCTTCAAAAGCTACTACTTGAGCGCGGATATATTTTGTTTGAAAGTCTGAGTGAATAGCTGCGCCTGCTTCTGGGCCAGTACTTCCGATTGGAACTGTCCACGCGCGAGTCTCCTTTTCACCGGTAGTGAAGTAACTCATAAGTCCGAGTCTGTGATAACAAGCCCTAATTAATGTTTCTACCCCACTATCTTGTGCACCATATTCTCGACGAAACTCTGTTTTTTCCTCATCTCCTAGGTCTCTAAGTTCGTGCTCCATTCCAGCGTCAACTATTACGTATTCTGAATCAGTTTTTTCAAAGAAAGCTAGAAGTTCTTGCCATCGATCATCATTGTGTTCGTCAAGGTTAAAAGCATCTTGCTTTTTGTTGCAGACATAAAGGAATTGCTTCATGGTCAATAAGTGTAGTCCTTTTAGAATTTTTTTCTCCTCATCTGTTATACCTAGGCTGTTGGCGAGGTGCCCAGCTTGTAAGTGACTGGCCATCTTTTCAAGTAGTGCTTTCTCTGCAACTGCTGCCTTATCGCCTCTTTTCACATCTCGCTCAAGGTTGCTGAGTCTTTTGCTAACCGTTTCTGCATCGGCCATTATTAGTTCTAGATTGATTGTCTCTATGTCTCCCATCGGATCAACAGAACCAGATACATGATGAATATCACTATCTTCAAAAATTCTTACCACTTCAGCAATCATGTCGGTTTCGCGGATGTTGGCAAGAAACTTATTGCCAAGACCTTCACCTGCTGATGCGCCTTTTACTAATCCAGCAATATCAACAAACTCAATGATTGCTGGCAGGATTTCTTCAGAGCCTGATATCTCAGACAAAGTAGCCAATCTGCTATCGGGTACAGCAACCACACCAACCGATGGGTCGATAGTGCAAAATGGGTAATTCTCCATTGGTACAGAGTTTTTTGTTAGCGCATTAAAAAGCGTCGATTTCCCGACATTTGGCAACCCAACAATTCCGACTGATAGTGACATAATGTGGTTAGAGTACCAGATGTTTTAATAATGTAAATCAAAACCCTTGTGAACCAGTGGTAAAAGCAGTCTGTCCCGAGGTCGGACCTCGGGACAGATGAGGTTATATTTGTTGGGAGAATTAAGTGGGAGTATTAGAAAGGTAACAGACTACTCTCGTACTCGCAGAAAATCACATCTTCTACATTCATGTTAAGGATGTTAGATAGTTCTACTTGGACCTCTCTTCTGCCGCCAAGTTTATCAACCAGATTATTATCCAAAGCTCTAGTGCCCGGCATAGAAGAACCATCTGCCAGCGCTACAACCTTGTCTCTTTCTAAGCCACGATAGTCTGATACTAAGTCAATAAAATAATTATGAACGATATCTAAATCTGCTTGAAGTAGTTCCCTTTCTTCATCAGTTATTGGTCGGTTAGGACTACCGGTATCTTTAAACTTTCCAGCAGTAAGCTGTACGTAAGTTAGACCCTCTTCTTCATTTTTGCCTGATTCTTCTACGTACGACATATTTACGCCAATACTACCAACATCAGACATTGGCGAAGCAACGAGGTAATCTGTCGCAGCGGCAATCATGTAGGCTCCAGAGGCTCCTTGGTCCCCAATAAGTCCGACTACGGGCAAGCTTGAAGAACGGAAACGCTCGGCTATACGCTCTGACGCTACTGGCGTGCCACCCGGTGAGTTTATTTCCAGCAAAACACCCTTGACTGCTTCGTCTTCTTCAACCGAGTCCATGAATGACTCCACTGTGTCGGGAGTAGTGATCAGTTCGAAGTCTCCGATCCCGTGGTAAGGAAGTATCGTCCCTTCAACTGGAAAGACGGCTACGTTGCAAGTCCCGTCGCTAATACCAGTTTCGGCATCGTACAAAGCTGAAATAGAAATAAATATAAAAACGATAGTAAGGACTACGACTATTGAGCGCATTATGGCTCCGGCTGTTTCTCGTAAGAATGATTTTTGCATTCATGAATAATAACACGGCGAATTTTGATATAGAAAAAGACGCACTACTTACATGAAGTAGTGCGTCTTATTTGACAACCACCCTAGGTTCATCACATTTCGAATTATATTCGAAACTATCATTAATGAAACCAGAGGAAGTAGTTTTCGATCTTGCTTTAGCTTTTATCTCCACCTTGGAGCCAGCTGAACAATTGATAGGCATTTGCCTAGTTAAGTTCATCTGAGCTTTAGCAATCGACTGAGCAACACCAGGAATGTCACTGCTGACATGCCAATCAGTGTAGCTGCAGCCAGCCAAGAGTATCGTAGAGAGTACGACTACTTGGAACACTTGTGTACCTTTGCGGCACTAGCATTGTAGTCGTAAGTTACGTTACCGTTTTTATCACGCAGTTCTGCAGAACTGGTGATTGTTGGGTCCTGTACAGTTGCCGGTGTGCCGTTGGTTGAACCACAACCGTTGATATCCATGGCAGAGCCAAGGATAGTTGAAGCGGCCGGTCCAAACTGAGCACCGCGTGAAGTTGCAGAAGCCAACGTTGGAGCATCAGCTCTTTCGTCGATTCCTGCAGACATCATGCAACCCTGGAGTGAAGCCAAGCAAGTAACAACTAGCATTATTTTAATGTTCATTTCAATGCCCTCCGGGGCTATGAATTCGAGAGAGCGAATGCCCTCCTCACCAACTTATATTATACACAAAACTAGTAAAAAGTCAAGCTGGCAGGTTACTTTAGTAGCTTTAAATAGCTTTATCTTGCTGCTTTACCGAGAGCTTGTACTTCTTTCATCCATTTTGCTCGGACTGAATCGTCTACCCTTTCGCAGGGACCGAAGCTAGATACTTGAGTTTTAAGGCCAGCGAATTCGAGAATTCCGTACTGGATTTCGTTGGTGTAGTCACCAAATTGCCACCAGGTTTTGAATGGACTATGGGAGCCTGACAAGATAAACACTCTAGCGGTCTTCCCTTTTAAGTGTTTCTCAATTTTTTTAGTCTGCTTATTGAAGTTGAAAGCAAAACCAGGAAGCCAGATTCGGTCGAAAAGACCTTTAAGTAAAGCAGGCATGGTACACCACCAGTTTGGGTAGCCAATAACTAAGTGATCACATTCGGTAACTGCTTGTTGGAAAGTTATTAGGTCAGGTTCTAGTTGTTGAATTTCTTTGTACCCCTTGTGTAGTATCGGGTCAAAGTTCATTTCGCCTAGGTTAAAGCGACGCACTTCATGTCCAGCATCTTCGGCAGCTGTTTGGTATTGGTCAAGTACTCCTCCAGTAAATGAGTCTGCATCTGGGTGACCACAAAGGATGACAATTTTTTTAGTATTCATATAAGACTATTGTATAGGAAACAGGCGCGCCCTACGGGCGCGCCTGTTGATACTTAGATTCTCTTCTGAGAGAAAACCCCCTTTCCTTTAAGAATGAAAACTGTAAATAATATTGCGATAGTTAACGGGATCATTGTTGAGGCTACTAGCGGAAACACCACAAGAGGAAACATTATCATAAATACAGCTTCACCTATGTAGCCATCCAGTTGGGCTACTAACTGAAACCCAATAAACAGTATCCAAATCGTAGTTGGAACCCAAGTTAGTATAAGTAAATATTTTTGCAATTTCGTCATGTTTATTCATAGTATAACGTATATTAATATGACGAAGGCGCGCCTGTTGATATAGTAAGAAGATTATCTTCGAATAGAACCATTTGGATTAAACTGTCCTTGCGCTCCCATTTGCATCTTCATCAGCTTTTCTTTCATTTCAGGACTCATGACAGCCATGATTTCCTTTTGGTACTTAGGCAGTACCTTAGTGGCTGCTGCCATTTGGTTGTTGCCGTTGCTTTTAAGTTCAGCTTGCATTTCCTTTGCTATCTTTTCAAACAAGGCTGGGTCTTTGTCCAGCATCTCCATAATCATCTGCTGTTGATCCTCTGGCACATTCTTCATTTGCGATTGAAGTACTTTCTTCATCGCGAAATTTTTCATTTTTCCAAACATATGCGCAAGATTGTACCATACTGTGCGTAAGATGTTTAAGTTGGAGAAAAACCTTTTATCTATGGACAAATTAGTATTTTTATGGTAGATTGCGCGGATTAAAAACAAATTGAATTTATGAATATTAACGAAAGAATTAAGTTAAAATTAGAGCAGAAGTCAGTCCAAGGAGGAATCGTTGTAGTTTTAGTTATTATTGGTGTTATTTTTTATACAAGTAATTCAACTCCTGCAACCCTAGAAGACAATTTTAAGAAGACAGTGGTCAAAGTGACTACTCCAAAAGACTATGTTGGCGAGCAGTCTCTCTCATTCATAGGAAATGTACGTGCCTTTACTGAAGCAGAAATCACCCCAGAGCGCGCTGGTCGCGTAACAGCGGTTAATGTCTCGCTAGGTCAACAAGTATCGGCTGGAACCATTTTGGCTTCTTTAGAAAACGCCTCTGAAAGAGCTTCTGTCTTACAAGCTGAAGGTTCGTACGATGCAGCTGTTGCAAACGCAGCTCAAAGTAACGTGAGTGTAGATCAAGCAAAAAATGCTCTTACTACTAGTCAAAATTCCATTGTTTCTACACTAAGATCTGCTTATAACACAACAAATGGAACCATTGTAAATTCAATCGATACTTTTTTTAGTAATCCTAACGGTCAAGTGCCAGGTCTTAAGATTAGTGGACGAGGATACACGTCTCAACTTAATTCTGAAAGAATCGAATTTCAAACTATTCTTCCGGCTTGGCAAACTAGAGTAAATACAGTTTCAATTGTCTCAGATTTAAACGCAGAGTTAGACTACGCCAGTTTAAATGTTCAAAAAACAATTGATGTTATTGATATTTTTATTGCTATTTTTAACCAGCAAGATAGCTCTAGTAGTTATACAGACTCCGAGCTGGTAAGTTTTAGTGAGACTTTTACAGGTTTACGCTCTACTTTGATTGGAGTTCAATCAAGTATTGACGCTAGTAAGACTAGTCTATCTTCAGCTCTTGATGCACTTAAGAAAGCTGAATTAGCTTCAGAAGGTGGTGTGGCTTCACTGTCTGACGCACAAGTAAAACAAGCGCTTGGTTCCCTAAGAGCAGCTCAAGCTAACTTAGAGAAAACAATTCTCCGAACTCCGATTAGTGGAACAGTCAACTCACTTTCGATTCGGACTGGCGATTTTATAAGTGCCTTCACTCCCGTCGGAATCGTTGCTAATAATAGTGCTTTTGAAATCGTCACTTACATTAGTGATTCAGAAGTAGATTTGCTTAATGAAGGTGATATTGTTTTGATCGAAGGTCAAATCGAGGGTGTGGTAACAAAAATCGCTCCAGCAGTGGATACTGTCACTAAAAAAACTGAAGTTCGTATTGCCACTGAAAGCAAAGATATAGTGAATGGTGACACGGTCAGGATCACCAAGGAGATAGCGCCCGACAACGTTTCAGATTCTAGTATAGAAATCCCATTAACTGCTGTTAAGTTCGAACGAGAGAATGGTTCTATATTTGTAATAGAAAATAATTTGCTTGTTGCAAAATCTGTGGTACTAGGTGCAATTCAAGGAGGTGCCGTTAAAGTTCTGGAGGGCATAACAGCCAATGAAGAGTTTGTTATTGACGCTAGAGGCTTAGTAGTCGGAGAAGAGGTAGAAGTACAAAATTAATATGTGGGAATTTTTTATTAAAAATAGCAAGTTTGCTTACTTGTTTCTGATTGCACTGATTTGTACTGGTACCTACAGCTTAGTGTCCATCCCTAAGGAGTCAGCTCCTGAAGTGGTTATACCAGTTGGAGTTGTTTCAGTTGCACTACCAGGTGCTCCGGCAGCTGATGTTGAATCACTAATTACAAATGAGATAGAGCGAGGTCTAGCCAGCTTAGAGAACGTCAAACAAATTACCTCTACTTCCCGTGAAAGCTTTTCTAGTATCGTAATTGAGTTTGATGCAAACGCTGATTTGAATGAATCAATTCTAGATCTAAAAGATCAAGTAGACAAAATCAAACCTAATTTGCCAGATGATGCAGAAGATCCTGTCGTATCAGAGGTGAACTTTGTCGATCAACCGATCATGACCATCGCTATGTCTGGTGATTTACCTGATTTTACCCTGACCGAGCTATCGAGTGACGTAGAAAAGAAAATTGAGTCTGTTACTGGGGTATCGAGAGTAGAGATAAGTGGAGTAAGAGATCGCGAAGTAACAATTATTCTTGACCAGCAATCTCTACAAAGATTTCAGATTTCTATTAATGAAGTGACGAATGCAATCAGAAATGCCAACCTGACCTTTCCTATTGGCCAAATAGTAAACGATGGTGTTGCTTACAATGTGGCCTTTGAAGGCGATATAACTGACAGTTCGCAAATCAGGAACATTGCTGTTGTTAGTCGTGGTGGTCAACCAGTCTACATAGGAGACATTGCAACTATTGAAGATGGCTTAGCCCCTGCTAGTTCACTTTCAAGATTGAGTGTTGGTGGTGAACCGTCGCTGAACTCTGTTTCATTCAATGTGTACAAACAATCAGGTGGAGATATAACAACTATTACGGCCGCTGTTAACAGCTTGATGGAAGAACTAAAGAAGCCTGATCAAATTTTATCAGGAATAACCACCGTAACAATCCTTGACGCTGGCGCTGATATAAAACGAGATTTGATCAGACTTTCTTCCTCAGGACTACAAACAGTTGTGTTGGTTGTTGTGCTCTTAATCTTTTCTATTGGCTGGCGCGAAGCGTTGCTAGCTGGTACAGCTATCCCGCTCTCATTTTTGTTTGGATTCATTGGGCTATACCTTTCTGGTAACACTATAAACTTCCTTAGTCTTTTTTCACTAATTCTTGGAATTGGTATTTTGGTCGATTCTGCAATTGTAATGATTGAGGGTATTAACAGAAAAATGAAAGACAACCCAGAAATTAACAAACGAGACGCTGCTATTTTCACAATTAGAGAATTCTCAACACCGCTTATCTCAGGCACACTTACGACTGTAGCTATGTTTGTTGGCCTCTTTATTGTCTCTGGAGTAACCGGGCAGTTTATTGCAAGTATTCCTTTCACGCTGATCTTCCTCTTGTTCGCTTCTTTATTTGTCTCTTTAGCTATATTGCCACTAATCGCTTCGACTTTTCTACATCGAAAAAATGCTACTCAATTTGAAGCTAGACAAATTGCTTACGCTCACAAATTAGAAAGTTTGTATCGTAACAAACTAGAAAATTATGTTGGTAACAAAGAAAAGGAAAATAAGTTCCTATCTTTAATTTTCTCATTACTAGTATTTTCTATTTTCTTGCCAGTAAATGTATATGCTGGAATCATTGCAAGTCCGCTCACCTATTTTGTGTCTCTGAAGTCGTACTCAATCCAAAGTAAACGTGGCTGGAGTGATCTGAAACGTAAGCTTGCCTGGCTACCAATGACAATAGCTACAATAGTAATTTCAGTTGTTCTGGCTGGAGCGATTTTACCATCACTCAGTTTAGTTAAGGTCATATTCTTTGATCAAAGTGACATCGACTACATTATTGTAGAGGTCGAAAAACCAGAAGGTACTGTAAAAAACGTGACTGATATAGCAGTACGTAGGGTTGAAGAGGTTTTGTATGGTGAACTAGATATAGATTCGTTTTCAACAACTGTTGGAAGTGGTAATCAGTTTGGTTCTGGAGGCACCGGAGAGAAACTTGCCAACATCTTTGTCAACCTAGACAAGAAGCGAGATCGTACCAGTACAGAGATCGTCGATGATCTACGAAAGAAAATGGACCAACTTAACGACCTGAAAATAACTGTGAACCAACCAAGTGATGGTCCACCTACAGGAGCTGCCATTATCGTAAAATTCTTGGGTGAAGATTTAACTGAAATAACTAATTTAGCAAACGAGTCTGCCCAGATATTCAAATCCTTGCCAAACACAGTAAACGTTGAAACTAGTACTAATAATAACAGTACTGAGTTTGTAATGGAGCTAGATAGGGACAAAACGGCCGCCCTAGGCCTCAGTCCTTTTGCGGTATCCCAAGTGGCTAGAACTGCTTTGTATGGGACTAAGGCAACTTCTCTAACCACATTGGACCAAGACATTGATGTGGTCGTAAAATTGAATCTAGACAGCCGCGAGGGAGCAACTAGCGCTACGACAAATATCACAACAATTAATGCGCTTAGTGAAATTTTAATTCCGACAGTATCTGGAAATATCCCTCTCTCAAGTTTGGTGACTATTTCACTACGTGAGTCTAGTTCAATGATTTCTCATGAAGATGGTAAGCGAGTAGTATCCGTGACTGCCGATATTGGCGAAGGTGGTAATGCACGTGAAATCCAAGCTGAAGGTATTTCTAGAATTGAAGCTGAACTTGATATCCCAGATGGTGTGATTATTAGTACCGGTGGAGGTGAAACCGATGACTCAAACAAGGCTTTCATGGAAATGTTCCTCGCTCTCATTGTTGGTATTGGGTTAATGGTAGCAATTTTGACCCTACAGTTTAATTCATACCTACACATGCGTTATGTGCTATCTATCCTTCCTTACTCTTTGATTGGAATCATGTTTGGGTTGGCAATAACGCAAAATACCCTCTCCTTCCCTTCAATGATGGGATTCATAGCTCTGTCTGGAATTGTAGTTAATAACTCGATTCTGCTGATAGATATGATGAACCAAATGCGAAAAAATAATCCTGCAAAAGATATACGAGAAGTTGTTTTAGACGCTGCTTCAAATCGTTTGCGTCCAATTCTTCTAACTACCATCACTACTGTGATCGGTATGATCCCGCTGACTTACGCTGGAGACCTTTGGTCACCACTGGCTTACGCCGTGATGTTTGGCCTAGTATTCTCAGTGGTAATTACTCTAGTGTTGATACCAATTACCTACAGTAGAAACCCAGGCGATTTACCAAACGGTAAATAACAAAAAAGCACCTCAATGAGGTGCTTTTTTTGACTAGACTTTTTTCTTTGGTTTAAGTGAGGCCATAATACCGTTAACAATCCCTACTGCCAGTATTAGCCATGTTATGTAGCTCATTAGAAATTCCCCAAAAGTGAAACCAGTTTGGCCCAGAATTTCAATGCCCGCTAAAGTACCAAGAGCATACCAACTTCCTGCTTGCAAAGCTGGTCCAAAAGTGCTCGGCATCAAGTGAGCAGTCATTAGCATAGAGTTAATAAATAATATAAGGATTACGAATAGCTCACTCCAAGTAAAGCCCGAGAGATGTTCCAACCCTGAAACGCTTCCTTCTAAAGCAGTCAATACTACAGTGGTAACCAGAATTAACACCATTGCTACTCTTAGTACCTTATACACGACACCCATCATTCGCCTCTCTGTTTCATCTATCTTGCCGTCGGCTATGGCAACAAAGAAGTTCACAATGGCTAAGGTAGAAGAACCAACCCCAAGTGAAACACTAATAGTTTGTAAAATTGTCACTACTGTAATTAATATTGTCATATAGTAAATAATAGCAAATAAAACGAAGAAGATAAGAAGAGTTGTGAATTTACATATAACAACATACAGTTTATGCTGTTAGGCAATGAAAAAATACAAACACTTATTTTTTGATATGGATCAAACAGTTGCTCCAGCAAGACAGCCTATTTTGTCTGAAATGTACGAACTGCTTGATTCACTTCCACACGATATCATTATTGTTTCTGGACAAGAGGTAGACAAAATACTGTGGCAAAGCAATAACCTGCCTGCCTACACATTAGGTCAAAACGGAAATCACGCTAAAGATTTACAACGTGAAGAAATCTGGAATATTCCACTAGATGAAGCTCACCGTCAAGAAATACTTGCACACATAGAAGCTATAACAAAAATTCTCGACCACGAATTAAATCATGATTGGAATCCAATAGAAGACAGGGGTGCGCAGATTACTTTTAGCCCTATCGGAAACACAGCCCCAGTTGAACACAAAAAATCATACGACCCCGACAGAAAAAAGCGCGAATTTCTAATGCAACAAGTTCCGTTCGAATCAAAGGAACTAGTGGTTAAAATTGGTGGCTCTACCAGCCTAGACTATATTCATAAAGACAGACATAAAGGAACAAATGTACAAAAACTTATAGACCATATGGGATGGAACAAAGAAGAATGTATTTACTTTGGCGATGGACTTTACCCGGGAGGTAATGACGAAGCTGTAATCGGTGTTATCGAAACAGTACCGGTTGACGACCATAACGATACATACAAGAAGCTTCAAGAAATGCTTGGATAAATTAATCATCCAAAACAAAAACAGCACTTAGTGCTGTTTTGTTTTATAGTGGACTCTAGCGGACTTGAACCGCTCGCCTCTTCCATGCCATGGAAGCGCTCTACCGGATGAGCTAAGAGCCCGGTGATCGAGATTTTAGCATAAAGAAAAACAGCGCGCATGTGCTGTTTTTCTTAATGTGGTGGACTCGACAGGACTTGGTCACCTTCGTTAAGTACTTTATTCGCTAACGCTCAAAAGATACTAAACTACGCGACCCCGCCGTTCACATCGTCCTCACTTCGTTCCGGGCGATATGTTCACTCTTTTCAAGTCCTGACGAAAGCTAACGCTTTCTTCTCGTCCACACATAACAAAAACCGCTCACGCGGTTTTCTTATGTGTGGACTCGACAGGACTTGGTCACCTTCGTTAAGTACTTTATTCGCTAACGCTCAAAAGATACTAAACTACGCGACCCCGCCGTTCACATCGTCCTCACTTCGTTCCGGGCGATATGTTCACTCTTTTCAAGTCCTGACGAAAGCTAACGCTTTCTTCTCGTCCACACATAACAAAAACCGCTCACGCGGTTTTCTTATGTGGACAGGATTCACCTTCGTCAGTACCTTCGTTAAAGATACTTTTCAACTACGCGATCGCTAACGCCTTCAACTTGAACCCGCTACCTCCTCAGTGCAAATGAGGCGCTCTACCAGATGAGCTACGAGCCCAGAATAAATTCTTGTGGGCAATTTTAAACTTTCCACTTCTCATTTGTCATGTGCAAATGGTTCAATTGTCTCCGAGACAATCTTACCCCTATCAGATGAGCCACGAGCTAAACCAGGAAAATTAAAATTTATTTTTATTTACTCCGAGTGTAGGGCTAGAAAGCTTTGCTTACGAGCCCTTTGTTTTTGACTTCTATTATGAAGTGCGGACATAATAATAGCCAAAGGCTTTAAAGTCAAGGTAATTTATAAGTTTTATACTGTTGCTGTTTCAACTAAGTGGCTAATCAAATCTGAGAAATTGATACCAACTGATGACGCTGCTTTAGGAAAGTTTGAATGTGGTGTAAGACCTGGTAAAGTATTGATTTCAAGGAAATATACATCTCCATCTTTGACAATAAAATCACTTCTTGAGTACTGATCACAGCCTATTTCCTTGTGGACAGTCGCCGCCGCTTCTGACAGTAGGGCTTTTTCGTGATAAGAAAACCGGCCAGGGCATAGAAGCTTTGTTGTTCCGTTGTACTTATTTTCGTTTGAATAAAAGGTATCAGACCTAGGAGGGACGATTTCAATCACAGGTAGAGGGTACATTTCCATATTGCGGAAGTTATTTAAGATTCCTACAGTTGCTTCTTTTCCTCTTATGTACTCCTCAACCATTACATGTTCATACATTTCTAGTAGCTCTGTTAAAGCAGTTTTTAAAGTTTCTTCAGTTGGTGTGTACCTAGCCCCGATTGATGAACCTCCAAGTATTGGTTTCACGAACAACTCACTTCCGACTTCAGAAAATATAAGTTTGATCTCTTCATCTAGAGTATCAATTTCTGCTCGACTGACTCTTCTATGTCGAGGCATTTTTAAACCAATTGATCGTAAAGTTTGTTTAGTCAGTTCTTTATTAAAAGCGATCGCTGAGGGCATGGCTCGACTACCAGTAAATGGGACGTTTTTGCGCTGTAGGATACGTTGTACTTGCCCGTCTTCACCGTATGCGCCATGGAGAGCCAAGAAAACAACATCTGTGGTGTCTAATAGTGTTTCTGGATCCTTCACAAAGCCATCGTGTAGCCACTCTCCTTTACGGCTTACGACAATGTCTTTGGTTATATAATCAAGACCTCTCATGACCTCAAGAACAGCCTGTCCGGTACGCATGGAGACATCGTATTCTTGGCTTGGGCCACCTCTAAGTACCGCTACTCTTTTCATATATAATCAAGTATATCATTGTAGGGGTTCCTTTTTGTGGATAACATTTTGTCCATAAACTCCTTCAAGTAAATCTAAGTCTTTCTCGCTCGATATCAGGAGGTGGTTATTATACTCAACCATTTTAGTTAGCATGTCGTAAGCTTGGTCCTTACCAATTATCTGTGAGTGAAATGAGCGGAGAGCCTCAAAATCTTTTATGAAGCAATGACCACCAGCGCCCCTTTTGACTCCTTCTTTCTCTTTGGCATGTCCACTGTAGTGCAGCACTTCAGTATGACTTTTGCCTATTCTTTCGTCATTTATCATTGCGTCACGAATCAGTTCCCAGTCCGCTCCAGCAGTAGTGGCGATATCATGGAAAGCATTCATCATTAAGACTTTTGCATAAAGAAAGCAATTACCAAAATACTTTGTCATTTCAGCTTCTAGAGCTGGAACTATTACTTGGTACTTGGCTTTGGGCAATATAGCCATTACTTGCTCTGCTCGAGTGTGATATTCATTTGAGCTTTCTGGAATACCAATTATGTTCCTGTCAGGAAATGAAGCATCGTAAGCAGCACTTGCTTCACGCAAAAATTCTGGACTGTGCATTACGTATAACTTAGGAAACTGTTCTTGCAGTTGTTTGGTAACGCCAGGAAGGATGGTTGACTTAACTATTACAGTGGACCCATCTGCCACATTAGACAGAGCATTTTTAACTGGCTCGTAGCTAAAGCCCTTGGCAGTAGTTGGGGTCGGTACTGCGACAAAGACGATCTTGCAATCCTTTATCTTGTCTTTATTTTGTACATAGGGTTCTTCTAGTGAGTAACGCACTACTGAATAAGCTCTATTCTCAAAGTCATCAGCATAATGCTTACCGATCCAACCTTGTCCAATAAATCCAATTTTAATATTTTCTGTAATCATATAGTCCTGTAACCCTTGTAATTGCTTGTAAGTTATGATTTTAACCTGCTGGATCGCTTTTGTCTGTGGTACAAAATTGCAAACCGGTGTGCTTCTGCGTTCGCTAGTAAAATTGAATTTTTATGTTCCTCAACCATTTTCTTTTGTCCTATAATTCTAATTGGCTTGTGCCTACTATTTTTTACAACACCAACTACCGGGATCACTAGTCCTTTAGATTTAAAAACTCGTTCTACTACATTTTTCTGAGCAGTTGACCCGTCTACCGCAGTTAACTGCGGTAGAGGCCAGTCTTTGTGCTCCAATCGTCTAAGAATCACCTCTTTTAATGCTCCTGTGTCATTAGCTTTAGTTAAGCTGTTAATTTTGAACTTTCGATAATCTGATTTTAACGGCTCGCCACCCTCAACTACCGTCATAACTCCGACCATATCGTCGCCCTGCAGGTGTGCAATATCGTAAGCTTCAATACGGATTCTTTTTTCATCACGATAAATTCTAGACTCATCCTTTATTAAGGCAACGTCCTGAATATGCTTCAAAGCAAATATTCTTTTCTTTAAAGAATTCGCTTCTTCAAATTTTTGATCTTTTGCTGATTTCAGCATCTCACGCTCAAGTTCTTTTATAATCTCTTTTTTTCTTCCTTCAAAGAACAACCGTATGTGACGAATCGTTTTAGCGTACTCTTGCTTGGATTGTTTATTTGGGTACAGTCCAATTTGTCGGTTAAAATCAATCTTACCCTTTGCTAGTTTGCTTCTTTCTTTTCCAAGAACAGTACTTGTATCATAAAACTGAAAAATTCGTCTGACAATTTTGAGTGCCTCTTTAAATAGCATTCCGTTTGGAAAGGGTCCAAATTCATATTTTATTTCGTCTTTAGTGAATTGTTCAGTAAGATCTTTCCCTCGGACAACCAAAACACGAGGAAAGTCTTCATTTGTAATTACAAGATGATTGTAACTTTTATCATCCTTACTGCGTGTATTGTAAAAAGGTTTATGAGTTCGAATAAGATTCGTCTCTAATATTAGCGCCTCTAGTACGCTGTCTGTCTCTGTAAACTCTACGGACACAGCTTCTTTAACCATTTTCTCTATTAACAATGAGCGCTTATCGACTAAATCTTCTGTGAAATAGCTTCTCACCCTGTTTTTTAGTGAGGTCGCTTTGCCAATATAAAGGATTTTTTTTCGTGAACCCAAAAAGAAATACACCCCGGGACTATTAGGTAATTTAGTATTTTTGAGGTCTATTTGCTTCATGTATTTAACTTTAATGGCAAATGTGTGGATATGCAACAAAACTAAATTTACAATAAGTGCTATCATCAATTTTTAGGAGGTCTAACAATTAGACTACTGTACATTAAAACTTTTTGGGGAGGGCTGTAAATTGAAAGCTAAAAAGAAATCTGTTAAAAGAGCTGATCCGGAATATCGAGAGTTACAAAGGTATCTCTTAAGACTTTACCGAAAATCACCCGATTTGTACCACGCAAATCAGCAAAATTTCAGTAAGGGCCCTTGGGGCCATTTGTTTCAAAAGTTTTGCGAGAAAACAGTAAACTCAACGAAATCCGTGGAGTACATTGTTCCGGAGCTGAATAATAAGCAATGGGACGAACTACTGTTTAAACAAGGAGCTTTTGAAGCAAACAGGCGCGTCTGCAAAATCATAAAACGCTTCCCAAATATTCTTGCCCGTAAGGCGGCGGCTGCGTAGCAGCCGTTTTACTTTTCGCTTTACAGCATCTTTTTCAAATACTGACCGGTGTAAGACTTTGGATTGTCAGCTACTTGTTCTGGTGTGCCTTTAGCGACTATCTGACCACCTTTTGCTCCGCCTTCTGGGCCAATATCAATAATATAATCCGCACTTTTAACTAAATCTAGATTATGTTCAATCACCATAACAGTGTTGCCTTTGTCGACAAGTCTTTGCAAAATTTCAATTAGTTTTTTAACGTCTTCGTAGTGCAATCCTATAGTTGGCTCGTCTAAGAGATAGATAGTTTTTTGGGTATGCTGTCTATATAACTCGGATGCTATTTTTACTCTTTGCGCTTCTCCCCCAGACAAAGTAGTAGCACTTTGTCCAAGTTCCAAATAACCTAAACCAACCTCAACTAATGAATTTAAGCGCTCTTCTATAGCTGGAATATCTTTAAAAAACGTTAAAGCATCTTCCACTGTCATATGTAGGACTTCGTAGATATTTTTCTTTCTGAAATAGATTTCAAGTGTTTCCTTGGTAAACCTAGTTCCGTCACAGACATCACAAGTAACATACACAGTTGGGAGAAAGTGCATTTCTACGGCAATTACTCCATTACCCTGACACGCTTCACAACGCCCACCTTTAACATTAAAGCTAAACCTGCCAGCTTTCCAACCTCTCGCCCGGGCTTCACTTGTAGCAGCGAACAGATCGCGTATATGAGTAAAGGCGCCAGTGTAAGTGGCTGGGTTACTTCTTGGAGTTCTACCAATTGGTGACTGGTCGATCAATACTGAGCGCCCCAGGTACTCAGTACCAGTAAAACTAGCACAATTGTGAGTCTTAGCGCTACGAAAACGCTTTTCTAATCTAGCTTTGAGGTTTCTGTCCACAATCTCGTACATAAAGGTAGACTTACCAGAACCTGAGACGCCAGTTACACAAACTAGTCGACCAAGCGGTATGTCTACATTCATATTTTTAATATTAAAGGCTTGTCCTCCTTTGATTTGAATTTTGCCCTTTTCTGAACTTCTTCTTTTTGGAACAGCTATCACTTTGTCACCTCTTAGGTAGTCCAGTGTTACGGAACCAGAAGCATTCTTTTTGTCTGCCATTAGCTTCTCTAAGTAGTCCGCTACAATCACCTCTCCACCGTGCACACCGGCTCCAGGTCCAATGTCTACTAGGTAGTCAGAAGCGCGAATAGTGTCTTCGTCGTGCTCTACCACAATGATAGTATTGCCCAGATCTCGTAGCTCTTTTAAAGTTTTTATCAATTTATCGTTGTCTCTTTGGTGCAAGCCTATGGTTGGCTCGTCTAGCACGTAAAGAGCCCCTACTAACCCGGAACCAAGTTGAGAAGCTAGTCTAATTCGCTGAGCTTCTCCACCTGACAAAGTATTAGCACGTCTGTTTAGGGTTAAGTATTCAATACCGACGTCCATCATAAAATCTAATCTCTCAATAACTTCACGCAAGGCCGGCCAAGCAATTTCTTCATCTTTCTTGTTTAGCTTTAGGTTATTTATAAAGTCTACGGCTTCTTTGACAGTTTGGTTAGTAAAGTCAACGATGTTCATGCCGAGTGACTTTTTACCATCTCCACCAAGAAATACCCGCAGCGCTTCTGGCCTTAAACGAGCCCCTTTACAGGCTGGACATTCGTCCGATTGGAAAATGCCAATTACTCCTAGCCCGTTACACTCTGGGCAAGCGCCATATGGTGAGTTGAAAGAAAAAAGTCTTGGTTCTACCTCAGGGAAAGAGGATCCATCGACTGGGCAAATGAATTTAGCCGACATTGTCCTTTCAGTTCCGTCTGGGCTTTCTATTTTAACTAAACCATTGGCCGTAGTTAAGGCCAGTTCTACCGCCTCGGAAAGACGTTCCCTTGAACTTTTAGGGTCGTCAGTAAACTCACTCACATATATTTCATCAACCAATACATCTATGTCGTGTCGTTTAGTCTTGCTCAGCACTATCTTGTCTCTCAGTTGCTTTATTTCTCCATCTATCTTGACTGTCTCATACCCCTTACTGAGCAAATCATATAACATTTGGTAATATTCCCCCTTTCTACCTACTACTACTGGAGCAAAGATTGCCACTCTACCCTTAGTAACTTCTATACCCATTACTTTTTGAGACTGGTTTTTAGTAGCTGTTCTTACTTCTCTGTCTTCTATCGACTTAAGTACTATTCTGAGAATTTCATCTTGAGAAAGCTTTTGGATTGGCACGTCTGTGTCAATACAGTACGGTTGGCCTACGCGTGCATAGACAATACGCAAGTAATCGTAGATTTCCGTAATAGTAGCAACAGTAGATCGTGGATTACGAGAGGCAGATTTCTGGTCAATTGAAATGGCTGGAGAGAGTCCAGAGATTTCATCAACGTCGGGCTTCTGCATTTTGTTTAAAAATTGTCTTGCATAAGGTGAAAGAGACTCGACATAACGTCTTTGACCTTCTGCAAAAATGGTATCAAATGCCAGAGAAGATTTACCTGATCCAGATGGACCAGTAATAGCAATCATACTGCCTCGTGGCATCTCGACATTAATATTCTTTAAATTATGAGTACGTGCTCCGCGAACAACAATCTTACTAGATTCTGATTTAGCAGGCTCTTCCCACTTCGTCCGTGTTTTCTTTTTTGGTGTTGCCATGTAGTATTGCCATCATTTGGAGATGATGGTTGTGGCTCAATTATACTTACTATCAAAACAAAGGCAATTACTCGAGTTTTTTACTTGTATCAAACTTAATAATTATGTGTGTACCAACCCCTTTGATTGATTCAACTTCGATTAAGCCTCCCAAAAGATCTATTAGCTGTTTGGTGATCCACATGCCAAGACCCGTGCCAGTAACCGCAGATTCGTCTACCCCGCCCACTCTAGTAAATGGAACAAAAAGATCTTTCTGGTCAGTAGCACTAATGCCCATACCAGTATCTTTAACTACTATAGTTATAGAATCCTTTGTTTCTTTAGCTTCAATTGTGACAGTACCAGAGCCAGTGTACTTGATAGCATTAGTTACAATGTTTATTAGTATTTGCTTTAGCCTATTAGCGTCAGTTACTAAGTAAATTGGTTCTTCTTTTGTGTTTAATACTAACTCTAAATTCTTTTTGTGTGCTAAGGATTGTAGATCAGTAGAAACTTGATTTAATATTAAATTGAGGTTTATTTTCGCTAGTTCAACTTTAAGCTTTCCAGATTGGAGTCTAGCCACTTCTAAAAAATCATTGACTAAAAATACCATTTGTTCTGTGGCTGTGTGGATATTTTTTATGTATCGAATATCTTCTTGTGTTAGTGATTTTGATTCATTTAGAAAGCTTGCGTAGCCTTTAATAACTGTAAGTGGAGTTCTAAACTCATGAGCAATCATGTTTGTAAAATTGTCCCTTTGTGCAAGTTGAGTTGTCAAAACCTTGTATTTCTTATACCAATCAGTCTGTCTATTAAGCCAGTATGCTAGAGCTATTAAAAAAAGAAAAATTGCACTAAGGCCAAGGTATGATTGTTGTTTCCTAGACAGCATTACTGAGTCAATATAAGAAAAATCGTGCTCAGTAAAAATGTAACGTTTTTCTCCTTTTACTTCTACTGTGCTTAAAACTTGCCAGATTCGTTTTCCATCTATCACAAGTTTGTATATATAAACACCTTCTGAAGCGTTTGGTGGGAGGTTTCGATAGAGTTGGTCTGACTTTTCAGTTAAATTCAAATAAGCATTTTCAGAGTCAAATATGATTAAATATTTATTATCTACTTCACTAATAATTCTTGTTTTTGTAATATCTTGATTATCTTTCTTAAGTTTAGCAACAACTTGTTTAAGAACAGTACTTGAGCTTACTCTAGTCATAGTGGCTATCGTGGCAATAGAGTCATGAATTGATGAGATTCTTTGCTTTTCAGAAGTTTCAATGTTCGTAGTTGCTGTTACAAAGAAGTTGTGTGTTAACCAAGCAAAAAGCAGTGGAAACACAAAGACTAAAATACCCACAAGAACCATTTTTGAGTTAGCGCGCATGACTTTTAGTCCGTTTTCTAGCAAGACAAGAAGTTCAGATATCATAAGCTAGAAACTAGGTTCAGTGGTGGCTCCTCCTTTAACAGTCTTTGCTTCAGTGGCTATGATGACATCCTCTTTTGTTTTTAATCCCATTCCAAGCATAAGTAAAATAATACCGAGTGAAAGAACAGCCAGGCCAAATACCACATTATAAGAACTTGTGGTTACCGGCGTAATATCACTAGTGACCATACTTGTTTCCCTTTTGTCTATTGGAGTAAAAGCTTGTGCTTCTTTTACGAAAGAAAAAGGTTCACTTTGTGCAATGATAGAACCAGTATTATCTGTTATGGCCACATAAACATCATGTCGACCATCTTCCAGTTCCTTGTCATAGGTATAAACGAACGAACCGTCAGCGTCTGTTTTGATAGTTACAACAGTTGGAGAGCTAAATATATAAAGATTTACAAAACTTAAAGGTAAAGCCGTTCCATAAATTTCTGATTTAACTTTTGATTGCACTTCAACGGTTTCGTCTTTATAGACTAAAGGAATAACTGAATCAATCCTGAGTACATCCTTTCTAATTAATAGCTTCGTATCTTTAGGTGATTCAAATTCCAGCACTGCTTCTGACTGTCCATTGTTTGGATCAAAACCTTGGATAATCTCTACTCCATCATTGAAACCGTCGTTGTCAGTGTCAACAAGATTTGGATTAGTTTTATATATATATATTTCATCAAAATCAGATACACCATCTCCATCTATGTCTCTGGCAGATTCCCCATTTGATTTTGCTTTTCTAATATCTTCAAAAATATTAATTTTTGCTTTTAACAAATCTAAGTACATCTCAATTTCTTGATCGATGTCGTCAGCTAGATCTTTGAGCTGAGCGTTTTGTAAAGTAGTATTTACTAGAGAACTACGAAAGTCATTAAGGTTGCCCTCAGCAGTAAAAATAAGTATTTTATCTCCAGATTGTTTTGCTACTGAATACTTAGCCAATAAATCATTAAGAGCTAAATGGTTGTCTTCTATTAGCTCTGCCGTTACAGCCATTACATCTCTTTCGCTTGAATTAAGTGACAGCGCTTTATCGCTAAATGGAAGAAACTCTCTTGTCGCATCTTCAACTTGAACAACTTTTTCATTATTATTAGTTATATTCGTAACTGATGTTTCCAATAGCTTTGGATTTTTAATAGAAACTTTAATAGGTTTTGTTTCATATAGTTCAGCGCCATACTTTACTTTGGCATAAAACTCGTACTCATTATCTGGAATGTTTACAGTATCAACGACAAAAATCCACTGGTTCGGTCTTTGTGTTGCGATCGTTACAAATGTATAGTTTAAGGAGTTGAGAGGTCTAGAATAAAGCTCAGCGTAACTTACACCCGAAGGGACGTTTAGCTCCAAATTTACAGGTCCAGACAAAAAGCGTGCCTTTGGTTTAGTGATGTAAAAATTATTTTTAGTCTCATGCGCTTCTGGTTTTTCAGTTTCAATGTCTTCTGGGATACTTGGTTCTGGATCAAATGAAAGTGAGTTATTTAGATCAGACTGTGGATCATTATCGTATGTAACTGAATCGCCTACTATGACCACTTCTGTTGTCGTAGCAAGATCTTTAGTGTTGCTTACAGTGGAAATGACTGATGTGTTTTCAAGGCTAGTTTCGTCAATTACCATTTCATTTGAATCTAAAACCGTCTCTTTGATAATATCAACGTCTAACTCAATTCGTTGATTGAAAACAGTCTCAGCTTCTTTTGAGCCAATAAAAAATTCTCTTGAAGTAATCCCTGTTTTTCCAGTTTTATCATCTGGTTCGAAGGCAATTTTTAAATAATAATAACCCGACTCAAGACTATCAGGAATCTTTACTTGGTACTTATTTTCCAACAAAGGTTTTAGATCAATGGCTATAGCATTAGTGCCATTGAGTGGTTTTACAAAAGCTCTAACCTTACTAGCATTTGTAACAGTAAAATTAACCTCAAAAGTACCTACTATGTTGTTTGGAATATTTGTTAAAATATCTGCATTTGCAGATCCTGCTACTGTGTTTGTATTAACAATATCATCAGTAGTGCCAATCAACTCAGCTTTTAGTTGACCGTTATTATATTGAGAACTAAAGATTTCTGATAAAGCCAGAGTAGATCCAACCAAAATAAAACAAATCGCAGAAACATAGGCAACTAAGTAAACTGATTTTTGAATATAAATATCTAGTTCCTGTCTAACAACTTCAGACTTATCAATAGCCCTTAAGCTCATGTTGGTCGGTAACCTAACTGCCGCAATCTGCTTAGGTTTTTTTTTCTTAGACTTATCAGCTTTTGAACTTGTTTTAGCTTTTGGCTTTGGTAATGGTTTTTTCTTTAAAACACGCTTAACTGGTACCTTTGGTTTGGGAGAAGTTTTCTTTACTATTTTTTGAGCTTTTTCCTTCGGCATGATTAATCTAAAGTGAGATTACTTGTTCACTAGTTTTTCAATAACCCCTATTAGCTCAGACAAATCAGTCATCGCTTTCACAAAGAATTCGTTAGCACCAAGTTCTTTTGCCTTTTTTCTGTCTTCGGCACCATCTCTATTAGAGAAAATTATAACAGGAATTTTACGCAACTCATCACTTGATTTTATTTCCTCCAAGACTTCAAAACCAGTCCTGCCAGGCAACATTATATCAAGTATAATTATATTTGGTTTAAACTGCTTGATTACTGGCACAATATCTTTGCCGTCGTTACTAAACTCATAAGGAAAAAGTGACTTATCAAAACGTAGTGATAGTAAGTTGCGCAATAAAGGATCATCTTCAACTACAAAAACTTTTATTCCTTTAGTAGTGACTTCTACTGCACTAGAGGTAATATCAATTGAGGAACTTCCAAAAAAAACGCTGTCCTCGCTAAATATAGCTTCGATTTTTTGCAAGACTGAGTTTGTTGATTCTCCGACTGTTATGTAATCAGCTGCACCTTCTGATAATGCAGACTGAATCTCTTCAGTAGTATTGTTGACTAAAGTAAAAACAGGAACTAAGGAGGCTAAATTGCTACCATCTAACAGTTTTTTTATTTCAGGACAAATTCTTCCATCATGAGTATGGTCAAAGATTATTAAGTCGATGGGCTTACCCTTATTTTTCTCCTTAAAACCTAGACAACTAGAATCAATAACATTTACGCCCAAAGTTTTTAGTTTGTTTCTTAATGACTCTAGCTCAGCAGTTCCATCGCTTACCAGAAAAACTTGTTTATTAATAAAAACAGACATTACTTTAATATTAACACTTATTTTTTGCTAAAACTGACCTTAACTCACAACATTCAAGAAGCTATAGATTCGAAGTATTTAATTTCATCTCGTATTAAGGCTGCTGTCTCAAAATCAAGCACTGAAACGGCTTCTTCTATTTGTCTTTTTTTCTCTTTCATAACTTTTTTTGGATTTTTCTTGTATAGTTCAACATCAATTTTTAGCAGTGTTTCTACAGTGGCGTCGTGCTCAGTCCTCATTTGGTCTGCAATGGACTTAATTTCTTTTATGATTGTTTTAGGTGTTATATTATGCTTCTGATTATAGGCTAGTTGCTTGTCTCGTCGTCGGTTAGTTTCACCTATAGCGTACTCTAGTGCTGCTGTAATCTCATCGGCATATAAAATTACCCGCCCATTAATATTTCGAGCTGCTCGACCAATGGTTTGAATCAGAGCAGTTTCACTTCTTAAAAATCCAGCTTTATCTGCATCTAAAATTGCCACCAACTCAACTTCTGGTAGGTCTAGTCCTTCCCGCAACAAGTTAACTCCTACTAAACAGTCAAATTTACCTTTTCTAAAGTCAGTCAGAATTTCAATTCTTTCCATCGTGTCAACATCGCTGTGTATATACTTAGTGTTAAGCTTCTTTTCATTAAGAAAATCAGTTAAGTCTTCTGCCATTTTTTTTGTAAGAGTCGTCACAAGTACTCTTGCTCCACCCTTGATAATTTTCTCAGCCTCTTCAATAAAATCTTTGATCTGTCCAGGATAACTGCCTTCTTGAACTATTGGGCGCACATCTATTTCAGGGTCGATAAGTCCAGTTGGCCTAATAACCTGCTCTACAGGTTTTAGACCATTTTCTTTTAGTTTTTCGTACTCATGCTTCCCAGGTGTAGCAGTAGTATAAATACGATTACCTAATCGTTCGTCTATTTCACTATACATAAGAGGCCTGTTGTCTACAGCAGAAGGAAGACGAAAGCCAAATTCGACTAAGCTGTTTTTTCGTGATCTATCACCGGCATACATTCCATTTAGTTGAGGAATGGTAACATGAGACTCGTCAATAATAGTCAAGAAATCAGGAGAGCCATCTTCCTTGTGAGGAAAGTAAGACAGTAAAGTATATGGTGCTTCGCCAGGTTTTCGTCTATCAAAATGTCTTGAGTAGTTTTCTATTCCATTGCAGTACCCCACTTCGCGCATTAGGGCCAGGTCATGCTGAGTTCTTCTACGTAGACGTTCTGCTTCTAGTAACTTGCCTTCTTTTTTAAATTTGGCCAACTGTTCTTTAAGCTCTTGTTGGATATCTTCAATTGCTAACTTTCTTTCCTCCTCAGGAGTAACAAAATGTTTAGCTGGAAATAAGTAAAACTCATCAGGCGTAGCAACGATCTCCCTAGTTATTTCGTCTATTTTTGTAATTGCTGACAGGTAATTATTGTTAAAACTTAGTCTGTAAATAGCTCGCTCATTAGTAGGCATTATATCTATTGTGTTTCCAACCGCTCGAAAACTAGCTGGAGTAAGGTCTGCGTTAGTACGATCAAATTGCATATCAACCAAAGTTCGAAGCATAGTCCCTCGATTAGCTTCACTACCGACAGCGAGCTTAACTAGCTTACTTTTATACTGTTCTGGAGAACCAAGACCATAAATACAAGAAACTGAGGCAACAATAATAACATCACTTCTAGTTAAGAGTGCCTGAGTAGAAGCATGCCTTAGCCGATCAATTTCTTCATTTATTTGTGCCTCCTTTTCAATGTAAGTGTCACTGGTAGACATGTATGCTTCAGGCTGATAATAATCATAGTAAGAAACAAAATAATGAACGGCATTGTTGGGAAAAAAATCACGGTATTCTTGAGCTAACTGAGCTGCTAGTGTTTTGTTGTGAGCTATTACTAAGGTAGGCTTTTGTATTTGTTGTATCACGTTAGCTGCAGTGAATGTCTTACCAGAACCGGTTACACCCAAAAGAGTCTGGTACTTCTGACCAGATTTTATGCCTGCCACTAGGGCTTTAATAGCTTGGGGCTGGTCTCCAGCTGGAGTTTTGTCAGTAGATATCTCGAACTTCATGTTGCTACTATACCCTGCCACTATAAATAAAAAAAGCTGGTTAGCTATATTCCTAGCTTAACAAAATATCCTCCCTTAGTTTTCTTGTAAAGTTAACAATGTAATAGAGGTTGTGTAGTGATGCAAGATGCGGGCCCAGCATTTCTCCGGCTCGAAATAAGTGTGCCAGGTAAGCTTTTGTGTAGTTTGTACAAACGTAGCAATCGCAAGACTCATCTGGTTTTGAAAAATCTCTCTGAAACTTAGTATTTAAAAGATTAATCCTTCTATGTCCTTCATTGGTCATTTCATAAATAGTACCGGTTCTAGCTATTCTGGTTGGTGCGACACAGTCGAAGGTATCGCAACCAAGAGAAACACCCTCAACAATGTCTTCAGGCTCCCCAATTCCCAACAAGTGTCGCGGTTTATCTTCAGGTAATATCTGGTTAACAACTTTGACCGCTTCTCCCAAATCATTCTTACTAAATGAGCCACCAATGCCATATCCATCAAAATCCATACCGCTTAGGACCTTGGCACTTTCTGCTCGCAAATCGAGATGACGACCTCCCTGGACAACTCCGTAGAGACCCTGCTTTTTTAAAGCTTGGTAATTTTGTTTATGAGCCATAATACTGCGTTTGGCCCACCGGTGTGTTCTATCCATGGCTTCTTTTTGGTATTGTTTATCTGCTGTCGGGCTAGTGCACTCATCGAAAGCGATGATTATATCTGCTCCAATATTATGTTGAATATCAATTGAGCGTTCAGCAGTAAAACGATGCATTGATCCATCTAAGTGTGATGTGAAGGTGACACCTTCCTCATCAATTACACATAACTTTCCATGATTTTCTGCTAGTTTTTTTGAGTATACGTTTAACCCGGCTTTGTCACTGACTTCTTTTACCTCACTTGAAGCAAATTTAGTTACTCCTTTTCCGAAAGCGGCGCCTAATGAAAAGACCTGAAAACCACCGCTATCAGTAATAGTCGGCAAGTTCCAATTAGAAAATTCGTGTAGCCCTCCAGCATCTTTTACCACTTCATCACCTGGTTGAAGGAACAGATGATATGTGTTTGCAAGCACCACCTGACTTCCTACGTAGTCTCGCAGATCTTCTGTTTTCAAACTTTTAACTGTTCCTTTTGTACCTACAACTACAAAAGCTGGTGTCTCAATATCACCATGCGGAGTGTGAATGACTCCAGCCCGAGCAAGTGTGCCGGGCTGTCGCTTTAATATCTTAAATGTTACAGGAGAATCGGACATCTACTTGATTTCCATCAGTTCAATTACAAAAACTAAAGTTGCGTTACCAGGGATCGGGCCAATTCCTTGTTCACCGTAAGCCATGTCTGGAGGGATAACAAGTACTCTTTCTCCACCCACCTTCATACCGATAAGACCTTCTTCCCAGCCTTCGATTACCATTCCTTTTCCTACTCTGAATTCAAATGGTGCTCCTCGCTTGTGAGAATTATCAAATTCTTCACCGTTTTGCAACGTTCCAACGTAGTGCACTACAACCAGATCATTTTCCTTAACTTCTTCTCCTGTTCCTAATTTTATATCATCAATTACCATACGATTGAATTCCCCGTCACTATTAACTGCTTGTAAGTATTGGCTTGCTCTCTCTTGTGAAGCTTCTTGTCCGTCGCTAACTATTACTACAGCAGGTTCGATTGCTTTAACCGCTGTTGCAGACTGTCCAACCTTTCCGTTTTGGAAAAGTGTAGACTCTACTTGAACCAGATATATAGCCAGTGCCATTAAAGAAACGCTGATTCCTGCTCCAACTAATTCAAATTTATTAAACATAGTTATGTAATAATAGTTATTTTTTTTAAGATTGATAGTTTACAGCACAACATTATAGTGAGCTAGTAAATGATATTGTTTCTGATGAATGAAACGGTCCGACTTGAGAAAAATACATGTAAACCATAGTGGCAGAAAAAGCGAGTAAAATTGACATCACCGCCACTAAAATACGCTCAAATATACTATTACTTCTAGCCTTAGCTCTTACATCCACTGTATCTTTAATTGAAACATCGATTCCTAACAATTTTGATATTTCGTTTGGTTTAAGGCTTTCGTCTGTTCGAAACACTTTATGTAAACCGTCTACTCTTTTCTCTTTAGTATTGACGTCTTCACGTAAAACCATAATAGCCGTATCGACTTCTTCTTCTTTAAATCTGGCGCTCAACAAAACTGTACGAATTATTTCGTCTGGTGATGTGGGACTAACCCCATTGATCCTTAAAAGCTTTTCTATGTGTTCTCGGTTCATTATATATCTACACCAATGTCTACTACTGACTCTTCCTTGACTACGTACTGATCATAAATTTCTAGTAATACTACGAAGAGAGTAATTATAACAGGTCCAATGACAAAACCGATAGGGCCCATAAGAGAAATACCACCAAGCACAGAGATCAAAATAATAAACGGATGAAGGTTGTTACCACGACTAATCAAATAAGGACCCAAGAAGTTATCCACCAGACCAACAATCAACATTGACCATACAAGCAAACCAACCGCACTAAATAGTTCGTTGGTAGCAAACAAATATACTACAGCAGGAGCCGTCACTATCGTGGTACCAATTCCTGGTATCAAGGCTCCCAATGAGGCTAAAGAACCCCATAAAATAGCTCTTTCAATACCGAAGATTGTAAATCCAATAGCAACTAGCGATCCTTGTATAATTGCCACCAGCACTGTACCCGTCGCAACTGCTCGAACTGCTCTCGCTAAGCGGTTGAGGATAATTCTGTCTTCGTCATCTGGTAAAGGGCTAACTTTAATTACTAACTGAAGTAACTCATTCCCATCTCTAAAGAAATAAAAGCAACCAATTAGTGAAATGAAGAAAATAAATAGAGTCGAAAGTGTTCCAGCAAAAATTGCCCCTAAATTACCAGTCAACCACTCAGCGCTATTTCGTAGCTGGGTTGCGAGATCAATACTGAACCCAGGAATCAGAGACTGGATAGTTGATTCGATGTTTGAAATTTGAGTTTGTATCCCACCCGTGCCAGCGTCTAGCTCTTGGTAAAAAGTTACAATTTCATGTACTACCAAAGATGACATCAGCACTAAAGGCATGATAATGACAGTCAGTACTACCAAAGTGGCGGCTAGGGCTGCAATGGATTTATTTCGTCTTAGGACCACTTTCCTAAGCCACAAATAGAGGGGGTGACAAATGGTCACTATTATTACTGAAAGAGCTAGTGCGGTAAGAAAAGGAGACATAATTAGCCAAACCATATAACCGGCCAAAAGCAGTAGGCCAAAAAAGAAAACGTACTCTATAATTCTTCCTAATTTCATGTACTTAGTATACATTACTAATTACCACATTCAAAAAGGGGACACAGTGTCCCCTTTTATCAAAGCTCATTCTTTAGTTGTATTTGTGACACAACGGCCGCTGTTTCAATGAACCTGAATGATTCTCGAGCTGCGTCGTCTAGTGCTACAAATGCACTTGAAAAAAACTTTGATAGTCCCCATATAATTATGAGGATGCCAATGGCTTTGCGCATAACTATTATATTACAACTGAAACTTCTCTTCGAGAGAAGTCCAAATAAAATGGATCAGTCGCAGAGCCAGGTTGAACTAACTGTTTTTATTATACTTTACTTTTTCAGGAAGTAAAGGGTAGGTTATATGGCGAGTGCTTGATTGACTAACTTTCTTAACTTAGAAGCAGAGATGCTCCCACGTTCATGATGAAATACGTTTCCCTCTCTATCATAAATGACAGTTTCAGGCATGTTGTAGCCTTCGATTCTTTTATAAAACCTATCATCGTGATCAAGTATAAAAGTTATTTCTTTGCTAATTTTATAAGTTTCGATGAATGAGATTGCTGTGTTTGCTGGTTCTGATCTGTTAATAGCCAGAAATTTTACTTCATTATCTCTAAACTCTGCCGACATTTTTGCAATAGTGGCAAGCTCAGTCACTGAAGCGGGGCTCCAACTAGCCCAAGAGTTTACCACTATTACCTGACCAATATAGTCTGAAAGAAGAATTATGTTTCCCTCCAAGTCAGTATAAGGTGTGCCACCTGCATCAACTGACAGGGCACTTTGTGCTGGGGTTAATATAGTGTTATTAATATTGTTTTTGCTTACTACCAAGTATGTGTAAAAACCAGCTATCAATACAATAGCTAAAAGAACTAATAGTGGTATATAGAATTCTCTTAAAAATTTTACGTTCATCCCTTAATAAAAATTTCAAAATCTTCTGGCACCTCACCCTCACCCGCCGGAATTAAATTTAGTTGCACTGGGCGACCCATAAAGGTTGCGAAAAAAGTGGCCTTTTCTGATGCTTTAGCTTCTGCCTTAAATCTTTGCGCCGTTGGTATTTGTGGACACTCATCTGAATTGTTGATAACTGAAAAAGATAGCTCGATTTGTTCTGGAAAAGATTCACGAACTAGTGGCTCTACTTCTAAAAGGTCACAAGGAGTTTTAAAGCTTATTTCCCCCACCAGGGTGTGCTCACCACCAATAAAGTAATGTTTTGCATCAATACGAGTAATATCGGCGTAGGGGTCTTCTGCTACAACTTCAAGTGATTCATTTTGTGTTTCCTCTTGTAGTTCATTATTCTTCATTTGCGCAAAAATGAACATGCCGAGGATAAGAAGTGCAAATAAAACTATTACTAAGATGATAGATTTCTGACTCATATAATGTTTGTTACGAGTAAACTTAATTTCATTGTACAACATTTTTCAAATCTTGGCCCACATAGATTGTAATTGGTGTCTCAATATTGTCTTGGCCATCAAATGAAGACAGAAGCGCACCTTGCATTTTTTCACTGAGTTGTAGAGCAAAATCTACTAAATCTGAACGGTACACAATTACAGTGTTCTTTTCAGAACTATTAAATTCATTCTCAATGCCAACTACATCGTAACTAGCTGACTCTAGAAATACCCGTAAATTCGCTCCTAAACCAGAAACTCCACTTCGGTTAACAATGGCTATCTTAGGCAATGAATTGTCAATATTAGTACTAAGATCTTCCCCTTTTTCTTCAATAATTTCTTGATACTTTAGCTCCTCAGAGGATATGTTAACAGCGTCACCTAGACCCTCCATTTTAATGTTGAAGGCTCGATCAGATACAGTTGCTGAGCGAACGTACAAGGTAAGAATTAGTATAAATATCAAAGCCAAAAGGAGAAAACTAAAAAATACACGATACGAGCTTAAAAAGTTAAGTAGTACAGAAACTTTATTTCCGATTCCTTCATTACTACCCCACCTTTCTCTTAGGTCCAACATACCTTCTTCTAGTGGAGCAACAACGGAAACTCTACGCAAGGATTTAACTGGTAATCCTCCTTTTGAATTGCTAATAGTTGGAGATAAACCAGCAACCATAAACATACGTCTAATATAAATTTTAATACCCAGTGTAAACAAGTATATTAGTAAAGATATTACAAAAAACACAGTTAGTAAAATTTTCCAAGGGATTACCCAAAAAGAAATTTCACTTGATGCTGATTTTCTACCGTCTTGACCATAAGCGAGTGTGGCAACTGCTGTGTAACGACCGATATCTGACAAAGACCACTCCCCTGTCCATGTGAAGGAATAGTTTCTTACGCTTTGCGGTAATACATTTCCATACAAAGACGTTCTATTAATGGGTATGCTGCCACGATCCTGACCCCACATGTTTTTTATTACTATTTCACCCTGAGGTAAAACATGGACGTTTCCAGAATTTTCAAACCTAAGTTCAAACGTTGCTTGTGGTTGTTCTAGGACGCTTTTTGTTGTTCTAAAAGATCTTATATTGCCAGATTCAGTTATATCACCTGTTACTCTTAAAAACATCAAAGTAGTGACGATTTGTGAAGTTACAACTTTATTTTGAACACTCTTTTCCGGTGGCTTTGTACCTATTAGTAACGCAGCGAAGTGACCTCCTGGAGGTGCATTTTCAGGCACCAGCACAGAAAAGGGTATTTCAAGTGTTTCTTCAGGTGGTATAGTGATTTCGTCTTTTGTTATATCAATCCATTCGGCTATTGTCTGACCTTCAGCTTCTTCATCAACAATGGGAATAAACTTACCCTGGCCACTTTCACCCTGTGGGGCAAAGTTAACTACATTTGCATAGACTTTTATTTCATACGGGTTTGGATTTATGACCCTCACAAAACTTGTCCACTCTTGGCTAGGGTTTGCCGACATGTCAAAAATAGTTGGTGACACGCTCAATGACAAAGCACCTTGTGCATAACTTTGTAATGGCAAAAATAAACCAAACAAAATAAAACTGATTGTCAATAAAATTCTATTTTTTTGTATTTTTAAGGTCAATATCATGATCTTGTGGTTTAGGGTCGTGACCTTCTTTGACATACATGGTCACCAGGTCGCTCTCTTCATCACTATAAGGCGCATTATGAAAAGCTTTTTTAAATAGTAAAACTATAAAAATAGTACTAATTAATATAGCGAAAAATAATATTGCTAACAAATTTATAGGCATGATAAAAAACGAGGTCGAATCAAACAGTGAAGCTGTTTGATTTTTTCCATATTTTAGAGAAAGGTTTGCTTTAAATCTACCCAATGTTCCGTCGACAGGAACTATACTTTTGATTGTTACTGTCTTACCTGGAGGAATCTCTATTCCTTCAGTGTTGAAAAAAAGAGAGTCTACCTCTGCCCCTTTAGAATCGTAAAAAACAATTTCCCCCTTAGGAGCAGAAGTAGTATCACCAGTATTCTCAATTACAACACTTATCTCCTTCTTAGCTTCGTTAGTTATGAACCTATTTATGAAAAAGCCAGAGACCTTCATACTGTCACTGCTTTTATCGGCAACAGTGAGTTTGACTATAACTCCGTCTGCTTCACCAGCTAGAGCAATAGATTCTGCCTTTGGTCTATTGGGAGCCGGTACAAAACCAACAAAAACATGATATTCCCCTGGTTTTGCATATGGATTTATTCTAAAAGTTAAAGGAACATCTGTTTTGCTGTTTGGTTCAATTTCTATCCTCCCTCGAGACACCTCAACCCAACTTGTGACTGTATTTGTGCGATCAGTCATAATGGGCGAAACGAATTGTTTTATCACACCCTCTTTATCTACAGAGATCTCATTAACTGTCGCATAGACTACTAATTTCGTGATCGGACTATCATTTGTCAGTTGCACAGTCTCAGTAACAGTTTCTCTTGGCTCGACAACCCGGTCAATCAAAAAAGGCCGGACGGTATACGAAGAAGCCATTACTGGTAGAGCTTGAGCTAGCAATAAAAAAATGGCTACAAGTATGGTATACACGTTCAATTTCATATTTCTAATCATAACATTTAATATACTGGAACTGCTATATAGGTGATACTAGTCTCATACTGTCCAGCCGGCTGCAGACCTCGTACTTTCATTCGGTAAATAATACTCTGTGTGTCGACCGTAGCAATAGAGCTATACATGACTTCATCTAGCGAAGTATTTAAAGGAGCATAAGAATCTATAGGGGCAAACCTTCCTGAACCTCCTTCTAGGGTTGCGTCTGTTGTATGGTACCCAAAACAGCTGTCAGCTGATACTAAACAGGCAGAAGACCAGCCTAGTGGCACTGAGTTTGAACTAGTTATCGGTTCGATTTGATTACCGTAAGTGTCTGTCAATTGTTGGTCAGCATACTTAAACACTTGATACCCTTCAATTGCATTAGTATCCACTGTTATCTGTTGTGCCACTTCCACATCTGTATCTAACGGCAGTGAACCGAAGTTGATTGTGGTTGGAGTTGAGGTTGCATCTGTGGTTATTCCCGCAATTGTTGTGCCGGCATCTACACCATCGATAGTAAATATAAGTGAGGCACTTTCTCCCACCAGACTAGGATTAGTGGTACTTGCTAGTACAATTTCATCATTGGCTAAGTCGTACAAGCGGAAGAAATAAACTCGACCATAATTTCTATCAACATTTGTATATGTTAGTGAGAACTCGTATTCAGTATTATCATTGGCTGCATGAGTAAAACCATTGTAGTAGACAGAGCTCTCAGTGTGCGTTCCGCACCCTGCACCAACCCCAGCCACACAGTTGTCAGAATCTGATAAAACAGCAGAATCTACAACCTGATTATCTAAACCGGCGGCGTCGTAGTAACACCACACAGAAGAGGCAGTGCAAGTGGAAGTAGCTACAACATCTTGAGCATCACTGTAATCAGCTTCTTCTGCAAACTGAAGTTTAAATCTAGCGTTTACTTGTGGTAGATTTTTTATTTCATCAAGTGTAACTCTGAGTTTCACTGCGTTACCTTTTAAGACGTTGGTTGGGGAAGTATTCTCTGCAGCAAAAGCTGTGGTAGGCGTTTCGTTGGTCTCGTCGTCATACCAGCGCCAACTTGTAACAACTGGGGTATATCCTTCAGTACGAATTTCAGGATAGTATAAGTATCCGTTTAAGTCTGAGTCATCTGAATTTACCATTCTAAAACAGTAAGTAGTTCGTTGTAATGCTCCATTTTGTTCAATATTCCAGTCGTACTCTATATTCTCTCCATCATATGTTGGAAAAGAATTAGCTAAAGCTGGGCTCGTCTCTGAGTAAACACCGGCTCTATCAGAAATAGAGATCAACAAATCCCCTCCTGTTGGAGGATTGCCAGACAAGTTAGTTCCATCAGCCGCACCTGGTGCATCATATCCACGCCAAATATTTCCACTACCTGGGGCTCCGACATCATTCCAGACACTTACTGCAGAACAGGTTGTTACTTTTACTCCATATTGTAACTTGGTTTGTAATAGACCAGCAGGCAGAGTGGCATTGGAAATTTTTGCAGACATTCTGATTCTGATATTTTGGTTTTCAGCTAGTGGTTCATCCAAGGCACCGATAGATGTATTTTCGCCGAGATCTGTGAGGCCAGCCGGCCATGGATCGGTCGGTAAAATGTCATCATTATCAACATAAAATCTGTAGTAGTTTTGACGAACAGCCAAGTCTGCTGCGGGCCATTGAACAATTTCTGTTCTGTATCTTAAAGTGTTTCCTGAATCACTACGCCAAATTTGATACGAGGAAGTTGAGACGATAGAGGCTCCAACAATCATTCTTGGTGTATTGTTACTAATTCTATCGATTGATGTGGTAATAAAGATAGAAGCGTTATTTTCTGCATTTATGTTTGTCGGTATATTGACAGAAAGTGTAAATGGCTCAGCTCCTCCAATTGTATTACCATTGCTTCTTTGGACGTTCATTTCACCAGTGCCAGTTTGTAAGTTTTCAATTACCCAAGCCACTGCAACATGATTTATGCCGATAGTGGTAGCATTACTGTCAAGTAAAAATGAGACTGCTCCAATACTAGAGAGCCAAACTTCATGACCAAAATCAGCTAGATTAATTCCAGAATCATAGCGCTTTTGGGCATGAATGAATGTCCGAGCCAGGCTGTTTACTGCAGTGATACTCTCTGTTTCAGTCACACCGGCTGCACTGAAACTATGTTCAGTTCTTTGCACTCTCCAGTTAAGACCAGTAAACTCAACAACAGCATAACTTACCTCTCCGGTGTTTCCGCCATTAGCACCACGCTCAAAGACAGGCTTATCGGTACTAGCAGACCAAGAAGCAGTGGATTGGTGAGCAAATGATTCTGATCTATTACCACCAGTATGTAACTGCCCTGTTACAAACACAACAATGTCATTGTCATCACTGACATTAGAAGCAACTGAGCCTGTAGCTACATTTTGAGTGCTACCATAGCTAATCACAGATTGGTCTCTCACAATAATCTCATTGTCGCCGCCTGTAGGACCAATATATTCGACAATTTCCCAAGCGACATAAGTTTCATTAATTGAATCAGAGTCTCGAGCAATGGTGAAACTAGTTTCAATATTTCCTGGATTAGAAATATACGCAGTATAGTCATCAGCATTTTGGTTACCACCAAGTGTGGTTTTACCTGCTCCGGTAAAGTGAGAATTTGTAATTCGAACAAAGGCACTAGTTGAGGCACTGGGCGCATCATAATCGACCCCGGCAACTAAAGTCACTCCGGTACCTGTAACAGTGGTTGTCGCTCGCTGAATCTTAAAGTCACGCAATTCTTCAATGGTTATTTCTGCATATTGTTCATACTGAAGTAATGGATTGCCATTTTGAGTAACTCTAAAACAATAAGTTGTTGCGTATGGCGTGTCATTTGTCGTTGTTATACTGTACTCTAAATCTGTATACTCAGTTTCATTTAGGCTTGTAGTGGCAGAAAAAGACTCCGTATCCCTTACTCCTCCATTTGAGCCAAGGAAAAATGAATTCGAGTTTGTTAATCCGCCATCTGCTTCAGGTATATCAGTCGATGTCTCCCCATTTGTCAGGAAGGGTGAATCATACATACTCCAGGCAACTCCCCCACTATCGGCGTCAGTCCACACCGTAACCGCTTCACAGGTTGAAGATTTTACTCCGTACTCAAGCCCATATCGATGTGGGACTGAAGTCGTTGAACCTTGATTAGACAAACCTATACGAAGCCTAATCGGTGAGTTTTTTCCGAAATCATCTAACAAAGTATCTTCAGACCCCGCTGTGGCAGAAGTAGCACCAGTTTCGGTACCGTCGTCATTGCGCCAGTGGTAATGAGTTTGAGTAACTATTCCTCCGGCTAAAGTAGTTGAGCCTGTTATGTCAAGAGCCGTGAGAGGAGCCACACTTCCCCCGCCTGAAACCAAAACATCATTAGAACCAGAGTTAATAGTTACATCCAGAGTCTCTCCGTTACGGGCCTCTTCTGTTACGTCTAGCACCGTGTACACACACATAGCTTGAGTGGTTGTGATAGCAACAGATCCAGTGAAGTTGGCTGATCCATCTGCTGAACTGAAAGAGCTCGACGCTGTGCCAAATTGTGCCTCACCTCCATCGTAAGAAACATCATCACAGCTATAAGGTGCAGTGGTATCTAGGTCATAGAAAAGTCTTATGTTTTGCACACCAAGAGCACCATCGACAGTTCCATTTTCTGAAATAGTGATACTAGTTACATTACGAGATGAGGCATTCTCTGTGATAGAAAAAGCACCACCGATATAAAAATCATTAGTTGGAATATCAACTATTGATATTTGTGTGCTAGTAGCCCTAACTCTTACGTCGGCTGCAATTGTTGCTTTCGGGTAGGCACTATAGGCCGGAAGCTTTTCACTATTATTAGTTAGTCTAAAGCAATAAGTATTTCCTTCAGTTGCTGACGTAGAAGCGACGATAGAAAACTCCACTTCTACCCAATTCGTAGGTAATAAGGTTAGAGAACCTAAGGTAGAAGATGTGTCTTTCTGACCACCATTAGGTGTGAGCAGTACAGTATTCTCGTTGGTGACTCCACCAATTCCATTTCCAATATCTGTAGTATCATCTTCATCTGTAATAAAAGTAGAATCATACAAATTCCAGTCATCATCTGTGGCTCCTACATCAGTCCAGCCATCAGCATCTTCACATGTTGATGTGTTAAGAGCATACTCCAGCCTAAGACTGGTTGGTAAAGATGAAGTGGAGCCTTCATTTGAAACACCAAGCCGTAGTCTTATGGGAGATTCTTGTTGCAGGGCTGTTAAGTCTGTATCTTCGTTACCACTGGTTCTTGAAGTTGCAGAAGTCTCATTGCCGTCATCGTTTCTCCAATGATAGTGGGTTTGGGTTAAATCTGAGTCAAGAATTGTCGTGTCTCCTGAAATAGCTTGAGCAGCAGCTGGAATGGCTGTCACACCGCCAGAAACAATCACATCTGTAGTCGGATCAGAAATTTCAATGTTTATTATACTACTATCTACTGCTGCTTTTAAAACATCTAAAACCACATAAACACACATAGCCTGGGTTGGAGAAATTCCAACTGACCCAGTAAAGGCAGACGTGCCATCACTACCTGAAAAACCATTTGTGTCTGTGGTGCCAAACTGAGACTCGACTCCTCCGTACGACTCACTAGCACAATCATACGGAGCACTGGTATCAAGATCATACAACAGCCTTATATTATTTAAATTGGTTGAAGCGTCGACTGTTCCGTTTTCTGATATCACTATACTTGTCACATTTCGCGAAACTGATTCTTCTGTAATGGCAAAATTACCTCCAATATAAAAATCAGTAGTACTGGCTCTAACGACAGTATCCTGTACTCCAGACACTGATACGGAGGTAGCTGGTGCTATGTCTGCTATAGTGTCTCCAAACATTTCAGCAACGGATGCTTCGTACCAAGTAACATAAATTCTCTGGTTGGAATAATAGTTCATATTTACACCGTATATATCCCCTGGGGTTGTGTTTACTGGCCCTTGCTCCGATCCCCATGTGGTCATAGCAGAAGTAGAAGTCGCCCAATACACATTAGCAGTTGGAGCTGAGTCTATAGTCGTACGAGCCGAATAAGCAACATAGACGGTATCTGTATTTTCGTCGATTGTTAACGAAATAGAAGTTAATCCTCTGGTATCATCAGTAATAAGATCTGGTAAGTTGCTCCATGATCCACCGGAATACTTAGCTATTCTAATGTCATGATCAGCCGCTGTATAATTATTTGTATCAGTAATGTAGGCCAGGTAAATATCTCCAGTTACAGGACTACGGACAGCACTCATTTGTATATCGTAAGCCCCGCTTTCAATTGCGGCACCATCCACAGAAGTCCAGCTAGCAGACCAACTGGAGCCATTCCAAATTTTGGTACGTAAATCATTGGCTGTTATGTCTCTGTTTATAAGCATTATACTTCCCCCATCAAGTGGCAGCAGAATATTCAAGTCTTCATCAGCATCCATTTGAGTACCGTCTCCGCTCTCAGTCCAATTTACTGCAGTTTGACAACTCGCTGAACAAGATTTCATAAACCTGTCGCCATTGTCTGAAATCGCAATGTGTAAAGTGCCGTCAGTTCCTTTGGTTATGGTGTGGTTGGCTGTAGCGGCGGTAATTGATAACGTGCCTTGGTCAGTAACCACACTGACCGGGCTGGTTCCTAATAAAAGGGTATCATTTGATGTATCAAGGCGGTTATACCAAAGGTCATCGTCACCTGAGTCCATGGTGGCAATATGAATATAGGTACCAGTGTCTCCTGGTGTTTTTTGGTCGTACCAAATTTCTATTGCTTGACAGTCTGTTTGAGCATCTACGATTACCCCCGCTCCCCAATTGTCACCACCATCTGTAGTTTTGCTATAAACACATGTTCCATTCGTACCGCTACCTCCCGTTCCATCACGATAGAACTTGTATCCAACCTGATCAGAAATAAATACTACAGAGGCCTGCCCATGAGTGTGTGAGGCTGAGTTGGTACTAACCGTCGAATCAATAGTTACCTGTGCTGCAAAAGCTTGTCTGATAAGTGGCCAATCAAAGATTGTATCAAAATCAGCAAAAACAAATGAAACTACGAGCAATAAAACAACCAATTTTTGCATACGCAAAAAACCACTATTTTTGTGCTCCAAAAAATTCATACTTTACTTATACATTCTACTCTATAAGCGTTAAAAAAAGCTTTTTAGCAAGTGGAAAATAGGACTTTTAAAAGAAAAAATGTGTTCTACTATAAATAAGTTAGATTGCTTGATCGGAACTAGAAGAATTATTGTCTGGCACAGGCTCAGTAGGAAGTAAAATAAGGTCAAACTCTGTTAATTCTAGGGTAGATTCATCTGTTGTGGTAGCAACTACTACTTGATCTACTTGGCTCACTGTGTCTGTAATGGTTGAAGTTGGTGATTGTTTTAAGTCTAAGGTACCTAATACTAAGTCAGTTGAGCTGGCATTAATGTTGTTTGTACTGCCATCTGGGGTCGTCTTACCATTTCCACTACTGCTTTCCGCTGTAAATTTGTCTTTTTCTGAAGATTTATTTTGAATTAAGGCCCTGGTTTCTCCAGTAGAATCAGTATCAGGAATATCAACTGGATCTTCAGCTGGCTTTGCAGCAATTGGAGCAGAAAGACCGGTAGTTGGATCGAAACCTTGGGTTACCACGTCACCATTCTCAAAATTAGTATCATAAACCAAGACAAAACGTGGATTTGTAATTACGCCTCCTT
>JACKGG010000005.1 GCA_020632035.1 Candidatus Nomurabacteria bacterium
ATTGATATCTTCTATCGTTACATCAGTCCAGTTGCCACGAAGTGGGCTTTTTAGATCTGGGTCTTGGATAAGGCGAAAAGTGTAAGAAACGTCTTCAGCTGTGAGTTTTTCGCCATCGTGAAATTCAACGTCATCGCGCAAGACAATATTATAAGTTAAGCCATCTTCAGAAATATTTATACTTTCTGCTATGTCGTTCACTAGTTCTCCCTCCGGATTGATCTTTAGTAGACCACTATATACTAGTGCTACGACGTCTTGATCGGCTCGTGTGATAGCTAAAACTGGGTTAATGTACCTTGGCGTACCCAGAATACCTTCTGTAAAAGACCCACCATAAGTAGGGGTGTTTTCTAAGTGTTGGTCATTTAAAGAGAATGTAAACCAAATACCGGTCGTGACCACAGCGAAGAAAGCTATCCTTAGGATTAAACGGTCACTAGCTGAAGTGGACTCAATTAAGTGTAAGAAACGGTCAAATAAGCTGGAAGACGATTCGTTTGGAGATTTCATAGATGTGGTTCGGTATATAGAGATTAAACAACAAGATTTCAGAAAACTTGAACAACCTACAAATGGCAAGTTGATTCAATAAAAACAATTACGTAGTTTATTACGTAAGGATGTTAAGGAATGTAGCTAAAACAAAAAGTATAGCGATACCGGTTGAAAATTTGAACAAGAAAAGTTCTGCGCCACGTCGCTTGTGGAAGGCTGAACTAAAATTGTCGCCACCAAACGCTCCTCCCAAGCTAGAACCACGTTGTTGCAATAGAATTGCCGCAACGAGAAGAATGGAGAGAATTATCTGGATATAAGGCAGTGCTGGAAGCACCGATTCGATAATATTCATGCCTCAGGAGCATATCAGAAAGTGGGGAGGTAGGCAAGAGCTTGTTATCCGATTGTAGTCAGCAGAACCGCCCAACATATTTCTACACGCTCCGATGAAAATCAATGTTGGTTTAGCGCGGCAACCCCCGCGGACGTTCAAAATATGTTGGGTGGTTTTTGTCTCTGTACGTAGTATGAAAAGAAAAGGCGCCGGCCCTTTGGGACCGGCGGTGGACTAAGCTGGCATTACAACCTAAGAAGTTCGTAGACTATATATACAGCTAGGGTAATCCATTAAACTGTCCAGCACTGAGTGCTGGACAGTTTAAGTAGTTAATCATAAAAATTGCAATCGAATTGAGCTGACAGTATAATACCGGCGCGACAGGGAAAATTCGGTGATTTTAGAGTCGCAATTTATGTTTTGAAACCAATTTATTTAAAGTTGAATGAAGCAATGAGTGGCAGAGCCACGACTATGCTGAATTTATACAGGCGCTTCAGCAGATTCGACCCCTAAGGGAGAATATGCTGGTAGCGAGCTGTAGGATAAATCACATTATTAAGAATTCTTGTAAACATCAAAAATATATGTCAGAAAAAAGTCCAATCAAGCCTTTGGGAGACCGCGTGATTGTTCGCCCGCTCACAGAAGAAGAGCTAGGAACAGTGTCTGCCTCAGGAATTATTATTCCCAATTCAGCTAAGCAGGAAAAGCCTGAACAGGGTGTGGTTATTGCTGTTGGTCCAGGAAAGTGGGATGAAGATGGAGAAAAACGGATTCAAATGGAAGTAAAAGAGGGCGATCAAGTCGTTTTCTCAAAATACGGTTTTGATGAGCTAAAGTTAGACGGAAAAAATTACTACATTGTTTCAGAATCAGGAATTTTAGGAATCCTTAACCACTAATCATAATATGGCAAAACATGAGTGAGCAAACGAGGCTGGTAAGCCGATTATTGCGAACTTAGTCAGTCGCTTAGCTATGATTCGACCCATCAAGGGAGAATCTAGCTGTAGCGAGCTGCAGGAGTCATAACTGTTATCAATCTTGAAAATAATATATTAAATATGGCAAAGCAAGTTTTATTCGGAGAAGAAGTTAAAAAGAAACTACAAAAAGGTATCGATACAGTAGCCGACGCCGTGAAAGTTACTCTTGGCCCAAGAGGAAGAAATGTAATTCTTGATAAGGGCTATGGTGGCCCAACTATTACTAACGATGGAGTGTCTATTGCTCGTGAGATAACTCTCAAAGATAAGTTTGAAAACATGGGCGCGGAAATTATCAAGGAAGTTGCAAACAAGACCAACGAAATCGCTGGAGACGGAACCACAACTGCAACTGTACTAACTCAGGCGCTGGTAAACGAAGGTTTGAAGCAAACTACTATGGGAGTAAATGCGATGGCGGTGCGAGCCGGTATGGAGCATGCTGCTCTAGATGTGGTAGAAGCGCTTAAAGGTATGGCCACTCAGATCAGCTCAATTGACGAAATCAAGCAGGTTGCAACTATCTCGGCCGAGAGCGCAGAGTTAGGTGAAAAGATTGCTGAGACTATCGATAAGGTGGGTAAAGACGGTGTGGTTACTGTCGAAGAATCACAGTCTTTCGGGATTGAGACAGAGCTAACTGAAGGAATGCAATTTGATAAGGGTTACGTGTCTCCTTATATGGTGACTAATCCAGAACGAATGGAGGCAGAATACAAAGATGCGCAGATACTTATCACAGACAAAAAGATTGTTGGGGTACAAGAGATTCTCCCACTGCTTGAAAAAATTGCTCAAACCGGTAAGAAAGAGTTGGTAATAATTGCTGATGACGTGGAAGGTGAAGCTCTAACTACTTTCGTAGTAAATAAACTCAAAGGAGGATTTTCTGTTTTGGCAGTAAAGGCGCCAGGTTACGGAGACCGAAAGAAAGAGTTGTTGGCTGACATTGCTGTAACTACAGGTGGTACTCTCATTACAGAAGAATTCGATTTGAAACTAGAAGATGTTGAATTAGCTCAACTTGGAAAGGCGGATAGAGTGATTGCCACTAAAGACAGTACTACTATTGTTGGTGGAGCAGGCAGTAAGAGTGATATTACAGATCGAGTTTCGGCTCTTAAGTCTCAACTTGAACAAGCTTCATCTAAGTTTGATAAAGAAAAGATTAGCGAGCGAATCGCAAAGCTTTCAGGCGGAGTGGCAGTTATTCGAGTGGGAGCGGCAACTGAGACTGAAATGAAGTATTTAAAACTAAAGATTGAAGACGCTGTAAATGCTACTAAGGCAGCTATCGAAGAGGGAATTGTGCCAGGTGGAGGAACTTCACTGGCTCGAGCAGCCTCTATTGTAGAAAAGGATATTCTAAGTAAGAAAGATCTGGGTAGGGAAGAACTGATCGGATACAATATTGTTTTGAAGGCGCTCGAGATGCCACTGAAGCAAATTGCTGATAACACTGGTAAGCACGACGGAGCGGTGATTGTACAAAAGGTAAAAGAGGCGGGTGGTAACGCTGGCTACGATGCTTACAAGGGAGAAATGATTGACGATATGATCAAGGCTGGTATCATCGACCCGGTAAAGGTAGAGCGCTCTGGTGTTCAACACGCAGTCTCAGCAGCCGCTATCCTACTAACCTCAGAAGCAGCTATAGCCGACGAACCAGAAAACGAGAAGCCAAGTATGCCGGATATGTCTGGAATGGGCGGAATGGGCGGAGGAATGTACTAAGTCTTCCAATTTAACAAAACTACTTTTAAGCACTAAAAAACTCTAGCGTTACAAATCGTGGCGCTAGGTTTTTTGTACTTTAAGAGCCTAGTTTGTCCCGAGGTCTGACCTCGGGAATTTACAAAAGAAGAGGAATGTATTAAAACAGATCCAAAAAGAAACAAAGCGGCCAGGGGCCGCTTTGTTTATGTCCGCTAGCGGAGTTCTGGGTCTTCTACTACAGGACTCTCAAAGCTTGCTAATATTATGAGACATATGCGATTAAACTCAGCCCATGTCATGGCATCAATATCACTGTGATCTCTCAGTAGACACTGAAGGTACTCGATTGCGTTGATCACAACCGCTTCGGTGCATGATATCATCCGATAGCCTCCCATAGGCATGTCAGTGCTGATTAAGGAAGTGGGTGTCGAGCTGTCGGGATCTGGAATATACTCACAAAAGTGATACATATAGATATGGAACTTATCCGCCATCCACTTACGTATTGTCAAGCATGTCTTTCGAAATTCTAGCGGGAGCGTTGTTATTGAGGGTTGTGAACACTCTGGTTAGCTGCGAAACTGATTTAAAAGCGCAACGACGCCCGCGTCTTCTTGTGCTGTACTTTGAGTCATGCTGTTTTCCTCAGTAAAGTATGATAGGACTTCCCTTCAAAATTTATACTTTTTAATCAGATACGTCAATTTTGGTTCATAAATTAAAATAAAGTAGTATATCTGCAGTAGACCGTTTAGAATTGTGAGTGATTCAGGAGATTAGTTACGACAACACAAGAGGAGACAAAAAATGTTCTATCCCGAGGTCAGACCTCGGGAATAGGAGCTTAGTCATCTATCTACAATTTGGTATTAAAAGTTAATAGTTGTGTTAAAATAAACACCATAAAAAGTAATATATTAATTTATGAACTCTATGTGGATTTTGATTGGTGTAGTTGTAGTACTGGGTCTTTATGTGATTGGTGCGTACAATAAATTTGTAAAACTTACTCAACGCGCAAAAGAAGCTTGGGCTGATATTGATGTGCAACTGAAGCGTCGGTATGATTTGATTCCAAATCTCATTGAAACAGTAAAAGGTTATGCTGCTCACGAAAAAGAAACTCTAGACGCTGTGACTAATGCTAGAGCTGCTGCCACCCAGACTCACGTAGATCCTTCAAATGTTACTCCAGAGCAGATTGCTGCTATGGCTGGCGCTGAATCTTCACTTGGTAGCGCACTTGGTCGCTTGATGGCTATTTCAGAGAACTATCCAGACCTAAAGGCCAATACGAACTTCCTAGAACTACAACGAGAACTTTCAGATACTGAAAACAAGATTCAAGCTGCTCGTCGTTTCTTCAATGGTAATGTTCGTGATCTAAATATCGCCTTACAATCGTTTCCTTCAAATATTGTTGGTAGTATGTTCAACTTTAAGGCTGAAGAATTCTTTGAACTAGAAGAGGGGAATGAACAAAGAGAACCAGTAAAAGTTGATTTTTAGACCATGTCAGAAATAAATCGAGTTTACTACAACAAACTAGTTCGGGACAATATTCCTGGAAAAATTGAAGCTAAGCATCAAGAATGTGAAATACGGAAAATTACTGACGTCCAGGAACTTCAACAAGAATTGTTCAAAAAAGTTCGAGAAGAGGCCGAATCTCTTTCTATGAGTCGAACCAAGGAAGATTTTCTAGAGGAGTACAGTGACCTTATGGTGGTACTTGAGACGTTAATTAGACAATTAGACATAACCAAAGATGAACTGATTGCCGTGCGAAAAAATAATCTTATTACTAAAGGTGGTTATAAACACGGGCACTACCTTCATTGGTCTGCTGATGTAGACTACCGTTCCAATGAAAGTGTGCAAGGAATTCCTCTATAAGCCGTATCTGATCAAGAAAGTCACGAAACATGGCGACGATATACACCCAACAATCAAATAATGTATTTAAAACTTTCGTGCTGATGGGGGTTTTCTTAGTGATGGTGATTGCTATTTGCTTTGCTGTATCAGCCTACTTTGGTAATCCAATCATTTTGTACATTGGTGCTGCTTTTGCTGTATTCACCAGTATTGGTAGTTATTGGTTTTCGGACAAAGTAGTTTTGAAAATGACTAGTGCCAAACAAGTAGCAAAAGAAGATGCTCCAGAGCTATATAATATTGTTGAGAATCTATCTATCACTGCTGGTCTGCCTATGCCAAGAGTATTTATTGTTAATGACCCTGCACCCAACGCTTTCGCGACTGGTCGCGACCCAGAGCATGCTGTAGTAGCTGTTACTTCAGGGTTACTACAGATCCTTGATCGAACAGAGCTTGAAGGAGTAATTGCTCATGAACTAGCTCATGTTGGCAACAGAGACATGTTAGTTATGACGGTGGCAGTTGTCTTGGCCGGTTTTGTTGCGATTGTAGCTGATATACTATCTCGTTCAATGATTTACGGTGGAGGTAATGACCGCAACCGCCACCCAGCTTTTTTGATACTCGGTATTGTAGGAATAATCTTGGCTCCTTTCGCAGCCAAACTTATTCAACTCGCAATTTCAAGAAAAAGAGAGTATCTGGCCGATGCCACCGGTGCTCTCCTTACCCGCTACCCAGAGGGTCTCGCTTCAGCGCTTGAGAAAATTAGTCAGTATGCCCAGCCAATGCGTAAGGCTTCTCACGCCACAGCCCATCTATTTATCTCAGATCCATTTCAGGATAAAAAATTAGGCATAAAACAAAAAATTAGTGGCCTCTTTCAAACCCATCCTTCAGCCGAAGACAGGATTGCGAAACTCCGAAGTATGGGAGAATAGTCACTGGTATGGGTATCAAAGAAAAATTTCCAACCGAAGAGACCTTGCGACTTTATATTAACGAACATGCTTCTTTGTACACTAGTGAAATTTTTGCACAAATCGGTTACTTAGAGAAAGACTATAAAAAAGCAGTAAAAAATCAAATTCTTGGTATAGGACTTATTGTTATCGGATCTATTACTTTTCCTCTGCTCGAGTATTTATCCTCAGTAATTGAAGCAATATTCGCTTTAGCTATTGGTTTCTACCTAATTTTTCAAGGGCTTAAAATTATGGGTAATAGTGCAGAAGTAATTGCAAATTTTAACAATAAGTTAAATGAGTTGGCTTTTAACAAAGTTTTTAAAATTTTTTCGGTGTCAGGTATTCGAGATGTCCCTGCTGAAGCAATAGATCCTAGCTCGACTGTATATAAAATCAATAAAATAAGTTCATTATTTAGTCGACTTAACCTTAGTTCTAATAATAACAAGGTTTCTGCTGAACAAGTCACAAATCTATTAAATCAATCGGAGTTAATAACAGAAGCAAGGAATAAGATTGATGTTGATGACACCTTTAGTCTCACCTTAGACGAAAAAGAATTAGTTGTGTCGGAATTAGATGTAAAAAATGAGACTGGAAGCGGGAAGAATCGTCATGTAAAAAACATCTTTCATGGTTATTTGTTTGCCATGAAATTAGAAAAGCAACTGGAAGGCAAGACTTTTGTATCGGCCGAGTCAGACAAAAGTGGCTTTGGCGATAAGTCATTTTTTGGTTCTAGTAAGGGAATGGAAGAAACGATTCTGGAGTGGAATGAGTTTGAAGAAAAGCTTCATGTAATGACTTCTCATCCAGTTGAAGCAAGATATATCCTGACCACAAATTTCATGTCCGATTTATACAATTGGTGGAAGGATCGTAAGCAAAAAATAAGATTGTCTTTTATCGGAAGTAGTTTGTACATACTTTACCCTGACACTAAAATACGTTTAAACAGAACTGTTAGTAAGATAACTGAAGAAGAAATTGTGGAGTATTTAGAAAGCATTAGTGTTCCCTTACTTAATGTTTTGTACTTAGTAGATGATGTGAAGTAAAGCGCTGGGATTTCGTAGTTCTATACAACTCGTGGTATAACTTGTGACACTGGAGAGATGTTCACTGAGATGAGGATAATAATATCTGGTAATTATGGCGGAGAAGTGGCTGAGTGGTTTAAGGCGCACGCTTGGAAAGCGTGTGGGGAGCAATCCCTCGCAGGTTCAAATCCTGTCTTCTCCGCCGTAATTAGCAGGTGTTTCCTTGTAAAAAATACAAGATAATCATCATCAACTGCTATAATATATTCATGAAAAAGCAGGATTTGGTTAGTATATTAATTACCTTTGCCTTTGGGGTGTTTGGTGGGGGATATCTTTACCTGACTGGCTTTGCGCCGCTTGAAAATAAAGTTTCCTTGCCTGACGTGGTGGCTTTGTCTCAGTTCGTGCTCGTTAGCGATACTTATGGTGGCTGTAGAGACAATTGTCCGTCTTTCCAAGTGGTTAACGATGGTTCGTATCGTTACTTGTATGTACCAACTGATGGCACTGGGCAAGTAGTGAGACAAGGAACATTACCTTCATCTATCCAGCGCAAACTAAAAAGTGTTCTTGATCCTGAGAAGCTTTCGGCACAGGCCGAATCGATCCAGCCAACTTCTTGCAACTCGTTTTCGGATGGAGTTGACGTGGTCTACGACATCACTTTGGCCGGAGAGCAGTATATTTTAGATTCATGTGGTACCGCTGTAGATAGGAATAGTGAGCTTTGGTTGACTCTTCGAAGTATCTGGGAGTATTTGCAAACACTTTGAAATAGACCCTTGTGACTTGCGTACGTCTTTCAAAAAGGCGAATTCCGTTTCGGAATTCGCCTTTTTGAAATTAGAAAATATGCGCGCCGTAATAAGTGTGTAGGTGAGTCAGATTATCATTAAGTCACCTAGAGTTATTTTTGAATTATAATATGCAATCGAAATCATTACTTATTGCCATCGCCGCTTTTGCAGTTACTACAACCGGAGTTCAAGCCTATGGCGGAGTTGAAAAATTAGCAAGAGCAGGTATTAACAAAGAACAGATTCAAGCTTTTGAAGAAGCTAGAGAGCTTAGAGAGTCTGGCGACCTGAAATCAGCTCGCGACAGGCTGGTAAAGGCTGGAATAGATGAGGAGACACTAAAGAAAGTGCGAGAGGCTAAGAAAATGGTACACTCAGCCATTCAAGAGGCTGTAGAAAACAAAGATTATGAGACATTTAAAGTGGCCATAGCAGATTCACCACTCTCTGATATCGTCACAACTAAATCAGATTTTGACCTATTTGTGGAAGCTCACGAGCTCAAAATGGAAGGAGAGTGGATAGAGGCAGAAGAAATATTTTCTGAGTTAGGTATTAATAGACATGGTAAGCCTAGAAACCACTTCGGAATGAGAGGACATGTTCTTTCAGATTTAGACGATGTACAGAGAGAGGCCTTTCAAGTTGCTAGACAATCAAATGATCGGGAGACCATGCATGCTATTTTAAAGGAAGCCGGAGTCGAATTGCACCATCGTCACCGTGAGCAAAAACCGATTAAATGGATTGAGTAAGCAAAACAGTACCTAGCGGTACTGTTTTTGTTTGTTATGATAGAGGAATGTACAAAGCACTTTTTTGCCTGCTAATATTTTTTTCTTCCTATGTACCAACCTTTGCTTATGATCTGTATGTAACTGAAGTCGAGAAACCCTACGATATTGTGCGAATCTCCGCCAGTGTTGAAGAAAGACAACTTCACCTCGGCACGTTGGCTGACTTTCCGGTCATGTATGAAGTTGAACTATCAGAAGCAACAGATTTCACCGCCAGTCTACGACAGTTGTCTAATGGCAGATTAGAACCTCTTCCACTTGGAATGATTGTAGTTAAACGAGGCGAAAGGGGCGATGTAACAGAGGTGGCTCGATTTAACCCAGAAGCAGAAAAGTGGAATAAGGTGAAAGATAAAACTATTGGATTAACCTTCTGGGACAGCGAGGTCGTGGTAAAGCAACTTGAAGCCGGTACCTACGGTATTGAGATAAGTACTCCAGATAATGTGGGTAAGTATATTTTGAGTACAGGAAGGGCTCCAGAAGGAGTTGGATATTTTGAAAAGCTAAGCAAGGCTTACCAGATACAAGATTTTTTTGGGTATTCTATATTCAGGATGCTGGTCTTACCAGCTGTCTACTACCCCTTAGGGCTTTTGTTACTACTGTTTGTTTCTAATAAAATCAGGAAATATCGACTTAACTTATAATCATGCTGGCTAAATTTTTAGTAATAGTTATATGTGGAGTAATATTTGCCTATTTTGCCAACCTCGCTTTCCTTGGTGAGCTCTAGACAAAAGTAGAAAAAGCCGGTATTCTAGCGTTGTTCGTGGGTGGTCAACCCGAAAGGGCCGGCCACCTTTCTCATTTAATAGAAGAAGCCACGAAGCAGTTTTATTATTATTTATTATTTATGTCACAAGAAATTAGAAATATCGCTATAATCGCTCACGTAGACCATGGTAAGACTACTCTTACTGACGGTCTCATGGAATTCACTGGTTCTCGTGAAGGCGACGCCTCAATGGATAATAATGCGCTTGAACAAGAGCGTGGTATCACTATCTACGCGAAAAATACTTCTGTGACGTACAAAGATACTAAGATCAATATCGTTGATACTCCTGGTCACGCCGACTTTGGTTCTGAAGTAGAACGAGTGCTTCGATCGATTGATTCTGTACTTTTAGTGGTTGATGCCCAAGAAGGCCCAATGCCACAAACCCGTTTTGTACTTAAAAAGTCTCTAGAACTTGGTTTGAAGCCGATTGTGGTTATTAATAAGATAGACAAGCCAGCCGCAGACCCGGATCATTGTGAAGAGCTGGTGCTAGAACTTTTTCTAGAGCTTGGAGCCTCAGATGAGCAGTCTAGCTTTCCTGTAGTGTACGCAATTGGACGTGACGGCGTAGCTAAGCGCAAGATGGAAGATGAGTTGGTAGACTTGTCACCGGTATTGGATACTGTTCTAGAACATGTTGCACCTGCTAAGGGTTATGTGGAAGATGAAGCATTGCGGGCTCAAGTATTCAACCTTGGTTATGACAACTTTCTCGGTAGACTAGCTGTTGCTCGAATTTACGATGGTAAAATTGCAAAAGGTCAACAAGTTTTGATAAAAGCAGAAGGTGAAGAAATCAAAAAAGGTAAAGTCGTTAAACTTTCTGGTTATGAAGGTGTCCGTCAGGTAGAAATAAACGAAGCTTTTGCCGGAGACATTGTCTTGATTGCTGGATTAGAAGACATAAATATTGGTGAAACTATCACCGACAAAGAGAATGCCGAAATTCTTCCAGCAATTTCAGTTGATGAACCTACTGTAGGAATGCAGTTTTTAGTAAACTCGTCACCATTTGCTGGTCGAGAAGGGAAGTACGTTACCTCTCGTCAAATTGGGGAACGTCTTGAAAAAGAAATGGAAATTAACGTAGGACTTCAAGTAGAGCGCCAAGGTGACGTCTACGATGTGTACGGACGCGGGGAAATGCACATTGCAATCCTATTAGAAAATATGCGCCGAGAAGGCTATGAACTCTCTGTTTCTCAGCCGAAAGTAATTATTAAGGAAATTGATGGTGTAAAGTCAGAACCGTTTGAAGAAGTCACCATCGATATTCCTTCAGAGTTTCAGGGTCCTGTTATTGAACGTCTATCAAATCGAGGTTTCATTATGCAAAACATGGTACCGCACGAAAACCAAGTTCGACTATTATTTGAAGGACCAACTAGAGGACTCCTAGGTTATAAAAACCAGTTTATTATTGACACAAAAGGGGAAGGTATTCTAGCTTCACGCTTCATAGAGTTTCGAAAATACGTTGGCGAAATCAAAAAACGGCAAGTTGGTTCAATGATTTCAATGGCGACAGGAAAAGCACTTGGTTTCTCACTTTTTGGCCTACAAGACCGAGGAGAGTTATACATTGGAGCTGGAGAAGAGGTGTACGAAGGAATGGTAATTGGTAATACTAGTAAGGGTGAGGAAATGACAGTTAATCCAACCAAAGGAAAGCAACTTACAAACGTACGGGCCTCTGGTAGCGATGATGCTATAAACTTAGTGCCACACCGACCTCTTTCGATTGAAATTGGTCTCGAAATTATGCAGATTGATGAATACTTAGAAGTTTGTCCAAAATCAATCAGATTGCGGAAGCAAGGCTTAAAAGAGAGCGATAGAAAGAAAACGAAGTAATAAACCAACAAAAGGCCGGCGCTAACACGTCGGCTTTTTATATGTATTGTTGTATTATTAAACTATGAAATCTTTAACCACGTTTGTCTTATTTATTTACTTACTAGCGCAGGTGCCGCCAGTGGAAGCTAGCGAAACTGATAACGTAGTTATACCGCAGTTAACTGCGGTGGTGGAGTATCTAGAGCATATGTTACCAACTAGTTCAAATGAGCTAACAGCTGATAAGTTGAGAAATATAGTTACTGATGGTGCCGATTGGATTGTGGCTGCGCAAGAGGAGAGTGGGCACTTTGGTTATGAATATCACCCATTCGAAGGAACTTATAGTAGTGATGAAGGAATGGTGCGCCAAGCCGGTACCCTGTTTGCTTTGTCTGAAGTGTATCAACACCAAACTAAACAAAATCCAACCTACGCAAAGACAATAGAGAAGGCCATTTCATATTTTGAGAATATTAGTGGTAAAAGTGAGAAAGAAGATGGAGATTTCTGGTGCATTAAAAATAATGGTAAGAGTAGTCGATGCGATTTAGGTAGCGTAGCACTGGCTTTGATTGGAATCCTTAATTATGTAGAAGCAGAACCAGATAAAGAAGCAAAGTACTCAGAAATTATTGATAAGTATTCTACATATTTAATATCTGCAAAATTTAAAGATCGAGGATTTAGCAACAAGTACAACCTCGGTGATGGATTCGGTAAGGAAGAGTCTCCTTTCTACAACGGAGAATCCATGTTAGCTTTGGTAAAATACTATGAATACAGTCAGGATGAAAAAGTAAAAGTAATACTGGAAGAAACCTTCGACTATTTGAGTGCCAAAGAAGAGTACGAGACTCCATTGTATTTATGGATCATGGCAGCGTTAAAAGACATGAATCGGCTTTGGCCACATGAAAAGTACGTAAAGTATGCAAAAGACTTTACCGCTTGGCGAATTGACTTGTCGTTAATGAAGCATAGTACGAACAGTAACTACTGCGCTCCACTTGAGGGTATGACTAGTGCCTACAGTATTTTAGAAAACAATGTAAATTATGAACTTTTAAGTCGTCTAAGTAGTGAAATTAATTTTTGGCAAAACAAAACTACATATTTGCAGCTGAATAAAAACAGCCCATATCGCCTTATGAATTTAGATGGGCAACTGCAGTTACTCAAGCAAACAAATCCAAACTTGTCTCACGGTGGCTTTCTCTCGGCAGAAAATATACCCTTACAAAGAATTGATTTCACACAGCACTGCGTTAGCTCCTACTTGCAAAAACTAGTCGACATAAATGGTGAAACGTTTTAGGGACCAAGCTAATAGCTACAAAAAGGCATTTTCACCTTTATTTTTAAGCTAGGGTATAATCAAACATATGCAAATATTTGGATTAGTGGGATTACTTGTCACAGTAGTACTGGCGACCTGGTGGGTGACTAGTGCCGGACCAGTATCAAACACACTGGTAGACGAATCAGGTAATACCGTACAAGACTCGGCCTATAAAAACGCACTCGATTCCGCTCAGAAAGCGGCTGACAAAATGGAGAACCCTGTTTCTGTGTCTAGTAAAGCAATTTTCGTTTATGACGAAATAAGTGTACCTGACGATACTAGAATATTAGATTTGTCTGGTAAGAGCTTATCTGGGTCACTGAAGGCCGAAATACGGCACCTTACTAACTTAAGAGAGCTAGATATAAGTAACAACAACTTCACTGGTTTACCAGCTGAAGTCGGACAACTTAGTAGACTTGAGGTTTTAAACTTGTCTAACAATCCATTTACTGGATTACCAAACGAGTTGGGTAATCTATCTAATCTACAAGTACTTGACTTACGTGGGACAAGTTATTCCGAACAAGATCTAAGCTTAATCAAACAAAGTCTGCCCAACACAGCCAAGGTTTTTGTTGATTAATACAAATTCTTACAAAAGAGTGGTCCAGTTACTTGAAGCATCTGACTGAGCTTCTAAAAGCAATTGTCGTAGCTTAGTTGTGACTGGTCCTGGCTGACCAGCATTAATCTGTCGGCCATCGATATCGATAATTGGAGAAACAAAAGCAGAAGTTCCACAAGCAAATACTTCGTCGGCCGTGTATACCTCAGTGAGTGCCACTTTTCTTTCGCTGATTCCTATATCTAATTTTTTAGCAATTTCAATAATGCTGCGTCTGGTAATACCCTCTAAAATATCTGAAGCACAGTCTGGAGTTATAAGCTCACCACGTTTGACCATGAATACGTTGGCGGCACTTAACTCACTAACATAACCATTTTGATTCAAAAAAAGACAGTCGTCGTAGCCGCAGTCAATCGCTTCTTGCTTGGCTAGGGCAGAGTTTACATAGGCCCCGTTTACTTTAGCTCTCGCAGGTATAGCCGTATCGGCAGTTCGTCGCCACAAGCTGGTTTTAAGGCGGGCTTTGTCTTGTGGAAGAATATTAACAGCGTCATACATAAATACGCTAGTAGTGAGTTCTAGGTTTGAGGTTCTTACCCCTGGAACCAACTCGGTTGCGTGAACCGTGACTCGGAAGAATTGGTCAGTGGTTGGTTGATTGATTCTTATCAACTCTTTAATTCTCTCGATGTCTAGATCTTTCGCTAGTTCTTCCTCTATGTTTGATAGGCCGATCATTTTGGCTGATTCCTTGAGCCTTTTCATGTGCTCAGGGATTCTAAAACAGAGTATTCCATCGCTGGTGTGCTTACCAAAAAAGACTGAGTAGACACTGAGTCCGTACAAGACAGCAGAGCTAGCCACCGACACTTTGGCTTCAGAAGTCTCGATCATTTCATTGCCCATAAGAGCGTATTTTCCTAATTTTGCCATTGCGAGTAATTATGACAGTAAAACCAGTCTAGCAACAGTACTAGACGGTGGAGTGTAGTGATTGGTATACTTTGATTATGAAAATACTTCACGTTTTGATTACCATTACTGTAATCTTTTTAGCTGTAGCTTTATATTTATCTATGTCAAATGAAGCTAGTGCGCCAGATTTGGTGGGAGAGTTGCCGGAAGGAGTGTCTATTTATCCAATTTCTCACGCATCGTTTGTTTTGAAAATTAATGATACTACTTTTTTCAATGATCCAGTAGGAGAGACTTCACTATACGAAACCTACGGTACTCCAGACGTCATTTTGCTTAGTGATATTCACAGTGACCACCTTGATGTACAAACCCTCACTGTAGTTGCTGGTGAAAATACTGTTATTGTTGCACCAGTTTCCATGCAAGATAAACTACCTTTAGAGCTACAGGAGAAAATAGTTGTTATGTCTAATGATGATATTCACCAGATTGATGAAATCTCTATAGAAGCAATCCCGATGTACAACCTACCACCTTCACCGGAGGCCTATCACGTGAAGGGTCGCGGTAATGGTTATGTCTTAGAGTGGAACGGTACTAAAATATACATAGCTGGAGATACGGCAGATATACCAGAAATGCGAGAACTTGAGAATATCAACATCGCTTTTGTTCCAATGAATCTCCCTTACACTATGGACGTCGATGTGGCAGCAGATGCGGTGCTAGATTTTGCGCCAAAAATTGTTTATCCATATCATTATAGAGGAACAGAAGGCTTGAGTGATATAAATGAGTTTAAAAGATTGGTGTCGGTCGGTAATCCAAACATAGAAGTCAGAACTCCAGATTGGTATTCAAATAAGGTAGAGGTAGAAGAATAATAAATCCTTATTGTAAATATAGGGAAGTCATGTTCTAATACTTCAAAGATTAATATAATAAATGGAATACTTAATATCCTTAGTCCTTGTGCTTTTATCAGGGCTCTTCTCGGGCTTAACACTTGGACTACTCTCACTAGACACACAATCACTGGCACGAAGGGCTAAACATGGTGATAAATACGCAGAAGTTATATACCCCATTCGAAAAAATGGTAATTTACTACTGGCCACGCTTTTGTTTGGTAATGTGGCGGTGAATACAACCTTATCGATTTTTCTTGGTAGTATTGCATCTGGCTTGGTGGCAGGCATCACTGCTACAGCTCTCATTGTAGTATTTGGAGAAATTATTCCCCAGGCAGTGATTTCACGCTATGCGCTTTGGTTTGGAGCTAAAACTATTTGGTTTACTAGAATAGCAATAGTTTTGGCTTATCCAATTGCTTGGCCGATTGCAACAATTTTAAACCGCTTTCTTGGTTCGGAGCTACCTACTACGTACTCCAAATCTGAGTTGATGGATATTATTTCTGAGCACGAAGACTCTGAACACAGCAACATTGATGCTGATGAAGAAAGAATTGTTCATGGTGCTTTACAGTTTTCACACATGCGAGTGCGGGAGGTTATGACTCCAGTTGAAAAGGTTGTATCTTTTGATGAAAATCAACGCCTAAACGATGATTTTTTTGAAAAAGTTAAAGAATCAGGATTTTCTAGGCTACCTATATACAAGGGTAATCCTACCAACATCACCGGAATTTTGTACGCAAAAGATCTGATAGTTGAGGACGATCATATATCTATTGTTGAGACTGAAGAAGCTTTTGATAAGAAATTTATGACTGTCAAAAGCAGCAGCAAATTGGACTCTGTTTTGACCAAAATGCTCCGCACCAGGCAGCACATTGCTATTGTTCGTGATAGTGATAAACACTATGTCGGAGTGGTTTCGCTAGAAGATATTATCGAAGAGATTATTCAACAGGAGATTGAAGATGAGGATGATGAGATTGAAAATTAGCTATAGATAATAATACTTTTGAATAATTATTTGTTACACCAAAATACCCATATCCAAGCAGGGATAGTGGGTGGTGTTTATAAGCCAAGTTGTTTAAGAAAGGTTTTTAACTCATCACCTTGAATCTTTCGGTATTGGTTAGGTTTAAGTTTATCGATTTTGATATTTCCAATTCTCACACGTTTTAAATTCTGCACTTGGTAGCCAAGAGCAGCACACATGCGACGAATTTGGTGCTTTTTTCCTTCCGTTAGAATTATTTTGAATCTTTTGTCGTTTTTAGGATTTAAAATAGCTATAGCCGGCTTAGTTTGGTAGCCTTCTATATCTACTCCGATACCCATTGCTCTAATAAACATGCTGGATATTCTTTTGTCTACCAAAACTTCGTATTCTTTCTCGTGCTTAGCCTCCGGATCTAGTAGCGGTCCAGTGATACGACCATCGTTAGAAAGAACCAGCAAACCCTCAGAGTCCTTGTCGAGACGTCCAACTGGCGATACGTTAGTTATTCCAAAATCCTTTGCTAGCCGACCAGCAATATCAGTTTCACCCTCAGCCGGGGAGTGAGTGATAATCCCGCGACCTTTGTAATAAGCTAAGTAGGTTTTAGATTTAGTTTGACCAACCACTTTAACATCATCCAATTCTTGCACTTGTTGTCCCATCTTGGCCTTTTTACCATTAATCTTGACCTTACCTTCAGTAATCAAAGTATCAGCCTCACGCCTTGAAGCCACCCCGTTGTGAGCGAGGTATTTATTAATCCGCATTGGAAATTCCATAATGGCGTGATTATGCCACATTTACTCAATTATTTCAAGTTTACTAGTCCTGGGGAGCCAAAAGAATGGATGGAGTTTTGTAATATTGTAGTTCCGAAGGGTTTAATTGTGCGGGTATTGGCGTCCCGTCCTTTACCATAGTGAACGGTAAGCTGGTTACTAAGAGTGATAAATCTAAATCTTTAGTTTGCTCAGCCCTTGGTACGTGTAATAACGTAATGAGGGTAAATTCGGCTGATTTTTTGAGTGGTAAGTAATACTGACTGTCACGAACTACGGCATCTTCGTCGCTGGTTAGGGCTACACTATAACTAGTACCTAAAGTACTAGTCGAGCCGTCTTGATTGATCAGCTCGTATTCGAGATGTGGAGCATTGCTGTCGGAGTGGCTCCCGCGCATGGCCATAATAGGCATGTAAAGTTCACGACCTAAAAAACCAAACTGATAGGTGATGGTGAATAGGATAGTCTCGTCATTTATTCTGGTGGCAGTTTGACCAGTGGTGAAATAAGCTTCGCTAGTTGACGGTAATAATAGTATTAGGTATACGATTCCAGCTAGGAGTTTCAATTTATTTGTATTCATGTCAGTATTCTACTACATCAACGACATGGAACAAATACTAAAATTACCACCAAGCGATGAAGAGCTGGTAAGAATGACTCTTAGAGACAAGGAGCATTTTGGTGCTTTGGTTGACAGGTACCAAGCTAAGTTGACTAGGTACATAGCTAGGTTGGGTGTGCGAGACCCAGAAGACCAGATGGATGTTCTGCAGGATGTATTTCTTAAAACCTATCGTAACCTAAATGACTTTGATACTTCGTTGAAGTTTTCTTCGTGGGTTTATCGGATAGCCCACAATGAAGCGGTTAGCTGGTTCAGAAAAAGGAGCGTCAGACCGGAAGGTCACTTAATCGGCGATAGTGAAGAAATGATTTCTTTTTTGAGTTCTAAGGAAGAAACAGCTGATGCCGAGTTTGATAAAACTATAAATTCTAAGGAAGTTAACGAGGCTATGCTAAAAATAGACGAAAAGTATCGGGAGGTACTCATACTAAGATTTTTTGAACACAAAGAATACGATGAAATATCAGATATTCTTAAAATACCTCTTGGTTCAGTAGGAACATTACTGCATAGGGGTAAAAAACAACTTGCTTCTGCATTAAATCAAGAAGCTATACGTATATAAGGGCATACAGATACTATGGAAAAAAATGACAAACAACCAAAACAACTAAAAGAAGCTCTTTTTGAAAGAATAGAGGCTGAAAAGGTGTGTCCTAAACCCAGGCTCCTATTTCAAAGTAGGGAGTGTTTAGTTTGGTTCTTGTGGATTCTGTCAATTATAATTGGCGCTTTAGCTGTAGCGGTATCACTTTTTGTGATAATGCACCATCAATATGACTTTTATGAAGCTACCCATGAAAATTTTTTAACTTTTTTAGTTGAAGTCTTACCTTTTGCCTGGTTTTTTGTATTTGGTCTAATAGCGTATGTGTCTATCTATAATCTCCGGCACACAGCTCATGGCTATCGCTACCCAGTTTGGGTGATTATTTCCAGTAGCCTAGTACTTAGTTTTGCGGGCGGCTCAACTTTGCAGATGTTTGGCCTTGGCTTCACTGTTGATAAGATCCTTGGTGATAACATGCACATGTATATGTCTCAGGAGAAACTAGAACAAAGAGTTTGGCAAAACCCAGAGGATGGACGACTTTTGGGTAAGCAGGTACTTAGTACAACAGCTCCTACAACGACAGTAATTTTTGAAGATTCTGTTGGCAAACGCTGGCAAATGGATGTAAGTGAGCTAGAAGAACACGAAGTAGTGTTATTAAGGTCTGAAATGAAAGTTAAACTAATTGGAAAGACATCCAATCCAGACTTTAAAATATTTCATGCTTGCGGTGCCTTTCCGTGGATGATGGATAGAGAGACGACTCTGGAGGAACTAAACGAAGAACGAAAAGCGTTTGTTGAGAAGGTCTCGAGCCACGCTATAAAAGCTAGGCAGTTATTTTTTAAAGAGAAAGTTGCTTCTGGTACTGCAGAGTCACTAAAAGAAAGTATTTGCGCAGAGATCGCCCCGGTCAAAAGAATGCCGATTAGAGATCTTGATGCTTAATAACTATTGTCACATTTAATTTTGTGTTGCAGAAACTTGCATTTTTGTAAGATAAGAGTAAAGTTTACGTACACGATTGCTTTGGGGTGGCGTGTTTACAATTTAATAAAGATTTTAGTATTTACCTACGATTACAATAGATTTATGAATATACTTACTTATACACAACGAAACCTTTCTGCAAAATTCTTCGCAGCTATAACGATTGTTTCAATGATTCTGAGCGCCTTTCCGGTGGCTTTTTTTGTTGCGGACGCAGCAACAATTGATTTTACAGTTTATGCTGTACCTGACCCTGTTGGCACTGATGGAGATGGTGAATACGTAACTATTTCTTTTATTGATACAGTTGATTTTGCGGGTTGGAAACTGGTTGATAATAATGGTGATGAAACAGATCTCACTTCACTTGGGATTGTAAGTGGTCCAGACGACCTGCAGATTTGTAGTAATATGGTTTTTTCAACAAATGGTGGGGTGAATTGTGATTTGACGTTCGGGACAAACTTCAATTTGGTAAATACTGCTGGTCAAGTTCAACTAGTTTCTCCAGACCCTTCAGTGGTGGTTGATCTAACATGGGCATCTGTTACTGTAGGACAAACTGTAAGTGATTCTGGTCAATATATTGAGCCATCAGTAGCTTGTACTCCACAGCATGATGCAGCTGGAGTAACAAATATCCAAAACACTAGCACTGGAGATTACTTTGACTCTATTGAGGATGCTTTGGCTGACTGTGATACTTCAGACGGCGATATTGTGGAACTACTTGGCGATATTACCACTACTAAACAACAAAGAATTGCTCGACCAATCATACTAGACGGAAATGGTTACACGATTGATGCTGCTTTTGCTAAAAACGGAAATGATAACAATTCTGCTATCAATGTGTTCGGCACTTCTGACGTGACTGTTATGGACATTGTCCTTGATGGTACAAGTGGTACGGAATTACATGGTCTTAATGTCTACCGTTCTGATGATGTGGTGGTATCAAACCTAGAGGCGAAGAACTTCAGAACAGGACTATTAGTAAATGGTTCAGTTGTAGCTGCTAGTGATATCACTACTTCAGGTAATACTTGGCATGCAATAAATGTCGACAAAGGTTCAGATGACTATCCAGCAACACTGATTATTAGCAATACTAGTAGTCATGCAGAAAACTCAGCTACACCCCCATCTGGACACATTCCAGGGGTAAACAAACCCCACATTTATGTAGATAACGCTAATGGATTCAACACTGTTATTGATGATGATTCACAGTACGATATACATGAATTCTTTATTCCAACTGTGCCAGCAGTGCAAACTCAGCAGTTTGCAGTTGCTATTCAGGTGCCAGGAATAAAGCCACAAGTTTATACTCTAAAATCTGTTACGCCGGAACCAGTAGCAAATATACATACAAGTAAGATTGTTTGTACTGATGAAGCTGATCTGCCTAACTGGGTTTCAGCACCAAGTACAATTACTGAAACTACTGCTACAGACTGGCTAGCTGAACACAAAGATTCGTCTTGTAGTCTAGTAAGAGGCTGGGAATTTGAATGGGCACCCAAAGGAACTTCTGATCCAGGAGATACTTTAGTTGGTACCGCTGGTCCTGACTGGACCACCTTTACTGGTTCAACTCAAGTTCCGGAATCAGCTTTTGATGGCGGAAGTTTCTGGGTGCGTGAAGTACTACAAGCTGACTATATCCCATTTACTCATGAATCTGAGGGAGACAAAAATACTGATGATGTAACTGCAGAGATGTACTGTCATACTGATGGTCTGAATTATGATAATTACGACCGAATAGATGATCCAGAAGTAGGCGGTGATTACTACTGTGTTGCTTGGAATGTTCCGGTTGAAAAGACTTCTGATGTAACAATCTGTAAGTATGATCAGTCAGAAGAGTCATTAGAAGGTTGGCAATTGGCTCTACTTGGAGCTGAGGTTGATTCATTATCGGTAAAACCAGACGGAACAACACAGTCAATGCTAAATGTTCCTGCTGGGTTTTACGTACTCAAAGCAGACGGAGCGTATGAATATCGAGGTAATACAGGCTTACTAGCAGACGCTAGATTTTCTGAGAGACAAGCAGGTGACCCAGATTTTGGAACCTACCCATACCAACCATGGCGAGAAGCCAGTGCTGGAACAGGAGGTCTTGCAGTTCAAGTTAATGGTGATTTGGGAGTATCGTGGGGAAGTACATTTAGTCCTTCTCATGTTTACTACGGAGCTCTGTCACAAGCATCTCTAGACGATGTAGACTTCTATGTCTACGATAATGCTTACAACGACAACGTAGGAGAAATTGATGTGACTTTATACCATGGGTACACAGGAATTACTGAAGAAGATGGTTGTGTGACGTTTGAGGACGTACCATATGGTGAGTACGAGGTTGAAGAATTACTACAACTAGATTGGACAAATCTTTCAGGTCTTGGGCCGGTGGTAGTTGATGAAGAGTCAGAAGTGTTTGAGGTTGTAAACCAAGATCCAAATCAGGAACCAGTGACATGTACACTTAAGCTTACTAGTGATGATACAAACACAGTTGATGAAAAGGGAGGAGCGTTCGCAAAGGTTTTAAGCTTCATACACAATAATTGGACAACAACACTTAATGATGCTGATTGGATATGGGGAGACGACGGTCCAGTAAACCCATCACAGGAAGAAACACAAACCTTCTCTAATAAATTTGGTTGGAGTGGAGCAACAGTAGTGAGCGCGACACTTTCAATTGCGGCTGACAACAGTTTCTCAGCTACTCTAGACGGAGACCTGGCAGGAGAAGATTTAGGTGAGTTCAACTTTGGCGCAACCAAAGATTACGATGTTGCGAGTTTGATAGACGCTGGAAACAATGAACTTTCAGTAGTAGTGAAAAATATGGAGCCAAAAAATCCAAACACTGCGACTGGAAAAAGTAATCCTGCTGGACTCTATTACGAGTTAACAATCGTTGGTGAAGGAGAGGATTGTGGAGTGCCATATATTCCTGAACCAGAAGAGCCAGAATACGGAGCTTACTGTGGAGACGGTGAAATCAACCAAGATTGGGAACAATGTGATGGTGATGATGTCGAAGACGGTGAATCCTGTACAGATTACTGTACATTCGATAATCAATGTTCAGTCTTGCAACTAGTTAAAGTCGAGGTGGAAGAAACAGATTCACCAAGCTTTGATTACAATACTATTTACTTAGGAAGCGATAGTAATCCAATTCCAAACGGAACATGGTTCAACTTCGATGAACTAGGAGACACTTCAGCTCATACTGTGGCTGATGCGGTTGAAGGACTTGGCGTGAGTCGAGATCCGGGGACCGGACAACTAAGAATTGGTGCGGATGGTGCTAACAAGAAAGGTTTTGACAAAGTAGTTGGAACAGTTCAGATGTTAGGACTTGAAATCGATAGTATCAAAAGGGGGATCCCGTTTGTGCCAAGGTACAAACTAGAAGAAGAACCGCCGGCTAGACATACGGATTACGCTGATAAGATTAGTGACACAGAAGCATTATTTGATTGGCAGGTTTATGGAGCTAGCGATGGTATGACCCTACAACTTGAAACAGGCGAAGAATATGATTGTGATGAATGTAAAGCAACAGTTGAGGCGAGAATAGTTGTTAAAGATTATGGGTCTGTTGGTGCAGGAGACATGAGTGATGAAATTATCCTTGGAGACGCTGGGTACAGCACAGTAAGCTTTGGTGAATGGTTCCCAATTTCTGAGGCAACTAACCCAGGGGATTCGGCTGTGATGATTCAGGATCCAAATACAGTTACAGGATTTTCTACCCCAGCCGATAAGCCAGGACTGTTTGTAAGTCGAGAAAACGGTACAGTTAAGGTTGCGTTATACGGAAAACTAGAGAATGGTGGCAAGGATAATAATGAATGGATTGACGCTCGAATCGAAGTTAGAGATGCTGGTATTACTAATTTCCAAGCATTAACTGGTCCATACAAGTTAGAAAACGGTTATGATTCTGCCTCTGCAGATGGTACTGGAGTAGACTTCAAAATGAAGGTTACTACTGCATCTGATGGATTTAGATTCGATATTGATGAGAAATCTATAGCGGTTTGTGACGAAGATACAACTGACCCTGATCCAGAAACATACCGAATTGATGGATATAAGTATGAAGTTACAGATAACGGAGATGTGCCTAAGGCAGGTTGGAATATTTACGCAGAAAACAAAGATAACGCTACTAACAAAGCCACAGTAACTGACGAAAATGGTTACTACTACTTTGATGTGCTAGAAGGTAACTGGGAAATTACTGAAGAAGTATTAACAGATTGGAGTCAAGTAGAAGTGATAGAAAATGGTGTGACAGTAGACCATGAAGGAGACGGTGTAGAATATTGTCTCTTCGACATTCCTGAAGATGATTCAGACTACGAATGCGACTTCTACAATGAGTACATTGGAGATGGAAATGATGGTGGAGGAAGTGATGGTGATGATGACGGTGGTTCTGGAGATACTCCAGATAAGAAAAAATCTACTCAAACCAGCACTAGAATAAGTCGCGGTGCACCTGGACAAGTGCTCGGAGCATCTACTATTGGACAATGTCCATTCTTGCTAGAATACATGCAAATTACTGCTGAAAACAATAGCCAAGAGGTGAGTAAGTTGCAGATTTTCCTTAACTTATTCAAAGACACGTTTGGTGGAACTGAAAACCCAGTCACTGGTTTCTTCGGACCTACTACAGACTCAAACGTCAAGGCTTTCCAGGAGTATTATCGATCAGAAGTACTAGATCCATGGTACATCAGGGGAATTGTTCCTCACACTAAGGCTACGGGGTACGTCTACAAAACAACTCTATGGAAGATTAATAGCATTGTTTGTCCAGATTACGCAGTATTACCAGTGTTTGACGGGGAAGACCTCAACTCAAATGTAGATTTGGATTAATCTCTGAGTTTATACAAAAAGACCCTTATCCACAGGGTCTTTTTGTATCTATTGACAAATCATGAAAAAGGCATCATAATACACGGACAAATATGAGTCCAAAACTTAAAGGATTAGACATTCTGCAAAAGATATCAATGTCTCTGATGGGTGTGCTGGTGCTTATTACTTTTATTGGTGCCAATCTACAAGCTCTAACATGGCAGTCTTCAGACTGGCTAGTTTCAACAGTTTTGCCAGCCGTTGTCGTTGAACTTACTAATGAAGAACGTACCGACAACTTGGCTCAGCCATTACAGCGTAATGTCACTCTTGACGCTGCAGCAAAAATGAAAGCTCAACACATGGCCAAAAATCAATACTTTGCACACTTTAGTCCTGATGGTGTTTCACCCTGGTACTGGTTTGATGAAGCTGGTTATGTTTACGCCCACGCTGGAGAAAATCTGGCAATTCACTTCACAGATTCTTCCGAAGTGGTTGAAGCTTGGATGAACTCTCCAACTCACCGTCAAAACATTGTAAATGGTCTGTATACTGAAATCGGTGTCGGTACTGCTAAAGGTAAATTTGAGGGTTATGACACTGTATATGTCGTCCAACTTTTTGGTACACCAGCTATACCGCCAGCACCAGTACAGCCAAAATCACTAGCCGTAGCAACTCAACCTCAACCTCCAGTAGTTGTGCCTGAACCTGAAATAGTACCTGAAATCATCCCCGAAGTAACTGTTGAACCAGCCGAGACAGTCCTTGCTCAGTCTGAAACTGCTGTTTCTGGACCAGAACCTGAACGTATCTCAGAGGAACTATTTTCTGATAATTCTAAAACTGAACTAACTGAACTAACTGTCGAGCCGGAGCAGACAGTGCCAGAAAGTATGGCTGTGGCAGAAAGCGAACCTGAGGTCGTAGTCATTGAATCACCAGTTATATCTACTTCATCTGGCCTAGCGGTGGCGCAGATCGATACTTATTCACCAACTCATGCAGGAGCGACGATTGCTTCAGTGGTAACTCAACCTAATGTTTTATTGCAAATTATCTACTTTGTACTGGCCGTTGCAGTTGTGTTGATGCTTGGAACCTCAATCGTACTAGAGGCCCGCCGAATGCGACTCCAGCAAGTTGCTTATGGTCTCTTATTGTTATTTGGTATGGGAGGCTTGTGGTTTATAAATTCACTGCTCACCACCGGAGCAGTAGTGGTATAAGGCGTAGACTACAAATATGATGAGACACAGGGTGCGAGCCAGGTTTGTTGATTTACCTAATAAAGACAATAGACTATACTTGGTAAATGAAAGAAAAAACCACTACTGTATTATCTGTATTCCCTGCCACACACTCAAAAAAACTTCACTCACAACCACTTTACGTTAGTCAACCAGCGGCTGGTTTTCCTTCCCCAGGCGATGATTTAGTAGAAAAAGCCTTGGATCTAAACGATTTACTGGTCGAGAATGAAAGCGCGACATTTTTTGTGCGAGTGAGCGGTGATTCTATGGAGGGTGCCAAAATCTTTGATGGAGATATTTTGGTGGTAGACCGCTCCGTGGAAGCCCGGTCCGGACACATCGTAGTCGCGGCTGTCTATGGCGAACTAGTAGTTAAACGTCTTTTGAGCAAGGGCAACAAACTTTTTTTAATATCTGAAAACGATCAATATAAACCTATTCAGATAGATGAAACCGAAGGATGCTTCATCTGGGGCGTAGTAACTGGTAGTGCTAGGGTAATTTTGTAAGAGTATGACTGTCCCAGCGTCTACGATGAATATGGTATTAAACAAATCGGCTTTTTTTCTCAACTTTTATATTGCAATTATCCTGTTAGGGTTCTTTTTTGTGCCAGCAGTAGCTCAAGGTGCCAGCCAGGATGTGGGTGTCTGGATTCCTTGGTGGACAGAAGAAGCTGGTACAGAAAGTGCTTTAGAGCATATTAAAGATATAGATATAATTTACCCATTTGTGTTTGAAGTTAATTCAGATGGTTCACTAAAGAATAGGGTAAATTTTAAAGATGATCACTGGGAAGAGCTGTTTGATAAAGCCGACGACGATCGAGTAGACATTATCCCTACGGTTGCTTGGTTTGATGGTGACGCTATACACAAAATCTTGAGTAGTAAAAGTTCACGCAAGAAACATGTAGATGAGATCGTTAAAATGGTTAATAAGTATCGCTTTGATGGAGTAAACATCGATTATGAGTCTAAGTTAGGAGAGACTATCGATTATTATTCTGATTTTCTTAAAGAGCTAGAAGACGCGCTTGGTCGCAAAGATTTGACTTGTACTATTGAAGCTCGTACTCCGCCAGACTCACGTTGGAAGGAAGTGCCTGAGGTGATCAAATATGCCAATGACTACAAAGAAATGAACAAGTACTGTGATTGGGTCGAAATAATGGCCTATGACCAACAACGTGCAGATTTGAAGCTAAACGACAAGCGAAAGGGAGTGCCATATATGCCGGTGGCTGATACTGAGTGGGTAGAAAAGGTGGTTGAACTAGCCTTAGAGGATTTTGATAAAGATAAAGTAATGCTTGGAGTGGCTACTTATGGACGCGCCTGGGACGTTACTGTTGCTCCAGAATGGTACAGAGACTATAAGCAAGTAGCAGCTATAAATCATCCTAGAATCTTAGAGCTTTCAGAAAAATACAATTCCCCTATCGGTCGCACCGAAGGAGGAGAGGCTGTAATAAGCTATTTCCCTGAAGATTCGGTTTGGAAGATATTTAATGCGCTGCCAACACCTGTCGGTACACCAAAGGGATTCGAAGCAGCTGCAAAAGCGCTCTTAGTGGCTACGTATGCAAAGGTGGAGGTGCCAGTTAGAGTCATTATCTGGAGTGATGCCGAGGCGATAGAAGAAAAACTAGATCTAGTTAAGAAATACGACCTCAGAGGCGTTGCCGTATTTAAGGTAGATGGTGAAGAAGATTCTAAAATGTGGAAGCTATTTTAAGTAACCAAGAAATCAACAATCATTATCTCCTTGTTTTATCTTAGAAAACTTTAAGTTCGAATCCTGCCACCGGAGAATTTAAGTTTTAGCCGCCAAAGAGGCACGAATTTTATTATGTTACTTTGCTTACTATACAACAGGATAGTTATAGAGTATAACTTCCGCATGTTCTTTTTAGTAATTTTCAGACATGAAGGGGTGTGAAATGCAAAAATTAAACATTAAATACAACTCAGAGGATTGGAGGGGCGCTGTTTTGTCTAATTTGGCCACCACCCCTTTCTCTGTCGCAGGTTTTGACTTTCTGTCTGTGGAAAGTGCTATTCAGGGCATAAAGTTCCACAGTAAGAACGAAAGAGAGTCGGTATTTAGAATGACCGGCATGGATGCCCTTAAGGCTGGACGCCCAATAACAAACTCAATAAGTGAAAGGGTAGAGTCTTTCGTGTACTGGGAAGGGCAGGAGTTTCCTTATAACTCAATGGATCATCGTCTGCTTCTCGCCATGTTTATTGGCGAGAAAGTCAGACAGAATCCAAACGTACAAGAAGCTCTCTTGGCAACTGACGGGACCTTTATTTACCACGATGTGGGGGAAGAGAACCCCAACACTTCTTTGCCGGAGAAATTCTATATCCAAATACTACTTGCTCAAAGAAGCTTGCTGGCTCGACTTAGGAATATTTCCTAGTTTGCTAATTTCTCACCAAGATAGACAAGGCTGTCCGTAAGGACGGCCTTTCTTTTTATACAAAGTTGACACCTTTAGAGGTGAGTTTGAAACTTTGTAGTGTTGTATTGACATTGTCACTACATAACTTATTATAGATACATATGAATTCACAAGAAACAATTCAAATTAGGATTGATGCCAAAACTAAGAAAGCAGCTAGGAAGACTCTAGATGAGCTAGGATTAGATATGTCTAGTGCTGTTAAGCTATTTTTAACTAATGTGGTAAACAGAAAAGGTATACCTTTTGATCTGCGGACTGAGAATGGGTTCACCTTGGCTCAAGAGCAGGCTTTAATAGCTGAGACAGAGGTAGCAAAGAAGACCGGTAAGAGTTTTAGTGATCTTGATGAACTTTTTTCAGATTTAAAATTGTAGTCGTGAAGTATTCAGTACACTACACTACACGCTTTAAAAAATCCCTTAAGCGTGCAAAACAACTGCCTGCTTTCAAGTCAGAAAAACTTAAGGAGGCTATTTCAATTTTGGCACATGGTAATAGTCTTCCTCCAGAATTTAAAGACCACCGACTTACTGGAAACATGAAAAAGTTTAGAGAGTGTCATTTAGCTCCGGATATTATTCTTATCTATGAGACAGACGATGGAATTCTAATCCTTACTCTTGTTAATATCGGTAACCATTCTCAGTTGTTTAAATAAGTTCGAACATCCTTCACCCAGCGGAGCCAATTGAAATACCCGTATTTTACAGGGATGTTTTTTATTACCTGAAATCGATATCGAACTTTTTGTGACTATTGTAATAAAAATATTTGACTTCTTATTTTTAGTATCTATAATCAAGTAAATGACTAATAAATATCAATTCAACACTTGGTGGACTGCTTGGAGAAACGGGCAGTGGTGTTTTTGTATTTAATAGTGATTATTCTCCATTAAGTGAAAAATAACTGCCCTCAAGGCAGTTTTTTCTTATAAATCTAAAAATTAATTAAAATATGAAAACAATTAAAAAAACGGACGTGGTAATTATTGGAGCGGGATTCTCAGGGCTTTATTTGGCACATCATTTAGTAAAGGTTGGTAAACGTGATTTCCTCATTGTTGCGCCCGATATGCAAGCTGTGAGTGACAAGTCATACTTCAATATCAGGTCTAGGGGGGTAAAGCAGACTTCGTTAAAAGAATCTATGAATGTCGCAAGTTACGGTATGAGCAACAGACAGTTAGTTAATGTGCTCGTTAACAATATTGATGATGAACTTACATACTTAAGTCATATAACGAAAATGAAACCATCTTTCCTTGGTGCAATTGTAGCAAGGCCTAAATCGTTGATGAACAAGATACGTAAGGAATCAATCCACAACAGGGTATATGCGGAGGTGTCTTCAGTTAAAAAAAGACATGGATACGTAGAAGTCATAACAACTGAAGGTAAGATTCATTGCAAGAAGGTTGTATTTTGCTTCGGTGGTTTAAGAGCGAGATTGTCAGAAAAGTTTGTTGATGAGAAGGTTAAGAATAACCTTTTTAAGGCTGCTAAAGATGTTGGTTGTGATGTTTTGTATCAAGACCTGGTTATGAAGCATCCTTTCTACTCAAAAGGTGTCTGCATTCCTAGTGATGATTTGTATAACTTTGATTTCGTTGATGATAAGGAAAAACGTCTTGAGTTAACACATCACTTAGTTAGGGCACATAATGCCCATCATAGGTTTGATGATATTTGCAAAGAATATCAGAGGACAATAAAGCGCTACGCAATAAATAGAGATAAAATAATTGAATTGGATATAGAGCCTCATTTTGTCTTGGGTGGAATAAAGATAAACAGAAGAGGAGAGACAAAGGTAAAAAATGTTTATGCTTTAGGAGAATGCGCTTATGGCATGCATGGCAAAGGTAGATTAGGAGGTGGTTCCATCGCAGAAATTCTCGTTATGTCTAGAGTGGTTGCAAAACAGATTATTGGTTAGTGCCTACGATATAAGTCCGAACATCCACCACCCAGCGGAGCCTAAGTTAGCTTGCTATAATACTTTTATGAACCCTTCCTTGATTGGACTTTTGGATTGCAACAATTTTTTTGTATCGTGTGAAAGACTGTTCCGACCGGATCTAATAGGGAAGCCAGTGGTAGTGCTGTCCAGTAATGATGGTTGTGTAGTAGCTCGATCGAAAGAGATAAAGGACATGGGTATACCAATGGGTGTCCCTTACTTTCAGATAAAGGACATTTTAAAAAAAGCTGATGCCGTAACGTTTTCTTCGCACTTTTCTTTGTATCGAGACATCTCAAAAAGAGTGTTTTCTGTCATGCACAAAGAACTTGGTTTTATTGAGCAATATTCGATAGATGAAGCTTTCTTTACTGTAAGTTCAGGAGCAGAAGAAGTCGCACATAACTTAAAAAGAGTGATTGAAAAACAAGTAGGTATCCCAGTTTCAATTGGCTTGGCACAAACAAAAACTCAAGCAAAATATGCTAATTCAATAGCTAAAAAGGGCACAGGGGTCTGTGCCCTAAGGTTGTCTGATTGGCAGGCTATAGCTAAAGATATTCCCCTAGCTAGTATCTGGGGCGTCGGCGGAAAAACGGAGCTTTTATATAAAAAACACGGTCTTGAAACCGTTGCGGATTTTATTGTGTTGGATCAATCTAGAGTGGCTAGTTTATTTGGACTGTCTGGCATTAGACTACAACAAGAATTGATCGGTAATCCAGTGTTTTCGGTTGAACATAAAGTATCTACCCAACAAAGTATTTTGAGCTCAAGATCTTTTTCTGAGACGGCTACAGATTTGTCTGTTTTGGCTGATGCAGTGGCTTACCATGTGCGTCACGCCACTGCTAATTTGAGATCCTTGGGATTGGAGGCAGGTAAGATCAGAGTCTCGATTCGGCCGAGTAGACACAGTGATTTTATGCTTCGTGGGGGCTCTAAAGAAGCCTTTATGATTGCTCCTACTGCTGATTCTATATCATTGCTCAGAGTAGCAAACGATCTCTTAAAAGATCTGCATGAACCGGGCGTACCCTACAAAAAAGTGGGTGTCGTGTTGTCTCTATTCAGCCCAGTAAACCAAGGACAAACTACGCTTTTTCCAGACGATACTAAAGTCAAACATGACACGCTGATGTCATTGGTGGACAGCCTTAATACTAAGATAAAAAAAGAATCAGTGTTACTAGGGTCGAGATTGTTAAGTTCGGCTTGGCAAGCAAAGAGTGAAGTGTGTTCACCGAGCTATACGACTAACTGGTCAGAGGTGGTAATAACTAAAGCTCAATAATATAACCGACACATGTACCAGATAGACCTTAAGGGTCATGTCCGTTGAAACGTAATAATATCTCTAAACTTAAAGATTATTTAAAGGATAAAAGGGCAGTCTTTTTGGGTTATCAACAGCGCGTTTCGGACAAGTTGTTAAAGACTTAGTACAATGTTGTTAGATCAATCGAAGGGATGAGTTTCATAAAGGCTGAGTTTTTCTCAAATAAATTGAACCCCTCATCTTCTCCACAGAAACTTCGATTGAGCTTGCTTCCACTACAGCGTAGAAGTAATTGTTATTTAAAATAATATATAAATAAATATGTTCGCAAAAGCAACAAACGTTGGCTTTGCGCAACGGGTGGTCGCGACACTTGTTGCCTGTTCATTAGTACTTTGGTCAATCGGAGTCTACTCAACAGCACAAGCAGCCAACCTAACATTATTCAGTGATACTTTGTCAGACTCAGACTTAAGTGTTACATCGTCTCATACTATTGAGTTCGATTTGCCAGCTGGATCACCAGGTATCCTGGCAGGAGATGACATTGTCATTACATGGGACAGCCAGGACGATGGAGCCGGTGGTCAAGACTTCGGTGGTATTGCCGCTATTGTCGACAACTCTGATTTAACTTACCAAGTTAACTTGGGCGGTCCGGCAGCACCAAACTATGTTGCATCAGACGGAAACTCACTAACAATTGACGGCATAGTAGCCTCAGCGGGAGACACTGTAGAAATCGTAGTCGCGGATGGAGTAATTACTAACCCAGCTGTGAGTGGCTCATTCGAAATTGAGGTCGCAATCGCAAACGTTGATAATGACCTTGGTCGTACTCGTGTCGCTATTGTTGACAATGTAACTGTGACAGCAATAGTAGATACAAGTTTTGACTTTACTATTACTGGACTAGCCACTTCTTCTGCAGTTAATGGATCAGTTACTACTGGTTCAACATCTCCAGTTCTAATTGACTTCGGTAAGCTAGTAGCTGATACACCAGAGATTCTTGCTCAAGAACTAACTGTTGTAACCAACTCTAGAAACGGGTTCGTAGTAACTGTTAATACTGACGGAGATCTTCAGTCTTCAAACGGCGCTATCATTGATAACTTTGATGAAGGCACAGATGTGTCTGACACAGGTACAGCCTGGAACTCACCAGCTCCAGACGTCAATGACGAAACCACTTGGGGACACTGGGGAATGACATCTACAGATGGTGACCTGAACTCACTAGGTGGATACTACACAGGAGAGTTTGGAGCCAATGATTACATTGCTGCTTCAACCACTCCACGAGCAGTGTTCCATCACGATGGTCCATCTGATGGTCTAACACAGAATATTGGAACAACAACAGTTGGATACCAGATAGAAATCACCTCGCTTCAAGAAGCGGCCGATGACTACACTGCAACTCTAACTTACGTAGCGACCCCTACTTTCTAAGTAAACGCTAAATCAAAAAACCTCCTAAATAGGAGGTTTTTTGTGTATATAAGTTATAAACAAAATTATGGGAGGTGTTATTATTAGTCTTATTCCAAAATGTACAACAATTAACTAATCTATGGCTATTTTACGCTTGTCCAATATTAAACTGAGAGCAGGAGCATTTATGCTAGCGCTGATAGCTGTTATAATTTTTTTGATTACTCCTCATCAGGCAGGAGCTCAGCAGGTTGGTGTTAGTATAACTCCTGCTACAATTGAAGAAACTTTAGATCCTAGTCAAGAACAGACCTACACACTAACAATTGAAAACCTAAACAGTTCAGACCAAAAATACTATTTGTTTACTAAAAATATTTCTGGAGTTGAAAATGGAGGGGTGCCAATATTTGCAAAAAGTGATCAAGAAGTCACAGGTTATGAACTCACTGATTGGATAGATCTTCCACTAAATGAAGTCGACGTCAGTGCTGGGGAAGAATATAGTTTTCAGTTTAAGATTTCTGTTCCTGAAAATGCTACGCCGGGCAGCCACTTTGGAGGGATATTTATCTCAGTTGACCCACCAGAAATAGAGAAAAGTGGAGCAGCTGTGGGTTACCAGGTAGCTAATATAATTAGTATACGGGTGTCAGGTAAGGCCAAAGATGAAGCAACTATAAGACAGTTTTCGACTACTAAATTTTTTTACGGATCACAGAATGTAGATTTTTTGGCTCGTATAGAAAATACCGGTAACGTATTGATACGCCCAGTTGGTTTATTAGAAGTTTACAACATGCTGGGTAAAAAAGTTGGTGATGTAGGATTTAATACAGAAAGATCAGCAGTCTTCCCAAATGATACTCGAGAGTTCAATAAGATTTCTTGGCAAGGAAACTCGATTGGTTTTGGTCGATATGAGGCCCAGTTAAGTGCTAATTACGGTGATTCAGGAGCCAAAAAAAGCATGTATAGTACTGTTTCATTTTGGATATTGCCAATGAACATAATTGGCCCGGCGCTTGCGGTTTTGGCAGTCTTGTTCCTAATTATATTTATATTTGTTAGAGTCTATATAAAGCGGTCATTGTCTCACATAAACTATGGACGAAGGATTGTAAAAAAACGAAGGAACAACAGCTCTTCAACAACGTTGCTGGTTATAGTGGTTACTCTTACGGTTACGGCTTTATTCCTCATTGTAATGCTGGCACTTTTTGCATAGGCGAGTAAAATAGAAATACTGTGACACACAACTCTACCTATCATAGAATCTTAAGGATTTCTGCCCTCGTCTGTGCAGTGGTTCTTCTATTTGAGAGTGGATTGTTAAGCCAAACTTCAGCAAAAATGGCTCATGATACTAGTGTGTATCTGGCCAATGCAATTGGTATGTCAGCCTCAGTTCAGCCAACAGAGCTAAATACCTATACTGCAGCTTTGACGCAAAAGGAACGTGAGCTTGATTCTAGGGAAGCAGCTTTAAGAGAAAGAGAAGTTGCAGTAAATCTTTCAACTGATAGTAATTCATCAGATACTGTAACTTATATTTTGGCTAGCATTCTTTTTGTCCTACTAGTGCTTATACTTCTAAACTACACACTTGACTATATAAGAGCAAAAGAAGCGAGAATGTCGCAAACTGTGTAGTGCTAAGAAAAAATATCTTTTTGCAGGTTACAATATATATTGTATGGATTTCGTGATAAAACAACGAGCGCTGTTTTATGCTTTGCTCCTAGCTTTTTTAGGAAGTCTATTTTTTGTCAACTCAGATTTTGCTGAAGCTGTGAATGTTGTTGAGTACAAAGACGTTATATCTGATTCCGGTCCATCAGAGCAATCCAATCATAGTCTATCGTTTGTCTTGAATACTAATCTTTCGCCTGGAAGTACATTTGAGGTCACTCCACCAGATGGGTTTAGCGTTATTTCTGCTGCCACTTTTGCAGAAAGAAACGTAGAGTTAGTTATCGATGGTATACCAAGAGTAGCCAGTGATGCGCTTGCTCCTGGAGTCGATATGGTAGAAATTACTCCAGGTTCACCTGGCTTTATTAAGTACACCCTAGCGCCAGATGCTTCTGTGAGTTCTGGCAGTCAAATCGAATTCAAGATCGGTAACCATACTTCTAATTCTCAGCAAATAGGAACAGCCTACAGTTCGACAACTGGTACGACCACTGTACCAGCAGACATAGAGCCAATTATTAACTCATCAGATTTAGGGAAACACGATGTCCAGTTAGAGATATATGACGGTAGCTTAGTTGCCAACGCTGACTTTGTAGTTTTCTTAGTTGAAAAAGTGCAAATGCCAGGTATTGATACTACTGAAGAAATTCCTCCATTTCGTTTTAATCCGGCTCCAACTAGTACAGTAGGAGGAACTACGCTCAGTGTAGAAATATCTCTGGAAACAGATGAGTTTGCAATTTGTCGGTATAGCACTAGTCCAGATGTTGCTTACGTTGCAATGACCAATACTTTCAGTAATACTGGTTTAATCTACCACTCAACTGTGGTGACGGTCACTCCAAGTACAGTCGCTTCATATTATGTAAGATGTATCGATGATGAAGGCAACTTCAACATAGACGACTTCTTAATACAGTTTACTGTTAATGATACTCCAACCGGGACTTCAAACGAAGAGGGTGACGTAGACGGAGATGGTACTGGTACTGGGAATTCTGGTAGTGGGGATGGTTCTGGTGGAGGAGGTACATCTGGTGCTTCAGATGGTGTAGAACCATTGGCAGGGGGTAGTACTGGTTCTGGTGGTTCTGGCGGTGGCGGGGGAGGCGGCTCAGGCGGTAGTTCTGGTAGTTCAGGAGGAGGAGGTTTTGAGAGTACTGATGCTCCATACAGAAGTGGTGACGGTCGGGTAGAAATCTCTGGCTACGCTTATCCAAACAGTTCGGTCACGATTTTGGTTGACGGTAACATTTTTTCGACAGTGAAAGCAAATAGCTCTGGCTCTTACTCTGAGACTCTAGATGAAATTGCTAGAGGTGTATACACCTTTGGTGTGTACGCCGACGATTCTAATAGAGTACGGTCTTCTACTTTTAGCACCTCGTTCACTGTCACAGGAGCGCGGACCTCTGCTTTGAGTAACATCAATGTCTCACCATCAATCTCAGTAGACCCAGACCCGGTTAATCCTGGCCAGACGCTAACCTTGTCTGGTTACGCATTACCAAATTCAGTTGTCACTATAGAAAACGGTCGACTAAATCGAGCTAGTAGTCAAACATTGTCTGCAAATTCTGATTCAAGTGGTAAGTGGAGTACAATCATACCAACCAATGGATTTACAGTTGATACATATCAAGTTAGAGCCAAATCACAGCAGGACGGAGGCCAAACAACTCAGTTTTCGAAGTATACTTTTTATGGAGTCGGCAAGTCAGCTGATGTCCCACTAAACGCCGACTTAAATAGAGATGGTAAGGTTAACCTTATAGACTTTTCTATCTTGCTATTCTGGTGGGGTGGAACTGGTGGTGACTCAGACCCGCCTGCCGATATAAACCTAGATGGTAACGTGAGTCTAACCGACTTCTCGATCCTTCTCTTCAACTGGACTGGATAAAACCTGACTAGTGTCAGGTTTTATCTGGTGCCGACGAGAGTCGGCAATCACCGTTGTGAGGCTTAATGCCGAACAGGTGATAGGAGGGCACCAACTCTGTCCTCGGCACTTACGCTGCGAATTGGCTATGTTCGTCCAGATTGACTAGTGTCAGGTTTTATCTGGTGCCGACGAGAGTCGGCAATCACCGTTGTGAGGCTTAATGCCGAACAGGTGATAGGAGGGCACCAACTCTGTCCTCGGCACTTACGCTGCGAATTGGCTATGTTCGTCCAGATTGACTAGTGTCAGGTTTTATCATAATTTTAGTTCTGCGTAATCTGTGGGTAACCCACAATTAAACTTAAGCTTCTAAGTATAATGTTAAGGTATGTCGTTCTTGCAAAGATTGAAAGGTCGGGGAGTTAGGAGTGGCGAAGCTTCTCTTTTGTCAGACGCCGAAGAAACGGCGGTAGATAAAGTAGCTCAATTGCACGTTGATGTTTTTCAAACTGAACGCATGATTGTTGTGTATGCACAATCAGCTGGAGCTGATATGAATGACGTTCATGTCTCGATTGAAGGAGATGCAGATATTGTTCTTATCGAAGGTAAAAGAATCAGGCCAGAATATATTGTTTTCCCTAAAAAGAAAGTCAGTGGATCTTTCGTGGCAGAAGAATGTATTTGGGGAGATTTTTACCGAAGGATTATCTTGCCTGAAAGTGTAAATATAGATAAAGCTGAAGCAAAAATAAAAAATGGTGTTCTGATCCTCGTCCTGCCACTTTTGAAGCCAAGTGAAAAAGAAAAAGTTCAGTTAAAAGTTATGGGAGGTAAAGGCATTACTAAGCCTAGGCAGAAGCCAAATTAGTTTGAATCAGATCTTGTTCCTATGTTGTACCTTTTAAATAAAATTTCAAAACTAACACTAGCAGTCGGATTTACTGTAGCTTTGTTTCTGTCTCTATTTTCTTATACATATGCAGCGGATTTATCAATTTCTCCAAGCACAGGCTCTTACACTGTAGGTCAAACTTTCACTGCTACCATACGAGCAATCCCAAATGGTGACAGTGTAAACGCAGTTGAGGCAACTTTATCTTACAACCCTGCCGTTTTGTCGGTAGTGAGTGTTAGTAAGACTGGTTCAGCTTTCTCGCTTTGGACTACAGAACCAACGTTTTCAAACTCGGCTGGCACTATTCAGTTCGGAGGTGGTAGTCCGACACCATTTACATCTTCCTCAAACTTGTTGAGCGTCACTTTCAGAACAGTTGCAGAAGGTACAGGATCAATAAAGTTTACAGAAGCATCAGTTTTAGCCGCAGATGGTAGAGGAACTGATGTATATAAAGCAGCAACAGACGGATCTTTTACGGTTACAGCCGGCACCGCTCCAACACCAACTCCAACACCAACTCCTACTCCGACAGACACTGCAGAAGAATCAGATAATGAAGAAGCAATTATCTTTGGTGATCCTCCAAGGCAACCAGAAGTAGGTTCCCAGACTTTCCTTGATCCCGAAATTTGGTACAACCGAACAGATGGTGTCTTTACTTGGACCCTACCGTTTGATGTTAGTGCCGTAGCAGTGGAAATCTCAGATGACCCTAATAACATTCCTCAAGACCATGAAGATTCGATTATTGATCCACCGGTTGAAGAATTTTCTGTCAGTAAAGAAACTGTTAAGGATGGAGTACAGTACATCAGTGTTAACTTTCAAAACCAAGTCGGTTGGGGAGCAGTTACAAACAGAAAAGTTCAAATCGATACAACTCCACCCGAACCTTTTGCAATAAATGTTCAGGCTGGAAATTCGCCAACCTCATTCCCGCTACTAAAGTTTGAAGCTACTGACAAAACTTCAGGTATCGAGTATTACGACATGACGATTGCTGATAAGGAACCATTACGGGTTACACCAGATGAGGCTAGATTGGGTTACTTACTAAAAGAACTTGAAGATGGTACTTATACTGTCAAAGTCATTGCTACTGACAGGGCAGGAAACGTTAGAGAAAGTAGTGTGGCTGTCCTTATAACTGCTGGTTGGATTAAGCCAGTTGAAAATCTAGACGAAGGTTCATTCTGGGACTTTATCACAGCTGTCAACCTGTTTATTTTCTTCCTAGTTGTTATAATCTTATTGCAGATAGTATACTTCTGGTATGAGCATAAACGTCTAAAAGAAAAAGATGAAAAGTTGAGAAGAGAGACTCGAGAAATTCAAGATCAGATGGAAAAGATATTCTCTGCTTTAAGGGACGAAATATACGACCAGATAAACACAATAACAAAAAGGAAAAGAATGTCAGTCAAAGAAAAGGAGGCGGTTGAACAACTTACACAAGCGCTTGAAGTGTCAGAGACCTTGATTGAGAAGGAAATCAATGACGTAAAGACAATTTTGAAGTAAAATAAAGAAGTAATCCACATATAATTAACGATACCGCGCCACTCACATCGAGTGGCGCGGTATACTTATAATTGGCCCCTATTCTAAATTAGCGGGGTGGGGCTTACGTGTACTGGTGAATAAAAAACAATTTCACAACACAATAAAAAATCGAATAAAAGCATTGTTTAAAGCGCCAGATGGGAGAAAGCGGGTTTTTGATGTGCTTAAATTTAATACTAAACAAGTTCCTTTCCTCATTTTGGCTGTCTTTGTAACTTGCGCTCTACCTTACGTACATGCCCAGTTTTACGCGAATGCTGTTATTGTTCGCACTGTTAATGTTTTCCCAGCGAAAATCACTGCACCTGGATGGAAGAATGCAGAAACTTTAAATTTTCAAAATCTCGATGAATATGCGTTGCTCCAAGAGTTTAATTCGATAAACTCAGCAACGATAGACAAAGGTTGGTCTTTACAGCCTGGAGAAACAAAACTTCCTGCGGATAAACCTGAGGCGATTAATACTCAGAAAAATGCCCAGTCTGCTTCTTCTTTAGATTCTTCAACTTCAACACCAGAAAGTGAAGTGGAAGTGACCGGAGCGTCTACCACAACAGTCCAGTTTGATGTAATTGAAAACGATGTTACCGAATCAGCTTTTGATGAAATTATTTCTAGTCAAGATACCTCGACTCAGGAAGTTATTGAGCCAGAAATTATTATAGATAAAGATGTTCCTGACGAAGCAACAACTACAGTAATGAGAAGAGTAGAATCGTTATTTGCTCTAGCTGTATCCAGCGTTACGTCTTTCTTTGATTCTTCGGCTACTACCGATGAACAACCGCCTAAAGAAGAAGTTGTTGATTCAACCGAGTTAGAGAATCCAGAAGTACTAGTTAATGAATTAGATTTTAGTACACTAAACTCATCGACTATAACTACTGAGGAAGTCTTTGAGGAAAATCTATCTCCCGCTACACCAAATACTCAGGAAGTAGAAATAGTTGCCACTAGTACGGAAGTAAGTACTGAAATAGAGGCTTTCAACACTAGCAGTGAAACAGCTACAGGAATAGTAGAAGAGACACTTAATATCGCTTCTACCACTAATCAGCCAGTAGAAAAAATAGCAGACCAGGTAAATCAAGAACTTAAATTAGAAACAGAGGATAAAATCGAATGTCTAGAGAATTGTATTCCATATGTAATATCTCTATCTGACTTTGGTTTTCCTTTAGATGAAAAAGTCGAAATAACCGGTGCCCAATTAAGACTATCCTTTGCGGCTCGTAAAAAAGAAACCCGTAATCATATCCCAGAATTTTCAATCCGCTATTCATTAGATGGTGCTAAGTCTTGGACGGAGGCTGGATCGGTAGTGATTGATGATGAATCTTCTAATAGTGTAAACGGGGGTTATTATCTTTTTGCTTTACCAGAGGTTGTCGATCAAGAAGCTCTGAACAACTTACAAGTAGAATTGGTTTACTTAGATAATCCTGAAGTGCTAGATAATTTATATGTAGAAAGCGCTTGGTTAGAATTATTTACCCTAGAAACTTCAACCGATCAACCACTTGTCGATTTTGAAGAGTTGTTAAGAGATGATGGCTTTGATGAAGAGTTGTTGTCTGGTGACAACCTAGTCCTTCCAGACGGTAAAGAATTAAAGTTTGAGTTTACTGACAACAATAAAGATGAAACTCTCATTATCAAAACTAACGAAGTAACATACGCAGGTCTGTCAGAAGCGACTACCTACTTTAGTGTCACTAACACATCAAATAGCTCTGATGAATTCTCAGTTAAAACCTATTTCCCAGCTGGTGTCGGTGAAGTAACTTCTCTTGAAGTTTTTAATCAAAACAAGCCAAGACAAGCTGTTATTCCTGAATATCGACCTTATGTTTATCATTGTGAGGGTGGTTGGGAGTATGCTGGGGAAGTTCTTCCACAAACTCTACAAGAATTATCAGAAAGCCTGTCTGGTGGAGGTGCACTGTCTCCAGAAGACTCTTCAGTCACCACAACGCCAGAAATAACTGAATTTATTGAATCCATAGAGACTAAAGATAATAGTGAAGCAGTGGAGGAAACAAACGTAGATTTCTCTTTACCAACCAGCACTGAAGAGAACGTTATAGAGTTCAATTTGCCTACATCTAGTAATACGACCACTGTTTTACGCCAATTAAACACCCTTTCACAGTTGCTGCAGTTTTCTACAGTTACGACTAATACTGTCGACTTCGCACAAACACTAGACCAGATTGACTCAGCATCATCAACCGCTGTGTCTGGTGAAGACCTGGTCCAATCGTACAGTTGTCGAAACACCAACGTGGTTAGAGTATGCGATGAATTAGATGGCTCTAATACAGCGTGCAAGATGAGCCAGGTTAAGGTTCAGGATCATCAGATTACAAAGTATGCTCCTGGTTGGGATACTTCAACCATAAAAGAAGGATCTGCACCAAGACCGAGCTTCTTACGGCGAGTAGCTGAATTCATCGGCTTTGGTCCAAACCGTAAAGAGATCCCAGAAGACTTTGAAGTCCGAGTTCATACTCCTGATACATACGCTATAGAACCAGGTGAAACGAAGTACTTCAAGATGGACATTTCTTTTCCTCCATTTTCAAGAGGTGAATATTGGATCGAAGCAGTTGGTAATAGTGAATATGGACTATTGGATCCATTCTGGTCATCTGAGTGGCAATATCGTATACCGGTAAAAGTATCTAACCCAACTGATGAACCTCAGTCTGAATATCAAGTATTATTTGAGTTGGATTCGTCATTGGCTGATTTCTGGAGTAACGTAAATAGTGACGGTTCAGATATTCGTTTTGTACAAGAGACGAGATTAGGTAATTTGTATGATAGTACTGGACCAGAATTTGGTAATTTATTTGGTGAAGCATGGGGTGGACGTATTGCTCTGGTGATAGCCTCTACCAGCGTAAGTACAGGCGTTACTGATTTCCCTGTGTTTGTTGATTTATCCACTCTTGGTTCAGTCTTTTGGAGTGGAGTCGCTTCAGATGGTTCAGATATTCGTATAACGAAACAGGACGGTTTTTCAGAATTACCATATGATTTAGTTGAAATTGATGCTGTTGCACAAACAGGCGAATTACACTTCTTGGCTGATTCCTTGAGTAGTGTTTCAGACAATATTTTCCACATATATTTTGATAATTCTAGTGCCACTGCTTATGCACCAACTGATCCATACGGCTCACAAGCCGTCTGGACTAACTATGAAGCCGTATACCACTTTTCTGACGACCCAACTACAGTTACTAGTGTGATTACTGATGAAACTGGAAACGGACAAGAAATTGAAGTAGAAGGGGCTGGATTAGCTACCACGACTGGAGCGATGGGTACTGCTCTTGATATGATTGGCTCAGCTGGAATTTTGCGTGATGTCGGTGATGATTGGGCTTGGATAGGAGGTGATGACTTAGTGTCTACAGGTCTTTACTACCAGACGACTTCTTCTGGAGAAGCTATTTGGGAATTTGGTAGTAGTGCAAACCCAAACTGGGCTGCCTACATGCCTTGGTACTCAAACGCCTCTACAACTGGTCGTGGGTACCTGTACTTTGGTTCAAACCAAAGTGGGACATGGGCACGAGACATAGATGTATGGCATCACTTTACTACTATTGCACCAGCTACCACAGGTCAATTGCATGGGATTTATGACAATGCTGTACTCGAACTGAGTAATACCCAAAGCACGGCTGCTCCATCAAACTTAGGTGGCTTACAAATAGGGCGATGGACAACTGCTGGTTCATATAATGGAATGATTGACGAACTTCGTTTTGCATCAAATGATGACGCTTTTAGTTCTGGCTGGGTTGCAACCGAACACCTTAATCAGACAGATCCAACAAATTTCTATTCGACTAGTACAAGTATATTGGTAGGTGGAGAGAATGTATCTGGTTGGTTTTCTACTAGTTGGGATAATCGTGTTAAATTCACTCTGGCCCAAGCAGAAGACAATATTTCTGATTTTCCAGTTTATTTGGACTTATCTACTTTAGGTGATGATTTTTTCACTAATGTGGCAAGTGACGGTAGAGATATTCGTGTAACGACTGGTGATAGTAGAACAGAGTTACCTTTTGAACTAGTGTCTATAGACACTAGTGCTAAAACCGGTGAGCTCTACTTTAAAACTGATTTGACTCAAGATTCAACTACTGATTATTACATTTATTACAATAATAGCGACGCGGCAGCTTATTCGCCAACTGCAACATATGGTTCAGAGAATGTTTGGACTAATGGTTTCCAAGCGGTTTACCACCTTGAGGAAAGTGCTGCTGGTACAAGTAATCCTGATGTATATAAAGATTCTACTAGTAACCATTATCATGGAGATGATGAAAATGCTTCGGTTGGAAAGTACGGCTTGTTTGGAAAAGGACAGCAATTTGGATTAGATTCATCGGATTACTTAAGCTTACCTTATCAAGCAATGGATGGATTAACCGATAATTCTGTGTCTTGGTGGCACATATCTTCATCATCCGATGATCAAACAATTCTTAGTGGCGCAAATGCTGTTCAGTTTAATGAATTTTGGGAGCGTCTAGACAACAACAATTCGTTGATAATTTACTCACAAGGAGGTGGTAGGACTTTTAACTTATCTGATACTGTTGTTAATTATGCAGATAATACCTGGCAGTATTATTTAACTACTTCAGAGGATGCGATCGATGAGGTGAATGCTTATATAAACGGGGTGGGAGACAGTGCCAATCCTGATCCTTTGACCATATCAGCTTTGGATATTGATAGTGGTGGATTAATTGTTGGACAAGATCAAGATGCTCTTGGTGGAGGGTTTAGCACTGCTGAAAACTTTGAAGGTTTTCTAGATGAACTACGTATTGCTAGTGTGGTTAGATCTGCTGCTTGGGCAGCGGCTGAGTACGAAAACATGGCCAATCAGAATAGTTTTATTTCTGTCTCTGACAGTGAAACATTAACTGAGACAAATTTTGTAGAGTTAGATTTTTGGATACAGCATTTCGATGATACTGCAGAAGAAGCAGACATTTGGGTCCAGGTCGAGGATCTAGCTGTCGGTGACGATACAATTATCTACCTATATTACGGAAGTCCAGGGGCTTCGACAGCAAGTGACGAAATGGCCACATTTACATATAGCACCTCTACAGATATCTTCTATGTGGTCGATGATCATGGAGCCACTAGTATTTCAATACAAAGTCTAGTTGATAACAACGAGGTTTCGCTTGATGGAGGAACTCCAATTCCTTTGAATCAGGGAGAGTCAACTATTTTCACTTCTGGTACATTCGATGGAGATTCTGTAATTAGTATTCTTGGTCCTATTTCAGGAACTGTAACAGGAGCTGGTAATGATGGTGGGGACATGCTCGCTCCAATATCATTTGCGACTTCAAGTTTTGCTATACCGACCAGTCGTAGCACTGATCAATGGTTTGTTTATGCACCGTTTGCTAGTACAACAGCAAGGATATATAAAGGATCTTCCGGAACAGCCTTAGGCACGGCTAATATTGCTACCAGTACATCACATACGTTTAGTGTCAACATAACAAATACAAACCAAGGTGTTGATGGTGATGGAGCTGTAGTAGAAGCTTCCTCTCCAGTTCTTTTGACACACCGTCATACTACTCAAGGAGACGGTATGGTTGTGTATCCTCCTACTATTAGAGATATTTTTGGTTTCAATAACCAGTATATGCATTTCTCTGCATTAGCTTCAAACTCAGACCCACTACTGAGCTGTTCGGCTGGAGCAGGCGGAACTCTCACTGGTATTACTCGAGGTGATCAAGAAGCAGATGCGTCTTGTACAGCTGGTGGTGAAGGTAGTGGGTCTGCGGTAAGGGCCAGTGGTCAAGCAGGTCCTATTGCTGCTCTTAGTCAGGCTGATGGAGATGGTAATGAATCAACAATATTTTGGCCTCAACATGAATTTGGGACAAGGTACGCTATGACAAATGATAGTGCTTACGCTGCAGTAGTCTGTTCACCAAGATTTGGAGCTACTACACTAGAGATACAAGATAGTGCAGGTAATACTGTCGATACCGGTACTTGTACACCAGGAGCAACAACCCCAGGCAAGGCCTTTTTCAATAATGGAAATGGAACTGATGGTGACGCAGTTAATTATGTTGCCGGTCACCAAGTTGTGTCTACAAATGGAGTTCCGTTCAAGGTAATTTATGAAGATGTCAAAGTAGAGCAAGACGAAAAAAATATCTCAGGATCAGTTCAAGCTAGAAAATTTGCTGGAGAATACACCACCTTTATATTTGGCGAACAAGAAATTGCAAACGATGCAGAATATGAACAACTTTCGTTTCGTTGGTATCAAAACAATGGACTTCTTGCACCTGCTACAGCTTGGGCACTTAATGATACAGAATTCGTTTCTGAAGGTGGTGCAATAATAGGGGCTGGAGCCGTAGCTGACACTGATGTATTACGATTAAGAATGAACCTAAGAGCTAGTAATGCAACTGGAACTGAGAATTCTGCTGCCTTTAATCTACAATATGCAGTCGGTACCGCAGGACAATGTGATCTAGTGTCTGACTGGTTTGATATTGGTGAACAGGGTAGTACCACGGCTGCATTCTCTGGTTATGATAATCCAAGTGTAGGTGACGGAAAGACTTTATCTACTACCAAGTTAGCGGCATCTACAGTACTTGGAACTTACGAAGAACGTAATCACTCTGACTTTTTACCAAATGACGTACCAGTGAATGGTGTTGTGGAATTCGATTGGGTAATTGAAGCTACCAACGTTGATGTTAACACTAACTATTGCTTCAGGATGACGCGTGTAAGTGGGGTCGAACTAGTTACTTATACTCTGTATCCAGAACTTGAAACTGTTGGTCCCCCAAATACTCCCACTAACGTTGTATTCTTTGATAATGAAAAAACTAATGTTCTGACACCTGTTCTTGAGTTTTATACGATCGATATCGCTGGTGATGATGTTCATTATCGAGTTCAGATAGACGATGATTACGACTTTACCTCAGTTGTATTAGATAGAAATTCTGATAGTCACTTCTCAGAATTCGAAAATCTAGATTTACCATCAGATAAGGCTCCATTTACATCAGGTAATAGAATCAGGTTTACTTCTAGTTCAGGATTATCTCCAACTACTACTTATTGGTATAGGGTACGAGCTAGTGATCCTGATGGTTCTGCAACTAGTAGCGATTGGTCGGTTCCAACTAGCTTTACTACTGATACTGTTATAACTGTTTCTGAGTGGTTACAAACTACCACTGAACAATTTCAAACTAATTCACTGTCGGGTGTAACAGTAAGTGGTAATCAGGTGTCTGTCTCTGTCAACCCAGGTACTATGACAAGTACTCCAATTGATTTTGATGATGCTGTTGTTGGTAATGCTTGGGGTGAGGTATCCTGGAACGACACCGAGACTTCCGGGGCAATAACTATTCAGGTACAATACAATAATAATGGAAATTGGACTTTAATACCTGATTCACAAATCACCGGAAATAGTGTTGGTATTTCTACTTCTCCAATTAATATTCTTTCTCTCGACACTAGTATTTATAATGAGATTAGATTAGTGGCCACTTTCACTGGGACTACACTCTCTCTGCAGGATTGGTCAGTCAAGTGGGGTCTACGAGTAGAAACTCCAGTTCAGGGTGACCTATTTGATAATCAAAAAGTCAATACAACTGTTCCTCATTTTGATTTTCTTTCGAACGACCCGCAAGGAGATGATTTAGAGTACGAAATTTCGTTTAGTACAGATATTAACTTTATTTTAAGTTCATCAACCTATAATTCTAGTACTAGTCCAGGCTTCGCAAGTCAACTCTATACATCTGGTGATACTGCTGTTTACATTACCCAACCTGGCGATGCCTTCACCAACGGTCTTACTTACTGGTGGCGTACAAGAGCTAGGGATACTCTCGGTGGTAATTCTTGGTCTTCATGGGCTGAGCCAGATTCTTTCACTGTCGATACAGGTATATCACTTTCAACCTGGTTTCAAACAACAAAAGAACAGTTTGAGCAAGGATTTACAGAGGGTACAATTGCTTCGACATCTAATTCAGTGATTATGTCTGATGACGTTGGTGAGTATGGCACGGTTGCATTGACAGACAACAATGAAGTCACTATTACAACTCAACGAACTTACGAAAATATGGTGGTGGTCGCTTCACCAGAATATTCTAGTACCATCTTTACTGATGCGAGAACCCCGCGTGTCTACGATAAGACATCCAACTCCTTTAAAATTAAAGTTGATAATTATACCGGTGGTTTTGTTGGTTCTACGGCTGTTGACTATATCGTCATGGAAGCTGGAGATTGGACTATTGCTGATGGAGCCACTGGCTTTAGAGTACTAGCAGGAACGGAATCTGTCACAGCTGTTCAAAATCAACCTTATTTAAATGGTGTAGGAAGCCTAATTACATTTAGTCCAGCCTTTTCAACTGCTCCAGTCCCGCTCGCAACACTAGCAAGTAATAATGATAGTACTTGGGCCGGTATTGCGATAGATGACCGGGTAGGATATTTGAACGAAGTAACAACATCTCAGATGGGATTGTCTTTATCTAAGAGTCGCTCACTTTTGTCTCATTCTGAAGCTGAAGATGTAGATTACATAGTTTTTGCTCCTAAGATTGGTACTAATAATGGAGTTAAATTTAGGAGTTTTAACTCGTCAGATAATGTCGATGATTATCCTACAAATGGAGGATATGGTCAGGCACTTGGCGCCGGCTTTACCTCAACACCAGGGGTAACACTTACAGCGAACAATGGTACAGACGGAAGTGACGGAGCATTTATTTTTAAGAACTTATCTGGAACTCAATCTAACTCTTCGCTGTTCTTGTCTGCCCATGAAATGGGAGCTACAGCAGACGCTCACACCCAGGAAATCTCATCAATTGTGGCCTTTGAAAGTAGCTCTGGAATGATCGCAAGACAAAATTCAGGTAATTTGAGTGGGACTTTTGCAGGTGAGGATATCGTCTTTAGTGATGGAGCTGGTCCGAAATTTGATAATTTCTCTTGGAGTGCAACTACACCTGGTGCTAGTACCGTCTCTGTCCAAATACAATATCAGGTAAGTGAAGGAGTGTATGCACTGATTCCAAATTCACAAATTCCTGGAAATAGTGTCGGTACAACAACTTCACCAATTGATTTAACAGGAGTCGATATAGATTTGTATCCAGTCATCCGAGCCTTTGCAACTTTGTCTTGCAATAGTGGTAATTGTCCTTCTCTGGATGATTGGAAGCTTGAGTGGAGTGAGGGTGTAAATATGTCTGGTACTTTAAAGGAGTATGACCGACTGACTAATGTAGCAACCGGGACCATTATGGCTGCTGTGAATGGTATACCTGTAGCTAGTTCTGCTACAGCTTCATCTGGAGTATGGACTATCAGTAATGTGACTGCTTTCGCTGGTGACATTGTTACTGTATGGGTTGATGGAGCGACCGAATCTGAAGAAGCTGTAGCGGCTTTTGTATATGATGGCATTGGTGATATCAGTGGGGTTGAACTTTTTGAACAACACCTTTCTATCTCTTCCAATGAAGAAGAGACCGTTACAAATACTTTGCTTGGAATGTATGACAATCTAGCTTCTGGCGATGAGGATATATTTTTTGACGTAGATGGGTCAAACAATCTAGTGCTTTGTAGTGTTGGAACCTGTTCAGATGCAAATATATATATTGGTCTTGGCAATACATATATTCCAGCTTCTACAGGAGGAGTCAGTGTGTCGACTCACGATTTTGTAAATGATGGATTTATTGAGTTAGACTCGAACACATTTAATGTCTCTGGCTCGTGGAAGAATTATGCGACCTCATCTACTGATACATCAGTCTTAAATATGACCGCTGCAACTGGGACAGAATCTATTAGTAGTACTGAGAGTCCTCTAAATTTCCATACTGTTAGTTTTGGAAGCGGTATTGGTGATGCAACATTCTTAATTCCAGATAATCTGGATTTATCTGGAAGTCTGACAGTAGCTAGTGGTACCCTGAGTCGTGATGGATTGATGTTGTCTGTGGCCGGTAATATAACAACTGGAACTGCAGGCTTTTGGTTAGGAACAGGTACTACAACATTTGATGGAGCTGGTTCAAAAACTTGGCGTGATGATAATCCTGTAACCCAAATAATAGGTGATGTATTGATCGATGGTGCATCAACTATAGTTACAGCGTTAACAGATGTTGGTGCATATGATATTCGTATTGGTACAAATGATCGCTTAAATGGTTCTTCAGGAAACACTATTTTTGTGGCTGGGGACTGGAAGAATAGTGGTACTTATAGTGCACAAAATGGGACTGTTGAAATCATCAATGATAACAGATCATATCCACCGATAGTTCCTGGTTCACAGGACTGGTACGTTGACAGTAGTTTCGATAGTCGAATAATGTTGGAACTTAATCATGCAGAAGTGCCTGGAGATTTAAGTGACTTCCCACTTTATGTTGACTTATCGACACTTGGTAACTCGTTCTGGTCTGAGGTAGCTAATGATGGTCATGATATTCGTGTCACGAGTGGTGATGGCCAAACTGAATTACCGTACGACTTAGTAAGAATTAATACCACCACAAAAAATGGAGAGTTACATTTCTTAGCTGATAATGTTGAAAGTTCAACATCAACCTACTTCTTTATTTACTTTAATAATCCAACAGCTACTACTTATCAAACCTATGATACATATGGAAGTGAAGCAGTATGGACAGACTACGAAGCGGTATATCACTTTAATGATGACCCAACAGCAGTAGACAACTATGTACTTGATTCTACTACTAATCAACGTCACTTGTTGGTAGAAGCAGCTGCTCTTGCAACATCTACAGGTAAACTAGGTTTGGGCATTAATTTAATTGGCTCGACTGGTATTCTTCGGAATGCTGGCTTTACATGGCAGTCTGGAAATCCTTTAATAACTTCAGGTTGGTACAAGATGCCGGCAGCTAGTAATGAATCTTTGTGGCAATGGGGGACTGGTGCTTCACCAGACAACCTGGAATATCGTCCTTGGTATAGTGGTGTAACCGGGCTCCATTACTTTGGTGTTACTAGTGGTGCTACTTACAGTCAGACTCCTAGAGATACTACAAACTGGGTGCACTTCACGACAGTTGGTGCAACTTCAACAAGTCAGGATAACGTCGTGTATCAGAACTCTCTAGAAGTCGAGAGGATTACTCAGACAGTTGCAAATCCTTACAATAACGGTGCTACTGGTTTGCAAGTTGGTAGAAACGGGACAACAAATTCGCTACAAGCTCAGCTTGATGAATTTCGTATTACAACAATTACCAGAAATCAATCCTGGGTTCAGGCTGAATACAATAACCAGCACTCACCGACTATCTTCTATAGTACAACAACTGTACAGTCGTACACCCCTGACTTAGTAATTGATGAACCGACTCACAACATCAGTACTGGAGGTTCATCCTTCTACAATTTGATAATTAATGATGCTACTACTTCACCGGCGTTTATCAATCCATCAGTCTCGGTACTAGGGACCTTTACTGTTGCTACTGGTACAATAGCTCTTCCGACTGGGACACTTACTGTGGGTCGTTCGTTCATTAATAATGGTTACTTCATGCATAATAATGGTGAAGTTAAGTTCACCAGTACAGTACCTGCCACAATTACGCTCAATGGTACTCAGTTTTTCAATGCTCTCTACAATGTTACTTTTAGCGGTACTGGCAGCTGGACTTTCTCCGATTTAAATGCAACTTCTAGTAACGATGTCATTATTAATAATGGCTCTGTAGTATTTCCAACTGGCGTCATGACCATTGGTGGAACACTAGATGTAAATGCTGGAAGCTTCAATGCTAATAATGGTACTGTAAAATTCACTTCATCAGAAAATGAAGACGTAACAACTAAGGGATCTTCATTTAATAATGTTATTTTTGGACTAAATGATAGCACTGTTGGTTGGTACAACTCGGATTGGGCTAGACGTTCTGTTATAACAATTGCTTCGACTTCGGTGGCTGGAGCCGTCACTGGTTTTCCAGTGTATATTGATCTCAGTATGCTCGGGGATGAGTTCTGGAGTAACGTACAGTCAGATGGAGATGGTATCAGAATCACTAGTGCAAATGGAAAGACGGAGTTGCCTTACGACTTAGTTGAATTTAGTGCTGGTCTAAGAACAGGAGAGCTACATTTTCTAGCTCCGTCTCTGTCTTCAATTTCTGACACAAACTTTTATTTATACTACGATAATCCAGAAGCTACAGCATATGAGAGCGGAGACACCTATGGAAGCGAAGCAGTATGGGTAGAGTACGAAGCGGTCTACCACTTTAATGAAGATCCGGTCGGCGGTATCACAGATGCCTCCGGTAACGGTAAAGATCTTGTTCCAACTGTAGGAACACCTTTAACTACAGCTGGTGTCTTGGGTACTGCGCTAGATACCACTCCTTCTAGTGTAATGCTTGAAGATTCTGACTGGACCTGGACTTCAGGAGAAGACTTAGTTTCTTCTGGTCTATATTTCCAGAGTGCAGTCGACACAGGAGCATTATGGGAATGGGGTAGCTCATGTTCAACAGACGATTGTCTGGCTTATATGCCATGGTACGACAGTGGAGATAGGGGGTACAATAGATTTGGAGAAACTTCTGGAAATGATTTCAGGTTTACGCGAGATAATAGTAAATGGCATCACTTTACAACAAATGGTCGAGCTACTGACGGAGAACCAGTTCAGATTTTTGAAGATAGTATTTTACGCGGTAGTTATCTACAGTCTTCAACAGGGGAAAATCCATCCCAAACCGGACTTCAAATTGGACGTTATGTCACTAACACTTATATGGATATAGATATAGATGAACTTCGTTTCGCTACAACTACCAGGAGTCAACAATGGATAACTACTGAATACAATAACCTTACAAACGTCGATGATTTCTATAGTACCTCAACAGAACTTTATCTGGAGGTTGTCCCATCTTTTACTCTAGATGAAGTAACCACAGATGTAAATGGAGATGTAACTATATACTATGCTAATTTAGTAGCTCCAAGCAATAATTTGAAAATTGGAGGATCAGCCTTAAATGTTGGTGGGTCATATGATCCAAATAATGCCACAACAACTTTTGATAGCAATGACATTGGTGAGACTGTCGAGTTTGGAGATGGAGCTTTTTACAACTTAAGCTTCAATGGAATTGGCGGCGGTTGGACAATTTCAACTACAACAGTAGCAAATAATACATCATTAGTAGCAGGAGCTGATTTTACATTGTCTCCAGGAAATACCTTATTTGTAGGAGGAATATTTAGCAATGCTTTTAGTGCGGTTTCCACGACTTGGACGGGTAGTACCCTGGCTCTATCAGGAGGTGATTATACCGTCACTGGACGACTCGACTCTGGAGATGATTATGCTCGATTGATTGTCTCAGGAGATTCTGACTTAGTTATTTGGAATTCAAGTGTCAGCACCTCTACTATTCGTGACACTTCATCTCTATATATGCCAGACTACGACACTGTAGATGGCCAACTCCGAATTTATGGTGACTACACAAGAGCGAGTGGAGTTGAGTACTGGAGTTACGATACTGATTTTGATGGTACTAACCTATCTGGGGGCGGTGAACGACCTGTCGCTGTTTCAATCGGTAGAGGTTCAGCTATTCTATTTGCCACTAGCACATCTCTGGAGGTAATTGGAACTATTGGTGCAACTACTACAGTCCAAGCAATAACTGGTATTTATTCACTAAAGGTAAATGCTGGAACATTTGACGGTCAGTATGCTTCATTCTCTAATATTGGACCACTTGGATTGCAACTATCTAATGGTACGGTCATTAATAATTTCTCAAATAGTGAGTTTTCTGTAGCAGGTGGCCGAACTGGTATAACGGCAGATGCTACTACCATCAATGCCCAGCCTTCCGCTGAATATGTCGGTATAATATTTAGTACTTCTTCAGCTAATAGTATTTATGAACCGGCATGGATTGATCAAGTGGTTGTCAAAATATTTTCTGGTACTGTCAACGAAGATTTGATTGATTATCCTGTTTATATTGATTTATCTACCCTCGGTAGTAGTTTTTGGTCTGGTGTCCAAAGTGATGGTAGGGATATTAGAATAACGACCAACAATGGGCTTGAATTACCTTTTGATCTGGTGGAAATTAATACTATTACAAAAACAGGAGAACTTCATTTCTTGGCACCACTAGTCTCTTCGGGTCAGGATACTGCTTTCTATGTACACTTTAATAATCCAGCTGCAACATCTTATTTGGCAACAGATGAATACGGTGCAAATGCAGTTTGGAGTAATTACGAAGCGGTCTACCACTTTAATGAAGATCCGACATTATCAATAACTGATATGACAGGGAATGGTCGCGACTTGTATCCAACAGTAGGATCAATGGCAACTACTTCTGGTCTACTTGGTACTGCACTAGATACCACCGCGAGTAACGCTAGGATTGAGAATGTCGCTTGGACATGGACCCCTGGCGATGATTTGATTTCTTCCGGCCTCTATTATATGAGCAATTTCGATACTGGTGCTTTATGGCAATTTGGTGCTGGAAATGGCTCAAATAATGGTACCTACCTTGCTTATTTACCTTGGTATAACAGCGCGACTAGGGGTTATCACTTCTTTGGTATAACTTCAGGAGGTGATTACGACTTTGCTAGAAATAATGCTATATGGCATCACTTCACAACCATAGGTCGAGCAGCTGATGGTGCTACTAGTGAATTTTATGAAGACAATCTCTTGCGTGACAGCGTTACTCAGATTACATCATCTGCTAATCCTTCGAACACTGGTTTGCGTATCGGTGCCTATCAAAACTCCACATACTTGGATGTTGATGTAGACGAGCTTCGCTTTGCTACTGTCGTACCGTCGACAAATAGAATTGATGCAGAACACTTAAACTTTACAGACCCTTCTTCTTTCTATTCGACTAGTTCTGCTGAAGTTTTGACCTATAACGTTACCGCTGATGGGGTTCCTTCGACTTTCTGGTTGTTTTCTGCTGGTTCAGGAAATATCTACGGGGAATCTTTTGATAATGATGATGGGGATCCAGGATCAATCCAGTGGGATGACAGTAATTTTGCTGTAACTATATCCGGTGTTGTATATAGTGATGATGGAGTGACTCCAGAAGGCTTTCCTGTATGTAATGGTTCGACAGAGGTGGTAACTATCGTGCTTGATGGGGTTACTACATACACCGCTCCTTGTAATCCAATCGATGGTACTTATAGAGTTGAAGGTATAGCTTATGTAGGAGAGCCAATAATAACTGCTTATATTGAAAGCAGTGCAACAGAAAACCAAACAAATGTAACTATTTATGATGAGACCACTGGGGTGGGGACTGTGGCAAGTAACATAATGACAGTAGCAAGGCCTAGTGTCGTGGACGATTCAGTTCTTGTTTTAATCGCTGGTAAGGATGATGATATTAATTTCGGAACGGCATCAGGTTGGACTTCTGTGGATATTCAAGGAGTCAACTCAGACGATCAAATTGCTGTTGGTATCTGGTACAAAGTTGTTTCAGATGCTGGTACGGAACCTGCAACATATGATTTTCCTATTGTTGACGGTGGTGAAGAATATAATTACTGGATGGGTTCATTACTAAATGTGGACACTGTTACACCAGTTGATGTTGCAAGTACATGGACGAAACTGATAAACAGTATTGCACCAAATGCACCTCAAATCACTACTGTAACAAATGGAGCATTGGTACTTTCTGCCTGGTACGTAGATTCTGAAGTGGAAGTCACACCACCAGTTTATGGTTGGGATGATCGGGCTAGAAATGTCGTTGGAGCTGGTCTTAATAACCTAACGGTTTCATCTCAACTCTTTGAAACAGCTGGTCCGACCGGTAGCTCTACATTAACCGGGGCAACTCTAAACAGCGATCCTTATGTTGGTCAGTTCGCCTTCAGGCCAGCTGCTAACCCGACTGCAACTGGAAGTATGGTTGCTGCGGTAGTGACAAAAACGCCACTTGGTAATTCTGGATCACCTTATGAAGACATTGAATTACGTGATACTCGGGCAGGAACTGGATTGGTGGACTTCGCTACTAACATCACTGTCAATCGACCAGTGGTTGAAAACGGTGACGTTTTAGTAATGTTTATTGCCAGAGAAGATGATTTTAGTATTGCTGGTCCGCCTGGTTGGGTGGCTGCACAAGAAAGAATTGAAGGCACAGGAAATGATATGTACTCTGGTATATGGTATAAGGTTGTCACTAATGCTGGAGCGGAACCGGCCACTTATGATTTCTTAAATAATGATACTGCTGGTACAGAAGAGTATTCATATTGGATAGGTTCATTTGATGGTGTTGATACAGGTAATGTATTTGATACTTCTGATTCATGGTCAAATCTCCAAAACACCTCTACTCCAGCTGCACCAAGTATTACTACTGTAACCAATGGATCTTATGTGCTAGCTGGTTGGTATGTAATTGATGATGCTTCTTTGGATATGCCGGGTGCCCCATGGACCACCTTAGCTGATGATATCCAAACTGGTAGTAGACTACTAGCTGTTGCTGGACGATCATTTGCTACGGCTGGAGCAACTGGAGCAGTCACTCTTACAAACGGAAGTACAGATGATGTAAACGTCGGTCAGTTTGCTCTACGTCCAGCTCAAGTCTCTGTAGCAAGCAAGATTAAAGACATGGACTTGTATCAGAATCGGGTAATAGTAAGGCATGAAAACATTGACCCACTGACTATTGCCGATATGGACATATTCGACAATGGTAACGAATCAGACTTGCCATTTACGGTCACAATTGGATCACCAGACCAACTAAATGTATTATCAGGATCAGGTTTGTTTGTGTGGGGAGGTAAAACCTTTGCTCCAACTGGAGAAATTAATTTACAAGGAAACGGCTCAACTGTAGCAGATGGTTCCTTGAACTTAGGGACAGGAAGTACTTTCACGAGTGTTGGAACGAATCCAATTACCATTGGTGGTTCGCTCTACACTGGTACAGGAGCTACTTTTACAGGTGCGTCTAGCCTGGTCACATTCACGGCAACAAATGCTGGGCAGCAGATTGGTTCAGCTGCCAGTTCAACGCTTACTTTTAACAGCTTAGCGTTTAATGGTGTTGGTGGTAACTGGGCAGTAAAAACACCAATCTTGTCGCAAACAGGTATCTCAGTTGCAACAGGAACAGTTAGTGGTATTGCAAATATCACCGTAGATACAGGTTCATTTTCAGGAAATGGTACTGTTGATATGACGGGAGGATTAACTACTATTAGGCGTACAAATACTCTTGGTGGTGCTAGAGCTTGGACATTCAATAGTTTGACACTCGGTAATGGATCTACTGCTGGAGTAACTACACCAGCAGGAATAGCTACCACATCAGTCCGTAGTGTGTTAACGATTGCAGCTGCTCACTTTTTGGATGCTAATAATTCACTGTGGGATTTAAGAGGAAACGGAAATGCATTTGTCGAAACAGGAACTTTGCTTGAAGATACAAGTACAATTCGCTTTAGTGGTATCACGCCAAACGTCAAGCAAACTCCTTATTACAACCTAACAATTGATACAGATCGAGGTGGAAGTGTGGTAGCGACAGCACCAGTAACTGGATTACAGGTTCTGAATAATTTAAGGATTGGAGCGATCAGTACCTCTACGTTGAATGCAAATATCAATGATCCAGTATTAGCCGTTGGAAAGAATCTCTATATTGGCTCACGAGGTACGCTTGAAGCAAGTAACGTTCAGACTTTAACTGTAAACGGTAATTGGGATAATGACGGTGTCTTTAATGCGAATGGTGGAACTGTCACTTTCTCTAAGACAGGCGGAAGCGCAACGGTTGCAGCTGGTAATTCATCTTTTGCAAAATTAAATATCTTAGGTACAGCTGGATATATATTTACTGAAAATGCCACTACAACCAATAATATGGTTATTCAAACGGGTACCTTTACTCTTAATCCTGGACTAACACTGGCTGTCGGTGGCTCGTTTACTAACACCATGAACGACATAAATACTACCTGGACGGGGACCACTTTAAGTTTATATAGTGGAACAGCCTTTCAAGTAAATACTAAGGCAACAGGTGAGAAATATAACAATATCGTTACTGCCAATGATACCCATCCTCGTCTTTGGAACTCTACTACTACCTCAGTAACTACACACGGCATTAGTTCAGTTTATTCGATGGATCACCAGAGGGTAGATGGAAGTCTTTATATTTTCGGTGATTATGTAAATGAAGGATATAACGATTATTGGAATTATGCAGAAGATTTTGACGGTGCTGTCTTAGGAACAAAGCGACAAGCCAAAGTTCGAGTTGAGGCTGGTGGATCAATAAAGTATCCAAGTGGTTCATTATATATTGTGGGTTCTTCCACGGCTTCAACTACTGTTTCTGTGCAGACTGCTGGCACTTATCAATTATTGATTGGTGGAGATACTGATGTAGAAATGAATCATTATGTGATACGTGACACTACTGCTGACGGCCTAATCTTCACTGGAGCGCCAGATATCATTGATTTGTCTTACGGTGATCTTGAAGTTCAGATTGCTGAAGGGACAGCAATGACTGTAGGTGGAACAGTAATCAATGCTAATCCCGCAATGGAATTCAATCGAGTAGGATTAGCTACGACTACAGCGATTAATGCCTACAATGTCACAGCGACTGGTACTAGTGCCAGTGCTTGGCGGTTTGTGAATGTAGTTGGAAACCTCGGTGGAGAAGCTAAAGACGTTGATCCGGGCGGAGACCCAGGTTACGTAACCTGGCAAGATTCAGCTGCGATCATCAATATTTCCGGTACTGTTTATAGTGACGAAGCATCAAATGTATCCGCCGCTTGTGACAGCACAACCGGTAATATTTACTTAAGTATTAATGGAACAACTTTTGCTACCACAACCTGTAACGGGGATGGTCTCGGAGGAGGAACAGGAGCCTACACCTTTACTGGCATTAATTATGGACTTGGCAACACCCTGACAGTCTATATAAACAACGAGGCAGAAAAAGCTGTTACAGTGACTCAAGATCCGATTTCTTCAATAACAAATCTAGATTTGTATGAAAATAGAGTCGTTGTGCGACACGAGAGTGGGGCCGCCATGACTATTGCAGATATGGGAACCTGGGATAGTGATGATGATCCAGATGTACTTTTTGATGTAGAAACAGTAGGCGCAGATACTTTAACTCTACCAGCTGATACTAAACTAATAGTCACTAGTAACAAGAAGTTCACACCTGCTGGAAGCATCATAGTGCCGGGAGGAGGAAGTGGTTCAACTTATGACGGTACGGTTGAGCTAAAAGCTGGAGCAATATTTACTGGAGGTAGCAATCAGTCACATGTCATTGGTGGAAGTCTGATTTCAGGTGCTGGAGCATCGTTTGTCTCTGGACAATCTACCACTACCTTTACCTCTGTGGTGACTGGACGCACGATCGACACTAATGAAGCTGGTTTCTATAATTTGACTTTAAACGGTGCTGGAGACTGGACAGTTTCAGATACAGAATTAAGCATTGGCAACGACTTAGTAATTACTTCAGGAGATCTAACTTTGCCGGCTGCCACCACAACCATATCGGGATCGTTGGAAAACACTGGAGGAACCTTTGATAATAATGGGGGAATTCTTTTGTTTGATTCTGGTAGCGGAGGGAACACTGTTGAGCTTGGTGGTTCAGATGCAAATCGAATTGAGTTTAGTGGGGCAGGCAGTTGGTCATTCGCAGACGTAAATGCAACGGCCACCGATTCATTTATTGTTGATACTGGTACAGTTACGCTACCGTCTGGTACTCTAACTATAGGAGAAGATTTTATAGTAACCGACACAGTAGCTCACGCTGGCGGAACAGTTAAACTAATTGCTACTGATGCTGGTAACTTTATTACATTATCTGGAAATGATTTGGCTGATTTGCGTGTGGTGGCTGGTGCAGGTGATTACACCCTTACTGACGCATCGGCTGCCCTAACTGGTAATCTGTTTATTGAAAGTGGAACGTTTAAATCCGGAGCAGGGACTCTATCTATTGCTGGATCCTTCGATGCGACTGGCGGTGTTTTCCTAAATAACTCTGGAACAATATTGTTCAATTCTGGAGATACTGGTGAGTTTGTCGATCCGGGTATAAATAATTTTTATAACCTGCAGTTTGCTGGAGCTGGTGGAGGATGGACTATTCTAAATAATGCTACTACAACACATAACTTCACTTTAAGTACTGGTTCTTTATTTACTATGAGTTCTGGGACAGTGCTCTACGTCGGTGGAGTATTTACCAACACTCTAGGAGGCTCTGCGACTGAGTGGCTCGGTTCAAATATTGTGTTAGATTCTGGTACAGAATATGAAACAAACTTAAAAAATACTCCAGCTGAGCGCTATAACATATTAACTCTAGGTGAAAATACAGACATAAGTAGTTGGAATTCAAGTGCTACCAGCACATCTATACCATCCAATTCATCTTGGTACTCACAAGATCATAGTGCTGTCGATGGTAGCTTGTATATTTATGGTGATTATCATATTACTACCACTACAGAATATTGGAGCAGATCAACTGACTTTGATGGTGTCGCTCTTGGCTCACCAAGAGCAGTCAGTGTTGCGATCGCAAGTAGTTCAGTCATTTATGTAGACGGCGGATCGTTGAACATGGTTGGTGCTACAAACGCCACTACTACAGTAACGAACCAGGGAACAGGAAGATACTCTTTCTTTGCTACTAGCGGAACCATCAATGGTAGTTATTACTCATTTAGAAATCTTGATACTAGTGGGCTACAGATGATCGGAAACATCAATGTAACGTCATTAAGTAATGGTGATTTTGAGATTGCTCAGGATGATTCAGTAGCTATTACAATCAACTCTAATACTGTTAACAATAATGCCTCACTAATTATTACTAGTACTAGATTTGCCGATAATGGTTTTGCTGGTGGGGTAAACGTATCTTTGGACGCAACAACCACCAATAGTTGGTTATTTACTGGACAGATTGGAAATATGTGGGGTGAAGGATTTGATATAGACGGAACAGATGATTGTAGTTCGATCCGTTGGGATAATAGTTCTTGTTTGTTAACAGAGCAAGCAACATATAGATGGAGAAACGATGACGGTGGTGAAGGTGCGCCATCCGGAACTTGGTATAATTCTGACTTCACAGCTCGTAAAAGGGTGAGAGTTGTTAATGATGATTCGGTAACTTATACAAACGTACCTGTTAAATTTGAGGTTCAGTATGATGCAGATATGCAGGCAGACTTTGACGACATTAGATTTACGGACGCTACTGGAGTAAATGTTCTTGAGTATTGGCGTGAACGGTATACTAGTGCCACTGATGCAGATTTCTGGGTAAAAATACCAACTCTTGCGACTAGTAGCGTAACCGAGATTTACATGTACTACGGAGATGTTAGTACTACAACTACTAGTGAAATTAGCAACATCTTCAATGCTTACGATGACTTTGATGATAATAATATAACTGAATATTCAGGTGAAGTTGCAAAATTTGCTACTGCCGGAACTTTTGCATTTGGTGGAGGATACGGTCTCGATTCATCACCTAATGCAAACGCAAAAGCACTTGATGGTATTGGAAGAACTGATTTTACTGTTTCTCAGGGTGAGATAATTAGATATATGCAGTATGTAGATACTGCAGCAGGTAGTGGTGATGAAGTCTGTACACTATTCGGTATGCAATCTCCTGTTACGATAAACCAAAATTATGCTGTCTGTCTTGAACAATTTGGTATCGACCGTGTCTCATTGGTAAAAAATGCTCAAAATACTGATTCTTCTGGTACGAAAATTGGTACCACAACTATTACTTACAGTACTGGTTGGTACGAAATTGAAGTTGATTGGCAGACAAATAATCGCATTGACGTGTCTGTATACAATAACGCTGGTACTTTAGTAGCCACAACTTCAGCCATTGATAGTACTTACACTACAGGTGGATTTGGTTTCACTTTCTGGGGACAACATGGAGGTTGGGATAGTTTTGTATCATGGCCAAGAACTGAATCAAAACCAACGGTCTACTTTGGTGCTGAACAAGTTGATGGTGGTGCTAGTTGGGCTGCGTTGCAGAATACTCCGGTTGGTGGGTTTAATATAAGTCAAACTGCAAGACTTCGAATCGGAATTGAGAACACTGGATTGCCAATAACTAATCAAAACTTCCGACTTGAATTTGCACCAAAGTTGACTGCTCCGAGCTGTCAAGCTGTATCATCTGGATCGTTTGTTCAAGTGCCAGTCCTAGCTAGTTGTGGTTCATCTGAAATATGTATGACTACTTCGTCATTTACTTCAAACGGAGATACTACTACTGATCACTTAGTAACTGTAAACGGTGAGTTTTCCCCTGGAAAAATAGTGGCCAATACAGCAAATCAAACTACTGCTATGGATGTTGATCAGAATAAGTATACAGAACTAGAATACTCTCTAAAACTTACAGTCAATGCTGTAAATGATGCTTATTGCTTCCGTGTGACTGATGGAGGATCACTACTAGACTCATATGCATCGCTGCCAGAACTGACACTAGCTTTTGATCCGTTTTTGGATACTCTCACACTAAATAATGGATTCGATATTTCATTGAATCCAGGTGCTACAACTACTGTAATAGCTTCAACTACGGTTACTGACTACAATGGTGTCGCAGATTTATTTTCAGCAACTACAACTTTCTATAAAACGTCAGTTGGAGCAGCTTGTACACCGGACAATAACAATTGTTATGTAGCCTCAGGCACTGCTTGTTCGTTTACTGACTGTACTGCTAACTCATGTACACTTAGTTGTTCAGTAGATATGCAATTCCACGCTGACCCAACAGACTCAGATGGTGGAGAACAATGGTTCGCCTTTATGGAGGTTGAAGATTTGTCTGGTGGTAATGACTTTGGTACTTCTCCAGCAGTAGAGTTGCTAACACTAAGGGCACTAGATGTTCAAAACTCAATCGGATATGGAACAGTAGACATAAATCAAAACACTGGTTCATACAATCCTGATACAGAGATACTTAACATTGGTAATGAGTCAATTGATGTACAGATCTCCGGAACAGATATGACGGACGGTGTCACTTCTGTGATTCCAGCTACCCAACAAGTCTTTGCAACAACTACTTTTGATTACTCTACATGCGTCTCTTGTAACTCGCTTTCTGTGACCGGAACAAATGTAGAGGTAGATTTAACCAAACCAGTAGTAGATGATCCGTTAGTGTCAGATGATATCTACTGGGGAATTGAAGTACCTTTCGGAACTGCCAGTAACCCACACAGCGGAGTTAACACGTTTACAGCGATTGCTGATTAGTCTTAGTATGTATACTTTTATCAGAATGTTGCATGCTACACTTAAGGTAATGAATCGTACTTCTGTCGTATTTTTGAGTTCAGTATTGATTTTTGTTGTTGCTTTTCCGGCAACTTCTTTCTCTCAATCTAATGATCAAACAGCACCTGAAATCTCAGCTGTTGAAATTTCTGAGGTAAGCAATAATAGTGTAACTATAACTTGGGAAACCGATGAAGACGCTGACTCTTTGGTTAACTATGGCCTACAACCAGACTACGGTATTGTTAGAATCCCAGTGGCTGATCGTACTTCACACTCAATTACTCTAGATGACCTTGAGCCAGGACGAATCTATTACTTCAGAGTTGTTTCGGCCGACGAGGAAGGAAACCAGGGAATCTCAGCCGATTATCGTGTACAGACTTCTGGTTCTGCCCAAGCAGGTGAAGGTTTAGGTGCTGGCAATGAAGATGGTCTTGGTGACGGACAGGATGTTCAAGTAGGAGATGGACCAAATCGCGATCAAGAGTCACAAATAACAACTGATACGATTTCTGATTCGACTGCCACTTTAAGAATTATCGAACAGATTAATCAAATTACTAATCCAGAGCAACTACAAGAGATTGTTAACGAAACTGTCAAAGCCATTCAAGGTATTACAGAAGACTTGACTATCGTTGGCCCACCAACAGTTATACCGGAAACTAACACAGCAGTAATAAAATGGACAACTGACCGCGAAGCTTCATCTGAGGTCATCTTTTCCCCAACGGCTTCATTTGACGGCTCAAATTATGCTTATTCTCAGCAGTCTACTGGCGGAAACACGACAGATCATGAAATTCAAGTCATCGGTTTGGATGCTTTTACAGGTTATTCGTTTAAGGTTTTGTCTACTGATACGTTTGGAATAACTGGAGAAAGTCGTAATTACACCTTTAAAACAAAAGCCACGGCTCCAAATATCCGTAATCTTAGAGTGGTTAAAGTTGAGGAAAATGCTGCCACTCTGGCCTGGGATACTAATGTCCCCGCTAAGGCTTTGGTTGAGTATCAAGATCAAACCACTGGTGCTCAAAATTCAGTTGGTCGTCCAACTTTGTCGACTACACACCAGATGCGCTTAGCGGATCTTACGCTTGGTACAAGATATGTTGCTTTTGTAACAGCTGAAAACTCAGGTGGTGATAGAATTAAGAGTCAACCAATCCAGTTTATTACAGTCAAAGATATTGCTGCTCCAATAATTACTAATGTTACAAATGAGTCTACTTTGTTTCCAGGGAGTGAGTCTAGAATTCAGACTATTATCGAATGGGATACGGATGAGCCCTCATCTTGTCTTATGACATATCAAGAAGGAGTGGCTGGAGGAACTGACTCGTTTACGATTGAAAAAGAACAGGTGGAATATAAATCAAAACACGTGGAAGTAGTAATCGACTTTGCACCAGCAACTGTTTACCAGTTTTATCTTGAATGTGTCGACGAAGCAGGCAATGAAGTAAAGTCTGAAAACTTTGTCCTCTTTACTCCTATTCAGGAGAAAAACATTATTGATTTGATTCTTGAAAACTTCCAGTCAACCTTTGGTTGGGTCAAGAATATTGGAGGTTAAGTTTGCTAAAACTATATTGGGGATATATATAACTAGTTTTTGGTAAAGCAGTGTCATAATACATAAATGGCAAAACCGCTCATTGTAGCTCGGGATCTTTCGATTATTTATAATAAAGGAAAATCCAACGAATTTAAGGCTCTCCAGGGTGTTAACACGGACATCTTTGAAGGAGAGTACATTATTTTGTTTGGCCCTTCTGGTTGTGGAAAGTCAACGCTCATGTACTCAATCCAGGGATCTCTTCCGCCTGGAGAAGGTACTTTGCTAATTAAAGGCGATGATGTTTATTCTTACCCACCCTCAGAACGCGTTTATTTCCAACGCCACGTTATGGGTATTATTTTTCAATCTTTTAACCTGATCGGGTCACTATCGGTACTCGACAACGTGGCATTACCAATGATCTTTTGTGATGCCGACCGCACTACGCGTGAAAGACGAGCTCAGTCCTTGCTTGACCGTTTTGGAGTTGGTCACGTATCACACAAAATCCCTGCTATGCTTTCAGGAGGACAGCAACAAAGAGTTTCAGTAGCTCGGTCAATGGTTAATGACCCCAAGATTCTTTTGGCTGACGAACCAACTGGTAACCTAGACTCAATCTCAACCCAACAAGTTATGGATAAGATCGATGAGATTAACACCTTCGATCGAAGAACTATTATTATGGTTTCCCATAATGCAGCGCACCTGAGTTATGCTCATAGGGTTTACTATCTTAGAGATGGTAGAATCGTGCGTGAGGTTGTTAACCCACAGCGAAAGCAAATAAAACCAGTAAGAGAAGGAGAGACTATTGTAACTGAGCTGGAACAGTTAGCCAGGTTATTTCCGTACGACTCAGTAGAAACCCTAAGGGTAAAAAGTTTAGTCAACTACCTTACTCAAGACTATAGCTTTGACCAGATAATAAAGCTCGAACGGGCCACCTCACTTTTTATTCAAGGAAAAATTGACAGAGCCTCTTATATAAAAAGTTTAATCCTACCAACTGAAAGGGGCGGGGTACAAATTGACGAGAAAGAGGCTCGCCGTATGGCCAACATTTCAGAAAAAATGATAAAAAACGCTGATGATATACGTAGATTTAGAGCCAGAAAAGACAATAACGATATATTTTTTAGCCAGCATATTTTAGCTGAAAGAATGCAGGAACATTTACTCCAAACCTACCGAATAAAGTTGGACAAAAAACAAGCTAGTAACATGACTGAAGTTATAGCTGATAGAGTAACTGGCGTTATTGAGGAAGAAGAACTAAATCAAAGATTAATGAAAAGTGTTCGCTCGCATGGTTTGGGGCTGAGCGAGAAGGAGGCAGATGATTTAACTAGATACTTCGAAAAAATAATTGCTCAAGGAGTTGATGTAAACTATAAGAACTAGATATGAGAATCCAAGACTTGGCACAACTTTCGACTAGAATGTTCAAGACAAATCCACTTCGAACCTGGCTTACTATTTTGGGTATGGGAGTGGGTACTGGTGCAGTAGTGGTCTTGGTTGGTCTTGGCTTTGGGTTGCAGCAAATTATTTTGGAACAGATTGTTTTTGGCGAGACCCTGCTTTCGCTTGGAGTATCATCAACCGGCTCGCAAGGATTACGACTCACCCCAGAAACAGTTTTAGATTTTGAAAAAAATGAAGCTGTGCTCGATGCTGCGCCACTGGCTAGATTTCCGGCCTTGGTTACCTACAAAGGTCTTACAGGAAATGTGTTTGTACAAGGTGTAGAACCGCCATATCTTCGCTATGCCGGAGTCACGGCCGTAGCGGGAGACGTTTTTCTAGAAGAAGATTTAGGCGACACCAACTCAATTATGATTTCCCCGGCAACCTTGAAATTGTTCGGAATTCCAGATGAAGAGATGGACAATTTTATTGGTGAAAAAGTATCAATCCGTCTATTGGTGCCAGCAGATGACGGAACAGAAAATGTGAATGAAATCGTAATTGATAAAGAATACCGAGTGCGCGGTATCTCCAAAGAAGAAGGGGTGTTAAACATTATGATGATGCTACCTGAACTTAGAAATTATGTCGGTATCGAAGAATATGAACGTATACAGGTAAGAGTTGATTCTAACGAGAATCTACCTTTGGTAGAAACCAAGCTGATTGAGGAAGGGTATCGAGTGACAGCTCTTTCAAAAACAGTTGAGCAAGCTTCAAAAATCTTTCAAGGTATCCAGGCCGTATTGGCTACTTTTGGTGGTATCGCACTTATTGTGTCTGCTATCGGAATGTTTAATACCATGACAGTGACCTTGCTAGAAAGAACAAAAGAAATTGGAATCATGCGTACGATTGGAGCCTCTCCAAACGATGTAAAATATTTGTTCGTCTCGGAGTCAGTGGTAGTAGGTTTTCTTGGTGGAGTAAGCGGAATCTTGATGGGTGTAACTCTGGGAGTGACAGTAAATCTTTTCTTAAATATCGTGGCCGGTCAGTTTGGTGGACAAGCAGTTAAACTATTTGCTTTTCCTTTCAATTTCCTAGCTTTTATTACCATTTTTTCTGCAGCTGTCGGCTACTTAACTGGTATCTTCCCAGCAAGAAGAGCTTCCACTCTTAATCCACTAGACGCTATCAGGTACGAGTAAATAAGAGTTGTCCACAGTTTAGCTTGCGCTGTGTATAACTCACTCAAATAATTACTTAAAACAAGTACAATAAAGAAAAAGTTATTTATTTATTATATTATTATGATGTACAACAAGGAAAATTTACCAAACTACGTTCGAACAGCAGGGAAGATCACAGTCGTAACGGCTTTATCTGGACTGCTAGTTTTTATAGTTGCTTTCATTTTCGATTTTGGTGCACAAGAGCTCAACAAGGCTTCCGCTGCTGCAAACGGAGTTGCTACTACAACTCTTATTGTGCTTAACACCCCTCCGTCCTTCACTGTACCTGCTTATGAAGTCATTGAGTCTTCAACTTCAACTCCAACAAACTCCGGTGACGTAATTCAGTGGTCTGCAGTTGCAAACGATAGTAACAGTGCACCATATTTTCTTTTGATATGTAGTACTAATGCGTCTCCAACACCGAATAATGCATCAGGGCCGGGCTTCCTTGGAACAGCTCCACCAGTTTGTGGTGGTGGAACCCAGTGGGGAGTCTCTGCAAGTACACCAAGTGATGCTACTGCGACTGTCTCTACAACTACAACAGAACTAGCTCCTTTTCTAGAAGCAAATCACTGGTTTGCCTGGGTATGTGACGATGATCCAAACACTCCACGTTGCAACTCAATTCCTGTTCAGGGGTACAGTGCAACCAACACTTCTCCTTTCCATGTCAATAATCGTCCTGTGTTTGACCCAATCATGACCAACAATGGTCCAGTTGATCCCAGCGGAACGGTCACCTTTAACTCAACTTCTTCAGACCCGGACGTAGTTGGAGGATCAGACCAGATCTACTTGATTATTTGTAGTACAAACACTGATTACGATACAAACACAAATACTTGCCCTAATGATTTCTTAGCTTCTACTACTTTGGCTGGTATTCTAACAGATGCTGCTGCAACCTACACGGTCCCTTCAGTCCAAAGAGATCAGAGCTATGATGCCTTCGGCTACTTAGTCGACGAACATGGACATGAAGCTCTAAACAACGGACAACAAGCCAACTTCTATGTAAACAACGTAGCACCTTATGTGCTGGGAGCTGAGATTTCACTTAATGGAGGAGGGGACATGACTCTCTCTAACGCAGATGCTGGAGAAACTCAAGGCTTTAGTTTGACTTTTGAAATTCACGACTCAAACAGTTGTCTAAATGCAGCTTCCTCTAGTGAAATTTCGCTTGACTCTGATGATCATCTTGTGTCAGTTTTCCGAAGTAATAACAGTACAACTACTTGCACTGGTGCGGCTGGGGACTATGATCCTAACGATTGTTACGTAAACGGCGTAGCTACTACTACATGGAATTTGGTTTGTACTGCGGACAATACATGTGATAGTCCACTTCAAGATAGTATTAACTATACGTGTAGCTTCCCACTCTGGTTCTTGACAGACCCTACTGACGCAGCTGGAACTACCCCTCTTTCGTTTGCTAACACCAACTGGACCGCTGGTATCGCGGGAGTTGACGACGATTATGCTACTGGAACAATGGCTACTACGACTAACCCTGTAGAAGTAATAAGTGCCACTTTCATTGAAATTGCAGCTAACGAAATTGTCTATGGTTCAATTGCTCCTGGTGACTTCACAGCAAATCTAACCTCGACTTCAACAGCCTTCAATATTGGTAACACAGGGTTAGACCAAAGCGTACTCGGAGAGTCTATGTGTGGTACTTTCACACCTTCAACAGAATGTGCTATATCTTCAACCTCAACTATAAATGAAAATGAACAAAGATTTTCCGCAACCTCATCACTATCCTTTACTAGTCCGTTTGCACTCGTTTTATCATCATCAACACCTAGTGAAGTTGAGTTAAACGTCAAGAAGTCAACTTCTACTTCAGTTTACCAAGAAGGTGATACTTACTGGGGAATCAATGTACCGATTTCTATCTCACTATCTGGTAGCTACTCTGGACTCAACAGTTTCATGGCTGTGACAGCCGAGGCTGAGGATTGGTAGAATCTCTAATCCTATATAGTTGCAACAGCCATTGTTATCCAACAATGGCTGTTGCTTTTTAGGTGTTTTTTTCCGATAATGTAACGACTACATGAATTTATTTTCGCGAACGTTTTTTCTAGTTCTCTTTGTGCCTGTGCTTTTTGTAAGTACTGGTTTAAATAAAGCTGAAGCAGGTTTTGGGATTACTCCACCCTACGTAAGAAATGTTAGCTTGACTCGAAACTCTACTTATGAACAACAAATTTTGCTGGTGAGAGGAGATCCAAACGTGGCACAAAAGGCAGAAATAATCGTTGACGCTCCTGAAATACAAGATTGGATAGAAGTACTAGAAGGAGATGAGATAAAAATGCCAGTTGGTACTACTAAGGTCCCGATGACTGTAAGGGTTACCGTTCCTGATAACGCTGAGTTTAAGGAATACGATGGTTCGATTAGAATTAGGACATTGCCAGATAATGACTCAGGCTCTAACGGAGCAGTTAGTATTTCACTTGGGGCAATTGTGGACATTGATTTGTTGGTCATAGATAAAAAAATTAAAGATTTTAGAGTTAGAAAAATTTCAGTAGCTGATTTAAATGAGGGGAGCAAATTCGCATGGTTGTTTTTCCCAGGAAAAATAAACTTTGAAATGTTAATTGAAAATATTGGAAACGTTGATATTTCTCCGTCTGAAGTACAATTCAAAATCTTTGATCGAAATGGAAAAGTTTTACTAGAAGAAGTCAAAAATATTGGTAAGATTGATAAAATTGCTCCCTATAAAACAGAGACTGTTTATGCTG
>JACKGG010000006.1 GCA_020632035.1 Candidatus Nomurabacteria bacterium
TAGTGTTCTTAGGGATTGTGAGGGCACGCATGGTAAGGCTAGTGATGATACCGATCGTTCCCTGGCTACCAGAAATGAGCCTGGTAAGGTCGAACGTTCCTTCTCCTTTTTTGAACTTAGCAACTCCTTGAGGCATAACACTCCAGAGTGGGTAGCCAGCACTGTTTTTCTTAGTTTCTGGTTTGTTGTTTCTTATTTCTTTCTCGTTCTTGCTTATTAACTCAAAAACTTCATTCGCTATACGGGCGTGTTCGTGATTTTGTTTTATGAGCATTTTAAACTCTCGTAAAGTCAGGGGCTTTATGGTGTAAGTGTGTCCGTCGTGTAGTACTACATCCATTGCTTCTACCCAGTCGGCACAGTGGCCGTGGCGAAGTGAGTCGGGGCCGGCTGCGTTGTTGGCAATAGAGCCTCCGATACTGCAGATGTCTTTTGAGGCAGGGTAAGAAGGAAGGTAGGCGTTGTGCTCCTTTAATTTCTTTTCTATATTTCGCCACATCGTACCTGGTTCACAAGTGAAAGTGATTTTATCTTTCTTAACAGTAACGTCGCCAATTTTATTCAAATGAGCGCACAGGTCGATGACGATTGAGTCGGTCAGGGATCCACCACCTAGGCCGGTACCAGCCGCACGTGGAGTGAGTGAGAGCGAGCTGAAGCGTTTGGTTTCTTCAGAGATGGCTTTAGTGGCTACTTCTACATCACGGCGGTTTTTTGGTTGGATGACTACCTGCGGACGTACAGAAAAAATACTTTCATCGTAGCTGTATGCTTCGAGAAGTTCTTTCTTGGTAGAGATACCACCGCGGAAACCAGCTTCGCGTAGGACTTTTTCAATCAACAAGTGCCCTAGTGGATTACGTTTGATCCCGTCAGTTTTTTGAACCTTTTTTGAAGCCTGTTTGATAAGCACAGCTGAGGCTTTTTTAATTGGAGTTTTTTTCCGAGTGGTTTTTTTAGTCGCCACCTTTTTAACAGGGCGCTTAGTAGAACCTCCTCGTTTCGTTGTTACCGAAGAACGTGGCATTACCTATAGTATACATGCAAGAAAACTTTTCTTTAATTGTTTTTCACAGGTAAAGAAAAACCCGACACATTTGTATCAGGCGGTATTCCTTGTGAGGAACAACTAGTGGTAGGTCAGCGGTCTACTCAATGTTTCCAGGTCAATATGTGAATCTTCTGGTAGATTGTCTTCATTATCTGATTCTTTGCTGAACCTATCTTGTTTAATGTTCTCCTTAATTCCAGCAAATAGATAATCTGTTATTATTTCGTAGTTGTCGTATGGGTCATACCCATTTGTAACTAGGTACTCAGAGAGCACAGAACGGTAAGTTAACCACAGAGTGTTTTTGTGCAAATCAATTACATAAATTTCTTGCACAAGTAGATTTCTCTCAGTTGAATCAGCTGGCATAAAGTTTGCTTTGTCAGCGAGTTCGTTCCTCTCCATGAGAAGTTCTACCGCTGTTTTGTATAGGTGTAGCGCAGGTAATGGAGCTTCGTGGGGAGTGGAATGTCTTGATTCATCAAATTCTGTTAGCCAGGAAGGGTTAATTTGGCAGGGTTCGGTTTCTGTGATGATTTTGTATAATAACTCTGTAAGAGTAAGACGATTATTCATTTTCTTAATCCTCGTGTTGTTGTGAAAGAGCCTAGATTAAAAATACTACTTATGTATTGTCAGTCAAGTATAGAAAAGACCCGCAACAGAATGTTTGGTACGGGTCTGTGGTCATTTGGTTCTAGTTGAGAATCAAAGGTTTTTCTTCGAGAACATTTTCCCCAGGAATACTATCCTCTGAACAGCAAACTATAGTAAATATCCAATTGGAAAAAATCTCGTAGTCTATTTCCTCCTCTGAGTATTTCAAGTCTTCCTCCCAAACATCAGTTTCATTAAGCATCAACATTTGGGTTATGAACCAGTTTCTGTTGTTTTTTAATGCCGCATACTTAACCATTAGTTCAGAAATGGTGAACCCGATCTCGTCTCCTACTTCGATGGAAGCATCTCCAGGTAAGATATTCAACTTAATGGAAAGCTCCTCAATTTCATCCAAGGTAGCAACTTCATACGTGTAAATGTTTCTGGCGATGCGTGGTAGATAAAAATGTTGTTCTCCGTGTGTTACCTCGTTGTAAATTGGGTAGTGTTCTCCAGTACCACAAACTGGATCATTTTTGTCAGAGATGGACGCAACCAGAAGCTCTTCCAAGGAAAAATCTGCGATTTTCTTCATTTCAAATACCTCGTTGTGTGCTGTTTGCCTACTACTGAAGTTACCATTTTAACGGTTTTGGTCAAGGATTTGAGGTCTATGGTATTCTTACTCGCATGACACAAGAAAGAGCGTTAGATATTCTGAAGACGGGAGCAAATGTATTCTTGACTGGAGAACCAGGGGCGGGAAAGACGTATGTGATTAATAAATATGTAGCGTGGTTGGAAGCTGCCGGGCTAAACGTTGCGGTGACTGCTTCGACTGGTATCGCGGCGACACACATCGGTGGAATGACTATTCATTCTTGGAGTGGCTTCGGTATTAAAGGTGAATTGACTCCTTACGATTTGGAGCAAATTGCTGGCCGAGAGAGGTTGGTTAAGCGAATGAAGAAGGCTCATGTTCTTGTGATTGACGAAATTTCTATGTTGGACGGTCGAGGGCTCGACATGGTTGATCAGATTTTGAGAACTGTTCTACAAAAACCAGAGCCGTTTGGTGGATTGCAGGTAGTTTGTATTGGAGATTTTTTTCAGCTTCCACCAGTTACTCGTCAAGGAGATATGATGCGCTATGCGTTTGAGAGTAACGCTTGGCTCAATATGAAGCCTTTGGTTTGTTATATAACTGAGCAATATCGACAAGAAGACGAAATGCTTCTTGGGCTACTTGGTTCGATTCGACGAAATGAAATCGAAGAGGAACATTACACATTACTCAATGAGCAAAAAGAAATTGCTTATGAGCAGATTGAGCCTACTCGTCTGTATACGCACAACGCTGACGTCGACGCGGTAAACACCCAAAAGCTGGCTCAACTTCCGGGAGCTGTCCGCAAGTTCAAAATGGAAGGAAGGGGAAGGAAGCCTTTGATAGAAGGTCTGGCTAAAAATTGCCTCTCACCAGAACTGCTTGAACTTAAAGAGGATGCAATGGTCATGTGTACCAAAAATAATTTTGAACAAGGGTATGTAAACGGCACGCTGGGGAGGGTAGTGCGCTTCGACGAAGGTTATCCAGTGATTGAAACTACGGAAGGTAAAGAAATACTAATGAAGACCACAACTTGGGAGATGGCAGAAGACGGAAAGATTTTGGCGCAAATCGAGCAACTTCCACTCCGCCTTGCTTGGGCCATTACTGTCCACAAAAGCCAAGGTATGTCACTCGATGCTGCTGAAATTGACCTTTCTAAAGCCTTTGTTTATGGACAAGGCTACGTAGCTCTTTCTCGAGTACGTTCACTAGATGGACTTAAGGTGCTTGGTATGCATCCAAATGCTCTCCAAGTAGACCCAAAAGTCATCATGCAAGACGCTAAATTTCATAAAGAGGCCGAAATGGCTGAAGACGCTTTTATCGCAATGGAAGATAAGGAGGTATTAGAAATGCACGAGCGCTTTGTGGTAGCACACGGTGGTAAGGTGCCGAGTGACGACGAAGTTGGTGTGGTGAAGGTTGGGTCGCAGAGAGTTCAGGCGGAAAGTACTTACGCTGTGACAAAGACTTTGATACTAGAGGGTAGAGGTATAAAAGATATTTCTGATGTCCGAGGTCTCACTGAGACAACTGTCTGGACACATATCGAGAGATTGGTTGAAGATAAAGAGCTCACCGCTGAGCAAATCAAACACCTCGAACCAACTGATATCGATTGGAACCTAGCCCGACAAACCCTAAACTCCGCCATGGACAAACACGGCACCGAAAAACTAAAACCAATTTACGAAGCGGCTAAGGAAGAGTACGATTATACTTTGGTCAGGTTAGCTAGAATGCAGTATTGGCTGGAAGAGGGCGAGGTTGTGTTCTAAGACTTCATCCAAAACTAGCGCAGCTGTACTGGTTTCGGATTTTGTGCTCGGTCACCGTATATCAAATACGACTCCGTCGCACAAAATCCTCCAACCAGCCCACCTGCATCTATTTTTGAAAGAAGTTTGAAGTGTTGACAAAGTAGGTTTATTTTGCATGCTATAACTAGCATGACCTTAAGTATCTATGGAGGTGGAAAATGAGAGCACGTAGTAATTATTTTCAAAACATTGAAAACACATCGGTTCTTAAATCGGGGGATAAGTGGTTGATGAGTTCAGTAGTGTGTTTGTTCAGCACTATGATACTTATGGAGGTGGCGCTCATACATGCTTTCGGCATCTGTGGCTCTGTGCTTTTATTTGGACATTTTGTCCGTCAAGCTATCGCTTCTGATATCAAGAGACATGACTCTTAGTTGAGTTGTATCCACTAAGTTAAAGGCCTTCCTCGGAGGGTCTTTTGTTATAGTGTGCTAATGTTTCGGTTTCGGAGAAAGAAAGTACGGCGACGTAGCCGCCGCACTAGTAGTGTCACTAAACACTATGTTGAAAATAAAGAGGTAGCGCGCGAGCTGGTGCTCGCGCGCCTAGCGGTCTTTAATCGGCACTACTCGCTCAAGTGGAACAGAGTAGCGATTCGAAACCAACGACGCTGTTGGGGGAGTTGTACTTCTCTAAAGAATCTCAATTTTAATTACAAAATAATTTTTCTTCCTCCACATCTTCAAGACTACATTATTGTGCACGAGCTCTGCCACTTGAAAGAACTCAATCACGGACAGAATTTTTGGAACTTAGTGGCTGAGACAGTACCAGACTACAAACAGCGTATAGCTGAAGTGAAAGTGATTGATAAACTCGGAGGCTCAGTAAAACTTCTTACTAAGCTACAGGAGAATTATCTTTCTGGTGCCAAAGCGCCAGCGAAGCCAGAGTCCGGTGTGGCGACCAGTCTTGAACAGTGGTGCGAATCTTGCGAACGTAATGTGGTTTGTAGTTGTAGTTTCGATAAAGACTCTGCATTAGACCAAGATCACCAAACGAAAATACATCCGGCCTCGCCAGCGAAAACATAAGAAACATTTCGGCCGTCCAGCGACCAATGCCGGGGAGCTTGGTGAGTTCGGTGATGATGGCTTCGTTGTCGAGGTGCACGAAATTCCCTACGGGAATCTCGTGCCACAACTTTGCACTCTTCTTAATATAGTTTGTCTTCTGAGCTGAAAGCCCGCAGGCTTTCAGCTCTTCAAAGTCTATTTCTATCACTGACTCAGTATTTACTTTTACCAGCACTTCTTCTACTCGACTATAGATAGACCGAGCTGCTTTCACGCTAATCTGTTGACTCACAATGCTTTTTACAATTGAGTTGAAATATTTAGACTTTGGAAGTGGTTGGGGAATAGTGATTGGGTTGGTACTATTTTGAGAGCTCTGAAGTAAGTCATGCATTAAAGCATCGTTTTTCTTGAAATATTTTAGTGCCGAATCAGTATCAATAGGTACACTTAACATCCTGTAATAGTAAACCATATGAATTTTTTTAGTAACATCTTCCTCACTATAGCCACATTTTTTGGGTTTGGACAGGTAGATATGGAAGCAGAGGTACAGCCAGTCCCAATAATTGAGGAAATAAATGCTGAAAGCGACATTTTGTCTCCAGACACTCAGACTGAAGAGTCAGGTCCTGTAGAGAATATTGATGATTCTGGTTCTTCAGATCCAGGTGAATCTGGGGTTATTTCTCTTAATACCCAGCCAGACGAAGCTGAATATACTGAAGGTGAATCGATGGAGGTAAATGCTGGTGGAGGCGAGATATCTGCACCAAGCGCGGTATTATCACCAGACCTTAGAACTATGGTGGTAGCTGGTGGTTGCTTTTGGTGCGTGGAAGCAGATCTAGAAAAGGTCCACGGGGTAATAGAGGTGGTGTCTGGATATGCAGGAGGAAGTACCGATAATCCAACTTACAAAACTTATGGTAGTGGTGGTCATAGGGAAGTAGTGGAAGTTACGTATGATGCCAACCAAGTTTCATTTGAAGATATCTTGATCGTTACCATGAAGACTACCGACCCAACCGACGACGATGGAACTTTTGCCGACCGCGGAGATAAGTATTCATCAGCTTTCTATTACGATAACGATGAACAGAAACAGATTATTGAAAATCTGATCAAAGAAGTAGATAAACATGGTCCATATGATAAACCGCTAGCAATAGACATTGAAAAACGTCCAACGTTTTGGCCAGCAGAAGACAGTCATCAGGATTACTATAAAGGCACGTTGACTCACCTAAAGTATCAGTATTATCGAAATGCTTCCGGCCGCAGTGATTTTATTGTTAAGTATTGGGGGGTAAATGATCATAGTCCGAAGTTACCGTGGAGAAGTGAACAAGCTAATATCAAAACTTATATGTGGAGCAGCTACCAAAAACCAAATGTAGATGTGTTGGAAGGTCAACTAGACCCGTTGGTATTCAAAGTGACACAGAAGGAGGGGACAGAAAAAGCCGGGTCAAGTCCGCTAGATAAAAACTGGGAGGAAGGTATTTATGTAGACATCCTCTCTGGTGAGCCACTTTATTCTTCTAAAGATAAGTTTGATTCAGGAACCGGCTGGCCATCATTTGTGAGACCAATTACTCCTGATGCAGTAACAGAACATATAGACAAGCGACTCTTTACTAGTAGGACAGAAATTCGTTCAGCTATTGCCGACAACCACTTAGGGCACGTGTTCAATGATGGTCCTAAAGACAGCACCGGATTTCGATACTGTATGAATGGAGTAGCCTTGAAATTTATTCCTAAGGTAGAAATGGAGGTACAAGGCTATGGGGATTTTTTAAAGTACATTTAATTTAATAGAGTAGAAAAGCCAGCCCCTTAGGGGCAGGCTTTTCTACTCATACTTATTCAAATACTTGACCCTTTTACCTGTCTACTCTAATGTATACTTTATAAATATGGAAATGATTCAACTCGTACAGTGGTCAGGGATTTTGATTGCTTCTCTGTATGTTTTGGTAAGAGGTGCAGATTTATTCATTGAAGGAGCAAAAAGAATAGGTGGAGCATTTGGAATGAGCTCATTTGCTATCGGTGTATTGATTGTCGGTATTGGTACATCATTACCGGAATTAGCATCGTCTTTAGCGGCGGTAGTAGCTGGTACAACTGAGATTGTAATTGCCAATGCGGTTGGTTCAAATATAACTAACATTCTTTTGATCGTTGGAGTTTTAGCTGCGCTTGGTGGTCCGGTGATGATTAATAAAAATCTTCTCAAGACCGAATTACCGATTTTCTTTATAGCAACGGTTCATTTTGTAGCTAGTGTATATGATGGAGTGGTGGATAGGGTAGAAGCTATGCTTTTATTTGCTACGTTTTGTGCCTATATGTGGTACCTTTTTTCTTCTAATAATACCGCTAAAAAAGAGATGGCCGTTCCTCACAAGAATGAAAAGATAACTATTAAATCTGTCGTATTTGTGTTATTTGGTATTGTTGCCCTGCTAATAGGAGCAAACTACACAGTTGAGATGGCTGTCAATATTGCGACCGGACTGTCTGTGCCGTTGGGCTTAGTTTCTATTGGAGCTATTGCTATTGGTACTTCGCTGCCAGAATTATTCGTTTCTTTGCAAGCATTAAAGACTGGGGAAACAGATTTGGCAATCGGTAATATCTTTGGATCAAACGCTTTTAATATTTTGATGGTTGTTGGTATACCTGGACTTTTTTCTAAGCTAGTGGCTGGGGAGGTAGTAATGGAGTTAGGTATCTGGATTCTTGTAGCGGCTTCTTTAATTCTTTTTGTTAATGGTCTAGCTCGGCAGGTGCAAAAATGGGAAGGGGTGGCGATGATTATTTTTTTTATTTTCTTTCTAGTAAAACTTGTTGCCTTTGTTTAAAGCATGGATGTTATTCCAGAAATTTTATTGATAGATAAACCAAAAGGAATTACTTCGTTTGACGTGATTCGCCGTTTGCGTAGAAAGTATTCTGATACGCACGATGGTGAGAAAGCACCTAAGATAGGGCACGCCGGGACCCTGGATCCATTAGCAACAGGCTTGATGATATTGGGGGTAGGAAAAGGTACTAAGAAGCTGACTGAGCTGGTAAAGCTGGATAAGGAGTATGTTGCAGAGGTGCTGATAGGCGAACGTCGCACGACAGGCGACATGGAAGGGGAAGTGATAGAAGAAAAAGTCGTGGAAGAGACGGAAGAAATTTTGCAGAGCAAAATTTCTTCCGCTCTGGCAGACATGGTCGGCGAGCTAGAGCTACCAGTCTCAGCCTACAGCGCAACCAAGGTAGATGGTGTGCCGATGTATAAAAGAGCCCGAAAGGCTGAGAAAACTGGAGATGTGGTGAGTGAGGTTCCAACCCGTGTTATGAAGGTGTATAAAGCTGATCCAGAAGGACTAGAGATCAGTAATGACCGAGCAATAGCCACAGTACGCTTCTTTGTAGGTAGTGGTACTTACATTCGTTCTTTGGGAGAAGAATTGGGAAGAAGGATTGGCTACCCTGCCTGTCTTCATGATTTACGTCGTACAAAAGTAGGAGATTTTGATATTAAAAGTTCAGAGAAGATTGAAGATGTGTTTAATTAAAACACCGCCCGAGCTTGAGCAAGGGCGGCTTTAGTTAATCTTCTGACTAGAAGAGTGTGAGGTATTCAGTGCTCTTGAATATCAAATCTTCGAGTTGATATTTGCTACCACCATTGCCTCTTTTGCGATACCGCTGTCCTCGAGAGCGTTCGCAAGTTTATTTTTCATCCGGTCCATAGTTCTGTTCGGTGGCCTTGGTCGGAGCATAAAGTAGACATAAAACGAAATCTTGCCTGCGTTTTCGTCCACTACGTCAGTATAGTGTTTAACGCCACCGACGGTCATAGGACCAATGTCTTCCAGAAGGAGAAGCAGTTTTTCGACCTGTTCAGGTGTTGGCTTAAACCTTATTATTTTTGTTCCAACACTCGGAAGGCGATGTTCAGTTCCAGTCTGACCTGCTACGAAAGCTGTATCTACAATCATTTTCTAATCCCCTAAAGATCTGTTGTGCACAAAAACGTGCGCACAGATTAAACCATAGTTTTGTGTATGCGTAAAGCTTTGTAACATTGCAGCCTAAAATAGACACTATCCACAATTATTAATCTTCTGCATGGGAGTCATTCCTCCCATGCCTAATCCCCGGTGTCGTTTTTGCCAATTATTGTACTGGAGAAACAAGATTAGTTTGTATTTCAAGGTGTCCAAGGAATCACTTGGCCTCATATGGGTCACCACACACTTTTCATTTAAAGTGCGGTGAAAACGTTCGATCTTGCCATTCTCTTCCGGGCAATACGGAGTGTTTAGACGATGTTCAATCTGTTGATTAGCTAAATACTCTTGTACCACCAAGGCTCGAAACTCCTTGCCATTATCGGTCCTAATCTTTTGGATTAAGAACGGTGCCTTTGCCTGTATTCGCTTGATGAAGTCTAGGGTGTTTTCTTTGTTGGCCGTGGTATACGTCCAAGCGTAGACCCACCGTGATGCATCATCGATGACGGTATAGATCACTCGACCCTGTTTGTATCCAAAGGGGTACTTCGTATCCATTTGCAGTTCCAACCCGGGTATTTGATGAGCATACAGTTTTTTCTTCCAGCGTTTGGTGGTACGAGGGTGGTATGAGCTATATCTAATTCCCTCACGCTTTAAGATTCGATAGACTGTGGTGGGGTTAATCGTCAGATTGTATAACCGTTGGAGGTGGTCAGCCAGGGCTTCTACCCCGTCTTGCCAGTATATGTTGGTGGTATTGATAACCAGTTGCTCAACCTCTTCTGACGTCTTGTTGTGTGGTCGATCTGTTCGTTTCTTTCTTTCTTTGATTAAACCATCCATACCAAACCGTTGGTACCGAGCTTTCCAGGTATAGATAGTTTGCCTAGTGACTGATAGTTCACGAGCGGCGCCTGTGGGAGTGCTCTTTTTAGTGATAATCGCCTTCAACTTTTGTTCTACCAATTGCATATATCGAACGTCATACTTATTCATCTGCTTAGAATAAGTGTCTAGTGTTTGGCTGCAAGGTTAACAAGCTTTTGAGTTTAATTACCCCCAAATCCTTTTCATTTTTTTATCGAATTCCTTTTTCGCTTCTAAGCTCGCTATTCTTTTTGCTTCTTCATCAGTCTGAGGTGCTTGGTCGGGAAGATAGTCAGGTTCGGGTAGTTCATCGTTCTGATTCTCTCTAACTGCACTTTGTATTTTACTTTCAATACTTGTTAATTCGTTTGTATATGCTTCAATCTCGTTTGGTATTTGTTTTAATCTGTCTTCTAGTTCTGAAGCCTCTTGTGAATCTCCGAGATGACGCTCCTCCTTAATTCTGTATGGTAAGTTCACCAAGAGGTCCTGCAGCTGTTTTAACTGAGAATTCAAGAATTTCTTTCGCTGTTCAATTGTTGGAGGTCCTTCAAAAGTCATACTTTCAGAAATTAAAACAGTGATTCAACTACAACCTTCACGTCACCTCCATCAGCCTTGCCAGCCAGCTCCTTCATCACACCTCCTACAAGCATCCCCATCTTGGATTTGTCGTTGATTCCTAGCTCGGCTTTCTTAGCTTCTGCAATCGGGCGGATTTCGTCTTGTGACATTAGCTTAGGAAGGTAGCTTTCTAGCACAGCCAATTCTTCTTTTTCTGGCTCAGCTAGCTCGGGTCGAGCATTGGTTTCGTATTGAGTAATAGATTCTTTTCTTTGTTTGGCCAAACGCTTAATGACAGCGAGTACTTCTTCGTCCTTTAGCATGTCTTGCGGAGTTCGTCCGGTTGCTACCATTTCATTCATAAAGGCCGTTAGCATACTGCGCACGGTACGAAGTTTTACAGCGTCCTTTGCTTTCATTGATTCCTTAAGTTCTCCCTTAATAGTTTCATGTAGTGACATATGACTACTAGTTTACTACTTTTCCTGTGCACAATCCACGGTCTTTTTGCTCTTTACATTATTGGTTTAAAGTTGTACTCTCTTTTCCACTGTGCGGATACACAGAGTACATAAATAAATATTTAGGAGAATGAAGAATGTTAGCAGTGATTAGTGAAGTCTCATCGATTGTTCTCGAGTTAAATAAAAGTAACTATCGTGATTTGCTCAAAGTCAAGCATAGGGGATCAGACACAATGATCCGGGCGGGTCACTTAGCTGCCGAATTTTTTTGGAAGACAGGTGATTGTGGTTCAATAACCACCCATCCAGTATTTTTATCAGCCTCTGATCTAGGTATTAGGGAAGAAGTTGAAACTGTCGACATTTTTTGCTTGAGTTCGGGAATAAAGGATTGTGAGTTATTTACTATCGTCAGTCTGGAAGCCCTGCTGAAAAGCCTAAGGCAAATTTGGATTGAAAATCAGGTGGAAGGAGATGTTATGGTGGCAACATCTCCACACTGTGGTAATGATGGCATCAGGAGGATGATTCGACTTTCTGCAAAAAACGAACTAGACGGGATGAAAATAATAATGCAGGCAATACCGGCTGATCTGAAAACAAAGTGGCCATCTACCCAACTTTGGATGTTTGACGGCCAACCTCCCCACTAGCGGTGCTTCATCGCAACAACATAACCCCCCGAAAGCCTTGCTTACCGGGGGCTTTTTTTTTGTTTAAAATTTAAATGTTATTATAGTTGGAATATGGAAATGATTTTGATTGGATTGGTAGTGGTTTTGTTACTGGTAAATGCTTTTGTAGTTTATAAGCTCTTGAACCCAAAAATTGAAGAAAAGAAAGACGACAAAGAGGCTATGTTGGTAATGCAAAGGATTGAAGAACTTTCTCGTACGGTAGACGCTAAGCTAAGTGAAACTAATAAGACAATGCGAGAGGGTTCCCAGGCGCAATTTAGGGAGAGCAGAGAGTTGATCCAAGACATTAATAAAGAAATGAACGAACAACTTCGCAATGTGGTGAAGGGTGTGTCTGAAGTCGGGGAGAGTTCAAAGCAGGTTTTTGCAGTAGCCGACCAGCTAAAAGAACTGCAGAATATTTTGAAGAATCCTAAACAGAGAGGAATTCTTGGTGAGTATTACCTGGAGACAGTTCTACAAAATGTGCTCCCCCCAGAGAGCTTTCAAATGCAGTATGCTTTTGAGGACGGCGAGATTGTAGACGCAGTGGTGTTTGTAAAAGGGAAGGTGATCCCGATTGACTCTAAGTTCTCGCTCGATAACTACAACCGATTAGTCGAAGCCGGTGATACTCCAGAGCGAGCCCAATACGAAAAGACTTTCATTAATGACCTGAAACTTCGAATATCAGAAACGGCTAAATACATTCGTCCGAGCGAAAAGACCACCGACTTTGCTTTTATGTTTATCCCGCACGAAGGAATTTACTATGACTTACTTTCTAATAAAGTCGGAGCAGGGGAGGAGAATCTTATTCAACGAGCAGCCGGGAAGTACAAGGTCATTATTGTGTCTCCGACTTCATTCTTAGCTTACTTGCAGACGGTACTTCAAGGACTTAAGGCGATGGAGATTGAAGAGAAGGCTCAGGATATTATTAAAAATGTAGAGAAGCTTAGTGGACACATTGCCAAGTACGAGGACTTCTACCAGAAGCTTGGTGCGACTCTCTCCACCACCGTTAATCATTACAATGCCGGCTATAAGGAGCTAAATAAGATAGATAAAGACGTGACAAGGATAACGGGTACCACTATTGGGATTGAGACTTTGGCTATAGACAAACCGCAAAAAGCAGATGAATAAAACAAGCCGGCAATCCTTGGGGGAGTGCCGGTTGTAGAAGGCTTTTTACCAAAACAAACCAAACCTAATGTATAAATGTATCGTTGCACCAAGGGTTGCAAGTAACAAGCATAAGATTTGTTTCTTGGTTTTATCGGCTACCGGAATCCAGAAAAAAACAACTTTAGCGATAATTAGGATGGCGTAATCAATATTTTCCAGTATTGACCCAGGTATGTTCTCCAACTTCTTTTCTTTTTTCATTGTCTGCTCCAAAAAAGACCAGTTTTTCGAATTATGTAATGGAACACTTGTTAAGTCAAGCTACAGAAACTAATTGAGCAGAAAAGATAAAGCCCCAGAAGCGGAGTTTATCTTGTTTCCGTTCTGGGGTTGCTGGAGAGGTGAGTTTATCTCCTACCCCGTTTCTTTTTATTGTTGCGTTTAGCGCCAGCTTTACCGCGCTGGTTCCAACTTTTTCCAGGTGCTTTTTTCTTATCTCTTCCTGCGTGGCTACCGTGAGACATAATGTCTTTCCTTGTATAGGGATTTATTGTTTGTTCTGTGGTGCAAACCCCACAATACCAAAAAGCTATGAAAACTCAAGAAAATGATTGCAAAAACTGTGAATTCTTGTATACTCATCGGCACTATGGCAACAGAAACAACAAATTCAGCACCCTTTGCAGTTATCGCTACCGGCGGAAAGCAATATGTAGTGCGTGAAGGCGATACTATGCTAGTAGAGCTCCTAGGGGATCATAAGGAAGGGGATAAGATTGAGTTCGATACCGTTCTAATGACCGACGACGGAAAATCTTCTAAGATTGGTACTCCTCACACTGGAACAAAAGTAAAAGCAACCTACCTTGGTGAAAAGAAAGGAAAGAAGCTAACTATCATACGATACAAAGCAAAGTCTAACCGAGACCGAAGAATTGGTCATCGACAACACTACGCTGAAATCAAGATTGATTCAGTTAAGTAAATAAAAAGACCGGCGCTTTGCTCCGGTCTTTTTATAAGTTACTATTGAATATGGAACGAGGGTGAGTATCCATTTACGGCAGAATAGTCTGAAAGCTAACCTTAGAAGGTGCGGTCAAGTTTATCTTGGTTGCTGATAGTCCTGTATGCGAGTTTGTTCTTTAGAGCTTGATCAAAGTCCTCTGTTCCAACTCGGCCTCCTAGAGGCCGAGTTTTATTCACTAGCAGAGCGATTTTTGAAAGCGTTCTTAATTGTCTCTGCGTCTGCGTATTCTAGCTCACTTCCGGTTGAAAGGCCTCTCCCTAGGTACGAGATGACAATTCCTTTCTCTTTCAATATTTCTCCAATAATAGATTCTACAAACCGAGCGGTGTTTTCTCCGTCAGGATTTACCGAGAAGCCAATAGTTACTTCATTGAGTCCTTCGGGAATTCGGGTTTCTATAGTTGCTTTTAAGGCTCCGCCACGGAGCTTTTTGTTTTCTCCAGAATTAAGAAGGGGAACAGTGCCACCAAACACAAAGTAGAGTCCGTCGTAGACACCAGCTCGCTCAATAGCTTGTATATCAGAGTCTTGCGACACTATAAGTAGTTTGGTGTGAGTGCGTTGGCTTGAAGAGCAAAGTGAACAAATTGTCTCATTGTAGGCAGTAGCAAAAAATCTGTGACAGCTGGCACATTCAACGACAGTACCCTTAATTTCGGCAATTAATCTTGAAAGCTCTGCAGAATCGGCGTCTTGCATGGTAAGAATATGAAAAGCAAACCGCTTGGCTTGGCGAGCACCAACCCCCGGAAATTTTTCAAATAAGGCTATTAGTTTATCGAGATTGTTCATGAAAGTAGATTATAACAAAAATTCTTGTTGACGTGTCTAATTGACACTTATTTTTAATACTGTATAAATTCATGGGTTGTTGCACTGACTTATTGAGGAGGTTGAAGATGGCAGACGAAGAAAATCAAGTCCAGGTAGTAATTAAATTCAGCAATGTGTACTGGTCGCAATTCATGGATGTAAGGTTGCCCCCCATTGGCGCTACTCATACGTTTGAGTCTTATGGCTGTCCCGAAAATGAAAGGCCAGTCCCAGATGTTTTCTCAACAAAAGTTATCGATGTAGAAACTATTTCCAGCCCGTTTTGTGAGTCAGTGTACTATGTGATCCACCTGGATCATCGTTTTGTACCCGACTCATTAGTAGATGTTCTGCATAATTTCGGGTTTGAAGTAAGTGAAAGATAGTGTACCAACTTCTGTGGCTACTATAAGTCGCCGGCTCCTAACAAGAGCCGGTTTTTTTAAATTCAGTTTAGAAATCATCACCACTACCAGCTGCTGCAGCGTGGTGCGTGTCTAGATTGAGGAAGCGGACATGCTTGTCGTCGAAGTATAGCTCACAGTGTCCAACAGCCCCGTTACGGTGCTTTTCTACCATTATTTCAGCAATGTTTGGTCGCTCTGCTTCTTTGTCTCTATTCATTTTGTCCTCACGGTGAATAAACATCACAACATCTGCGTCCTGCTCAATAGAACCAGAGTCACGTAGGTCTGACAGTCTTGGCTTACCTCCACGTTGTTCAACCGCTCGAGACAGCTGTGAAAGGGCTATAATCGGAATATCAAGCTCTTTAGCTAGAATCTTAAGTGAACGAGAAATTTCAGTAATCTGTTGCACCATCGAGTCGCTTCCCTTGGTCAGAGTAGGGGACATGAGTTGTAGGTAATCGACGATGAGCATATCTAAGCCGTATTCATTTTTGAGTCTTCGAGCTGCCGAACGCATTTTTACAATATTCAAAGCGGCTTCATCAATAATGTGAATTGGTGCCTTGTTAAGCTTGGCCATGGCAGTTTGGAGTGCTTCGTACTCTTGGTCATTAGAAAGGCGACCGGTACGAAGTTTCCAAGAATCCACGCCAGACTCAGCGGCGAGCATACGGTCAACCAGTTGTTGGTCGCTCATTTCAAGGGAGAAGATGCCAACGTGTGCGCCACCAACTAAAGCTGCGTTTCGAGCTAGGTCGAGTGCCAGAGTGGTTTTACCCATAGATGGCCGAGCAGCCAAGATAATAAGGTCAGACTTTTGAAATCCAGCCAACAGATTGTCGAGACCAGTAAAACCACTCGGCACACCTCTTTTTTCTCCGGGGTTGGCACTAAGGTGTTCAAATCTTTCCCAAGCTTCAGTGAGAGCACTTCCAATTGGTCGAAACTTCTGGGCAGAAGGGGATTGAGTCGATTGAAATATCTTTTTCTCAGCTTGGTCGAGTGCTTCGTCAACGCTTTCTGGATCAGAGTAGCCGATTTCGGCAATATCATCGGCAGCGTTGATGAGTCCTCGCAAAGTAGCCTTGTCGCCAACTTGGCCAGAGTAGTACATGGCATTGCCTGCCGCCGGGACTGTCTCTATCAGCTCAGTAATATAAGCTGCTCCACCAACCCTATCTAGCTGGTTCATTTCTTTTAGCTTGGTCACTACAGAAACAGTGTCGATAGGGTCGCCCTTAGAAAAAATCTGAGTGATAGCTTCAAAGATAGCTCGGTGTTTGTCAGCAAAAAAACTCTCTGGATAGACAGTCACCGAGACATCATGCATAACGTCTGGTTTTAGAATAATAGCTCCTAAGAGAGCCTTTTCAGCGTCAACGTTATTAGGTGGTGTTCGCAGGGAACGATTATGCTGTTCAGCCATAGGTAAATGACATTCTATCACGAAATCGAAGTCTGCAGTTTTGACACTTTTTACACAGTATTGGGAAGATGTGGATTACTCAGTATTAGCCTTTGTCACCTTCGGGCCATGAGCAGTATCTTCTAGTTCATAGCCCTTTAGTTTAATTTTTTCACGGAGAATGTCAGCAACATCCCAGTTGCGGGCGATACGAGCTACTTCACGTTCGTCTATTAGTGCTTGAATTTCTTCAGATAGATCGTCTACAGCAATTACACCTAGTGATCGAGTTCCTTCTTGTAGGTTGTCTGAGAGACCGATGTCCAAAACTTCGTCCATAGACATCAGTGTCCCACACTTAGTCTTGTCATCTAGTTTGGAATCTTTAATCATCTCCCAAAGTACTGCGATTGCTCCCGGGGTATCAAAGTCGTCGGCGATGCGATCGTCGAATTTTTCTAGATACTCGATTGATGGAGTGGCGGTCTTCTGCTTGAAGTCTTCGTATACATATCGTTTCAAGCGAAACAAGGCCTGCTTGGCAGAAGTAAGAGCTTCCCAAGAAAAATCGATTGGGGAGCGGTAATGGGCAGTTAGTAGCCAGTAGCGGTAGTCATCACCAGTAAAGCCTCGGTCCATTAGGTTGCGCATTGTTATAGTGTTTCCAAGTGATTTTGAAATTTTAGTTTTATCAATACTAAGAAAAGCATTGTGTATCCAGTACTTTGCAAAGGTTTTACCGGTCACGGCTTCAGATTGGGCTATTTCAGCATTATGGTGGACTGGGATGTGGTCTATGCCACCAGTGTGAATATCGATTTGCTTACCAAGAGTATCCATAGCCATAGCAGAGCATTCAATGTGCCAGCCCGGGAAACCTTTGCCCCAACGGCTATCCCAACCAAGCTTACCTTTTTTCCAGACTGCGAAGTCGGCCGGGTGCTTTTTCTCTGAGTTTACCTCCACCCGAGCCCCACTCTTTAGCTTCTTTAAATTGATTTTCCCAAGTCGACCGTACTTAGGAAATTGTGAAATATCAAAATACAGACCATCGCTGGTTTCGTAGGTGAATCCTTTTTCCTCTAAAGTTTTAATTAAACTAATTTGTTTCTTGATGTAGTCGCTAGCCCTGGCCCAAGAGGCAGGGTGGATGATGCGGAGTTCGTCGATATCGTTTTCAAAGGCTTTGATGTAGCGGGTAGATAGCTGGCGCATAGAGTCTAGGGTGACTGGAAGACCATCTCGCTTAAGACCCTTCATCATTTTATCTTCACCCTCGTCGCCATCGCTGGTCAAGTGCCCAAAGTCAGTTAGATTGATGGTGTGGTTGACCGGGTAACCATTACGAATCAAAACCCTTTTTACAATATCAGCAAAAACATAAGAACGCAGATTTCCTATATGAGCATAGTCATAGACAGTTGGTCCACAGCTGTACATTTTTACCTCTTTGTCATTCAGGGGAGTGAAGACCTCTTTCTTTTTCGATTCAGTGTTGTATAGGTAAACATCTCGAACATGCACTGGTGTTTTGCGTGTAAATAGTTCAGTAAACATAAGGACTACAGTGTACCAAACAATCACATCCACCAGCAACACTTTGGTGTCTAGGGACTTTGTGCGATAATACCGGGATGTCATTTGATTCTAGTTCCGAAACAAGGGGACCAAAGAAGAACGGGTTAGGGAAAGGTTTAGGTTACGCTTTGGCTTTTGTGTTTGCGTTTGGTGCATTCACCTCTGGATACCAAGTAGGGCAGAGTGATCTGTCATATAGCCAGTCGGCTAGTGTTTTTAGTTTCTTTGCAAACAAAACTATTGCTGAAGAAACCACAGAAAAACCGAATCTAGACGAGTTCTGGGAAGTCTGGGACTTGCTTGATAGTAAGTTTGTAACTAGTAGTACTACCAAGGTCTTTACTCAAGAAGAAAGAATCCAAGGCGCGATTGAAGGTTTGGTCGACTCATACGGCGATCCATACACAGTTTATCTGCCTCCACAAGAAGCCACTGCTTTTGATGAAAATATTGCTGGTAACTTCAGTGGAGTTGGAATGGAGGTTGGTTTGCAAGAGGGGGTGATTACTGTCATAGCTCCACTGGCTGGTACTCCAGCCGAACAAGCGGGTATTTTTGCTGGAGACGTTGTGGTGCGGATTGATGACACCTCTACCGAGGGTATAAGTATTGATGAAGCAGTGCAACTAATAAGAGGCGACAAAGGAACGGTAGTCACTCTGCAAATCTACCGAGAGGGTGAAACTGAATTTTTAACTATCCCAATAACTAGAGATACAATCAATATTCCGACCGTCAAAACAGAGCTTATCGACGATACTTTTATTATTGCTCTATACAGCTTCAATGCCGTAGCTGAATCGCAAGTGAATGATGCAATGCGTGAGTACCTAGAAAGTGGAGCAGAGAAATTAATATTTGATGTCCGAGGTAACCCTGGTGGATTTTTACAAAGCGCAGTTTCAATTGCTAGCTACTTCTTACCGTCTGGCAAAGTGGTAGCGAAAGAAGACTTTGGTGACAGTGAGAAAGATGACATCTTCAGAAGTCGTGGTCGCCAGATCCAAATCTTTAATCCTAAAAATCTTGTAGTACTGGTAGACAAAGGCTCTGCTTCAGCGGCTGAGATATTAGCTGGTGCACTGAAGGATCATGGGGTCGCAACAGTAATTGGTACACAGACTTTTGGTAAGGGTTCAGTGCAAGAGCTAGTTAAGTTAGACGATGGTTCTTCCCTTAAGGTAACGGTTGCTCGGTGGCTGACGCCAAACGGTATTTCTATATCAGATGGAGGATTAGCTCCAGATATAATTATTAATCGAACACCAGCTCAGCGTGTGGCTGGCGAAGATCCTCAAAAAGATTCTGCAATTCGCTTTTTAGCTGGAAAAGAAGTAGTAAGCGAGAGAATCGATGACCTCTTGGACGAAAATAAGCCAGAATCTGAATAATTGGAGTGTGTGCCTAAATCTGCTATTATGGTGCGCAAATGCACAGTTTTGTGAGTTTAATAGGTAATTTTTAACGCTATGAAGGTAATTTTGTTGCAAGATGTAGCCAAGATCGGCCGCCGGTCCCAGATAGTTGAAGTTCCAGATGGTTATGCTAGAAACCAGCTTATTCCTAAGCGTTTGGCTGAGCCAGCTTCAGCTGCAAATACAAAAAGAATAGAAAAAATGCAAGCTGATGTCATGGCCTCGATAGAAACTAATAAACAAAATTTTAAAAAGGCTATTGATACTCTGAAAGACGCTTTGATTAAGATTGAAGTAGACGCCAACGAAAAGGGACATACATTCAAGGCAGTGAGTGCCGACGAAGTAGTAGTGTCTGCCCAAAAGGCCGGAGTGAACTTAGATGCTAAAATGATTAACTTTCAGTCACCGATTAAAGAGGTGGGGAAGCATACTGTCACTTTGGTCCTTGACCAGAGTAAGGCTGATTTTAAAATAGAAGTAGTTAAAAAATAATCATTAAGTATGAATAATTTTGTTCAACAGGCCAAGTCAGTAATAATTCTACTAATATCTTGCGCCGTTCTGATTGGAGCGATTGTTTGGATTATGAGCGGTGGTATTCAACGAGACGTTGTGAGTTTGACCGATGAAGTAGAGAACTTGCCAGGTCCATTACCGGCCGAACAATTAGAAGCTTATGATGTAGATATAACAAATGATATGAATCCAATAGCCGTAATAAACACCAACAAAGGAGTAATTGAGATAGAATTATTTGAAGATGTGATGCCAATCACAGCTGGGAATTTCGCCAAGCTGGCTGAGAGTGGTTTTTACGACGGAGTTAAATTCCATCGAGTGATTGAAGGATTTATGATCCAAGGAGGAGACCCGATTACTAAGACTAATGAAGTATTGCGTTATGGTACTGGCGGGCCAGACTACACTATCCCAGATGAACACGTTCGTGCACCACTTCTCACTAACGTGAGAGGAACTATCGCTATGGCGAACAGTGGTCCGAACTCAGGTGGAAGTCAGTTCTTCATTAACTTGGTAAATAATGATCGGCTAGACTTCGATAAAGCTCCGCTAAGCTCACAGCACCCAGTTTTTGGTCGAGTGATAAAGGGTATGGATGTGGTTGATACTATCGCGCAAGTTGAGACAAACGCTACAAACCTACCGCTAGAAGACATTGTGATGGAAAGTGTTACTATCCGTCGGTAAGAATAATGAGTACAGAAAAAGGCCGGTCCTAAAGGACCGGCCTTTTTGTATTTAGCTTAAGCAGCTTGCAAGACGTCGACAGCTTTCTTAGTTACGGTCTTACCGTTGAACTTAGTTTTACGCATGTCTCGAAAAGAAACAACGCCGTCAGTCATAGCAAAAATAGTGTGGTCTTTACCAACTTTTGTGCCTTTTCCTGCTTCAATCTTAGTTCCGCGTTGTCGGACTATGATTTGGCCAGTTTTGATTTCTTGACCATCTGCACGCTTCACGCCCAAGTACTTTGGTTGCGAATCACGCAGGTTTTTGGATGTTCCACCAGCTTTCTTTGTTGACATACGATTAAGGTATAATAATTAGAATTTAATGCGCAGAGTATACGACATATGTACGAAAAACTCAAGTCTTTTTTACTAGATGACGCTTTCTTTACCGCAGTTTTGCTAGTTCTTATTAGTGTGCTTTCTTTTGGCTTAGGTCGTCAGTCTGTGGTAGGTGAAAAGGTAGGCCAGCGCCTTCGGCGCCGGCTGGAGTAACTATAACCCAAAGCCCAAAAAACATTGAAAATAAAGCTTCAATTGGTAATACATCGACAGAGAAATCAGTGAAAGTGGTGGCCTCAAAGTCTGGTACTAAATACCACTTGCTCACTTGCTCAGGAGCAAATCAAATTAAAAGAAGCAAATAAGGTCTATTTCGACAACGTTGAGCTAGCTAAGGCGGCCCGGCTACACGCCGGCCGCCAATTGTCCAGGGTTACAATAGTCCATGATATAGTTGATATATGTTAATTTTAGATATTGAAGCTTCTGGGGTAAATTACGATAAACATTCAATTGTTTCGATTGGAGCACTTGATTTTGATAATCCGACCAACCAGTTTTACGCAGAATGCAGGGTTTGGGACGGAGCACATCTAGACCCAGAAGGATTGGAAGTGTGTGGATTTACGGAAGAACAAGTAACTGACCTAAATAAAATGTCCGAAGCAGAGCTAGTGCGTAATTTTACTGATTGGTCTAAGGACTTTGCAGACCGAACTCTTACCGGACAAAACGTCTCGTTTGATAGAGATATGCTAAGGGCAGCTACCGGACGCGCTGGCTATGATTGGAATTTTGCTCACCGTACCATAGATACCCACACTCTTTGCTGGATGCATATGATAAAAGCAGGTTTGCCGCCACCAATTGACGAAGAACATAAAAGAAGTGCCCTCAATTTAGATGCGGTTTTAAATTATTGTGGCATCCCTGAAGAACCCCAACCACACAATGCTCTCACTGGAGCCCTTTGTCATGCTGAGATAGTCTCACGTCTACTTCACAACAAGAAACTTCTCCCCGAATTTGAACAGTATGAAATCCCTTGGTTGTAGTCAAAATGCTACAATAAGAATTATGTTTGGAAAAAATAAAAGTACTAAAAAGCCGGAGAAGAAGATCGAAAATTGTCGTATTGTTACTGAGTTATTAGACCCGTCAGGTTCTGAAGGGGACGCAGTTCAGTCATGGCGAGTGTTTCGGATAATGTCTGAGTTCGTGCAAGGTTTTGAGCTCCTTCGTGAGCACGGCCTAGCGGCTACTTTTTGGGGAAGTGCAAGAACTACCCCTGATGATAAATACTACAAAGACGCAGAAGCTTTAGCGGCTAAGTTAGCCAAGAAAGGTTACTCAATTATTTCTGGTGGAGGGCCAGGTATTATGGAGGCATCTAATGTTGGAGCTTTTAAGGTGGGGGGTAAGTCTGTCGGTCTAAATATTAAGCTGCCATTTGAACAAGTTCTTAACCCATACACTACTCATTCTTTAAACTTTGACTTTTTCTTTTCTCGTAAAGTAATGCTGACTTTTGCTTCAGAAGTTTACGTGTACTTCCCGGGAGGTTTTGGCACCTTAGACGAATTCTTCGAAATTATTACATTAATCCAAACTAAGAAAATTGATCCTATTCCAGTAGTTTTGTATGGAAAAGAGTACTGGGACCCGCTCATTAGATTTTTTGAGCAAACTTTGCTAAAGAAATTTAAAACCATTAGCTCAGAAGACTTGAAGTTATTTGTGGTAGTAGACAGTGTAGACGAAGCCTTTAAATATATTGAAAAGGAAGTAAAAAAGATTAAAAAAGTTAATCAACTTTAATATGTATTTATCAAACTTTGACATTGCGACGCTTACAGAAAAGACAGTCCAGACAGGAGTAAAAAAGTTAAAGAAATACAGAGAAGAAGTACTAAAGGTAGTCGAATCAAATGATTCTACTCGTTCAGAGTATTCTCTGGTTCATGTAAAAAACCCAGACCTGCACGATACACTTGATGCTTTGAAAAAGAAGTTTAGTAAAATCGAACACTTAGTTTTAGTTGGGATAGGTGGTTCGAACTTGGGAACTAAAGCAATTCATGATGTTTTGGACAAAGGTAAAGTGGAGTTACATTGCATAGACACTGTCTCAGCCTATGATGTTGAACAACTTTTACTTAAATTGAAATCCATTCGATCAGCAAGTAAATTAGCAGTTTGCGTAATAAGTAAATCTGGAAACACCGCTGAGACTCTTGTTGGCGCAGGCGTTTTGTTGTCAGCTTTAGAAAAAAAGTTTAAAAAGGCAATTTATAATAAAACAATTTTTATTGGAAATCCTGGAACAGACTTTATGAAAGTAGGGAAGAGACTTAATGTGACAACTGTCTCCATGCCAGAAATTGTTGGGGGGAGGTATTCTGTTGCAACTGAAGTCGGATTGATACCACTGGCATTACTTGGTCACGATACAGACACTCTTATGACAGGTGTGCAAGATGCTACTTCAGATGAATTTGAATCAGTTGTGGCTGAAAGTGCTTCTAGGTTACACTTTTATATTACAAAAGGATTTAGCCACTACAATTTCTTTGCTTTTGAAAAGCGCCTCGCTACGCTCGGCGCATGGTACCGACAACTTTTTGCAGAAAGTATAGGTAAAGAAAAAGACAGGTCTGGAAAGCTTGTAACGAAAGGCTTTTTGCCGACTATTTCTACTCCAGTAGAGCTACACTCTGTTGGACAGCTTTACCTTAGTGGATTTGCTGGAGTGTACACAGATTTTGTGACATTTGACGACGAAGTAATAAATTACAATATTCCAAAGACAGGAGTATCGAAAGTATACGGAAAATTCGATATGCAAGAAGTCGCAACCGCTCTTTATGGTGGTGTAATGGGAGCCTATCAAACAAAGAATCTACCTTACCGCTCCACCATTTTTACAGAAGATTTACCTTACTCCATTGGTTTGTTTATGGGTATGCGCATGCTTGAAACTATGTATGTTGCTGAGCTGATGAACCTAAATGCTTTCGACCAGCCAAATGTAGAGCTGTATAAAAACAAAACTAGAGATATACTTGGTCTTTAATATGTCTGAAGAAAAAACACACAATAAAGTAGTGGTAGTAGATGAAAACGATAAAGTGGTTGGATCAGAAATGCTGTTTGACGCAATCGAAAAGGGTATGATTCGAAGAGCCTCACGTGTATATGTGTTTAATGAATCAGGTCAGTTACTTGTGCAAAGAAGAAGTGAGAATGTTCTCAAGCCACTATTACTTGATCAGTCTGCCGCTGGACACGTGGATGAAGGAGAATCTTATTTACAAGCAGCTAAGCGAGAGTTATTTGAAGAGTTGGGTATCAAAGACGTTGTATTAAAGGAAATAGCCATTTCTCACCGAACAGAACATTTTTTTAGTGCCATATTTAAAGTTATAGTTCCAGATAATATAGAAATAGACTTCGACCCAGTGGAGTTAGATGCAGTATATTGGTATGGAATTTCAGACCTTGAACAAACCATGGCCGTTGCTCCAGAAAAATTTACTCCTGAATTTTTAGAAGCGTGGAATTTATTACGTGATAAACTACTTACACAATGACATACATACTTTTTGACATCGGAGGGACGAAGACGCGAGTTGCAATAAGTTCTGATTTAGAAAAAATAGATAAAGTTGAATCCTTCAAGACCCCAGCCAAATTTGAGGATGGGATGAAAATGTTTGTCGATACTGTTAAGAAAATGACAAAGGAAAAGCCAAAAGCAATGGCAGGAGGGATTCGGGGTGTTTTAACAGAAGACAAAGATGGAATAGCAAACGATGGTGTACTTACTAAGTGGATAGGTAAGTCTATCGTTAAAGAGTTACAAAAGTTTGCAAAAGTACCAATTTTTATTGAAAATGATGCAGCAATAGCCGGAGTAGGAGAAGCTGTGTATGGGGCAGGAAAAGGGATGGAAATTGTTGCGTATCACACAATAAGTACTGGGGTTGGTGGAGCAAAAATTGAAGATGGGGAAATCGATCATGCTAGTTCAGGTTTTGAGCCAGGTCATCAAACTTTGGATATTGATCGTACAATCCTTGGTGATGAGATAGTTCCTACTCTTGAAAATTTGGTTTCTGGCACAGCTCTAGCAGTACGTTTTGGAGTCCCAGCTTATGAAATTCCCCAAAGTGATGTTGTATGGAATGAGTTGGCAGAATACCTGGCCCAAGGCTTACGGAATACAATTATGTATTGGTCGCCTGATGTGATTGTCCTTGGTGGTTCTATGATAGTGGGCGATCCGGCCATTATGGTTGATGATATTAGGAAGTACACCGTAGAATCGCTCGACGGATTTGTAGAAAGTCCTTTAATCACTAAAGCTAAGTTAGGTGATGAGGCTGGTCTCTACGGAGCGATGGGTATTCTGAAGAAAAGACACAAGAAGTGTAGTGACGACTAATCTTTTCTTGTACAGACGTTTAGTCATAATTCGATCACTCTTAATGGAACATTTGCCTGTAGCGGGTTGCTAAGGAATTTTATTCAACTAGTACACTTTGAATTAAGATTTACAAGAAACTGCTAGACTACTTTTGTTTGTGAATGTAGACTAACTAAATATTATTTAACTAAATATCTACTATGGATTTACTAATTCTATTGATTGTCTTAATTGTTCTTGCGGTAATTTTACTTAGAGAAGTAAAGCAGTACGAAAGGGGGGTGGTTTTAACTATGGGTAAGTTTACTAGTTTAAGAAATCCAGGGTGGAGTATTATTATACCTATTTTCCAAAGTATGGATAAAGTAGATCTTCGTGTAAAAGCCGTAGACGTACCGGATCAAAAAGTCATCACTCGAGACAATGTATCTGCTAGCATAAATGCGGTAATTTATTACAAGGTATCCGATGCTGCTAAAGCAGTACTAGAGGTAGAAAATTTCCGTTTCGCTGTGTCTCAACTAGCACAGACTACGATGAGAAATATCGTAGGTAGTGCAACATTAGACGAAGTGCTATCAGAACGAGAAAAACTTTCAGAAAGAATCCAACAGATAGTTGATGCAGAGACGGATGCGTGGGGAATAAGAGTTGAAAACGTTGAATTGAAAGATTTTTTCTTACCACAAGATATGGAGCGCACGATCGCAAAGCAAGCTGAAGCAGAGCGAGAAAGGCGGGCGGTAATTATCAATGCTGAAGGGGAAGTAGCAGCTGCCGAAAATATTGCAAAAGCTGCAAAAATGCTTGCTGGGGCACCAGGTGCTCTCCACCTGCGAACATTACAAACTCTTAATGATCTTTCTTCTGATCAATCTAACACTGTGATTTTTGCTACTCCAATTGAAGTCTTGAGAGCTGTTGAAGGTGTGACAGAGATGATAAAAGGCAAATCATAAGTTTTGTTTAGTTGGTAAAATATTAAATTGACGATGACATTGTATTAGTTTTTTACATCGTTTATGTGTACCCAAGCTGATTAATCTAACGCTGGACAATATGCTAGAATATATTATATATGCGGGATGTCTTTCGAAATAGATATACCGGCACTAAGCTTTTTTTAGTGTTATTTTTCTTGACCCCACTTATTTCCCAAGCTTCGATTTTCTCTCAGACTTTGAGTCAAACAGCTAATATTTTTTGTGCTTGGTTCACAATATTTTGTCCAATTGAACAAGTTGTGTCGGTTGAAGAGAATTTGTCTAAAGAGGAAATTGATTCTAAATTTGATCTTAGATATTTGCCGACCAAGGAAGATGTTGCACCACAAGTAGTGTTTAGTCACTCAACTACGGTAATAGAAAGAATAATTGATCGTTCAGTAGTTGAAGAAAACTATTATCCTACTAAAGTGATAGAAAAATACTTTGCTTCTCCACAAGGTTATATTACGCAAGAGGATCTTGATATAGTTTTGGAAGAAGCAAAGAGATTTGCTAATAAAGTGAATGAAAAGCAAACCGATTCCGGTTCTGATAGTAATAGTAAAGTTATTAATTTTGATGAAGTAAGCGGTGTTGTCACAGTGGTTCAAGGAGGGACAGGTTTAACATCATACACAGTAGGTGATTTATTTTTTGCAGACACAGCAAGTTCACTTAGTACGCTAGGAATTGGTATTGAGGGACAGGTCCTAACGATACAATCTGGTTTACCTGTATGGGTTTCTGGTGGTGGTGGTGGAGTAGGGAATATCGGTTTAGGGCAAGCTGGCTACCTTCCATTTTATGCTTCAGCTACTTCTACTCTTACAGCGACTTCTTCATTATTTATTTCTTCAGCAGGATACTTTGGTATCGGTACTTCTTCACCATACGCAAAACTAACTATAGCCGGAGACATTGGTCTGACCGGAGGTGTCTACGACAATAACTACACTCGTGGTGCAGTCGGACAAATTCTTCAGACTACTGGTACTGGTGTACAGTGGGTGGCGACTTCTAGTCTAGGACTAGGTGGTGGTGGAGCTTCAGCTTTAGAAGATTTGTCTGACGTCGCGTCAATGACCGAGAACTTGGGCGACTTACTTTATTGGAATGGCTCAGCTTGGGCTGATATCTCCACCTCTTCACTCGGCCTCGGTAACAGAACCTTCTTAGATCTCACCGACACCATCGGCTCATTCAACACTGGCCGACTTCTTTACGAAAGTGGCTCTGCTATCACTGACTCTTCCGCCCTTACCTTCAACGGTTCTCGTTTATCTATCACTGGTTCTACTACCGCTTCTGCTGGTTACTTCATGGGTACCACACCAGTTTTAACTGGAAACACGGTCAGTAACAGCTACTTTATGGCCGGTGCTTCTTCCCTTAGCTACACGGCTGGTGCTCTAAACAATTATGCACTTGGAAGTAATGCACTCAAAAGCCTTACCAGTGGTGATAGTAACTTTGCTGTCGGTATTTCTGCTCTCACTAACAATACTACTGGTTCTGAAAATATCGCTGTCGGTAGTGGTGCTCTCACTAGCAATACTGCTGGTTCAGGCAACACTTCATTAGGTACTTGGTCACTTTTCTCTAATACTCTTGGTTCTCATAACACAGCCATTGGTCCTGGTGCGATGGTTCTTAATACAGTCGGTTCAAACAATAATACGTTTGGATTAAATGCCCTTGCTGCAAACACCACTGGTTCATACAATACTGTCATCGGAAAAAATGCTCTCCAGTCAAACAACGGTACTGGCACCATTGCCATCGGCTACCAAACCGCAAACAACGCTCTGTCAGTAGACCGTTCAATCTTCCTTGGTTACGATATAGACGCTTTCAGTACCACTGCTGATGATGTCTTAAATATAGGTAATCTTCTTTTTGGTAACGGACTAGACGGAAGAGGTACTACTTTTAGTACTGGGAATATTGGTATCGGTACTTCTTCACCAAATAGTAAGTTAGATGTGTGGGGTAATTTTAAAGTAGGAACATCAAGTGTCCCTACTATGTTTGTAAGCACGGCATCGAATAGGGTTGGTATTGGCACTTCAACCCCAACTTCTCAGTTTCACACCACTGGCAGTGTCCGGTTTGAGACATTTGGATCAGGAGGACTAGAGACAGATGCAAATGGTAATCTCTTAGTTTCTTCTGATGAACGACTAAAAACTATTAGTGGTTTCTATAGGGCTACGTCTAGTATTCTAGCTATTATGGGTATCAAGCCAATACAGTATCATTGGGCGACTAGCTCTGGTTTTGATACTGTAAATCTCTACACTGGTTTCTCAGCTCAAAATGTACAAATGTATATTCCTGAAGCTGTAGGGGAGGATAGTCATGGTTTTTTGACCCTTTCTGATCGTCCTATATTAGCTACAGTAATAAACGCTATAAAAGAGATTTGGGGTAACTTAACACAACAAGATGAGAGAATTCAAGATCTTGAGAGGGAAGTGAGGTTACTTAAAGAGGAATTAAGATCGAGCGATTATGGCTTAACAAACTTGTCAAATGGACAAAAATTCAAAGATGAACACAGTCTATATGAGACGTCTACATTAAGCAACACAGCTTCTACAACAAACGATTTTGTTATGACTGATGACTTAGATGAGGAAGAACTTGAACTAACTAATGTTGAAACAGAAGAGCAGCTCGAAATCAAAGATCAAATAATAGATGAAGAGTTAATCTTAGATGAAGAAAGTATCACGTCTGAAATAGAAGAGTCAGTGAATACAAATTTTGAAGAATAGAGAATAAATATTAGCAATTGTATTTTATAGGACACAGAATCCTACTAGTATAACAACGATCAGTATTGAATTTATATTGCCTGTTAATTATTGTTGATGAATTCTCTAGTGCCTTGTCCAAAGTAACCAGTCCCGTGATTTAGATTATAAGGATGTAATATTTTTTTTGCATTAGCATTTTGGAATTTTATCAAAGCCGTTTTGGTTAAAGCACCAAAATATTGTGTTTCTTCTCCTAATGAGCCTGGTCCATCATTAGTTATAGTAAAGCCGTTAGAGTTTAAATATTGTTGTAAACATTTTACATCCGGTCCTTCCATATCAACTTTCAAATCTCTATAGAAAGTACAATTACCTGGTGAAAAGGAGACAGGAGAACTTATCCCCTTCAGAAAATTTAATAAAGTTCGTAGCTCTTGAATTCGTTTAAGTAGTTCGTCTATTTGTCTTTGTGTAGACAAAGGTAGGGCGGGTAAAGAGTTATCATTAGTTTTGTAAGTACACAATGTCCTGTCTGCTGTAAATGTAGGTAAGTAGTTAGTGGCTAGTGGATCATCACAACTAAAATCAGTTTCTTTTTCAACTCTTTTTGTTTTACTGCTACTTCCTCCTCCACCACCACCACCACTTGAAGGATTTGAGAGTGTTATTGTTTTGGTGGCGATCCCTTCAGCACCATGGTTGTCTATTGCTGTGAAAGTGACAACGTATGTCCCATAATCAGTGTAAGTATGGGTAGTATCTAGAGAAGTGTCAGTATTGCCGTCACCAAAATCCCAGAGTATAGAATCAACTGTTCCGTCTAAGTCAGTCGATGTCCCTATGAGAGTAATCTGTTTACCGTCTAAATTCGATAAAAAGGATACTGAAGGGGTGATCCATTGATATTCAAAAGCACCAATATCCTGTCTACCAAATATATGGTTTCCTAGTACATCGACAGTAATTCCGGTGTCATATCCTGCATTGATTAAAGTAGAAGTACTGGTTAGCGATGAGTCACTCGTATATGTATTGGTACTTTGTGTAGTGATTTCTGGTTGATTGTTGTCTCCTAGATATGAGTTCCAAGTACCTTGTGAAGGATTAGACCAAGCGTTATTTGACACGATAAGACCAGTTGGGGGTGTACCAAATACCGCGTTCACATCGACTGTGTTATCGAAAAAGTAGTTATTAATTACTTCAGTATTATTAGCTAGCAGTAATATCCCTAGACCTCCAGTATTTTGATATGCTGTACAATTAGTGATACTTGAATTATGTGCTAGTAAATAAAATCCGTAAGAATTATTTTCTGATGCATATGAATATGAAATATCGATACTGTCTCCACCTGTAGTCGAAATACCAACTAATCCTTGATAAGCTTCAATTCGAGTTGCTATTGTGTTTGATTGAAGAGCAAAGGCGGTGTTCCCGGCGAATCTAACTATAATATCTGCAAGTGAAACATACTCTTGCATATTTATTCCGTAGTCTCTAGTGCTGAATTCTATGTGTAAGGAGTTTGGATCTTCTGGCGAGATAGTACGCATATAAAGCGTTCCGTTAGTGTAGTACCATTCTCCCTCGTTCAAAGTATCTTCTGAAGCACCTTCTGGTCTTACCACTAAATTGTCCATTGATAAACCAGCAGCAAAAGTTGGTAAATAAGCACTTGAATCAACACTTCTTTGATAAGTGTCAGGGTTACCTCCACCGTAAGGAATCCATCCACCAGAGACATCGTCGCTAGCCCATATCTCTGGTTTTTCTTGGGGACTTACTCCACGTAAAGTTATATAGCCTTCTTCATCACCGGGGTTGTTAGAAATTACTCCTTCACGATAGGGAACACCATCATTTTTTATAACGACAATCGTGTCCCCGGGTTGAGCGATTGAGGTTGCTTTATTGATGGTTGCGAATGGTTCAGCCATACTTCCAGAATTACCGTTATTACTCCCTAGTACGTTATCGACGTATATTTCATCGCCTTGAGTGTAAGAAGGATAAACGTTCAGTGTGAAGGTAGACTTTGAAGTAGTCTGACCACCGTCATTTGATTTTCCAACGACGTACCAAGTATGTTCACCTACTGTTAACGGAGATGAAATGGTGACATTTTCCGAACTTATATCTGACTCAAATAAGACATCATCTATATATAGATCGTATGAATCTAGTCCATAGTAAGACTCCATTTCTTCCCAGGTGAAAGTCGGTGTGGTAGTAGTGGAGATGTCTTCATGGGCGGGTGTTAATATGTCAAATGCACGCTGTTTTATTGCGACCATTTTTGGATCACCTACCACAACCTGCTTCCAGCTTATATGATTTGTGGACATTCCAAAACTTTCAGCGAGGTTATAACCCTTTGTATAACGATCAAAAAGAATATCTGCATGTGCTATTGCTGTAACTAATGGTTCAGTTGTGTAGCCTGCTACACCGGTAACTCCTTCTGCTATTAAGTCAGCGATAAGTGATTGACCATAAGTCGGGGGATACTGAAAAGTTCGCCCACTAGAGCTTACGATTGTCTCAGCAATGCTCCCGTTTACATATGTGTTATTAGGAATACCATTATTTGGCTCACAGCAATCATTGCTACCCCAACTATAATAACCAAGTAAGTTATCTTGATTTGTCATATAAGTAGTCGTCTCATCTAGAAGTACATTGTATCCTCTCTCAGAAAGAATAGACTCGGCGTCTCTCATCCAGTCATTGCCTTGTTGGTAGGCACCAGTGTCTCTATTTGGATCAACATCTAAGACAAAATTTCCGACATTAGTTGTAGTTGCAATTGCCGAGCGGTCTATTAGGGATTTTACTTGGTCAATTGTGTAAGCAGTGAGGCGGGTTACTAGATACATATCGTATTCTGTTCTAGCAAACTCCGCTTCTTCTGTGTAGTAAGGGCTTGTATACGAACCTGTACCACCAATTCGTATACTTAATGAACCAAGGATAAGCATAAGTTCTTGGTCAACTGATGCGCGATTCTCATCCCCACCGTTTGGAGTACCATTTATTCTTAGAGGTACCCCCTTAGTGGTAACTAAGTAATTAACCGTATCAGTAAGACCATTGGTCGTAATATAATCTTCTATCGGGGTTCTAATATTTGTTTCAAATTCAGTACGACTGACACTCTCTGTCTCTAGTGTAGCTATATGAATTATTTGATCTTCAGACATGCCACGGGCTACTCTAAAATACTCCCCAATTTCAGTCGATGTCGCTGAGTTATCATTTACGATTATAAGTACATCATCATGATCGTAGATGCCAGCCTCTACCGGCGATACAAAAAAAAAGCCTAGAAATATAAAAAAACTTGTTAGATAACCAAAGGTCAGAACTTGTTTAAAAGTATATGCCATAGTATTTTGAGCTTCTTTCAGCATGATGTAATCGTTATAGTATAGATGGATGATGTTAGAAAGTAAAATAAAAAGCCCCCGTAAAGGCGGGCTATCTGGGTGGTTACTGCTGAGTTATTTTCAGCCAGTACGCGGGCTGTTAAATATAAATGTGAGAACTCTCCAACCGCTTGTCGCAATCAGTATAAAAACGATTGTCGCCAGGATAGTCAGAAACCACTGACCTTTCTCAAATTCTGTACGAGCTACTGCGTATACTGCAGTATCAGCTGTGGCAGTTGAAAGAAAGATTATGAACAGTACAATCGCTGTTGAAACATTCTGTATAATCACTAACACTTCATCACCTCATTTATTTGTTGTATTGGCTTACATTATGCAAACCAGCCTATAAAATAACATTTATTTTATAATATACAATGTGGACTAACTAATAATTATATTGACATAATAATAAAATTATGTTATACTTTAATAAATCCGTAGATTAATGTTATAGTCTTCCGGTTATCGGTGTCGCAGACGGTGTATTGATTCTTTGGAGTCTCCACCATTACGACCTTTGTCACACTGATATTTATTCTATAAGACCTTTGGCTTATTATATCGACAGTGATTCTCGCGTTGTTCACGGCCGGTACAGTTTCGGCTGTGCAGTTACCAGAGACATCGTATGGACACATTGCACGAAGTAGGGAAGAGATAGTTGCTATCAATGATACCGAGGCCGTCGTAAGAGAGTATTTTAAAGATATTCCAATCATGGCTGAGGTAGCTCGTTGTGAATCAACTTTTAAACACCGACTAGCGGATGGCTCTATCCTTAAAGGAAGGGTTGACCCAGCTGATACTGGGGTAATGCAAATTAATAAGCGTTACCACGAGAAAACAGCTAATGCAATGGAACTCGATCTTGATGACATTTATCAAAACATGGAGTACGCTCGTTATCTTTATGATACGCAGGGTACACAACCATGGAGTGCATCAATGCCTTGTTGGGGTGGAAACACTCTAGCGGCGAATTTCTAAAAAACAGGCGGGCCCTTAAGGGCCCGCCTGTTTTTTTATTTTAAGTAATTACATCACGTCAGGCATTCCATCTCCGTCTTTATCGTCTTCAGTTGGAGCAAATTTTGTGTTAGAACCTCCAGGGCCGTATGACATTAGGTAGAGAAGTCCACCGATAATAGCTAAGTTTTTCATTATCTGAGTGATGTCAAATGGAGCAGAATCAGAAAGACCAACGTGTCCGATTAGAGTGGCTAGAGCAGTGTATGCAATTAGGACAGCTGATGCTAAACCAACTCTATGTCCAATAATTACTGCTGTACCAGATACAATCTTTACTACAATTGTTATCCAAACTACTAGTCCTGCTAATGGAATTCCTAGGTTAGAGAAGTTCATTGCTGTGTCTGATGTGGTCATTAGCATTCCGATACCAGAAACAGCAAAGAGTAGTCCTATTAGTGATCTTCCTAAAATGGTGCCCCTATCTCTTAGTAAATCCCGTTGTGGAGCTTTTAACATCAACATAATAACTATAAATTATCCGAATAAAATCTCATTATATTATAGCAGAATCAGTGTAGAATAAGCTATATGCAATACTGGTTAATGAAAACAGAGCCGAGTGAATTCTCAATCGACGATTTGGCTAAGAAGAAGCTGGAAATGTGGGATGGAGTACGTAATTATCAAGTACGCAATATGATGCGTGACGATATAAAAATAGGGGATTTAGTTTTTATTTATCATTCAAACGCGGGAGCAGATACGGGTATCGTAGGAGTAGTAAAGATAGCCAAAGAAGCCTATCCAGACCCGACTCAATTTGATCCCAAAAGCGCTCATCCTGACCCAAAGTCTGACCCGGCTAATCCTAACTGGCTGTGCGTAGACGTGGAGTTTGTTAAAAAATTCAAAAGAATTGTCACCTTGCATGAGTTAAAAGCAGATTTGAGTCTGACTGATTTCAGGTTAGTAAAAAGAGGGAATCGTTTGTCTGTAATGCCAGTTACCAAAAAAGAGTTTGAGTACATTTCAAAACTAGCTTTATCATAATATGAAAATTGGGTTTTTTGATTCTGGGTTGGGTGGTCTTACCATACTAAAAGCAGTAGCTAAAGCACTGCCAGAGTATGATTATGTTTACTACGGCGACACAGCCAACATTCCTTACGGAGACAAGACAGAAGAGGAAATATATGCACTTACTGTGCGAGGAGTCGAGTATTTGTTCAAAGTAGATTGCAGTCTAGTGGTGATTGCTTGTAATACAGCGTCAGCTGAAACAGCGCGCAGAATCCAAGAAGAATTTTTACCGACAAATTTTCCTGATAGAAAAGTGCTTGGAGTGATAGTTCCAACCATAGAAGAACTAAATTTCGGCAAAATGACAAAAGTTGCACTTCTGGCCACCAAGCGAACCATTGAATCAAAAAAGTACCACAAAGAATTAGAGCTTAAGGGAAATGGAAACGCCTTGCTTATCGATATGGCAACTCCTGAGCTGGTACCGCTGATAGAACTAGGTGAACTTGAAGCGGCTACTAACCAAGCGATAAGTCGGATAGAGACAGAAGCGGGGGAGAGTGAGGTGGTGGTGCTTGGGTGCACGCACTATACAGAAATTAAGAGAGGACTTAGAGCCCACTTCAAAGAAACTAAAAATATAATTTCCCAAGATGAAGTTATTCCAGAAAAATTAAAAACTTATCTAGCAGCCCACCCAGAAATAGAAACCAAATTATCAAGAGGGGGTGAGAGAGTAGTCCACTTAACTGAACATAAACCTTACTTCGATCAAATTCTCCAACAACTGCTTGGTGGGGTGATGGTAGAGGAGAACTAAAATAGAGAAATTTATTTTACGATTCATAATTCTCAAAATTTCGTAGTTCGTCGAGAAGCAGTGATATAACTATTTATTATTTAAATCGCTCCCGCCATGAAATTTTTCGTGTACATCGCGCAGTCGTTTGTTTGTGACATGTGTGTAGATCTGAGTAGTGGCAACGTTCTTGTGGCCTAAAAGCTCTTGGACTGAACGAAGGTCTGCTCCGTGATCAAGGAGGTCAGTGGCATAGGTGTGCCGCAGGGTGTGTGGGGTGACTTTCTTAGAAACGCCAGCTAACATAGCGCTACGTTGAATCATCATTTGGATTGATCTAGGTGTAAGTCGTTTTCCATCTGAGCCGTTGTTTACTAAACTTGTAAATAAAGCCTTATCTACGTCATGTCGTTTTTTTAGATAGATACGGATCCACTCAGCAGCACGAGGGGAGATGAATATGGTGCGAATATGCTTACCCTTACCGACGATTGAAAGCTCATATGTACGATTGGTGGCGTTATCCTTAAGCATTGTTAGTTGGTCTTGATTAAGGGCGGTAAGTTCAGAAATACGCATACCTGAGCTGAAAAATAATTCCATAATTGTTCTGTCTCGTAATCCCTTTGGGGTATTTGTGTCTGGTACGGCCAGCATGGCAGCGATATCACGCACGTCTAAAAAAGCGATTGTTTCATCACTTTTCTGTTTAGCTAATTTTATCTTGCTGCTTGGCAGTGTTTCGATATCACGCTCGGCTAAAAAAGAGAGTAGGGCACGTAGGGCGATTAGGTAATAGTTTTGTGATTTCTTGCTTAGTAGTTCACCACGGGGTGTTTTATAGGTACGTGCGATGAATAGGCGATACTCCCAAATATGATCTGCAGTAAGTTCATGTGGCTTTAGATTAGGTTGATCACTAACTACAAGCCACTTAATAAAAAGATTGAGATACTGTTGATAGTTACGCTGAGTATTGTTAGACAAACCCTTTTCTATTTCACAGTAATCAAGGAAGGGTGTTACGTACTCCTTTATTGGGGTAGGTGATCTTTTTACTGTCATACTTCATATGATACCGCTTCGCACAATATATGTAAAACGAAGTGATGGGTATAAGTGTATTGTTATTACTCACTATCTATAATATCAGTTCTGGTAACCTATACAGGGCTTATATCTTGATCTGTGTAGATTAGTACCTTCTTGTGTAGGTTTAAAAGTTCGGCTGGACGCTCATTCAGCTTTTTTGTTTCAGAATTTAGCTTAGATAATATTTCTAGCTTACTTGAACCTACTATGTATCCTATAAGTTCATCCACATTATTTAGTATCCAACTAGGCGTAAATGAGGCTCTAGAATCGATTGTAAGACCTTCGACGTGTACTGGCACGTAGGTTCTATCGTCTTGATAGAGCTTTCGAAACGACGCTTCGTCCATTGGGAAAATTCCAGCTGTATGACCATCGGCTCCTACTCCTAGCAAGCAAATAATTTTTGGATTATTTAATTCAAGTAAAGTTTCTAAAAATAATTTTTCAATTCGTTCAGCAAAATTTTTTTCAGTCTCACTTTCAGTCGGAATTGTTTCAATGGTATTAATGGTCACAGGATGGCCTGGATACCGCGATTGTAATTGCATAAAATTGTTAATAGTTGACTCCCTGCTCACTCGCTCGTCCCCTATTACAAATATTGTGCGACATTCGTTTTTCTGACACTTTATTTTTTGACCTTTGATTTCCTCTTCCCTTGCCTCCCCACAATCTTGATGAAAACAATATTTACTAGTATCTATATATTCGATTACATCGAGTGCAGAGCCTCCTGATAGAATACATACCACGTCTCCAACGTGCTCACGTATTGAGTTACTTATATGTTCCCCTGCTTCCTTTCCTGGCCTATCTGTAATTATTAGTTGATTCATTTTTGTATCGTTTTATGTCCGCCGAACTGATTTCTGAGAGCTGATATCAATGACCCTATGCGAGACGGATTTTCTCTAGTTTCTTTACGTTGTAAGAGAGCAGCCTCTAGCACTGGAGTTTGCCTATGACTTACTATGAATTCCATTTCTTCTTCGGTTTCTCCCTTGGGTACCTCGCCGGAAATATTTTCAAGATAAGCATCTTTTTTGTATACTTCGCTCATCCATGTCATTAGTTTTGAAGCTATAATGCTTTCATGTTCGAACGGTTTAAGAACCTCTAATTGGTTTATCTTTAACTCTTGTGCATTATCTTCGATAAAAGCCATACCTTCTGCAATAGCGCCAGCCATGCCGTATTCTATTCCATTGTGTACCATTTTCACAAAGTGTCCAGCACCGGTTCCTCCCACATGGCCATAAGCATTTGGGGCGGCCAAGGTCATAAAAATATTTTCAATGTAGCTAATGGTTTCGTTATCACCTCCCACCATTAAAGAGGCTCCATTTCTAGCTCCGTTCACCCCTCCTGAAGTTCCACAGTCGACATAGTAAAAACCTTTTGATTTTGTTTCCGCAGCTCTTTTGATAGTGTCTTTGAAGAAAGAGTTACCACCGTCTATTATAATGTCGTCTGTAGCCAGTGATATACAAATTTCGGCTAAGACACTATCAACAAATTTTGATGGTACCATCAACCAGATCACCTTTCGGCCTGATATTGAAGTAATAGCTTCAGCTATGGAGTCGTAGGTTTTTACGCCTAGTTTTTCTGCTTCCAATCGCATATCTACCGATACATCGAAACCGTGTACTACATAACCCTCTGCTACCAGTCGTGCAGTCATGGCGGAGCCCATCTTTCCTAATCCGATAAACACTAGTTCTTTAGTCATATATAAATTACATTTTTAATAAAGTTTCAACGGGTCCGGCACTACCTTTTTTATACGTGTGTAGTGGTAATTTGTTCCAGGTTTCAAGGATTGGAGTGATAAACTTCCAGGCGGCGTGAACTTCTTCGGTTTTGGTAAATAGAGTTTGGTCACCAACGATCGAGTCGTACAAAACTTTTTCGTAAGAGTTTTTAATTTTATTTTCCCCTTCTTTGCACTTGTAAGAAAGAGTCCTGGTTTCTAGCTGATACCCTAAGTCTGGAGACTTAGCGTTTAAAGTAATAGCTATTTCTTGTTCTGGCGAAATTGTTAGTTTAATTTGGTTTCCTATACTAAAGCAAGTTTTGGTTTCAAAGAGTCCAGTCGCCACATCTTTAAAATTTATGGTTATAGAAACTTCCCCAACTTCCAGCGCTTTTCCAGCCTGGATGAAGAAAGGGACATCCTTCCAGGTGGGACTGTCGACAAAAGTTTTTAATTCAAAATAAGTCTCAGTTTCTGAGTCGTTTGGAATTGCTTCATCTGATTTGTAGCCATCATATTGAGCTCTTATTACACTATCATTAAGAGTTTCTTTAGTTACTGGGCGAAGCGACTCCAGGACCTCAGTCCTGGCGTCTCTTATGGCTTCCACCGTAAATGTGTCAGGCTCTTTCATGGCAACAAGAGCCAAGAGCTGTAAAAGATGATTTTGACCGACGTCTCTTAGTGCTCCAACACCTTCATAAAAACCTGATCTTCCACCCACATCAATAGTTTCTGTCATTTTTATATATACAGATTGGACCGAATCTTTGTCCCAAGGGGCCTTGAGTAAAGTATTGGCAAATCGAAAAGAAAGAATATTTTGTACAGCTTCTTTAGCTAAGTAATGGTCGATGCGAAAAATTTGATCTTCACGATATAACTTTGCCAGTTGGCTATCTAGTTCTTGAGCTGTTTGTAAATTATTTCCAAACGGTTTCTCTACTAAAATATGTGTCCATTTTTTTTCAGATTCATCTGCAACCCCAGACTTCTTAAGATCATTAAATATTTGACTATAGTGTTTTGGTGGAACTGCTAAATAAAAAAGTCTATTACTGCGTACTCCCCTCTTTACATCAAATTCATCTAGGCTACTTTGCAATCGATCATAGCTAGAGAAGTCATCAAAGGAGCCACTGACGAATGAAATGTGTGAACAAAAATCATTTACTTGCTGGGCTGTATGCGTGTGACCAAGATGATATTTATCAATAGATTCTTTAACAAAGGTAGAATACTCATGTCTTCCCCACTTTGATCTAGCTAGACCAATAATATGAAAAACTTCAGGCAACATGCCTCTGGCGTATAGATCTAACAAAGCTGGTAAGAGTTTTCTCCTACTTAAATCACCTGTACCACCGAGGATTAATATCTGTGTGGCTCCGGAATCTAGCATTGATTGTATTGTATAGCATCTAGAAATTTTATCCCAGAAACCCGCTGTGAAGCGGGCTTCCATTCGGGTAAGTTCCTACGATGTTTTGCATCGCATAATTATAGTAACACCAAATCCACAGAGATATCCACTCCAAAAGCAGTAGTTTTCCACAGTTTTGAGGATTAATACTTAGGTAAGTAAAGCATTGGGTCTATATAGGCTTCTGTTGCTGCTACTGGAGTAGAAGCGGGTCCACAACTAGTGACTGTTTTAATTTCGTTAAATTTGCGTACATTTACTCCGTCTTTTGCATATACTGTGAAGTGAAGGTGTGGTCCAGTTGAGTAGCCCGTGCTGCCTACGTACCCAATGATTTCACCAGTGCTTACTTTTTGTCCGGAAGTGACAGAAATAACATCTTGGTGCGCGTACAAGGTGCTTAGTCCGTTGGCATGGTCTATCAATGTCCATTTGCCCCAAGAGTAACAACCTGGAACAGCGTCCGTGTTACCGGTAGCTCTAACAGTACCGGTAAGTGGCGCCATGATAGCAGTACCACGTGGTGCTCCCATATCGACTCCCGGGTGATAGGCTCTTCCACCGTAGACACTGGCATTACGCGCTGCAAACTCTGTCCCACCAAAGAACTGAGTAATAATTACATTAGCTAGCGGCCAACTAAAGACAGCTGTCCCTGGTGTTGGGATAGTGTTTGGATCAAGGATAAACTGAAGTTTTGATTCAAACTCTCGTAATTCTTTAAGTACTTGCTCTCGTGCCTGTTCCTGTGAAGCCAAAAGTTGTTGGTAGTTTTTTTCTTCACTTTTGGTTATCTCAAGCAACTCAGCTTGTTCTTGTTTGTTGTTTATCAATACTTCATTCTGGTCATTGTATTGGTTTTTGAGTGAACTAAGTTGCTCTCTCTTCGATTCATTTTCATCTCTCTTTTCTTCTAGCAAAGATCTAAATGAACTTAGTGAAGCTACTTTTGTTGACAAGGTATCTCGGATGCTTTCATGAGCTTCATAAGTGCTCCAAAAATCTGATAACCTGTCTTTGCTTAAAAGAAGTTCTATCAGGCTGTCGTCACCGTCTTTGTACTCAGACCTTATAATGGCACCAATGCCGGCTTCAGTATTATTGATGTCTTTTTGGGTACGAGAGATTTCGAGAATGAGTTTATTGATTTCTAGGTCAGTAGAAGTTATTTGGTTTTCAGTTTTTGATATTTCGGCGTTTACCTTCTTTCTCTCTAGCTCAAGTTGATTGATGGCAGACTGGAGAGTTTTTTTCTCGGCTCCAACTTCCTGGAGTTCAGAATTATACTTAGCAATTTCTGCTTCAATTTCTGCTAAGCGATTACTTCTGTCATCTATTTGGGACCGTAGTTTAGAAATTTCTGATTCAGCCAAAGCGCTGGTAGGAGCAGTAAAAACCAGCTGTGGGAGTAAGATTCCTAAAAGAAAGGCTACGAACAGTCTTATATTCATTACTCTGATATTTTATCACAAGCCGTCTTGATACGGGAGATAGTTTCTTTTTTACCCAGTATATAAGCGATCATAAAAGGGTCTGGAGACTGGGCTTTGCCTGACAGAGAAGTTCGTAGTGGCCATAGGAGTTCACCCTTCCCTACTTCTTCAGCGTATGGCCAGAGGGCAGATTTGATTGATTCAGTGGTGTCAAAGCTAGCTTCAGAGATTACTTCACAGGCTTTTTGTAGTCTGGGTAAAGCTTCTGCAACCATGTTGTCATTTTTCCACTTTAGTATTTCTACGTCGTATTCTGGAGCGGTAAAGGCGAAGTCATACTCCCCTGCTTCGGCTGACTCAACAATCTCATTTTTATTGTGAATACGTTCAAAGACAACCGGAGAAAGCTTTTTTAGTCTATCGTCAGAATATTGAGGTTTGTTTTTTAGAGAGTCAGGTATTGCTTCTTTTAAGTATTCAGCTAAAAATTCAGGTGTTTGTTTCTGTAAGTACTCTTTGTTCATCCATTTTAGTTTTTCTTCGTTGAAAGCGCCACCGGAGCGTTGAATTTTTTCGAGCGTGAACTTGTTGATTAACTCTTCACTAGGAAATATTTCATCATTCCCACCTGGGTTCCAGCCAATTAGCGCCAGAAAATTACGCATCGCTTCAGGTAGGTAACCATCTGATCGGTATTCGAGTAAGTCTTTAGCTCCATCACGCTTACTCAACTTCTTTTTTCCATCCGGACCCATAATTGGCGGTAGAGTCACTAGAGTTGGATACGGTATTTCCAAAGCATCATAAAGACTAAGGAATTTTGGGGTACTGGATATAAATTCTTCGCCTCGCATGACGTGAGTAACGCCCATCTCTAGATCGTCAATAATATGGGCAAAGTTATAGGTTGGATATCCATCAGCTTTAATGATAATAAAATCGTCAAGCATTTCTTCACCGGCTGAAAGTTTCCCTCGAACTGCATCTTGCCACTCGTAGCGTTTAACCTCTGGAGTTTTTAGTCGAAGTGGCTTAGTACCATCCCAAGCTTCAAACTCGGTTGGCCTATGATGTCTGTATAGGTATGGCCTGTCTTCTTTTTTTGCCAATTCTCGAAAGTTCTCTATTTCTTCATTTGTATACGGGTCTGGGTAAGCTAGTCCTTTGTCTATAAGCTTTTGAGCATATTTCTTATATATGTCCAATCTGTCTGATTGCAGGCAAGATTTAAATTCACCAGGTTTATCTGGCCCATAATCATAGTCTATACCCAGCCAATGAAGTGCATCTATCGTGTGTTGAATGGCGCCCTCCACCTCTCTATTTTTGTCTGTATCTTCGATGCGTAAAATAAAAGTACCGTTATTTTTTCTTGCCCACAGCCAAGCATAGAGAGCTGTCCTGATGCCGCCGATATGCTGAAAACCCGTCGGAGACGGGGCATATCTGGTCACTACTTTCTGTTTAGTATTATTATGATCCATGTTCAGTTCCAATCGATATCAAGATGTCAGCGACTTTCTTGGCTGCTCCATCTAAGAAAGTGTCTTTGGCTGCTCTAGACATTTCTTGGTAGCGATTTTGGTCATTTATAATAGTGCTAATCTCTTGGGTAAGCAAGCTTTGGGTTAAGTTGTGTTCTTCTATGACGGTCGCTCCCCCACTTCTGGCGTAGGCATAAGCATTCGTTCTTTGGTCACGACTTACATCCTCAGGAATGGGAATAATAATGGCTGGTTTGCCATGAAAAGCCACCTCAAACAAAGTCGTACTGCCCGCTCTAGTGATTATTAATGAAGCCGCACTCATAAGAGCTGAGACCATATTGGCTGGTATGGTACCCTCAAGGTAATAGCTATCTAGGTCGGGATTGCCATCTAGCAAGCTTTGAGCCGAAAGTTTCATTTCGTCGAGGTTGGTCGGTCCAGTTTGATGAAAGATTCGATAGTGTGGCAACAATAGAGATAATGAACGCAAGATGATACTGTTCAACCTCTCAGCTCCTGAAGAACCACCAGTTACGTATATTAAAGGTTTGTCTTGAGGAATGTTTAGTAAGGTGAATGGATCAGGTGGGATATTCTTGATTTCGTTTCGTAACGGTATACCAACGAGCGCAGTTTTTTCCGGTGGAAAAAACTGCGCGGCATCATCATAAGCAATCGCAATGTACTTGGCTTGTTTAGTTGCCATTTTGTTGGCTCGCCCAGGAACGGCATCTGACTCATGGATAACAACTGGTATGCGAAGAAACTTTGCCGCTAGTAATATCGGTACGCTGGTATATCCACCCTTACTAAAAATCACATCAGGATAAATTATAAAAAGTTTGATGGTGGCAATAAAAATCCCAAAAAAATTACGAAAGATGTCGATGAAATTTTGAATTGAAAAATAATTCCTCAGCTTTCCAGCCGGACAGTACACGTACTTAATATTATAGTTACCGAGCATCTCTTTATTGTAAGGAGAAGGGCCAAAGTAATACAGCTCAGGTTTCGTACTGCTGGTCACTAATTCTTGAGCCACCGCTATTAAAGGGTAAAAATGACCTCCTGTGCCTCCTCCTACTAATCCGATTTTCATATATTTAGTTTATCACGCGTGCTTTTTAAAAGTTCTATATCTAGACACATTTAAAACAATTCCGAGTGAGGCTAAGGTAGACATAAGAGCCGTTCCACCGTGACTGATAAAAGGTAGTGGTAAGCCAGATAAGGGTGCCACTGCTAACATAGCACCAATATTTAAAAACGCTTGGGCGATAATTATTGTCATGAAACCAACAACTAATAGGGTTCCAAAAATATCATTGGCTTGAGTAGCGGTTTTGTAGCCACGTAAAGTGAGGAAGACTAAAGCCATGATTAACACAATCGCTCCGATGAAACCGAACTCTTCTGCGTATACAGCAAAAATAGAGTCACCAATCGGTTCAGGTAAGTACTCAAATTTCTGGATACTCTGTCCATAACCTCGACCAGTTATTCCTCCTGATCCGATAGCTATTAGTGATTGTTGTATTTGATAACCGCTTCCTAAAGGGTCATTTTCTGGGTGCAGAAAAGTCGTCATACGATCCATAATATATGGCCGAAACATAGCAACTGCAGCTAAAAGTATAACTACACTAATGAATATAATTGTTATATCTCTCCACCTAGCTCCTGAAACCAAAAACATAGCCATGCCCGCAAAAGCCATAATTAAAAATGTATCAGTGTCTGGTTGTAGAAGCATGACGATACCCACTAGGCCACTGATGCCCGCAAAAGGGATTAAGCCGTATCGGAAGCGAGCTATTTTGGTGTGTACACCAGACAGCCAGGTCGCTAAATAAATAATGAAACCAAGCTTCAAGAATTCGGATGGTTGGATAGTTACAAAGCCTAAATCAAGCCATCTGGTGGCACCAGCGTGTGACATTCCGATGCCGGGCAAGAAGACTGCCAGGGTGGCCAAAAGAGTTACTAAAAATAAATAAAAAGCGTATTTACGCCAGTGTCGGTAATAAATACTACTAGTAAGGAAAAGCGCTACCCCCCCACCTAATACTCCAAATAAAAATTGATTTAGTGCAACTGATCCAAAGGTCGCCCCATCTCTAGCCATTAGTCCGAGAGAAGCAGAAGAAAAAATAAGAAAACCGCCTGCTACTAAAAGAGCAATTATACTTAAAAGCATTGTGTCGACAGATTTTGGTTTAGGGTGGCTCATGCTATTGAGGCGATAATTACACCTATAACCGCGCAAAAAATACTAATAATCCAATAGCGCATAGTAACCTTGTACGATGGCCAACCAATTGCTTCAAAGTGGTGATGTAGTGGTGCGATTCGGAAAAGTTTCTTACCTGTCAGTTTTCGGTAAGAGACCTGAAGTACGTTCGATACAACAGTAGCAATTAGTGGAAGTCCAACCACCACCAGTAAAGATATACCGTTTCCGTCCCCCAGCGAGTCTGTCATAAATACTACTGTTGCCAAGGAAAGAGTAAGAGCCATCGTACCAGTTTCTGTCATCCAAAAACGAGCTGGCGGAACATTAAACCAAAGGAAAGCCAGTATTCCACCTACTACTGTGGCGCAGAAGACTGCCAAATTGAACTGTGATTGTATAACAGCAATCCCAGTGTAAGCCGCAAATACAGAAGCAAACACTCCTCCTGACAGTCCGTCGATACCATCGATGACCCCACTAGCGTAAAGCATTAGAGTCAATAAAATAAAGAAAGGAATAATTAGAATCCCTAATTCTAGAGTTCCGTCGAAAGGGATGTTTACACCGGTGACATCCAGCTTGTCGTAAAACCACCAACCAAGCGAACCAGAGAGAATGGTAATAAGGCTTAGTCTAAGACGTAAACTGATTCCTCTTCCTTCGTGAGCCACATCATAAAAGTCATTTAGGAAGCCAATCAAAGCTCCTGCCAGTAAAGCGGTGGCTGGTATTAAAGTTTGAGACCGGCTTAAGAAGTTCAGGTTAGATAGTAAAGTGTTTGGAAAAAAATGTGCCAGTAAAGAGGTAAAAATAAGAGTAATTAAAACACTACCCCAAACAACTATACCGCCCATTCTAGGGGTCTTGGTTTCTTCCCCGCCTTTCAGGCGATTGAATTCTGTTGCTTCATGTCCACCCATAGCTACCTTGCCACCTTGTTTTTTCCATACTTTGTATTTAAAAAGGAAGTGAGTTACTAAGGGCGTAATAAAGATACCAATAGTAAAAGTTAAGAGAGCTGGAATTAGTACATTGAGGATAAGAGAGTCCATAGCTATTGACTGGTTAGGCTTTTCTGGACTGCGTCGACTAGAGTCAATACGTCACTGAAACGCTCATCATAGGTAGATCCTAGTACAGTTATTATAATTGGTCGATCTAGCCCAGCGTCAAAAGCGATGGTGAGGTTACCTCCAGCCAAATCAGTGTAGCCAGTCTTAGAACCAATCATATTAGGGATTTTCAAAACTACTTCGTTCGTGTTGTTGGCTTCGTGATAGGCTCCGGCCGTGTTGTATATTCTCGCAGCAGATTGTTGAGTAGGAGTAATTACGGTTGGATAGTTGGTAATGATGTACTCCATTAAGAAAGAAACGTCTCTTGCACTACCAACTGCTCCTGGCTCGGTAGAGGATACATCTAACCCGGTTGGATTCTTAAACCTTAATGTATTCAAACCGAGCTCTCCAGCTCTTATATTCATACCTTCAACAAATTGCGAAGCTGGATCTTGTTTGCCAAGTAAGGATCCTACGCTGGCAGCGAGCGAGTAAGCTGCATCATTTGAGGAAGATATTAATGCCAGCTGGGTTAATTCTTCAGTTGTTAATTCTTCGCCTTCTGACAGACCACTGCTTCCCTCTTGTAGTATTGCCGACAATGGAACTGAAACTTTATTATCTTCAGAAACTAACTCATAGGTTAAAAGTGTAGTCATTAGTTTTGTGATTGAGGCCAACGGTAGGGCCTGGTCGGCATTCTTTGAATAAAGAGCTCGTTGACCTTTAACGTCCCAGACATAAGCTCCCTTTGCTCTCAGGCTCACCTCTTCGATTTTTTGTGGCGTGATTGGATATTTGTTTGTATCTGTGACCAAGTCTGGTTCTGGCGCTGGTAATGGGACCAGGGTTTTAGAAGTATGAACTAGCCATGATCCAAATATCAGAACCATAAAAACACCGAGTATGCCTAACTGTGCTACGATCGGAAAACGATTCTTTGGAGTTGGTTCGCCTTCTTCAATTATGTTTGGGTAAAAATCATTCATGTTTAACAGAATCAAAGGCGTCAATTGCATTCATGAACTCAGAAAATTGTGGCAGTTCTCGCTTATTCTCAACCCCTAGGTGCTGAAGCAGTTGTGGACTGATCCGAAATTGGTAACCTTGACCAGTGATCGATTCTCTTAGTATCAAACCTCTAATAAGAAGATTCCTTAAAATAAAAGAAGAGTTGACTCCTCGGATGCGGTCGATCTCAGCTCGTGAGATAGGTTCTCGATATAAAATGATAGAAAGAGTTTCAGCACCAGCTTTTCCAATGTCATTGGCGAGCTCTTGTTTTCGTTGTGATTCAACAAACTCAGATAATTCTGGAGCAGTGACGAGCTGAATGTCGGTCTCGGTCTCTGTTAGTCTGGTCGCTCCTTGCTTAAGTCTTTCTTTTAGTTTTTCAATGGCTACAGTGAGATCTTCCTCGGTAACAGAAAACAACTTACATATTTTTAGCTTACTCTGAGGTGCTGCTTTATAGAAAAGCAGCACCTCTATGTATACATCGAGGTTCATAGGTATATTCTAACACGAATACCTTTATATTTTCAGGCTAGTTCTACCCATTTCCTAGTAATACTTTGGCGTAGAGGGTCTTTCTAGCTCGAGGTGAATGTCTTCGTAGCGTCCGATTTGAGTTATAATTATGTCGCCTTGCTTAAAAAGCTCCAAAATAGCCAAAAAACCGACAATGACGTTTTTGCGGTCTTTTTCATGTCGATGTAACTCAGAAAACTTTGTCTTCATTTGCATTTCTATTCGATTACGAAGCTTAGCCATCATATCTTCAAGAGAAATCGTTGGGCGGACTTTGGCAGTTGGTTTTACTTCAAATTTAGGTAGATTGTTTAGAATTCTATTCATCGCTTCCTGCATTTCGTTTAGGTTGCAATACTTATCAATTACAAAAAATGGTTCTCGTGGTGGAGCATACTCTGGTTCATACATGATTCTTTCTCCAAAATAAGACTGAATTCCCATAGAAATATCACGATAAAGTTGGTAATGCTTTAGTCTAGCTTCTAGATCTTCGATGCTAGCCTCTTCTTCGGTGGTGAGATCAAGTACTGGTAAAAGAGATTTTGATTTAATGAGAAGCAGAGTAGCGGCTAGAGAAATAAACTGCGCAGTATTAGGAAGCGAAAGCTCTTGCATGGCACTAACCATTTGCATGTATTCATCGGTTACTTCAGCCAAAGAAATATCATTGATTAGAAGCTTACGTTTTTCAACGAGTTCTATCAGAAGTTCCATTGGTCCTTCAAAGGTTTCGGTTTTGATAGCGAAGGCAGTTGGATTCACAATGATATTTTATCACGACTCCGTATAGTAAAATCCTTCTTTTTCATAGTGGTCACCCATTACCTGACTGACTCTTTGTAATATTGGAAACCCTTCAAGGTATTTCTCTTTGGTATCCATGTGCATTTGTCTGGTTGCTTTAACTGATTTTAGCCAAGCTGAACCATTATCGTCATACATATGAAAGACAGGTTCAAGTTTGTCTAGCGCTTTTACAAACCGCGCTTCATACGACTCTTGCTCCCCATATTCACTAAGTAGTTTGGATACATTACTTTGGATATGTTCAGGAAGTTTTTTAATGACAGTTTCCAGTGCAAGTTTTTCGTTATCCCTATCTTCTTGAGTTTTTTTAAAAGAAATTTTGTCTCCTGTCTCAATTTCATCGATGTCATGATATTGCGCCATCAGGTGTATTCGGTGGGCGTTCCAGTTTCCTTCTGGGTTTTCTAGGGGTAAAAAATAATCTATCAGGCAATGAAGCGCGTAAATATGTTCTGCCACAGACTCAGTGTGTGATTCGTGTACTCGCTTGTGATCGTAACGAATTTCTTTCTTCAGATTATATAAAACCCGCATTTTATTAACCTCATCTAGAACAAACTCATCAGAAGACATGATTTTCTCTATCGTTTCAGAAATTTTCATAGTTTAATATTAACATGTCGTATTGACAGGAGTTCTTTTGTTGATATTTTGAAGTAGGTAAAGGAGGGTCTTTGAATGGAATTATTTTGCAACATAGTTTTTGTGGTTTGGCTTCTCTATTTGGCTCACTGTGTCGATAAAAGAGTTTGTGACGATATTATCGACTGTATTGGAGACACTATCTCGCCTTCACAACTGTACTCCAGAAACAAGTTCTTTTTCGTCTCGTTACCGTTATTGGTACTAGTCGCTATCATTTATTGATTAAAGCCGGAATCGCTTTGCGATTCCGGCTTATCTTTATTCTAGGTAAACGGTCTTGTACTCGTCCAAAACGACTTGGTTAACTTTGTTGCTTACCATGTTCTTCTTTGTAAGGTTGCGCTGTAAGCTGATATTAATACTCCTCTACGAATTTAACTAAAAGCCTCACCGGTTCTCCTGTCGCTCCTTTGGCTAGTTTGTCACTTGGGATACTGTCCATGCGTGGCGCAATATCTATGTGTGCCCAAGGAATTTTCTTTGGTGCAAAGAATGAAAGAAAGGTTCCACCTTCAATACATCCTCCCCATCTAGCAAAGTTAGTAGCAATGTTAGAAACATCGGCTCGATAACTCTTTAGTGATGCTTTGTATTCATCCCAGAGTGGAAGAGGCCACATCAAATCACCAGTATCCTCTCCTAGTTCAACTAATTTATCTTGCAGAGCTTTGTCTTTGGTCATGACAGCTGAAGAATGTTGTCCTAGTGCTACTAGTGACGCTCCAGTTAATGTTGCCGTGTCCAACATTACTTTTGGACTATAGAATTTTTCAGCGTAAGTCATCCCATCGGCCAGCACTAGTCGTCCCTCGGCGTCCGTGTGTAGAATCTCGACGGTCTTTCCTGACATCGATGTAGCGATATCTCCAGCTCGCATGCTGTCTGCGGATACAGAGTTCTCAGCGGCTGGTATGACTGCTACTACATTCTTCTTTAATCCCATTTTTGCAATCGCTCGCATCGCTCCAATCATGGCGGCTCCACCAGACATGTCCATGTGCATTTCGTGCATGGCTCCAGATGGCTTAACATTAAGCCCCCCTGTGTCGTAGGTGATTCCTTTACCAATCAGTGCAACTGGTGCTTTCTTCTTGTCGTTTTTCGTAGGCTTTCCTGCTCCCCAGTATTCAATTATTATGAGCTTTGGGCCATCGGTTGCACCCTTCCCTACAGCCTCTAAAAGACCCATCTTAAGCTTTTTAATGGCTTTTTGGTCCAATATCTTAACCTGAGCTTTTGTACCCTTTAGAGCCGATTGTGCCGACTTTGCTAAAAGACTTGGAGTCATGTCGTCACCTGAA
>JACKGG010000007.1 GCA_020632035.1 Candidatus Nomurabacteria bacterium
CAGTTTCGTGGTGGCGGAGAACTCTACGGAGGCAAACAATCTGGTCTTTCGGACTTAGGGATGGAAGCTATCCGTAACTTGAAGTTGGTAGAAGCAGCTCGTAATGAAGCAAGACATCTTGTAGAAACTCATCCCGAATTATCGAAGAACTTCCCTCTTATTGCAGAAAGGGTCGCTCGTATAGGCGAAGTTCTACATATGGAGTAATTGTTTATGAACTTAAAAGACACATACAACAAAATAGCCAGAGACTGGCACGAAGACCACTTAAAAGATGACTGGTGGATTGATGGTACGGATCAGTTTATTTCCTTGTTCACACCTGGTAGCACGATTCTTGATATTGGCTGTGCTGGTGGCACAAAAGCCAAATACTTCATTGAGCATGGTTTGAAAGTAATGGGAATTGATTTCTCAGAGGAAATGATAAATATATCCAGGGAATTTGTCCCTGAAGCTAGGTTTCAAATACTGGATCTAACAGAAGTATCCAGTCTAACAGAAATGTATGATGGAATATTTATTCAAGCAGTTTTACTTCATATACCTAAATCAGAAGTCCAAGAACAGATAAAACAAATCGTTACCAAACTTAAAGACGAGGGATATTTATATATTGCAGTTAAGGAAACAAAGCCGAACACTCCTGAAGAAAAAATTAAAACCGAGTCTGACTATGGCTACGAATATGAAAGATTTTTTAGTTACTTTAATATGGAAGAAATCAGGGGATACCTTTCAGAATCAGAACTTACTTTAGTGAGCGAAACTATAACACCGTCCGGCAAAACAAACTGGATTCAGGTTGTGGCGCAAAAATAAAAGCCGCCTAGCAATCGCTTTGGCGGGCGTGGTACATTTCCTGGGCATGACTCCAATACTCAGTAGCACATCCATTACATGTCTCACTTCAACCAAAGGAGTGATTGGTCTTATAGGGAACATATAATGCAGACAGTGTAAGGTGTTCAAAGAATGAACATTTGGAGTGAAACTTCCACTGCCGGACATTTGTCCTTATTTATTAAGTCCAAATAAAACGATACTCAATATTTATCATTTGTAAAGCCTTTTGTAATTGTCCTGAAGCTCTGATTACGCTATAGTGTTGAACACCAACCATCCATAGCTAGTTGGTAAACAAGTTTTCTTGAACTGTGTTCGGAGACTGTGAAAGTAAACTTTCACATCATCCTCACTTGTTCAAGTAGAGCGACGAAGCTTACAATGTTAGCTGAGGAAACAAGCACGAACGAAGTGAGTATTTGTTTTCCGAAGCGAAGCATTGTATGGATTGAAATTTAATGTGTCCGCCTGTAGCTCAGTTGGTAGAGCGCGAAGCTTATACCTTCGTGGTCCCAGGTTCGAGTCCTGGCGGGCGGACACAGTAAATATCAAAACCATATAGTTCGTGGTCCCAGGTTCGCACCCCAAGGGTACTTCCGAATTTATGGTCGAATGAAATCTCCCTAAATTCTAGGGCGGTCCTGGCGGGCGGACACAGTAAATATCAAAACCATATAGTTCGTGGTTAAAAAATGCAAAGATTAAAAGACATGCACTTTGCGCGGTTTTTTTATTAGTTTCTACTGCTATAATTCATTGAGCATGGTTAAACTTTTACATAATCGTCATTTTTATATCGGCATTGCCGCTTTGGTTATAGTTTTTGTCTTACTGATGATTCATGGAGTTAGCTCAAGAAATAATACTCCTTTGGTCACAGCTATAGTAGAAACTGGGCCGGTCAGAGAGCTGATTTCTGTCTCAGGAATTGCCAAAGCAGAGCAAACAGCTGAACTAGCCTTCCCAACAACTGGTATCATCCAAACCGTACACGTCAAGATCGGGGATAAAGTAGAGGCCGGAGACCGGCTTATCACTCTAGATTCTCGAGCTCTTTACGCAGACAAACAGGATGCCTTGGCAGCACTAACAAGAGCCGTAGCAGACCGCGACGAGCTACTAAAAGGCCCTACTTTATCCGAAAGAGACGTTACCTCTGAAACACTAGCCAGCAAAGAAGAGGCTCTAGAGACAACGATACTAACTGAAACCCAAAAAGTAGATAATGCTTACCGCAACCTGCTTTCCACCGACCTAACAGCTGAATCTACCGACCCAGAAGATGACGCGGTCCAGCCAACAATTAGCGGCACCTACAACTGCGGCAAAGAAGGGTCTTATTTAGTAGAAATGTATTCTTCAAGTGCTGGTTCTGGATACTCTTATAATCTTAGTGGTTTAGAAACGGGTACGTATTCAGCCTACACAAGTCAACCATCAGAGTTTGGCACCTGCGGTCTGCGAATCCAGTTCTACGAAGATTCCAGTTATTCAAGAAGTATCTGGCGAATTGATATTCCGAATACAAAATCATCGCAGTATGTGACCAACAGAAACGCTCACGCTTTTGCTGTCACACAAGCCGAAAGTGCAGTTTCACTGGCTGAACAAGCCCTCCTTTTAGCTAAAGCAGACTCTACTAATAAAAATGCTCCGGCCAGGAGCGAATCGGTTTCAAGAGCAGATGCGGCAGTCATACAGGCACAAGCACGCCTTAGCCGCATAGACTCAACCATTTCTGACCGATCTCTGACTGCTCCGTTTGCAGGTGTGATAACTGAGATAGATGTACTACCAGGAGAAACTGTTACAACCGCTCCGGTGGTAACACTTTTGGCTAGCGATAAGTTTGAAGTCACTGCCAGAATACCAGAAATAGATATAGGGAAATTATTAATTGGTCAAAAAGTAGAGATGTTTTTTGATGCTCGTAGCGATGAGATCCTAACGGGAAGAATCAGCTTCATCTCATTAAAGTCTACCGAGATCGATGGCGTTTCTTATTATGAGGCGATTATCCAACTAGATGAAATACCAGCTTGGATCAGAAGCGGCCTAAATGCAGATATAGAAATTATTGTAAGAGAAGAGGCTACTGGACTACGAGTTCCCAAAAGGTTCGTAACTAAAACAGATTCGGGTTACTCAGTAATTGTCCAATCAAAAAATAATATTGCTACTAGTACAATTGAAGTTTTGCTAGAAGGCAACGACGGCTTTATGTCTATTACTGGTTTGAGTGAGGGTGACATTTTGGTCGCACCATAAATTTATGCGTATTCTTAGGATCGGATTACTGCTCGGTTGGCGTCAAATCCAGCGAGCAAATAAGTGGACGACTCTACTCATTATTTTTGTAATGATGCTGACTTTCCTAAACCTGATTGCTGTATCTGGCGTTTTGGTCGGACTCATTACCGGAGCCGAAAATGCCGTGAGGGCAGAATACCTGGGCGACCTAACACTTACCGAGCGTGATGGCGAAGACCATATTCTGGACACTGAAACTATTCTACGCGAAATACCTTACTTCCCAGAAATATCAGCATATTCTGTCCGCTACTCTGGAGCCGGTATTATTGAAGCAAATTACAAAGAAAGACGTGACCTAAAGGGTGAAAGAGATACGGCATCTGTATCAGTCACTGGTATAGATCCGACTCTGGAAAACAACATGTCTGGTTTAGCCAGTAATATTATAGATGGTGAATATCTTGATCCGAACGAAGAAGGATACATCTTGATTGGCTACTATTACTTGGCTGAGGCAGCGATTAAATTTGGTGACATTTTTGATTCAGTAGATAATGTAAAACCAGGATCTACTATTCGGCTTACAGTTGGTGATGTTTCAAAAGAATTTATAGTAAAAGGGATAGTACAATCTAAAGTCGATCAAGTCTCGCTTAATACCTACATCCCCGAGCGAGAATTCCGCCGACTGTTTGATCGAGTAGACAGAAACGCTGACCAAATTGTGGTTCGTATGCAACCAAACCAATCTGAAGCAGACCTAAAAGAAACTTTCATCGCCAGTGGTTTTGAAAAATACGCTAAAATAAAAACCTACGATGAAGGTAAGCCAAAATTCATCACCGATATTAAAGACACATTCAATACTTTAGGAACTTTCATTGGCTCGATCGGTATCGTAGTCGCTTCGATCACTATATTTATTATTATTTTCATCAACGCCCTGTCTCGTCGACAACAAATTGGCATCCTTAAAGGTATTGGGATTGAGCGCCGAGCCATAGAAGTTGCCTATGTGTTTCAGTCGGCAATCTACGCTTTGCTTGGTTCCTTTTTTGGAGCCCTGCTTACCTACGCGTTCTTGGTCCCCTACTTCGCTGTTAATCCTATCGTCTTTCCTTTTAGCGACGGCATCTTAGTCGCTCCAGTCTATGAGACATTTATCAGGTTTGTGGTTTTATTTATTATTACCTTGATTGCAGGCTTCCTCCCTGCTTGGATGATAGTCAAACAGAATACTCTTAATTCCATTCTTGGACGTAAGTAATACAGTATGAACATAATCACTGCAAAAAACATTCATCGTAAATTTGGAGAAGGTAATCTCGAAACCCATATCCTTAAAGGAATAGACTTAGAGGTAGCCGAGGGTGAATTTGTCGCTATCATGGGCAAATCTGGTGCTGGAAAATCTACCCTGATGTATCAACTCTCTATCCTGGATGAGCCAAGTGAAGGAGAGGTAATCATTAATGGTACAAACATTATTGATTTGGATGAAAAAGAACGAACTACCTTTAGACTAAATACGCTGGGATACATATTTCAAAATTACGCATTAGTACCAGATCTTTCTTCAACTGAAAATGTTATGCTCCCCCTCTTGATGCGCGGCCTAGCTTGGGAAGAAGCTAAAAAAACTGCTCAAGAAGTGATAGATAGTGTAGGTATGGTCGAGAAATACGAAAACTTACCGGCTGAACTTTCTGGTGGTGAACAGCAAAGAATATCTATCGCTAGAGCAATCGCCGGCAAGCCAAAGATTCTCTTTGCCGACGAACCAACTGCCAACTTAGACAGTGTGTCCGGTCAGCAAGTAATTGACCTTATGACAGAACTCAATAAAAGACACAATCAAACAATAGTGATGGTGACTCACGAGAGAGAATACGCTATGGGCTGCAACAGGATCTTCCACATGGAAGACGGTTTAATTATTGATGTAGAAGTTTTAAGGAACTACGGGAGAGGTGAATAGAAAAACCGCGCCGAATGGTGCGGTTTTTTCAAGCATTGTAGATTACTAGCAACTATCCTCCATTTGGATAGGATTCTGTAATGAATTTATCATCAACCTGATCTGGATCCGATACTTTTCCATCTGCTTCATCACCATCCACACACTCTCCGACCTCATCTGTTTCTGCTTCGCCTGTCACGGGATCACATACCCCTACTTCTCTAATAATAGACACTTTCTCATCACTGACTTCAAGATCGTCATCATTCTCGTCTAGTCTATCAGCAAGAAAATCACTCAGACTCTGGGCACGCTCTAGAATGGCAGCCACCTTTTCTGCCGGACTCAATCCTGCAAGACTTGCTTGAAATTCTTCTTGAGATACTTTCCAAGCTTCTTTGCGATCCTCTCTATCTTCTTTTCTATCTATCTGGTTTTCTTTAAACTCAGCTTTCTTAGCCTCTAGCTCAGCTTTTACTTCAGTCATGAATTCTAGTAGTGCTTCTCGCTTCTCTTCAGGAGTAGCACCAACCAAACTTTCCATCAACGCATCCCTACGAGATACTAGGTCTGACTTATACTCTTCTTTATTTTCTTGAAACTGATTCTTTATCTCTTCTTTATTTGTTTCTCGTTGAACTTTAAGTGCTTCTTTTTGTGACTGTATGGTTGCCCGTAGCTCTTCAATTTGAGCCAGCAGTTCAGCTCGCTTTTCTTTTTCCTCATCAGAGAAAGAAACTTCATCTGTTGTTGTCTCGTCTTCCTCAGCTTGAGCTATAGAAGCTATTAGAGAAAATGCAAAACACATCACAATACCCAACACGATTACTGAGATGTAGCTTTGTATTAGGTTATTAAGTTTTATACTATTCATAAAATTATATGTTTATATTAATTCTAAAGCTAAATACGTTTTAGCTCACGAAAGAGGTCGCCCCTTGCGGGACGACCTCCTTTATAAACTATTTATACCACAAGGAGGTTATTTTAGAAAAGAATGTGTTGATAACAAAAAAGTGGACCTAAGGTCCACTTTTTTGTTATTTCTTAATGAGGCTTATGCTCATCTGGTTTAATTTCCAAACCTCTAGTCGGGTCGCCTACTTTTTCATCATCTTTATATATTTCCTCGTATGCGTCTTTTATTTCTACCCCGTGAAGTTTAAGTAATGCTTCGTATTCATCTCTTTCTAGAGTTTCTACCTCCATCAATTTTTTAGATATTATATCAAGAGCAGAGCGATGTTTAGTTAGGATCTCTTTCGCTTTTGACATCCCCTCTTCAATGATCCGAGACACTTCCTCGTCAATAACCTTAGCCACCTGGGCTGAGTAGCCTCTATCTTCAGAAGCTCCTCCACCGATCATTCGCCCGCCCATACCCTCGAAGGCAACTGGGCCAAGTTTCTCGCTCATTCCGTACTTAGTTACCATATCGCGAGCGAGATTAGCAACGACTTGTAAGTCATTTGATGGTCCGGTTGAAAGGTCGCCGAAGATCATTTCTTCGGTTACATAACCACCAAGAGTCATTGCGATATCGTCTAAGAATTCTTTCCTAGTATGCATTCGCCTGTCTTGGTCTGGAAGTTTGAGAGTATAGCCAGCTGCTCGTCCGCGAGAAATCACTGAGATCTTTTGCACCGGGTCGGCGTACGGAAGCACCGAAGCAACGAGCGCATGCCCGACTTCGTGGTAGGCAGTTACCAGTTTTTCATATTTTCCAAGTACATGGCTTTTTCGTTCTGGACCAAGCATGACCTTTTCGATTGAACGAATCAGGTCAAACTGTCCGACTTTTTTTCTCTTTTCTCGAGCCGCAAGAATCGCACCTTCGTTCATTAGGGAGTACAAATCAGCTCCAGAAAAGCCGGGTGTGCGCTGCGCGATTATTTCTAGGTTCACATCTTCTTGCAAAGGCTTTTTTCGAGCGTGAACTTTTAGGATTTCTTCTCTGTCTTTTCGGTCTGGTAGATCGATAGTCACCCGCCTATCAAACCGTCCCGGTCTAAGTAGTGCTGGGTCTAGTACGTCAGGTCGGTTGGTAGCAGCCATTACAATAACTTTTGCATTTGGTTCAAAACCATCCATCTCAACCAGAATCTGATTGAGAGTTTGCTCACGCTCATCGTTTCCGCCACCTACCCCAGTACCACGGACTCGCCCGACCGCATCTATCTCATCTACGAAGATAATAGAAGGAGCCGACTTCTTGGCCATTGAGAATAAATCTCGTACTCGTGAAGCACCCACTCCGACAAACATTTCCACAAACTCAGATCCTGAAATGGAATAGAAAGGAACTCCAGCTTCCCCTGCTACTGCTCGAGCAAGCAGAGTCTTACCAGTTCCTGGTGCACCCATCATCATCACTCCCTTAGGAATTTCTGCTCCGATATCTAGGAACTTCTTTGGATTCTTAAGGAAATCGACAATTTCTTCCAATTCCTGCTTTGCTTCTTTAGCACCGGCCACATCTTTGAAGGTGACTTTCTGATTAGCATCATTTGGGTCAATCATCCGAGCCTTTGAGTTACCAAAACTCATTGCTTGCATACCAGCCCCCTTAACTGAACGGGTGAAAAACCAGATTATTACTCCAAGCAGGATTAGTGGGAATAAAAATGGTGCAAACTGTCCAAACCAAAACAAGAAACCCGTCTCTCTTTGAACGTCGATTTTTACATTCGCCAATTGTTCAGCAGTCACACCAAGATTAGTTAGAGATTCAGACACTGAAGCATCTACTTCGCGCTTAGCTTCACCTGGTTTCCGGGTGGTATCTTTGTAGCTAACTTCTAGTGAAGATCCCCGCACAATAATAGTCTCCACCTCTCCCGCCTTAACCTGACCAACCACATCTGTGATAGTTAGTTCATCTGGAACTACTTTTGTCTCAGTAATATATGAGAAAACTGCTGTTACAAAAATAAGCAACAACAGCGTTGAGAGCATGTTATTCCAGAAATTTCCTGGGCCGATTGGCATTTTCTTTCCTACCTGACGCAGGTTGCCACTGAGCTTCTTTGGCTCCTTGGTATTTGAGCTAGCCTCCGGTGACTCTTTCTTCTCTGGCTCTGGATTTTCTTCGACTTTTTCTGGTAAATTGTTTGCATTCTCTGCCTCTACGGGCTTTTCATCCTTTATTTTTTCAGTATTTTCGGGCTTGTTCATATGAGGGCTATTATACAGAAAAAGGTTCAAAACGCCATTATTTTACCTTTCCTTGCTGCTCATTAGTTTTAGCCACCACTGCCTTGATTTTTCTATAGCTTCTGTCACTTTAACCTTATCCCTTTCCATACTCCTGATGGAGTGATCACCCCAGATCAAGGCGTGCGGGATCGGGTGATGTTTATCCATATATTCAATCGCTTTTATTCTCTCTCGCTTCCTTTCATGAGCAGCAAACCGTAATAGCTTCGGCATGCGGTGTCTGAAGATAGTGTGATTTAAAAATCTTTCTAATTTGGGCAAAGTAGTTATTGTTTTATCTTGGTTGGTTATGAACAAAATATGAGTAGCATCTATGACGTCAATAGCTTTCATTAAAGAGTGAGGCCGTGTGAAGCCACCATCAACGTATCTTATGTCATTAAACTTTACTTTGTCCGACGAAACGTTTGGCATCAAAATAGAAGCTTGAATAGCTGTAAATAATTCTTCGTCATTCTTTGGCTTCAACAGCTCAGGTTCTCCAGTTTCGAAATTAGCGACTGCAATATAGACCTCGGTCGGAGAAGAGAAAACTTTCTGAGTATTAATACCCTTTCCAGTTACTCCTCGTAAAACAGCCGATAAGAAAAATGTATCGACTTGATTCCAAATACGCCAGACATTTATAAACTTTCTCGAACAACATTCTTCCCACATCAAGCTAGCTCCTACTCGGGTTTCTTTAGAAACAAAATAAGCTGCTGAAGGTGCTCCTGAAGAAACTCCAACTAAACTGGTAAATATATCGCCGTATCCAAGCTCTTCAAGCGCCAAGCCAGCCCCAACCCCATAAGCTCCTTTCATTAGGCCACCATCAATAAAAAGCATCGGCTTAATATGGTCATGCTCTAAACCTTCATCTTTTAGGCGCTTCTTTTCTTTGATTGCCTCGATGACAGAATGTTCTCCTTCAAAAATCATTGTTGAATCATTAGTATATCATTGGTAGAGTACACAAACTTAAGTACAATACTTACATGAGTACATATATCCAAAACCGCAAGGCCCGTTTTAACTTCGAAATTCTCGAGACTTTTGAAGCTGGCTTAGTGTTGCTGGGTATTGAAGTCAAATCAATCCGACATAGTAAGGGGAGCTTGGAAGGCAGCCACGTAATAGTTAGAGGTGGTGAAGCCTTCCTAGTGGGAGCAAGTATCACCGAATATCAGCCAGCCAATACTCCTAAGAAATACGACAAAGAAAGGGTACGCAAGCTCCTGTTGTCCAAAAAAGAGCTTCTTCATCTCGAGCAACAGACCGAAAAGGCTGGCTTGACAGCTGTACCACTTAAGTTGTACAATAATGGCCGGAAAATAAAGTTAGAAGTTGCTCTAGCTCGTGGTAAAAAGAAATTCGACAAGCGCGAAACTCTCAAAGCCCGCGATAGCAAGCGTGACATCGACCGTACTTTGAAATCTCAATAATTTAGTTACAGAAAGGTAGTGTTGAGAATAAATTCACACCATACAACAACCCGAGAGGATACTATAATGGATAAAATCACTGAACGCGTAGGTAATATTACTCCAATTAATTACTATAAAGAAGATGCTTGGAGGGCATTTAATGAAAGTTCTGAAAGAGTAGTTCTGACGGAAGAGCAATACAGAATTACGCTCAGTAATCATGATCCTGAACCTGATCAGCACAAAGAAGACTGGTGGCTTCACCAAGCTGAGGTTATTTTACCCGACCAGGAGTGATGTTCTTTCTTGGGGAGGACACACCTCCCCACCGCCTTTCTGTAACCAAATATTTTGTACACCATTCCCAGAGTGCTTATGATTAAGACGGGAATTTTTCTTCGGAAAAATTCCCGTCCACAACCACTCTGGGGATGCTAGGCATCGACGGTTGGTCGTGTCGGTTGTGTGCAGTGTCGAAAACTGGTAATCAATTCGTAAAAAGGTTCCAATTTGTATTTGCAAAAAAAGCAATACCAAGTCCTTACGCTAACGCGTTCGGATTCGCACCCGCTGTAGCGTAATCTTACGCTCGCCGATGCGATGCTCTACCAGTAAACGTCTCATACGCTGGTTTGGGTAGAATAGCCACGAGACTCTGGATACCTTTGTCGTTGTCTTAGGTAACCGAGAATTAAACAACTCGATTAACTTGTGTTTTGTTCATTCTCAAGCAAGTTAGTTTAAAAAGGACTTACACACTGAGATGAAGTTCGAGGAGCTTAGTTTTTTTATGAAGAAGATGTAGTTAAATGCTACATTGACCGAGTAAAAACACGTAGTGACAAAGAAATTCGTTCAGTGTGTAAGTTCTGACAAGAATGTACTACGCACTGTAGACTCACGATCGCACCCTGATTCGGACGGGGATTCAATTTCCCCCATCTCCACAGAATATAGAAATACATAGAACAATATGGAAGTTTGCTCATCACTGGGTAAGCTTCTTTATTTTGGTATACTGGACCAACTATGGAAACAAAAATCTCACACGATAGCGAAGTGCCCGCACACGGACAGCAGGTAATTACCGCTTGTGCCCTTATTCATAAAGACTTTGATGGTGTAGAAAAGATTTTTCTTCCCAAGCGAGCAGACACAAAGAAATTCCTCCCCAGTGTATATGAAATACCTGGTGGACATATAGACTTCGGTGAAGATATTGTCACAGGGCTTAAGAGAGAAATTAAGGAAGAATTTGGAGCAGACATTTCTATTGGCGACCCGTTTGCTTCATTCACGTACACCAATGAAGTAAAAGGCTCTCATTCAGTAGAAGTTATATACTTTGCCAGCTTCACCTCCCCTATTGAGAACATTAAGCTACATCCAGACGACCACTCAGAATATAGGTGGTTCAGTGAGGACGAACTTGAAAATGTAATGACTGAAAACAAACGTGGTGATGACCCTGAAATTCAAGCACTTAAAAAAGCTTTTTTGCTACTTAAGGGAGGTTCTTTAAATTTTAGCTAAACGCTCGTTACCACAAATCAACAATCTTCAAGAAATTAGCAGACTCCATTTCAATCAAAGAGGTTTTAACTTCGTACAAAGTCTTCCACCAGATATGGAAGAATATGGAAGTTTACTCATTTCGGGTAAGCTTCTTTATTTTGGTATACTAAACAACATTATGGCTATAAAAATTACTTACTTTGTTCACGGAACAACAACAGACAACGAGCAGAACATATCTTCTGGGTGGTACGACGTGGAGCTGTCTGAACTTGGTATTCAACAATCAAAAGACCTTGCTGGGCTTACTAAAGATAAACACTTCGATGCAGTCTTCTGTTCGGATTTAAAGCGTGCTGTTGATTCAGCTAAGCTAGCTTGGGGTGATACATATAAAATCGTCAAAGACGAACGGCTCAGAGAATGTAACTATGGTGATTACAATGCTAAGTCATCAGAAGAAGTCGAACCTCTACAAGAAAAAGCTGTAACTGAACCGATGCCAAACGGTGAAAGTTATGAAATGGTAAAAGAGCGCATCGCCAGCTTCCTTGAGGATGTAAAACGAGATTATGATGGTAAGCACATCGCAATCGTCGCCCACAAAGCACCCCAATTAGCATTAGACGTTTTACTCAAAAACATGTCCTGGGAAGAAGCGTTTGCTAATGACTGGCGCAAAACTAAATCTTGGCAACCAGGCTGGGAATATACTCTGGAATAATCACCACAAATCAACTGCTTTCAGAAAATTCGCACACTCCATTTCAATCAAAGAGGTTTTCACCACGAGGGCATTTCCCAAAATATGTTCCCTTCGGTCTCTATTTTCTAGGTCAACTTGGTACAAAGTCTTCCACCAAACTTTAATACCGCTCTAGTTAGAGGTATTTTGAGTATTCCTAAAAGTTGGGTGAATAGCAAAATATTTTTTTGGATTTTCTAGATAGCTTAAAAAGATTTGTGGGATGGTTTTAATATTGTGAGCTTGAAGGCTAATGAAATCTACTGCTCCCAAAGATTTAGCCTTTTCAATTTTGCTGTCTTCGAAAAAGTTTGTCATAACAATAACCGGAATGTCTTTAGTACGCTCATCGGCTTTCAATGCCTCCAAAGCTTTTAGTCCATCACGCTCTATTACTTCCCCTTCCTTACCAATCATCAAATCCATTGAGATAATATCTGGCTTTAGATTACCAACCACTTCCTCAAAACCAGGTTCAGCAGTTTGGCTTATAAGTACCTCAAATCCGGCGGTACCAAAAGCTTCTCGAAATAAAGGATGGTTATTCTCTGTGTCTTCAACCATTAAAATTTTCAGTCTTTTCTTGTCAAACATATTATATACATAATACTCCAATCACACTCAACTACAATGCTTAGAATTGTTGTCTTAAGAATGGGGTACCTTTCAACTACTGGGACCTGTCTTAAAATATGTGAACCTGAGGCTAATTAGACAAAATAAAACCCCTAGGCAACGTACACGCAGGCATGTTGCTTCGGGGTATTGGGCTGGCGACGCAGTCGCCAGACGAGATCAATCCTCTGGTACATCCAGAGGCCAAATGACCTCAGGCTTCAATGGGTCCATAAGCTGGAACTCCACAGAATCTCCAGTAATCACGCGGACTCCTCCTCTAGGAATAGTCCATTTTTTGCCCATGACTGTCTGTTCGACGAAGAAATATTCTCCGTCGACTTCTACTATCACCTGGGGAACAGGTTTTCTGGCTGGCACTTCCTTGTGCTTGTCGAAAAACTGGTACTTTCCACTCACTGAACCGTGAGCCAGTGCGCCAACTGCCACCAGCAAAACGATAATTCTTGCCTTCGGGTTTTTCATGATTATCTCCCAGTAATTCCATCGATTTTATTGAAAAACTTACTTAAAACAATAGCACTTTTTAGTTCTATTGTCAAGCAGTCCGTAATGTTTCAATACCTTTGCAACACCTGTCAACAAATCATAATTTGTATTTCTGTATCTATACATAAAATGCGGTACACTATATACATATGGATAAGAAAACCGTACTAGTAGTAGAGGATTCACCCTACCTAGCCGAGTCCTTGGCAGACATGTTAAACATAAAAGGTCACGAAGCGATTATAGCTCAAAGTGGTCGTGAAGGAGTCGAACTGGCAATAGAAAAAAAACCTGATTTAATCCTACTCGATATCCGCCTACCCGACATTGACGGTTATGAAGTATATCGTCGTATCCGCGAAACAGACTGGGGTAAAAAAGCCAAGGTTGTTGTTCTGACCGCCTCAGAATCAATCGATAATATCTCAAAAAATATTGACCTGCCGAAAGAATTTATTTTGTTTAAACCTGAGTGGGCAGCCTCAGACTTAATGGAGAAAATAGAAAATGTACTAAAAGACTAATCTTTAGTTTTTAGATCAGGGTCTTCCAGTGGTAGCGTCACTTCAAAAGTTGTACCAATGTTTTCTGTACTAGTGAACGTAACCCTACCGCGCAAAACAGTTACCGCTTCTTTTAGTATGTATAAGCCAAGCCCAGTTCCATCCGGGACATTGCGCACAGCGTTTGAAGCACGAAATAGTTTAGCAAAAATATCATCATGATCCTCTATTGGTATTCCTATACCATTGTCGGCCACAGTAATAACTATGTTGTCTTCTTTGCGGGCAAAACCAAGGTGAATAGTTCCCTCTTCTCGAGTATATTTGGTGGCGTTGGTATACAAGTTTGTGACGATCATTCTGATCAAATTTGGATCACTTTCTATCTTACTAAGAGACTCGTCAAAAAAAGTTTTTATGGTAATTTTCTTCTGTTTAACCCTGGTAGACTGTTCATCTATCACATCTTCAAATAATTCGACCAGATTAACTTTTTTATACTCTGCCTGAAACGTACCTAGTTCAAAACGCGATACTCGTAAGAAATCGTCTACCAACATCGCCATACGCTGGATACTAATTAGTAGACGATCAATGTACTTATGTTGTCTGGCATTAAGTGAATTTGGATTATCCATTAGTAGTAGTTCTGCACTCCACTTCATACCTGCAATCGGTGTCCTAAGCTGGTGTGAAGCTAGGGAGACAAACTCTGACTTTGCATCTTCGGCTTTTTTTTGTTTGGTAATGTCGACTAAAGTGAGAAGTCCGATCTTTTCTCCAGCAGCATCTGTGAATCCGTAAAGCGAAAGCAAAGCCCAAGATTCCAAAGAACCAACTTTACCAACTCGCACCATTTCATCACTCACAGCCAATCCCTTTCGGTATTTTTCAACCAATAGATCCAAGTGCTCTAACTCATCACACTTTAGTCGACTAAAAATATTTATACCCGTGACAGAAATTTGTTTCTCTCCCAAAAGCCGTGCAGCAGCAATGTTGGCAGACTTTACATGACCTTCAAAATCGATAATCAGATAAGGGACAGGGCTGTTTTTGTATAACTGCACATAGAGCTCTTCTGAAGATATGGCCAGATCAGAAGCAACGCTTTTCTTGAGCTCTTCAGACATATCTGACGCTTGAGACATATCGAAAGTATTCTTAGCTACAAAGACACAACACAAGAAGGCGGTTAGGAACAATAGTGCTCCGACATCAATTTGAGAGAAGTCGTAGTAAATAGTTATCAGAATAACTGCTCCGAACATCAACAAAAAAACACCAAGGGATTGGATGAGTGGTTTTTTGTTTTGACTGAACCAAGAATTCATAATTTAGAACTTCCTTTATTGTACCAAGCTCAAAAGAGCTAACTATCCTTTACCCAGCTTTTGGCTGAATTGCGTTGCAACCTGAGCCATCTCCCCCATTTCGTCTGTTCTCATTACCACTACTTTCACCGGACTATTTCGTACGCTTATTACTCCATCTTTACCGACCAGTAGTTCGTTGCGATCTACACTCATGCAAATACCAAGGTGTTCCAGTCTAGACAATATCAAATATCTTAACTCGTTACTCCGCACTGCGGCCGTAGCAGTTAGGACAAGTACATCCAACCCACCAAGAGCAATCGTTGAGGCGGCGATAGCCTTTTGAATGGCGTAAGAAAACTTATCTAAAGCAATAATCGCCTTAGGATCATTTTGGGCACGTCTGGCTAGCAATCGACGAATATCTGATTCGCCAGACATACCAAAAAGTCCACCATTGGTATTAATATAAACCTCAGCATCGCGTGGACGCAGGTTCTTGACTCTCATTAACTCGAGTAAACCAGAGGCATCTAAATCACCAGCTCGACTTCCCATTGGTAAGCCGGAGGTGGGAGAGAAGCTCATTGTTGTTTCGATACTTCTACCATTTTTTACCGCTGTTACACTTGATCCGCTACCAATATGACAAACGATCATTCGTTCTGGATCTTGACCAATTACAGCATGAATTTTTCTAACAATAGAAGCCACCGACAGACCATGGTAACCAAAACGATGAATATCATAAAATTCTGCGTCTTCGTTGTTGATGCTATATTCCCTGGCTCGACTCGGCATATTCTGATGAAAAGCACTATCTGAAGCAGCAATGATCTTCGCTTGCTTGAAGTACTTTTTTACACTAGCTATTTCTTTTAGCAAACTTGGCACATGCAATGGGGCTGAAGTCTCACACTGTTTCAATTTTGCCAAATATTCATCCGTTACTTCTTGATGTGCTTGGAAGTATGTTCCTGGAGCCACTACCCTGACCACAACTGAATCAAGTCTGCCGGCTGATTTTCTAAACAAAAATTTATCTACTTCTTCATACACCCGAGCGAAAGAATCCTCAAACTCAGACCTTGGAACAGCTTCACAGACTTGCTGTGAACCAGTCATATGAGAGCACATTTCAAAACCAGTATTCACATCCTCAAACCGGAGAGTTAGGGCTAACTCTCCGGCACAATAAAGTGAGTATTTTCTAGAGGAACTTCCTGGATTTACTACTAGCGTTGTTTCCATATCCAATTAGTAATTTCAACTCTGTCTTCTCCATGTTCGATCGCATAATCCCGGTTCTTAGCTAACTCCTCTTGGAAATCCGTGATTAGATGGTGAGCTTCGGTTTGAGTGATCAACCCATGTTCAGCCGCTTGTGCAAAGGCGTCCATCGCTAGATGGAAGCGGTCGACTTTGTTTCGCACCATCATGTCAAAAGGTGTAGTTGTGGAACCACTTTCTTCATAGCCGTGGATAGTGAATCTTTCCGGGTGTTGGGCGTAATCAAAAAGTATCTGCTTGATAGTTTGTGGATAACCATGGAAGTTCATGATGACAGGCTTGTCTTCAGTAAAGTAGTACTTGAAATCATGTCTAAGCACTCGACACTCTGAATTACCAATACCCAGTGCTGAAAGTGAAGTTATATTTACAAATCGCATCCGCACCGAAGGGACACGCTGTCGAACAAGGCTCATTGCAGCTAGAGCTTCTAAGGTGGGATAGTCACCCGCAGCAGCAAAAACAATATGCGGATCTACATCACTAGCAAAATCCCAAACAGAAATTCCATCTATAACATCACTTTTTGCTTCTTCTAGAGTCCGCCAGATTGGCAGTGGTCTTTTCGAGGCTACTAACACATTTATTTCTTTTTTTGAAGCCATCATTCTATTGAAAGCAACCAAAGCGGTGTTGGCGTCGGCTGGGAAGTAGACGTTGGTGTAGCAACCTTGCCTTTGGAGTATACCATCGATGAAGCCTGGGTTTTGGTGTGAAAACCCGTTGTGCTCTTGGCGCCATGCACCGGAAGTAAGGATGTAGTTGAAAGAAGGAAAATCTCCTCGCCACTTTACATCACGAGCTATTTTCAGGAACTTGGCATATTGGTCGGCCATACTGGCCACAATCTGCACAAATGCTTCGTAAGAAACAAACAGTCCGTGTCGGCCAGTTAGAACGTAGCCTTGGAGCATTCCCTGCAGACTGTGCTCCGATAGCATCTCTAGTACCCGACCATCCCAACCTAAATCTTTGTCCCATTCCTTATGAGGCCAAACAAAACAGCGTTTAGTGAACTCAAAGACGGCACCAAGTTTATTGGAGTAGGTTTCATCTGGTGACATCAGCCGAAGATTGCGATTGGCGTCGTTGGCTTTCATCATATCCCTTAAGTAGTTTCCGATTTTTTCCATACTACTCTCGGTTCCACAGATTGGATCATTGAGGTTGCAAGTAGCTTCTTTGTCGTAATCTTCTATTGCTGGTAGGACGAGTGGTTTGTAGACTGGGTCACCACCTCGAGCATGAGGTGTGTCTCCCATCTTCATTCCATCTCGCGGTATCAAACTCTGAATGTCATCATCAAATTTTTCTCCGTTAAATAGTTCGTCGAACCGGTAAGAACGCAACCAAGCTTCGAGTTGCGCTAGCTGGGTCGGATCTTTCTTAGCATCGATGGCAATCACTTGGTGAGAGTAATGATTATCTTCTATTTTATCTTCACCAATATAGTCGATACTGTTCCATCCCTTCGGAGTACGTAGCACAATCATTGGAAATCGAGGTGTTTCGTGCAGTGTTCCCTCCCTAGCGCAGTGCTGGGTGAAGCGGATTGCTTCTATAGCAGTATCCATCACTTGCATCATGCGCGCGTGGACGTCTTCTTCAGTGTAAGCATCAACAAAGTGTGGTTCATATCCATAGCCACGGAAAAGTGAATTCAGTTCTTCATCACTCATTCGACCCATAAATGTAGGGCCAGAAATTTTGTAACCATTGAGGTGCAAGATTGGTAGCACAGCTCCATTGGTGGCCGGATCAATTAGTTTGTTCAAGTGCCAAGCAGTGGCGGTTGGTCCGGTCTCTGCTTCACCATCACCGACCAAGCAAGTAACGATTAAATTTGGATTATCTAAAATAGCTCCGTAAGAAGTAGAGAGTGAATATCCTAGCTCGCCCCCTTCTAGGATAACTCCTGGAGCTTCTGGGTTACTGTGGCTTGGGCTTCCGTATGGCCAACTAAACTGTTTGGCCATGTGTGCAATACCAGTAGTGTTGTGAGTAATTTTGGGAAAGTATTTTGAGAGAGTGCCCTCAATAAACAAATTGGCTTGTATTGCTGGGAAACCGTGGCCTGGACCAAGCACAAACATCATCTCGATATCATGCGCAATTATCGCTCGGTTCATGTGGGCGTAGGTAAAATTGATCCCAGGACAAGTACCCCAGTGACCAAGTAAACGAGACTTTATATGATCCGCACTTAAAGGCTCTGTCAATAAAACATTATCTTGTAAATATATTTGGGCTGCCGACAAATAATTTGTAGCACGAACGAACTTCTCAAGAACATCACTCATTACAAATATAATATCAGATATAAATTTTTAAGTTGTCCACCTATGTGCAAATCTATCTTCTGTTAAGTGAGATAAAAATAACTGACTGAGTTACAAGGGTACTGTATACTATCGCTCATGAAAAAAACTAACGATGCAGTGAAGGTAAAACGCAGTAGTGCTGGTCTTGGCCTTTTCGCTAACCAAGAATTTAAAAAAGGTGACCTAGTGATTGAGTATACCGGAGAAACGATTACTGAAGAGGAGGCAAATATCCGGGGAGGCAGGTATCTATTTGAACTTAATAATGATTGGACAATAGACGGCAAAGGGCGAGAAAATGTCGCAAGATATATTAACCATAGCTGCCGACCAAACTGCTATCCGGAGCTTAATGAAAAAGAGACTAGAGTTTTTATTTATGCCAAAAGAAAAATAACGCCCGGGGAGGAACTTACTTATGATTATGGAAAAGCTTACTTCAAGGAAATGATCGAACCTTTTGGATGCCGTTGTCAAAAGTGTAGCGGTAGTTCTATTCGGTAGTGTCTGGAGGCGAGTCTGCCAGACTCGCCTCTTCATTTGATACACTCTCTTCGGCACTTTCTAACTCAGCCTCTTCATCTACCCCTGTCTCAGTTGAAGAAGCCGTGACATCTGAAGAACTGGCGGTACTAGAAACCACTTCAGGCACCGGTACGGGCTTCGGGGCTATTTTCCCAGCACCTCTTAAATTACTTCCTGGAACTTTATTAGCGGTAGTATCCTGAACTGGTACCTCAACAGTACTTCCTAAAGTATCAGTCTCCTCTGGAGTATTGTTTCGAATCCTTTCATTTCTAGCTTCGATTGTTTTTGTTACGTCTACTCGCCCACCATCTGTCATTCCGACGGCGGCTGAGGCACCAATACCTAGAAACATTATAAAAGCTACTACAATAGTCCTTTTCCTTTGTTTTGTCAGTATTTTTTTCTTAAGGGCAAATGGGGTTGGCGCTTTCCTACCTTCAACAGGATCAGGAGTAACTACTTTTGGCTTTGGGGTTTCAACCGCCCTGACCACTTCTTTAACCTTTTTCTCAGGCGCTCTACGCTCAGCCCGCACCCTCTCAGTAGATGACGCGCGCCTAGCCCTGGCTCGTGGTCTAGGAGTTTTTTTCAATGTATTTTGTTCTTCAGAAGAACTTGCCATGTGCTGATGATTGTACCATCTACATGAATTAAGTAATAGATGCTAATCCTGTATTGTGTCAAACTAATTTACCTCGTAGCTCTGTGACTCAGCATATTTCAGAGAAAGTAATAAATTCCTATAAAAACCCATATTGCAAAACGGGGGTTTTGTGGTACATTTTGGTACGACTTAGTGTCGCTTACTTATTTTGTTAAATTGCAAAGTCTATATAAGTGAGTCACACAGTTTATTAAATAATCCCAATCAATTTGCAAAAACCAACCCAAAGATTTTCAGGAAAAGACACTAGAACCAAAATCAACAAAGCAATACGTGCGCCAGAACTACGCGTTGTTGGTCCTGAAGGAGAAAATCTTGGTACCCTCTCCCTTGCAGATGCCCTGAAGACGGCAGAGAAATTTAAGTTAGACCTAATTGAAATTTCTCCTAATGCCAAACCACCGGTAGCAAAGATCACAGACTTCGGACAATTTCGCTACGACACCAAGCGCAAGGCTAGTAAAGCTAAAGCGAAGGCTCATGTCACTGAAACCAAAAGTGCACAGGTAAAAATCGGTACCGGAGACCACGACCAACAACTGAAAGCCAAGCGGATTGCCGAATGGCTAGAAGAAGGACACCGAGTAAAGGTAGACCTATTCTTGTGGGGGCGATACAAATACATGGAGTCGGCTTTTCTTAAAGAAAGATTGGATAGATTCTTAAAGATTATTCCGGCTGAATACAAAATAGCTGACCCAGTAAAGAAAAGTCCCAAAGGATTTACTACCACCCTGGAACGGACTGGGGCCAAAGTTAAAAAATCAGACAAGCCAAAAATCCTAGAAGAAGAACCAAAAGCAGAAAAGAAGAAAAAGGTAAAGGAAGACAAGACTGAAAACAAATCAAAAAAGAAGTCTCTCGATGACTTGTTGGAAGGAGGGATGATATAGAGAAAGGATGATTTACAAAAAGCCGGCGAGACCTAAAGGTCTCACCGGCTTTTTCTCACCCCCACAACACAGCCAACGTACAAACGTACACGGAGAGAGATTATCGAGCTGGCACAGTCGCTTGCGACTGTGCCAGCTCCTCCATGCTGACAGTCGGTCATACATGGAAATGTACGCCCGGTACGCTGTCTGTGTTGTGGAGATGATTTATGGTTTTATCGCGCGGGCTTCGCCCGCGCGACCCCTACACAATTTCATTCAAACTCAATAGATCTACCATCCCTCTCTTAAAATGAAAGATCTAATAAAGTACCCGAGCCAAATAATGCAAGCTCGGGTAGAAAGACCCTCAGTCATATCGCAACCAGAGGATTTGTTCCACTTTGTACGCCAAATAATAGACTTGAAAGGTACCCCTTTCTTAAGACAACAATTCTAAGTATTATTCACTAACTAATACAAGGAATTATGGCAAAGAAAGGTTATCGCATCGCGAAAGAAATCAAAGGCGAGATACTAGCCAAGATCAAAAACGAAGGTCTTAGTGTAGCTGATGCAGCTACCAACTACGGTATCCATACAGGTACTATATACAACTGGCTTGGCGCCAAAGCCAGTGGCACGGTGAGCGTCTTAGAACACAACAAACTCAAAAAAGAAAACGAGCAGCTGAAACAGATCATTGGTGACCTCACCATCAAGATGTCGGTGGAGGCTAAAAAGGGGCTCTCCAAGGGGTGGTGATTGGTTATTCACGTACTCACCACTATTACCGACATAAGCAGCCACAAAAAGATTGGCACACCAAGCAATTGATCGAAGCCGCGCTTCGTGAACATCCCAGTTACGGCCACAAACGCTTAGCGCTCCATCTCGACATTAACAGGAAACGCGTCCTCAGGGTGATGAAGCTGTTTGGTATCAAACCATACCGTCGTACTACTCCCAAGGTGTATAGAAAGCCCAAAGACAGTGTATTTCCTAACTATCTTATGGCTGAAGAACCACGTGGACCAGGTGACATCTATGCTTCAGACTTTACGTACCTAAGGTACCGAGGCAAGTGGTTGTATGTGGCGACAGTGATTGATGTATTCACCAGAGAGATAGTTGGTGTGTCTGCTCTTAACACTCACGCTGCCCAACTAGTGATGAACGCACTCGGTTCGGCTGTGCTCCATCGTCCACCACCACGCATTATTCACTCGGATCAAGGGAGTGAGTATTGCTCTAAAGACTACACAATCCTAGTTCAGAAGCTGAAGATTAAACAATCCATGAGTGCTCCAGGGTGTCCTTGGGAGAACGGGTATCAAGAATCCTTCTACAAAAGTTTTAAACTTGATCTCGGCGACCCTAATCGCTTCGGTACGCTTGGTGAGCTGGTGGCTGCAATTTACCAGAACATTGACTACTACAACCAAAGACGGATTCATTCGTCCCTGAAAGTACCACCTCGGTTGTTTAAAAAACAGCATGAGGTATCATAAAAAGACTTAGAAAAGGTGTCTTAATTTTGGGGTACCTTCCAGTATTCCTATACTCGGAACTGAGATTTGCCCACTCTTTATTTAATTCTTCATACTCTTCTGCAACAGAATAATAAAGATCAATATTATCGGTGTAGAGTATATTTCCATTTACACTCTTTATGTATATTGATGGACACAACATCTCAGGACTAGATTGTTCTAGTGTCTGTTCAAGTGAACCATAAAACAAACCATATTCATCTTTTTCAATCTGACGGTTAATTGAATCAATAAAAAAATTATACTGGCAATTTAAAAGATAAGGATTATCATCTTTATCTTTTAAATCCATAAATCTATCTTTGACTAGGCTAAATAAATTACTAATTTTATTATTTGGTACACCCCTAGCAAGACCATACGGGGCTTGTCTTAAAATTCTAGTTAGTAATTCTAACTTACCACCCACATCTCCACTAAATTTTTTCTCGTTAAACAGTCCTGTTAAATACGTCAAAGCCAGTTCTGGCTCTTCTACATACAAATTAAAGATTTTCCCAACAAAAATTTCGTCAAAATTGTACTTCTGTTGATTCAGGTACTGAAGCAACTCCAATATTAACTCGACGGCTGTTTTATGGTCATGTTCTTGAATAATAAAGTCACATGTATTAGAGACATACTCTTCAGCCTTAACAAAAGACTCAACGCTATTCAAATCAAGATCATTGAGATTACCTAAAATATCATTTCTCAGTTCTTCTATAAAAACTTCTGAATTATCAATAGAAGACCCTGTGGGTGAGTCGTGGTCTGCGCCAGACGAGGAAGACTCTCTGCTAATACCAGATGACTTTGATGTGTGATTTTGATCTAGACTTTTCATTAATTAATAATATCAGAATACTTACAACTTACTACGATGAGCCCCTTTGCTGGACTTTTTTGTCCAAATACTGTATATTTTGCCCACTTTGCCGTTTTCCCTCGGCACAAGCCCGATCAAAAAAATCTACTATGAAAACAAATAAATCATTTACTAAGCGCATTAAAGTAACCAAGAACGGCAAGCTAGTTGCTCGTCGACCTGGTCAAAACCACTTCAATGCCCGCCAAACTGGTCAGCAGCGACTACGTCGAAAGCGTACTCAGCTTCTAACTATGAGCAAGCGAATCACACGTCGATTCCTTCCAAAGACAGGCGCTTAATTATCAATCTGTAACGAATTAATATGGCACGTGTAAAAGGAGGCTTAATGGCCCAAAAGCGTCGAAAAAATATTCTTGCTGAAGTAAAAGGATATCGGTTCGGTCGCTCAACAAAAAAGAAGCAAGCTCGTGAAGCTATTTATCACGCTCAGACTTACGCCTTTGCTCACCGAAAAGACAAGAAGAACGACTTCCGACGACTTTGGACAGTTCGAATCAACGCAGCACTTATGTCACACGGACTTAAGTACAGCCGATTCATCAAGGCTCTGAAGGACAAGAACATCGAAATTGACCGAAAGATTCTTGCTACCCTAGCAGTAGAAAACCCAGAAGCATTTGATCGAGTAGTAGCTGAAGTAAAATAATCCAATTAAAACCACCGGCCTTCTGGCCGGTGGTTTTATTTATGTAACGTCCTACTCCCCAACAGCATAAGTACATAAACCATTAAGTGAACTGAAATCAAGACATACAAACCAGCCGTAGCATTCAACAGTAACCAAGGTATAGCAAAAGCAATCATAGTTCCACTAAATAAGAAGTAATTTCCATAATATTTACCAAAAATAAATGGGGTCCCTATGTGCAGGATAAAAACCAAGGTTGAAAATAATATTGATATAGAGATGATTGAAAACTGCATTTCATAAAGTCCTAAGACCATTACCAAAGCCACAACATCTTGAAATAAGACCTCTAAGAACTTTACGCTAGTGTATCTCGGCCCAGATGATAACATCTCATGATGTACTTCAGGAACTGTTTCGTATTTATAGTGTTTTTCCAGAACAAATTTACTACTCCAAAAATATGAAAAAGTTAAATATAAAAAACCAGTTAAAAAAGCTATCGAAATATAATCTGTATGTAAGTAGGGGTAAATGTTTGGTTCGGCAATAAATAAGAGAGAGCAAATTCCAATAACAAACAAAGTAAGAAAGCTAAAAGTATTCTCTGTGTAGGTTAATTTATTATACTTTTGAATAATCCTAATGGGACCAAGGATGATAGAAAATATTACGATACCAATAATTAATAAGTTCATATGTGTAACTACAGTTTATCAGAATAGCCAAATAATTAATTGTTGAATGAGAATTTACACTATCCCCTTATAAATAAACTTCACTTTGAATAAGTCTTGTATAATAAACGAGTAACATATATACAACGTATGACTAAAAACACCACCTTGCGGTGGTGTTTTTAGATCTAGATTACTCAGCAGTACAAATGAACTTTGTAATAATCAGTATACTTGCACAATTATTATTCAAATGTATTGTAGTCACCTCTTGATTTTATCTCGTTCTTCAATGAATTGCTTTTAGAGACTTGTTTCCAGTGACTGTGTGGACCAAGTAGTACACGTTGAGTTGGTGTAACATAATGAGTTTTCCCGAAGGTCCACTCACCAACGTATGAAAGACGAATCCTTCGTACGTATTTGCATTATATTCTCATCTGAAAAGTTGGCAATGAAAATCCCACTTACGAATCAGAAACTAAAAATGTAAATAGCAACTTCGTGATATCTAAAGATTTTTTGTTAAAAATTTTTGCGTGATATTTATTATGAGCAGAATCAATATTTTTTATAATAAATTTACAATACCTTGTGTCTCTTCCAAGTCATTTGTCAGTTTCGCTATTCCGCCCAAATTAGAGAACACACTACACACCTTTTGTTGATCATCTATCAAAACGGATTCGCTAAGCGGTATTCTTAATTTGTTTGACCAAATTGTAAACAATTCACCTCCATTATCAGTTTTATGTATTTTTTCGTAATACGAATTACTAATGTAATCAAAGTAATTTTCTAGTTTTAGGGAAGGGACAGTAAATCTGGTAAAGCTGTCCATATTACCTGTCATTAAAACCACAACATACTTAGAGCGTAACCTATCAATACTTTCCAATAAAGATTGTTCTACTTTTATACTTTTACAATCTGCAACAAACACTTCCCATAATTCTTCGTACGGAACATCAATTTTTTCTGATGCATACTTATTTATTTCTTCGGCTGTGTATTTACCTCTCATCCAATCACCAACCATCGGTCTATTTTCCCCAAAAAGTAAGTTTTGTATTTTTGTATGCTTATCTGTAGGAAGACTACGCCAGTAGCGATCGTTAGTTAGTGTCCCGTCGAAATCTATATACAGCGATTTTTCTTTTGTCATACTGAGTATTCTATGTATAAAAGCATAAAATTGAATGGAGTTCGAGGAAGGCTAGGAAATTTTTGTGAGTCGTACGACTGTACGGTGAAGAAAAATTTCCGAAGACTGACGAAGAAATTCGTCAATTTTAGGTTTTTATTAGAAGTCTATTTCGATTTCTGCATTAGCCTCTGGTGAAATTGCATTTACTCCAAGATAGTCTCTGAGACGCTGTGTAAGGAACAATGAAGCCTTTTCCTCCCCCATTGTCACAAACACCTGCTTAGCGTCCTTACAGCCTCCATAGACCAAGTCTATTAGCTGATTGCGGTCAGCATGGCCCGAGAAGCCTCTAATAGTAGCAACTTGGGCTTTCACCTTCACAGCCATTTTATCAATGAAAACTTGCTTGGCGCCGTCTTGGAGTAAGCGTCCGAGACTACCAACAGTTTGATATCCAACTAAAAGCAAGGTGGTATTTGGATCACCCAAGAATTGTTTTTCGTGGGCACGAATGCGTCCACCGTGACTCATACCGGCGCCTGCGATGATGATCTTTGGTCCACCAAACTTAGCGATCTGGCTAGACTCTTTCATAGTCTCGGTAAATGACAGTCCTTCAAAAGAGAAGATATCGTCGCCGGCTTCGATCTGCTCCTGTACTTCTGGCTTTAGGTATTCATTTGAGTTTCGGTAGACATCCGTCACCCGGATAGCCAAAGGAGAATCTAGGTAAGTTTTGATTGGAGGTACTGCACCCGACTCAATCATGTTGTTTATTTCAAAAAGTATTCCCTGGGTTCGCTCTAATGAAAAAGCTGGAATGATAAGTGTTCCTTGTTTTCTGATAGTTTCCTCAATATGATGCTGCAAAATGGCTGTCCGTTCCTCTACTTCCTCATGCACTCTGTCACCATAAACACTTTCCATCACCAGGTAGTCGTACCCCACCGGCACCTCAGGTTTACCAAGAAGAGGCTGAGGAATATTGCCAATGTCTCCAGTGAAAACTACTTTTTTACCATCGCGAGTGAACTGCACCATAGCTGAGCCAAGGATGTGCCCAGCGTCAGTCAGGACCGCCACAACATCGTCTTCTAGTTTTATTTCTTCGTGATAACCTACTGTCTTCCAAAGTGATAGAGCTAGGTCGATATCATTTTGCTTAAACAGAGGTTGTCGATTATCGCGCTTGGCTTCGTACTCCATGATGTGAAGTGCATCATCAAACATTATCGTTGCCAAGTCTTTTGTTGGAGTGGTCGAATAAATAACGCCTCGGAAGCCATCTTTTATCAACTTAGGAATCTTCCCAATATGGTCCGCGTGGGCATGGGTGACAAAAAGTACGTCCACCTTAGCAGGATCGTAGGCGAAATCCTTAGCATTTATTTCTTGTGCAAACTTATCTCCTTGAACCAAACCACAATCAACCAAAATAGCCACCTTGCCCGTATCGAGCATGAAGTTGGCACCAGTAACTGATCCTACTCCTCCATAAAAACCTAAAGTTGAACTCATCCAGTTAGAAATCAGAAGATAGACTTCGGATACTTTTAGCAAGACTAATAATCTCAATTCGACCACTCTTTTTCATTAACATAATTATACTATAGTAACTTTTGTAATTTCTAACAATACTCAATTACTTCAATGTATATGCACGTATGGAGTAGTGGGTGAGTAATCCTCCGATAAAGCCCATAGCAATATCTTTCACTGTATCAAAAATGTATGTGGTTTGATCAAAAAGACCAACACTTCTCTCAAAAACTTCCCATGTGCTCGTCACTATAATCAGCAGGATAATTAGCAATTTCAGAGTAGGTTTGTATGTAACAAAGCTAAAAGTAGACAACGCGTGCATACCAAGGGCCACCAAGGCCCCTCCCCAAAAATGCATCAAGATATCGAACCACCAAAGGTACCAATACAAAGAAAGCCTCACCGCCAGATAGTGGACGACGGCAAAAATAACTGAGAGTGCTAAGAATAGGATTATTCGCTTGTGAGGCATATAACTATATTAACAGCCTGTGATTTATTCTCAATGTTTCCGAAATACCTGTGTAGGATAGTGCAGAGGCTTTGAAGCCGTGTCGCAGATATGATGGAGACATCCCTGAAATAGGCACCTGGTATTAGAGGACCAGCGCTTCCCATCCTTGGGTGCACTGTCTTCATTCCCCTATACCGCAGTTAACTGCGGTATAGGGGAAATCAACTATGTAGGGCGCCCGAATTCGAATCTTTTGTACTCTATATCTGTATCAGGAAGCTTTTCTACAAGAGCAATGTGGGATACTGATACCGTACCAGAAAAGTTCTTATCATTGAGGTACGTAAGGCCACTTTGGTACCCTTCTTTGCTTAGATCTCGAAATGCAACGGTAACATGTGGTGTATATGGCAGGGGCATTTTATACCAAAGTTCACACTGTGAGGTAATCGTTTGTTCAATTTCTTGTACTAACTTTCTAAGTTGTTCGTTAACGACTACACCAACCCATAAAACAAACGGCGTAGTAACTTCGCCTTTTCCACCAACTCGATTATCGAGACCACCAAAACCAGAAAGCTCAACATTAAAACCTGCTTGTGATTCTGTGAATTTCGCTATCACTTTTTCTAAATCAGACATCTGTTCTTCAGACACCTCAATCCCATTCCCAACTGTTAGGTGTGGTGACCAAGTGTCCAAACACTCCCTTGAGCCAGTAATTTCAAACAGTTCTTGCTGTATGTTTCGAACAGCTTGCTTTGCCTGACCCTCTAGATACGTGACGATTGAATATTTTTTCATGACTTTTTATCCTGTTGATTTACTAAGCAATTGATACCATGAGTGAGTATATATAACAAGAATTGTTAATGCTTGTAGCTAAATAGTGTTCTTACAGCTCAAAAACTTTCCATTCAAAATCTTTGAGTAATACAAGTTCTATGTCACTGTCGAAATCATCTAACATTTTAACTGGATCTGAATCTCCAATTTTTGGATGAATATTACTTTCATAATGACAAACCACACGAACTGGTACTAACCCTAACCCTTCTCTAACTTCATCTAACGAATTAGCATAGTAATATTTAGATAATACATAAGCTCCAGCAGATGATCCAGCAACAGTCTTGCCCTTTATCAATTCTGAAAACTCTGAGTACTTAGCTAACTTACTTTTAAGTAACTCTGTATTACCCCCTCTTATGTAAACTACATCCGACTCTTTTAACTGCTCTACAAAATTGCTTTCGTTAGCCATGTCTATGTAAATTTCTCTTCCGTCAGACAATCTCTTTATTTTCTCAACTTCTTCTAGAAATTTAATCTCAGCATCTATTTCACAAGCAAAATAAACAGACAAAATTTTCCCCATATTAGGAGTATCGTTTATTAACTCTTGAAAGAAGCTATCACTATTTTGTCGTGTATAACCGCCATGTAAGATAAATTTTGTCATATTTTAATAGTATCAGTTTATTTGAGTTTTAGTGCTTAGATACCCTTGTTTCGGGACAATTATCGCCAGTCTAACAATTTCGACTAGGAGAAATCTTAGTTGCAAAGTAACGCTTCTTACAGCTCTCCGCCAGCATATTCTCCCTAGGTAGGTCGAATCTGCTGAGGAGCCTGTATACTTTCGCAATAGTCGCGCTTTGCGCTTCTTTGCTCAAGCAAGAAAAAACACCCTGGAGGGGGTGTCTTTTCTAAGGAATCACAAACGTATGCCCCCGATTAAAAATCAGGTGGGCGTCTTATCTGACTTGAATATTCGATGATCCTAAATGATCTTCGGCACAAAGCACGACTTCCGACAGCCCTTAAAATACGTAATCGGAACATACGTAATATGATTCCATTTATTATGGTATCAGAAAGTAACTCCGTCTTCCAGATGTTTATCTTGTACGACACAACGTATTGACTATTTGAAATAATTGAAAGAGTACGTTATTTATAAATAAAAAAGTGCTACGAACAGAGTTCGTAGCAAAGGATTAAAGAAAAAAGTAAAAAGTATTAAGAAACAACTGCACGAGTACGAAGGCGAGCGAGCGAGCCGCCGGGGTCGTACCAGTCGACGTGCACCTTGCGGTCGTCGTGGTACCAGTAAACGCTCGGAACGCGGCCGTCAGAGTAACGCGAACCCGCGCAGAGCGTGACGTTCTCTATGTCAAGGTGTTTGCCCGTTTCATCGGAATACGCCCACTCATGCAACAAACGCTCCAGCAAAGTCTGTCCCGAGATTTTCTGCTCGGCGATGTCGTTGGCGGACAAGTTTTTAAGCTCTTCATCCGCTTCAACGTTATCCCGCACCCAGACGGCATAAGTATCGTCTTCGTTGGAGCGATCATTCTTGGTGATCGCCTCGTCCAAATCATCGGTGTACACCCACATGTTGAACTTCGTTCGCATGATCTTGATCATCTGTTTCCGCGTAAGTCCCTTGGGAACAATGATGAGACGATCGAAGCCAGGCTGTTGCTTCGGAATTTTTAGCTTTGATGTATCGCAGGTGACGCCTGCTTTGCCGAAGATTACTTGCCAGCGAGTGAGCTGGTTAGCGAGTTCCATTGACGGGCCAAGGAATGGGTTTTCTCTGCGGAGAAATCGTTTTGCCTCCATAGGTGTAATACTGCCATTCTTGAGTTTTTCGATGAAGTCTGTTGTGATGCCGAAGAGATCTTCTCTCGGGCTACCGAGCATGTTTTCCATGGTCAGTTTCCTTTTTGTATGAACTAGGTGCAGGCGGAATGCCAGCACAAAACAATCATAGCACGATTTACTATGCTTGTCAAACTCAGCGAGTGGTGCTTTTGTGCAGATTTGTATCTATTTTTCTACTCTGGAGTTCCGTCTAGGTTCACGTCGTAAAGGATTCGCTCTTGAGCGGTTGTGTACTTCATGATTTCATCTTCTTTAAACCAAATTGCGATTTCTCGTTCGGCTTCTTCTGGAGACTCTGATTGGTGAACTAGGTTTCGAACCGCTCTGTTTTCGTAAGTAGCATGACTAAATGAGTCTACTGTGTAGTCTCCTCGAATTGTTCCCACATCTGAGGTTGATGGTTCGGTTGAGCCGACAATCTTTGTTACTACTGAAGTAGCCTTGTTCCCTTCAAATACTAATGCGACAATCGGACTAGCCTGCATGTAAGTAACAACTGTTCGGATAATATCTTTTCCGTATTCAATAGGCTCTCGATCAACTTCAGTTCCTTGTTCTTTTAGTTCTTCTACAATTCCTTCTCCTTTCTTTTGGTACCAAGCATCGTCTTTGTTGTAGTGATCTAGAAGCTGAGCTTCTGTAGCGTTCACCATTTTCATAGCGCTAATCTTGAGGCCTGTTTGCTCAAATCGCTTGATAATTTCTCCGACTAGACTGCGTTGTACCGCGTCGGTCTTTAGTAGAACTAGTGAACGTTCTTGATTTGGATGTTTTGTCATAATTTAATGTTTTTAGTGCGCGCAGTATAGCAAAAAGACCAGAAAACCCCAAGGGTTTTCTGGTCTGCCAATACAAAGTGAGTCTAACCTGACTTCCACTCCTTCAAAAGCGAAGTGTAGCACTTTGCCAACATAAGACCTGATAAAGCTCCAATGACTAAACATGTGATTGGAGCTGAAGAAGGGTTTTTAGAACTTATGTCCACATAAAATATGAACGCAAGCGGAATCCAGCCAACAAAAGCAATGAGCCAAGTCTCTAGCACAACTACGAAATCACTTTCATCTGTGCCACCTAGATATTGTCTATCCATTTTATACCTCCAACGTGTGAACAACGAGTCTCCATTATATTAATACCAGAAAAGTAAAACCTGGCAATCCAATTCAGAATAGCTATCAAAATTGCTTCTTAGGCGAGGCGGACAAGTAAAAAGCCACGAGTCGTACTGGGCGTACGACTCGTGGCTTTTTGCATAGTCCAACGAAGTATAAGGAGTGATTTTGATAGTTACTTAGTCAAAATAACTGGACCGTCTTTGGTAATAGCCACAGTATGCTCAAAATGAGCGCTCCAACTCTCGTCGGCAGTATAGACACTATAACCGTCTCCTTCGTCATCAAAGAAAACGTCTGGCTTACCAACATTCACAATCGGCTCAATGGCATATACGTGCCCAACTTCTATCTTTGGACCTGTCCCAGCCTTGCCAAAGTTTGGAATGTTCGGCTCTTCGTGAATTTCATAACCAACTCCGTGCCCACAGAGAACCTCTACCACCGAGAAGCCACGTGACTCAACAAACTTTTGTACTGCTTCACTAATGTCACCAATATGTCCCCCCGGTTGAGCTGCCTTAATGCCATGAGCAAGCGCTTCCTGAGTACAAGCTAATAGTCGCCGAGCTTCGTCATCAATTTCTCCAACTCCAACAGTCAGTCCAGAATCCACTACCATACCTTGATAAGCAATCGACATATCGATATTGACCACATCGCCTTCATGCAAAACTACATCAGAAGAAGGTATTCCGTGCTGAACACAGTTATTTACTGACACACAAACTGCTGCTGGGTACGGCCTATCAGCAAAACCTGGGTGGTATCCAAGCAAGATAGGCTCAACATCATATTCCTCTACCAGCTCCATTGCTCTGTCATCGATATCTAAGGTGGTTGCACCTGCCACAGCCTCCCTAGCCAACTCTTTTAGTATCTTAGCCAAAATATGACCAGCTTCTCCTAAAGCCTCAATTTCTTCTGGTTTTTTTTTGTTAATCATGAATGAATAAATGCCTGAAAGGCATATTATGAATTTATGTCCCGATTTATCCTGCCCTTGGGCAAATCGCTGGACTTAATTCCTTTTAATCTAATTGCAACGCTCTAAGGATCTGTGCATGAACACCTTCAATTGTATCTGTACCGACCAAATCATGTACAAACGTATCAGGTCGAACGCGGTAGTAATCCAAAACCGGTAAAGTATCATCTCGATACCATTTTAATCTAGTCTCGATTGAATCTTCTGTGTCATCTGCCCTGGCTCGTTCTTTCATGCGCTTACGCACGATGTCTTCTGGAGTATCTAGGTTAATAACGTGGACAAAGTCTCGTTCAAAGAAATCTAGAGCTTCTTCTAGCACATGAGCTTGGGCGACAGTTCTAGGAAAACCATCAATCAATAGGTGGCTCTTTTGATCGAGCTGGTCGAGCATTGCTTGACCCCAAAGGATATGAGTCAGGAAGTCTGGCTGTAGTTCTCCGGTATCGAGCTTGCGAGCAATCTTTCGCTCAGCAAAAGTTTCGTGCTTAGCGGATAACGCTCGGAAACGACGACCAGTCTGAATATCTACGATGCGGCGCAGAGGATCCTTCTCAGAAATCACCTTATCCAGAAGGTCAATTTGGGTTCCTTTTCCACTTCCTTGTGGACCAATAAATATAATGGTGGTTGGTTTCATAGTGTTAATTACATTTTTTATACGCTTCTTCAATAACGTGATCAAATTGTTTAAAAGAGGTTTCCATACCTGCACTGTTATCAATAATAACATCGGCCATTGGTTTTGAGCTTTGTTCGATTAGAAATCTTGTGTGCCGTGCAGACAGTTCTTCTTCGCTTATTGGGGCACGGGCTTCAGCCCGCGCCCTTAGTACTTCCCAGCCTCCAGCTTCGATATAAGTAATAGTCATGTGGTCTCTCGGCAGAAGTTTTAATAATTGCTCAACCCCTTGAAGCTCGATTTCCACCAAAACTAATTTTCCTTCAGCTAGTTTGGGTAAGATTTCACTTTTTAGTGTACCGTACTTGTTTCCAGCAAATTCTGCCCACTCTAAAAAATCACCGGTAGAGATTTTATGATCAAATTCTTCTTTTGTTACAAAATGATACTGGTGACCATCAATTTCTCCTGGTCTCATAGCTCTCGATGTGCACGAAACTGTCTGATAGACATCCGGATGGTTTTTCAACGTATTGGCAATAATTGTACCCTTTCCACTCCCCATTGGAGCCATAACCACTACTACATGCCCCTTAATATCGCTCAATTCTGTATCCATAAGTCAACAGAGAGTAGCAACTTTTTACTCACGTTGCAACAATATGCTATGCTATTCACGCATGAATCCCGTTAGATACCAAAAAGTTAGACAGTGTATAATAAACTCACTTTTACCACCTGGTATGTGTCGAAATATTATAAGAAAAATAACCAACCGAAGTGCTCGCACTTCTTGTATCTAACAGGATGAAAAAGAAACACATAATCACCCTCTCTGGTAAGCCGGGTAGCGGAAAGTCTTCAACTGCTGATAAGGTTGCCGAGTTTTTAAGCTATACCCGACACTCTTCTGGTGATATGGTCCGACAGATCCTAGCCAAAAGCCACATGACCTTAGAAGAGTACAACAACAAGGCAGAAACCGACCACGACCTAGACGACAAAGTCGACGAACAGCTCCGCGCCTTACGCGACAAGAAAGATATTGTGGTCGACTCTCGGCTTGGCTTCTATTGGATTCCTGAATCTTTCAAAGTGTACCTAGACCTAGACATCGGAACAGCAACCGCTCGGATCTTTAAAGACACTGTGACCAACAAATCACGTAGCGCTGTTGGTACTAGCAGCAACTCTCTAGCTGAAGTATCACGCCAGGTACGGGAACGAATGGAAAACGAACAACAGCGTTTCAAAAGTATGTATGGCGTAGATCCATACAATGCCGAACACTTCGATTTGGTTATTAATACCTCAAGGCATGACCCACAATCGGTAGCCATTAGTGTGTTTGATAACTATAAAAAATGGCTAGAGGCAGAGACCTGGGAGCCGGTTCATACTGGAGTACCACTGGGCTACTCGTTTAAAAATAGCTACTAAATGTTAAAGCGACCTTACGGTCGCTTTTCTGATGTATTCCTCTCAATAACTACATCGAGAGCCTCATCAATTGCATCAGCCACTTCTTCTGGGGACAAGCCAGAAGCTTCTGCTATGTCATCAATGATGGATTGTTTTTCCTCAGGTACTTTCTGTTCTTCGGTCATAGCTAAACCTCCATTGGCTACCAATAAAACTTTAGCACTACGTTTGCTAAAAACAAAGACTATCCTCTTCAGGGCCGGCTTTTTTAAATTTTTATATTGTCTAAGTACAGCACTAATAAAACTTTAAGATTGCTGGGAGTGCGAGGTGAAAAGATTTTTAAATTAGTGCGGATACGAGGCGGACAAGAGAAAAGCCGCAAGGCGTACTGATCGTTGGTCGTACGGCGAGCGGCTTTTCTCGCAGTCTAACGAAGTAGACGTGCTGATTTTAGAATCAGCTGTTAGTACTCGCGCATTGAGACCTGTGCATCCAGCCTTCGAATCAAATCTAGGACTACTGACACTACAATCAATACTGCTGTACCTCCGATAGCTAAGGCTGTTACTCCAGTAGCAATTTGCATACCAACCGGAAGAACTGCTACTAGACCAAGGAAGAGAGCTCCAACTAGAGTAAGTCGTGTAACCAAACCTCCTAGGTACTCAGCTGTGTGTCCTCCTGGGCGAATACCCGGGATAAATCCACCACTTCGTTGCAGGTTCTTTGAAACTGCGTCTGGGTCGAAAGTTACCGCTGTGTAGAAAAAAGTAAACAGGAACACTAAGACAAAGTAAGTCGCTCCGTAGGCCCATTGATTAGCTAAGAAACCAGTCACCACATTATTTGCTTGTTCTACCCATGGCAATGAGAAAGCCGAGAGAATGTTTAGCACCATTTGCGGGAAAAGCATGATAGACAACGCAAAGATGATTGGAATAACTCCAGCTTGATTAAGACGCATAGGCAGGTATGACTGACTAGAGCCATAAGTGGAACCACCTCGGCTTTGCTTGGCGTAGGTGATTGGTACTGGTCGTTCTGCTTCTGTCATTACAACTACTGCGTAGATAATACCAATCGCTACAATTATGAAGCCTATGTACAACGGTAGTTGTGAAGGATCATAATTGAGCAGAAGTTCGCTAACAGTAGACGGAAGACCGGCCACAATACCAGCAAAGATAAGGATAGAAACACCATTGCCAATACCGTATTCGGTGACCAATTCACCAATCCACATCAGTAGTACTGATCCAGCTACTATCAAGACGACATTTACCACGAAATCAAAGGTGCTAAGCCCGGAGATGACTCCCTGACTCTCCAAGAGAGTAAGGAAACCAAACCCTTGTAGGATAGCTAGTGGAAGAGTAAGCATACGACTGTATTGAGTAAACTTAGCTCGCCCGGCCTCACCCTCTTCGGTGTACAGACTCTTGAGTTTTGGTGTCATCACTGTCAAAAGCTGCATGATGATTGAAGCCGTAATAAACGGACCAACACCAAGCATCACGATTGAAAGATTAGCCAAACCACCACCTGAGAATATGTTCAATAGACCGAGGAATTGGTTGTTGGCGAAGAAGCTTTCTAGTACCGCTTGATCAACTCCAGGAATTGGGATTGTAGCTAGTGCCCGAAAAACAACAAGCGCACCAAGTACGAACAGTACTCGATTACGGATCGCTGGTTCGGTGAAGATTACTTTTATTTTGTGAAGAAATGTTTGCATAAGCATTATGCTACCGCTTATTTCACGCTTCCGCCAGCTTTCTCTACTTTTTCTTTAGCTGACTGCGAGAGCTGACAATCTTCGATCGTTAGTTTCTTAGTTATGCTTCCGTTTCCTAGGATCTTCACTTTTGGTGCCTGCTTTCTAGTAGTTGAGATTACTCCCGCTGTCACTAGTGACTTCGGAGACACAACTGCTCCAGCCTCAAACGCTGTTTCAAGCGCAGATACATTGATAACTACTGGTAGAACTCGTTCTGAATTAACTGTTCGAGCTCGGTTCTTACCATGTCCTCGAAGCTTTGGAAGCTTCTTGATGATTTCTCGCATTTCTGGACGAGTACTGTTACCAGTTCGTGCCGCTTGTCCTTTGTGACCCTTTCCTGAGGTCTTACCTCGCTTTCCTCCTCGTCCAATACGCTTGGCTGTCTTTCGCGGTGCGGTTGGTTTTAATTCGTGAAGTTGCATACTAGCCTTTCTTAAGTTGCTTGAGTGCTTCGACAGCAGCACGCGCGTTGTTAAGTTTGTTCTTGCTTCGAGAAAATAGCTTAGCGGTAACATCCTTTACTCCAGCTAATTCTAGTACTGTTCGAACAGATGAACCGGCTACAAGTCCGCGACCTGGTGCTGGCATAATCATTACTTCACTTGAAGCGTACTTAACGTGCACGTCATGTGGAATACGACCATCTTTGTCCATTGGTACTACAATCATTTTCTTTTTAGCGTCTCGAACTGCCTTTTCAATAGCAAGTTGAGTGTCTCCGGCCTTACCGATTCCTACTCCTACCTTACCTTTTTTATCTCCAATAACCATTGAGACTGAGAATGAGAAGCGACGTCCTCCAGCCATCACACGAGTAACTCGACGGATGCTGACAATTTTTTGGTCGAATTCTGGACGAACTCTTTCTGGACGACCACCTCGACGCGGACGTCTGTTTCCTCCACCTGCTCCTCCTCGGCGATCATTGCTCCCTCCGCGCCGTCCACGAGGACCTCGGTCCCTTGGTGTCGCAGCTGGTGCATCGGTTGCTGGTGCCGTTGTCGGCACAGCTTCTGTAGTAGTCTCTACTACAGCATCTGACTTCACGTCAGTTGTAGCTTCCTGCTGTTTTGTTTCTGACATAATTTTATTTATGTTTTAATAATTAGAACTTCAATCCTCCTTCTCTTGCTCCGTCAGCTAGCGCTGCAACGATACCTTGGTACCGGAAACCTCCACGGTCGAAGACCACTTCAGTTATTTTGGCTGCACCGGCTTTCTTAGCAATTTCTGCTCCGACCACTTTTGCTTTCTCCACGGCTGTTCCCTTATTCTCTTTTCGAGAATCAACTGCCGCTAGAGTCTTGCCAGATACGTCGTCAATAAGTTGAGCGTAAACTGCTGTATTGCTTCGAAATACCGCTAAACGAGGTCGTTCGGCTGTACCAGAAATTTTGTGGCGCAAACGGCTGTGTCGCTTGGCCCGCATTTCTGTTTTGTATTGTGATTTTTCCATATTGAATTATTACAAGACTAAACAGCCTTCTTACCTTGCTTACGAATAATATACTCCCCTTCGTATCGAATACCCTTACCTTTGTATGGTTCTGGCTTCTTAACCTTTCGCACGTTAGCCGCAAACTGTCCTAAAGCATCTTTGTCTGAACCAGTAAGGGTAATAACGTTCTTTACTACTTCAGCTGAAATTCCCTCTGGAATGTCGATGAAGACTTGGTGAGAGAAACCAACGTTTAGTACAAGTTGATTTCCTTTTACTTCAGCTCTGTAACCAACTCCTTCGATTTGAAGTACCTTTGTGAAACCTTCGGTTACACCAGTAATCATATTTCGTAGGTGTGCAGCGTAAGTGCCCCACATTGCTTTTGCTGATGGAGTTTCCGCTGGAGACATAGTTACTGTGTCGCCTTCAATTTTTACTTCAACATCGTTTTTGAATTCACGAGTTAAAGTTGCCTTTGGTCCTTTTACCGTCAGTAGTCCGTTCTCTAGAGTTACTGTAACTCCTCCGGGAATTGCTACTGGAATTTTTCCTAGTCGACTCATACTTACCAAATAATGAAAAGTTGTTCGCCTCCTACTTTCTTCTCTTTAGCTTCAGTATTAGTCAAAATACCGGCTGGAGTTGAAAGAATAAGGTGACCCTTCCCAAACTTAACTGGGTGTAAATCAGCAACCTTCGTGTAGAGACGTCGACCTGGCTTTGAAATACGCTTCACACCGCTGATTCGGTGTTCGCCATTTTCGTAACTAAGTGTCACTTCGAGGGTTTTTTCTTGTACCTGCTTTCCTTTTGTTGAAACTGCAGAAATGTATCCTGCATCAACTAATTTGTTGAGAACTGCTTCTCGGAGCTTTGAATAAGGAACAGAAACTGAATCCTTACCAATTGCGCCAGCGTTCTTCAGACGAATTATCAAATCGCCAATTGTATCGCCTACCATGATGATTTTCTTACGCCTGGTATATGTCCTTCATGTGCGAGTTCGCGGAAGCAAATTCGGCACGTTGCAAAGTCACGCATATATCCTTTTCCACGACCGCAAAGTTTGCAGCGTCGGACAACACGAGACTTAAACTTTGGTGTCCGTTCAGAACGGAGAATTAAAGCTTTTCTAGCCACTGTATTTTTTTGTTTATGAGACCGTATCACCTAGAAATGGTGACGTGCCTCTTGATAAATCCGGCTTGTTTAGCATAAGCCAAACTAGCCTTCAACGAGCAGTGAAATCAATAAGAAATTCACCACTTCGTCTTGCTCGCTACAATACCAGAATATTGTTAAATTGCAATATAAAAAACCGGGTTGCGCACCCGGCTGTTCTTATGTGCCCGCTTATCAGGGGTCTGTGGAGCACTGCATTCGATTTGTTGTGTCTAGAACCTAAGACTCTAGACCCACCGAGAACAACCTAAATTGATCACAAACCTCTTCTGCATAAATCAAGAACGTGAAGCGCCGGTGTTGAGTTTTGTTAGGTCAACACTTGGTTAAACACCTCATTTACTAACTTTCGATTATCTCGGGCTATCGAAAGTTATTTCAAGTTAACACAGAATATTATTAAAAAGCAATGTTTTTAAGCTCTCATTGTTTACAAATTAAATAAATTGTTTTATAGTAATGGAAGTACAAAACCTATAGTCAAGTTGAGGTTAATACCCATGGAATTACACTACGTTTTACCCATAACCTTTGTTCTTCTTGGTGTACTGTTCTACTTACACAAATTTACTCAGGTTTTTAAATTCCTCCGTGCGGTCCAGAAGGAAAAAGACCCTCATTGGTAAAAAATCAAAAAGGCCGGTCCCAAGGGACCGGCCTTTTCTGTTTAAACTAAATTACTTAGCTTCTTCTTTCTTCTGTAATGGCACCCACCAGTTTCTAAAACAAAATGACCGCTAAAGCGGTCATTTTGTTAAGAACTGTCGGGCCCGGCTCAACTGTCTTTAATTCTAGGAAAGGAATTAAAAACATGTTTCCGCCTCATACCCTTGCCGAAAGCAAAGCAGTTTGCTTTCTAAAAAGCCTACTCGGCTTTTTGCAATGGCATGCCAATATGTCGCAAAAGCGCTTCAGCTTCTTTCTTGTCTTTAGCAGTTGTCACGATAGTGATAGACATACCAAATACATCGCGGATATCTTCGTCTGCAGTTTCAGGGAAAATTGTATTGTCCTTGATACCAAGAGTGTAGTTACCCATTTCATCTATAGATGTTGTGCGTAGACCACGGAAGTCTCGAGTTTGTGGGAT
>JACKGG010000008.1 GCA_020632035.1 Candidatus Nomurabacteria bacterium
AGAGCTTATGAACAATATAAATGACAATAGTGGTGTGCAAAAAATTGATCTATATAAGGTTGATTGGAAGAGTAGCCGTGATTTCTTTGAGTCACTCGGCGAGGAATTAGACAAACTCGATAACAAAGATGAATCATACGACTTTACTTGGGTTGGTAAGCGAAAAGCCGTAATCGAAGCCGGTGCACCAATTAATAAAACACTCCGACCAAATGTTGATGAGAGCAAAGATTGGGAAACTACCGAAAACTTATTCATTGAAGGCGACAATTTAGATGCGCTAAAACTTCTACAAGAATCATACCTTGGCAAGGTAAAGATGATATACATCGACCCACCGTATAACACGGGCAAAGATTTTGTCTACCACGACGACTTCAAAGCAAGTACCGAAGACTACGATGAAGATACCGAGTACAAAGATGCATCCGGAAATATTCAGTTTAAAAAGAATGAAAAGACCAATGGTCGATACCATAGTGATTGGTTAAGTATGATGTATCCCCGCTTAAAACTAGCTAGAAACCTTCTTAGTGATGACGGGGTAATCTTCATATCCATTGATGACGGCGAAGTTGCAAATTTACGAAAAATTAATGATCAAATATTTGGAGAAGAAAATTTTGTAGGTGCGATAGCTTGGAAAAAAACCAGTGGCGACAACAAGACGAGTTTTGCATACACCCATGACCAAATATTAATTTATGGGAAAACTAGCAATACCATTCCTCTTGTGAAACTTAACGAAGACCAGTCTAAACAATATTCGAACCTAGATAATGACCCAAATGGCGCTTGGGCTGAATCAGACTATCGTAGTAAATGGACAAAATCTCAGAGACCAGGGCTCTATTACGGAATAAAACAACCAAAAACTGGTGAATTGATATTTCCAGATACCTACTCGAAGTCAACCAGAGTTTGGGCATGTAGCGAAGATACTCATAAGAAGAACGTGGAACAAGGGCTAGTTACGTGGGGGCGAGATGGACTCTCAAACGAGCCTAGAAAAAAACGATATCTAAAAGATAGTGTTGGAACAAATACAAGAAGTGTTTGGCTAGATGCAGGTACAAACGACGAAGCATCAAAAGAAGTAAAAGCACTTTTCCCAGGTGAAGGAAATATTTTCGACACCCCTAAACCAGTAAAGCTGATTAAAAAAATTATAAGTATCTTCCCATCAAATTCGTTAATACTAGACTTCTTCTCTGGCTCAGGGACTACAGCCCACGCAGTGATGCAACTCAATGCCGAGGATGACGGTAACCGCAAGCACATTCAGGTCCAGTTACCTGAAGAAACTGACGAAAAATCAGAAGCGCGTAAAGCTGGATATAAATCAATTCCAGAGATTGCGCGTGAACGTATTCGCCGTGCTGGTGAAAAAATAAAGGAAGAATTCAAAGATGAACTTGCAAAACGTGAAAAGCCACTCGATGTTGGCTTCCGCACACTAACCGTTGCTGATACTAACTACAAGGAAGTATTTAAATCTGTCGGCCAGCATACCCAAGAATCTCTGCTCGACACAGTAGATAACGTAAAAGAAGACCGCTCAGAACTTGATCTACTTTATGGCGTATTAGTCCAGTCGGCACTAGAGCTAAACCGTCCTATTGAAAAGAAAGAATTGTCCGGAGCAGATGTATATGTATACGACTACTTCGGCGAAGTATCTGGGTTAGTAGCTTGTTTTGCAGACAGTGTGCCAGAAGAAACCATCAAAGAAATTGCGAAGCTCAAACCTCTTACTGCTGTATTCAAAGATTCTTCATTCGAAAGCTCACAGGACAAAGTTAACCTAGCAGAACACTTCAGAATCATCTCCCCTGACACAAAAGTGAAAGTAGTTTAAATGAATTTTGTTTTCATGGACGAGTCTGGAAATAAAAATGATGACAGGTTCTTTGTCTGCGGATTTCTTGAAGTTCCAGATCCTCACCAATTCACAAAAAATCTACAACGTGTTAGAGATCAAATATTTGATGCCGTACAGAAACAAAGAGCGCAACGAGCCAAGGAGCATTTAAGTGATGGAAATATTGAGAAGCTTTATTCTTTAGCAAGAAAGCACTCATTCTTTGAGCTAAAGTTTGGGAAAATTACACTTCATACCCTTGGTCTATATAACGACTTACTCAAAGCATTAAATGCTA